>CAZIEW010000001.1:0-96213 GCA_964538515.1 uncultured Syntrophobacteraceae bacterium
CGACGATCGTCGCCGTAACCCTTTTTTTTCGGACCGGAAACCGGCGCATTCGAGGATAGCCTGAGGCGGGAGCACCGCCATGCCCAGGCAGCGGACGGCAAATGTTGGGCCAACCCCTCAGCAGAGGCGACAATCCGAGACGATGGCGCGGAACCCCGGCCAACCGCACAAGCCAGGACCATCCGCGCCGCGAATGTAATCCAAGGAGATCCAGCGAACTGGCAGCAGCACGTGGTGATCGTAGGTTTTCTAAACCCGCTGAAAATACTGGTCATCGCGCCCTCCAAAGAAACCGCCACCAACCCTTGCCGCCTGGAGAACCGAAGCCCTTTGGGGCCGCCCCCCTCACAAAGCCTGGAGAAGCCGGAGGTTGACCTCGCCCGAGACATGTAAGTAATTTCGCCTACCTTCTTGCGGGAAAGACACTCGCACCTTACTCTCAATATACCAGTTATTAGACATTGACGAAGGAACAACCATCCAAGCGGAAGCCCCCGTCGTGGAGCCGAAAATGAAATTCAAATGGATGAAATATCAATTGGATAGCTCTTTTCATGATTTCGCTTTCCCCCATCGCACTTACGTCGAGCTGCGGTGCTCCACCTGCGAAATGCCCCCAACCCTCACGGGTATCGCACTGGATTATCTACTTAGTATCTGGTATATACTACTTACCACAATAACCGCAGTACGTAAGAATCCGGGCGAGCTGCGGCTATCCCGAGCCGGAATTGCGCGGACTTGGGGGCGTGCTTCGGTCCGAGCCCTGGTGCTTGCCTCGACTTCAGACGGCAGCGGGATCCTTTTGCGGGACGAGGAGTGGATTGAGAGCGGCGAAACCAGGTTGGCTCCCATCTTTTCCACCATTGGAGGAACGAACATGACTCGCAGAAAAACAAATCTTGTTTTCGCGGCCATCTTGGTGACCGTTCTCGGAATCGCGGTCAGTGCCCCAGCACAGCCCGTTGTGCCCAAGTTTGGGTCGGTTGGGCCCGTCACGGCACCCCACGGTTTTCCACAATCCTATTCGGACAGTGCCAATCCGGTTAACACTGTGGTGCTGTGCATCGATGAGCTGGATCCTCTCTGCATCACGACGCCACCCGAAACCAACGGATCGTTCGAGCCCGGGTTCGGTGACGAGGGCTTTTACTGGATGGCGCAAGCGGATGCAGACCCGCCCCTCGTGGGTGGCGGCAGAGCGTTATTGGTCCTCGCGGTTGAGGCCGCCTATGGAGGCGCGGGCGCCGTGAACAACGGAGATCAGATGGTCTTCGGGCGCATTCGAATCCGCGTCGACGTGCCTTCCGCGGGCGATTATCGTGTGATTCACCCTTACGGCACGAAAATATTTCGGGGCGTGACCGTGGCTGATGGCATCAACTACACGGATGACATGGGTGCGTTCGACAACCTGCTCGTTGCAGACCCCATTGCGACCACTCCTCCGCTTGCCACCTCGACCATCGCCGTTCGCGCCGCCAACAATTTCATGGGCACCCAGGCGAGTCCGATCCTTCAAAGCCTGCTCCGATGGGACCCGAACATTCCTCCGTTGGCGCCCGCCGGCTACTTGGGTGACCCTGGGGCCCTGCACGCCGTCGTCGGCAGCCCCACCGGCTTCAACCGATTTCGAGTGGAGAAGATAGGGCAGGAGGCGACCGTTTTCGCAGAGACGAACCTTTTTAGCGTCATGGGCAAGCTCATATCAGATCCTCCCCCTGCTGTGGTCGACCACACTTATCCTCCGGCAATTCCCAAGAATTTGCAGAATGTGGGTGAGATTTACAGGCCCGCCGGCCGCCCGGGATACCCCGTTGGCTACCCCGTCTTCTACGAGGATAATCCCACTCCCTTCCCTGCAGCTCCAACGCCGGGCGTGCAGCTGACCATCTGTCCCGCCGTTGACCCCATGTGCATTTCAGCTCCCGTCGATCCGGCGGATGCGGCATCCGTCGCGCTGCAGGCAGGAGACGAGTCGTTTTTCTGGTCTGCCGGCGCCCGAGTCAACATGCCAAACCTTCCCGGAGGAAGAGCTGGGAGAGGGGAGCTGGTGCTGGCTCTGGAAGCGGCTTTCGGTGGGGACGGGTCTGTGCAGGACGGCAACCAGATGGTGTTTGGCCGCATCCGGATCCGGATCGATACGCCGCGCGCGGGGGACTACGTCGTGACCCATCCGTACGGCGAGCACACGTTCACGGTCACAGCGGCCGATATGACGGCCACAGGAGGCAGACGAGCCATCAACTTCACCGAAGACATCGGAGGCTACAACCCCTTTCAGAACGATTCGACGTTCCGAGCTCAAGAGCCGGCCCAGATGTTCGACCGTGCGCTGTACGGCAAGATCGGTCCGAGCTTTCTCACCTGGCCAAATTACCTCGCTGATCCAAGCCTCAACATCGACGGTGTCCAATATATCGGCGACCCCAACGTGGACCACGAGGTGACCGGCAGTGTGCTGACGGATGGACAGGGACTGCCCCAGAATTATTTCAGAATCCGGGGCCCCAACGGACTCGACGTGCGGACCGGACTTTTCAGCGTTTCGGGAAAGGTTTACGATCCGGCCACCTTCGAGAAGATTCCTCCTGACACGGCCCCCATTGCGAATCCCGACACGGCCGTCACGAGGCAGAATGTCGCGGTGGCCATTCCCGTGCTCGCCAACGACACCCTCGTGGGTGGCGTCACGCCGCTTGGAACGATCCTCGACCTCACACTCGGGAACCCGACCGTCAACGGCCCTTTCAACGGGACGGTCGTGCGGAACGCCAATAACACCATTACCTATAGGCCAAACGCCAACTTCTTCGGAACCGATTCCTTTACCTACACCTTCGCGGTGGCAGCGGGAGTTTCCAACGTCGCCACGGTCACGGTGACGGTGAATTCAACCGAGAGAATCACCCTGGCCAGGGCACTCGTCAACCGGCGAGGCGTTGCAGCCACGACGTTGGGACCGCTGTGGACCATCACCGGTCGGACGACAGCTCCCGGCGCTGTGATTTCCATCCATGCGGGCACCAGCCTCGCTGACCCGCTGATTGGTACCGTGACCGCCAACCGCGTCGGTGCCTGGTCGTTGAACCGCAGGATACCTGGATTCCTCCCACCCGTTGGCAGGACTCCCATCTTCATCTCCTCATCGGGAGGAGGCACGCGTGCCGGCTTTGCCACCGTGCGCTGAGGTAAAAACCGGACAACCTCATCCAGGGGCCTCCTCCGCGGGGCCCCTGGATCTTTTCTCACAGCCTTCAGGACAAGCCCTCCCACGCATACCCGCCACCAGGCGAGGCGTACCCCAGCCAGGCCCCAAGCGCGCCCTGTCGTTATGGACAATGTACCGTGAACAGGTGACGGCCCCCGCCTCCCACCGCCGGCGATGGGTCGACCGTGCGCCGGCCTTCCCGTTGCGCTTCTCGCCCACACACCGGAGGCGGTTTCTCACGATTTCGCCATGGAGAGATTCAGCGTCGTTCGTCCTTTTCCTTTCCGCTTTCGATGCGTAATATGATAATTCTTAATCAGCAGACCGGGTGAATCCTGGAAGAACGTCTCCCGCACACCGCGGCTCCAACAGGCAGCAAAGGGCGGCCCCGTCGTTTGGGCCTTGAGCGTCTAACCTTGTACCCGTTAGGGAGGACCCATGTCATTTCTCAATAAGCTTTTCGGGAAGAAGGAAGAAGAGCCGGCCATTGACCCCTTGGCGGATCTGGTCCTCGAGAAGATGCAGGCCGGCTATCTGGTTGATTATGACGGAAAGACCTACGAAGTTCTGGCCCACCACACGCACGACACAGGGGATGGCTTTCGGGGAGATGACTGGGAGCTTCGGAGCGAAGGGGAAATGCGCTATTTGACCCGCGTCGAAGCGGATGGTTCTTATTGGAGCTTCACGCGCAAAATCCCCATTGGGATGATCGATGGCCGGCTCAAGAAGTACATCCAGGACAACGGCGACCCCCCCGAGCAGCTGGAATACGAGGGAATCCTGTACGCGATGCAGAGCTACGGCGGCGCCAAGTATTACCGGAACGGCAAGGGCCCGGAGATTCCTTATCTCTACTGGGACTACGAAGATGACGAGCGCGTGAAGGTTCTGAGCATCATGCAATGGGGTGACGTCGAATTCGAAGCCTATGTGGGGCAGTACGTCGAGGAGTATCAGTTCACTAACATCCTTCCCGGCAAACGTCGTTCGTAACACGCCGATCCCTTTGGGGAGTTGGACTATGAAGAAATTGCGACCAGTTTTCATCGCCGCCCTTTTCTTGACGCTCGTGGGCTGCGGCGGCGGTGGGGGTGGACAGACGCTCGATCAGCTTCAAGCCAGACTGGACAAGATCCCTGAATACAGTGTCATTCTCGTGGACATGAATTCCAAGGGGTTGTTCACCCAGGACTATTTCCACCGCTACGCGGTCATGATCGTTGAACGGAAGAAGGACCAGCCCGAGGCCCAGCCGACGGTCAAACAAAATGTGACCAATTGGATCCGCGTGGACAAGGAAACCTACGAGAAATACAAGCCCTCGCTTGGCATGACGATCCTGGCCAAGCGTCAGGACGGCACCATCGACAAGGTCCCCCAGCCTCCCGCGTACCAGTACGTTGGAGACTCCCGGTTCGGACGCTGGGAAAAGGATAGTCAAGGCAACCAGGCTTGGCAGTGGATTGCCACGGCTGCCCTCCTGTCCCAGTTTTTCGACCGCGTCGGAGCGACCTCCGGCCCCCGAGGCGGTCCTCCCGTCCACTACCGCGACTATGAGGAGTACCGCTCCTCGACCTCAAAGGGGGTCCCCTACTATGGACGCAAGGACAGCCAGGGGCGGCCCGAGTTTGGTACCCAGGGGACCGTAACCCAGAAATCCAGTCCCGGCTTTTTCGAACGTCAGCAGGCGCGCATGGCCGAGCGCAAGGAATCCTTTGCCGGCAAGGTGGAATCGAGGATGGGGCGCAGCGCCCCGCCCTCCTCTTCTAGAAGCCTTGGCTCGAGCTTCGGAAGCGGCAGTCGCTCCAGACGCTGATTGAAGGACCCAACGGACAGACCACCAAGGGAGGCAAGGCATGTTTTGGGGAACGATCACGCTTGCCGCGGTTTTCCTGGTCGCGGCACTGATTCTCTTCGTTATCGGCAAAGGCGCGTTTGCTCTCGTGCACCGATCCTTCAGCTTTAAGGAACAGCTGGTCGAGCAAGACAATTTGGCGTTTTCCATTGCCATATGCGGCTATTTCATCGGGCTGACCCTCGCTGTGGGGGGCACCCTTTCGGTCCCGCACATTTCGCTCACGGTGGATCTCATCGATATCTTCCTTTACGGCATCATCGCCATCGTCCTCTTGAACCTTTCAGCCCGTATCAACGACTGGATCATCCTCACCCGTGTGGATGCGGAAGCGGAGATCATCCGGGATCGAAATTGCGGCGTCGGGATGATCGAGGCTGCCAATCACATTGCAGTCGGACTGATCATTTATGGCACGCTGGCCTCGGGAGGCGACGTCATGGCCGTTCTGGCTTTCTGGCTGTCGGGACAGATCACACTGGTCGTGGCTTCCCTCGTGTACCACTGGATGGCCCCCTACGACGTGCAGCAGGCTATCGAGCAGGACAACGTCGCCGTGGGAACCGCCTTCGCGGGCATGCTGCTGGCAATCGGCAACATCGTCCGTTTCGCGTGCCAGACCCCTTTCGTTTCCTGGACGCAAAACCTATCTTACTTCGCAAGTGTCGTGGCTTTCGGGCTGGTGATGTTGCCCTTGGCACGTCTCGTGACCGACAGGCTCATTCTTCCTGGAAAGAGGTTGACCGATGAGCTCATCCGACAGGAAAAGCCCAACATCGGCGCGGGAGCAGTGGAGGCGACCGTTTACGTGGCGATGTCTTTCCTGGTCGGGTGGAGCATCCGATGATAATGCACGGCGTGAAGGCTAAGGGGACCGAACACCCTAGGAATCAATGACCTGAATGGAGGAGAGAAGAATGACAACCTGCATTGACACTATCAAACACTATCTTTCAGACCTGCACATTGCGGTCGTTGAAGAAGATCCGGCGGAAGAATTGCTCATCGTCGACGATGAGGAAAACGGCATCAAGAACCTGTTCATCGATTGCGAGGAGCCGATCGTGATCATCGAGCAGCTCATCATGCCGGTCCCCGACGGGAACAACGAGCAGTTCTTCAAAAGACTTCTCCAGATGAACGCCACGCTGGTCCACGGCGCCTTTCTCTTGGACGATCAGTGCAAGTACGTCTTCTTCCGTGACACGCTCGAATCGGCGACCCTGGACAAAGAGGAGCTGGAAAGCTCCATCAGAGCACTGGCCCTGGCCATGGCCGAGCATGGGGATGAATTGTTGCAGTTCAGCAGTCAAGCATAAGGAGCGGACAGATGCCTGGAATATTTGAACGACTCTTCAAAGTTGGCCAGTCGGAAGCCCACGCCATCGTGGACAAGCTGGAAGATCCCATCAAGTTGACTGAGCAGGGAATCCGCGATCTCAAGAATGACCTCGGGCAGGCCATGCAGAGCCTCGCCGAAGTAAAGGGACTCGCCATTCGCCTCAAGAAGCAGGCGGATGATGCTTCGAAGCTCTCTCAGGATTATGAGCGAAAGGCGATGCTGCTTTTGCAAAGGGCCCAGGTGGGAGAATTGGACCCCGCCAAGGCGGAGTCCTTGGCCACGGAGGTCCTCCAGGAAAAGGAAAGCGCCGACCAGCGCGCCGCTCAGCTGCTTCAGGACTACCAGGCCCAGAACGGCATGTGTCAGCAGCTTCAAAGCAAGGTCGACGAACTGCGAAAGACCATCTCCACGTATGAAAACGAGCTCGTGACGCTGCGGGCACGCGCCAAGACCGCGACGTCCATGCGCAAGATCAATCAGCAGCTGGCCCGAGTCGACTCATCGAGCACCATCTCCATGCTTGAGAAGATGAAACAACGGGTGACGGAGGAGGAATCGCTCGCCTCGGCCTACGGCGAAGTTGCGGGAAGCAACGTGAGCATCGAAGCCAAAGTCAATGAAGCTCTCAAAGCTCCGTCTTCGACCGGAGGGCAGAAATCGCTCGAGGACCTCA
This sequence comes from uncultured Syntrophobacteraceae bacterium, assembly GCA_964538515.1. Lineage (GTDB taxonomy): Bacteria > Desulfobacterota > Syntrophobacteria > Syntrophobacterales > Syntrophobacteraceae > CALBZH01. The sequence goes on from CAZIEW010000001.1 coordinate 7,085, forward strand.
AGCGCAAAATGGGATTGCTCCCACCGGCCTGACGAGACAGGGCATCGCGTGAAGGAAAGACAAGGAGACGGGGAGACAGCTACCCGCAAGCGATGCAGGGAGCAGCCGATGTCCTCTGGTCCTACAACGAGAGATCTAGAGATAGTCCCGATCTGTGAACGTCTCCTCTCCCTCGGCAAGGGAGGGGACTGAGGGGAGGTCAGCTTTGTCAGCCCCCTCGGCCCAGCGCTCTCCCCAATGGGGGCGAGAAAGCCCTGATCTCTCGTTGTAGAGCCAGGATCGACGGCATGAGGCAATGCCCGGCATTTCGCAGTCTCCCAGTCTCTTACCCCTCCGCATCCTGTTGGCTTCGCACCGATCGGGCGGGAGCGGGTAGGCAAGCCGCCAGGACAGCCGCCACGCCTGTCAGGAGCCCCGCCGCCAGGTAGGCCGTGGTGAAGCTCCCGGTCGCCTTTGCAATGAGCCCTGCCGCGCTGGGGCCGATGGCTTGGCCGACGGCAAAGAAGATGGTCACGGTGGCAAAGGCGGAGGCTGCTCTCGAAAGCCCAAGATAGTCCCCCATGGCGGCGGCCATGATGGCCGGGATGGCGAAAACGGCCAAGCCATAAAGGACGATCGAGACCAGCAGCACCGGGGTTCCGAGCTTTAGGCCCGCGAGGAGATAGGCGGCGGTCTGCACGGCGAAAACGAGGGCGATGCCGCGGTTGCGCCCGATGACGTCCGACAGAGCGCCGAAGAACACCCCCGAGAACAGGCTGAAGAACCCGACCCAAGACCAGTAGAGCCCCGCCGTCTTCTCATCGAGCCCATATTCACCGACCATGGTCGTGACGATGAAGGTGCCGTAAACCATGAACGTCACGCCAAAAATCATGTAGAGCCCCCCCAGGCAGACCAGAATTCCCCCATCCTTGTGAGACCGCGGGGCGTTGAAGAGATCTTTTGAGACGGCTGCCGGACGACCGACCGGCTCCAGTCCGAGCTCCGACGGGTTGTTGCGCAGCAGGAGCGCCGCGCAGAGCGCCGCAGCAAGTGTGATGAGCCCCAGCCAAAGCCAACTGTCCCGCCAGCCTTCCGCCCCATGGAGTCGATTGAGAAACGGAATGAAAATGCCCGCGAAGATGATGGCGCATCCGTTTCCCGCAATGGTCAGCCCTGCCGCTCTCCCCCGCTGCTCGCTGTGGAACCAGTAGCTCACGAGCGCCATCATGGGGATATTGGCAAACCCGCTTCCCAGCCCGACGATTCCGTACAGGAGACAAATCGTGACGAGGCTCTCGGCTCGGCTCATGCCGAACATGCAGATGGCGATCAGGAAAAGGCCCGCAGCAATGGTAGGACGAGGCTGAAATCGGCGGAGCAGAAGGGGAGATACCAGGACCGAAGCCAGGTATCCGATGAAATTTCCGGTTCCGATGAACCCCATGCGGTCGGGGGAAAGGCTCAGTCCCGCCTGCATCGAGGGCAGGATCATGCCGAAGGCGAAGCGGGCAAGCCCCAGACAGGCAAAAAGAACCATCGCCCCCGCAGCGACGATGACCCAGCCGTAGTGCATCTTTCGCGAATTGCCTCCAGAAGTCATGAAACCCTCATTCGGGGTCGTGGAAACGAACCGGAATCACGGTGTCGGGAAAGGCCACGCCGTGGCCGTGGCCCAAAAGGGGCTCGTGCGTCAGGAGACGGTGCACCCAACGTGGGCTCGTCTCAACGGTCGTCCTGGCACTTTGAGCGAACTTGTATTAACATCTTTTTCCGGGAGATGATATCGAATCGATCCGCCCAGGAAACGGAGGCTATCCCATGGTCAAGTCGGTCTCGCTCGCTTGCGTCCTCGTTTTGCTGCTCCTCGGCCTCGGCAATGCCCGATCCCAAGCGGCCTCACTCACGGCCGAGGAGATCCTGGACCGGGTGGACGACCTTTACCGGGGAACGTCGAGCCACGGTAAGATGACCATGGTCGTTGTGACCGAGCACTGGAAGCGAACCCTTTCCCTCGAATTCTGGTCCAAGGGCAAGGACAAATCCCTCATTCGAATCACCGCCCCTCTCAAGGAAAAAGGGACGAGCACCCTTCGGTCGGGAAACGAAATCTGGAACTACCTTCCCAAGGTCAACCGGGTGATCAAGCTTCCCTCCTCCATGATGTCCGCATCCTGGATGGGCTCCCATTTCACGAACGACGACCTGGTCAAGGAAAGTCGCTTCACGCAGGACTACACGTTCAAGATTTCTTACGAAGGGGCTCGCGATGGCCTGGAAATCGTCGAGCTTGCCTGCACGCCGAAGCCCGAGGCACCGGTCGTCTGGGGAAGAGTAGAGGTGACCGTCCGCCGGACGGACTATCTTCCCACGGTGGTACGCTACTACGATGAAGTCCTTCATCTGGCCCGGACCATGACCTTCTCCGACTTCAAGACCCTCTCGGGGCGGTCCATCCCCACCATGATGACGCTCACCCCATCGGACAAGCCGAACGAACGGACCGAAGTGAGCTACCAGGAAATCACGTTCGACGTCTCCTTGACAGACGATTTCTTTTCGATACGAACGCTTCAGGAATGAGGTGGGCATCGTGAATTTTCTTCGCGTGCCATGGAGAAACCTATGGAGAAACCGTCGGAGGACCTTCATCACCATTGCCGCGGTCTCCTTCAACACCATGGTGCTGATCACCACCTTCTGCCTCATGGACGGGCTGCTCGATCAAACCGTCCGGAATGCGACGCAACTGATGACCGGAGAGGCTCAACTGCACGCGCCGGGATACCTTGCGGACCGTTCCCTGTACAAGACGCTCCTTGATCCGGAGCCAATCGTTGCGGCCCTTGGGGACCGCTCCATCGGCGCCGCGGCTCGGACATACGGCTATGGCCTGGTCAGTCAGGGGACGAAATCGGCCGGAGCCATGTTCTGGGGGATCGACCCGCCAGCGGAGATCGCTAACTTCGATCTTGCCGCCCATATGGGAGAAGGAAGTTTTCTGTCCCAGACGCCCACCAAGGGGCTGGTCCTCGGAAAGAAGCTCGCCAGATCTCTGAATGCCCAAGTGGGGTCGGAAATCGTTGTGCTCGTTCAGGCGGCCGACGGATCGATGGGAAACGATCTCTTTACCGTTCACGGAATTCTGAAGGCTGTCGGGGACAGCGTGGACCGAAACGCCGCCATCATGCATCTCGCTGATTTTCGAGCCTTGTTCGCGATGCCCAAAGGCATCCATGAAATCGCGGTAAACACCAAAGGGCGTCTCCCTCTCCCGGTTCTGAAAGAGCAGATCGAGCGCCTCGCCCCCCAAGCGGAGGTCAAGACCTGGCACCAGCTCTTGCCGACCCTCTCGGACATGATCCAGCTCTCCGACGCCAACATGATCCTTTTCGGCGCGATCTTTTTCTTTGCCGCGGGTCTCGGAGTCATGAACACGATGCTCATGGCCACCTACGAGCGTGCCCAGGAATTCGGAATTCTGAAGGCCCTGGGGGCTTCGCCCTGGCTGATCGTGAGAGACGTCGCGATGGAGGCCTGGCTCCTGGCCGCCGTTTCCACCTTTTTTGGAGTGCTCACCGGAACTGCGGCTTCCTATGCGCTTCAGGTCTACGGCTTGGACACATCCGGTCTTGCCGGCGAGACGACCATCTCCGGCGTGGTCTTTGATCCGGTCTGGCGCAGTGCACTCAGCGTCAAATCGATCTTGCAGCCCGTCCTGATCATGTGGATGGTCTGCGTGCTGGCGGCCCTCTACCCTGCCGCCATGTCAGCCCGCCTGGACCCTGTCAAGACCATGCACCAGACCTAGGCGACCGTTTGATGACCTTCGCCCCGCCACCAAAGTGAGCCCGTCAATAGAGGATAACAGCATGATCGTTCGACTGGCCTGGAGGTCCATCTGGCGCAACAGACGCCGGACCCTCATCACGATGGTCTCCATCGCCCTGGGGCTGGCCATCGCCATCTTTTTCATTGCCATGGCCGAAGGGGTCTACAGCCAGATCGTCGATGAGGCGGTGCGCATGCAGGCGGGTCATGTCACCCTCGAGAACCCCGCCTACCAGACGGCCCCTTCCGTGGATCTGACGATCACCGTTCCCGGCGATCTCAGAGAGCGCATCCAGCGCATGGACACCGTCGACCAGACCAAGCTGCTCATTCTGGGCCAGGGCGTCGCCAACTCCGGAGCTGGAGGGGTAGGCGTGTCCATGATGGGTGTGGAGCCGTCCGCGGAGAAGCGGACGTCTCCATTGGCTCGCCATATCATCCTTGGGAGCTATCTTGAAGACGAGGATAACCGGAAGGTCGTCCTGGGAGAGCATCTGGCCAAGCAGCTCAAGGTTCAGGTCGGGAATAAGGTCGTTCTCACGACCAACAACGCCCAGGGGCAGCTCGTCGAGGAATTGTGCCGGGTAAAGGGCCTCTTTCGAACGGGGTCCAACGAAATAGACGGGTACTTGATCCAGATCCCCATCGCCTTTGCGCGGCAGGTATTCGGCCTGGGAGACCACGATGCAACACAGCTTGGCATTCTCTTGAAACGCCCCGACGCTCAAAAGGCCGTCATGGATGCCATCGAGCCTTTGTGCCGAGGCAGGGGCATTGCCGTTCTGGGCTGGCAGGAAGTCCTCCCCGAAGTGGCCTCTTACATTCGGCTGGATCGGGTATCCAACTGGGTGTTCCAGGGTTTGCTCTTCATGATCATCTTGTTCACGATCCTGAACACCCTTCTCATGTCGGTGGTGGAGCGGGAACGTGAGTTCGCCGTCCTCCAGGCCCTCGGCACACCCGTCACCCAGCTCCAAGGCCAGTTGCTCATGGAGTCGGTCTTCATCGGAAGCCTCGGCTGCCTGCTCGGGATGATTGTTGGAGGCGCCTCCTCTCTTGCGCTGCAAGTCTGGGGATGGGATATGGCCTCACTCATGCCGGAGGGAGTCACGATCTCGGGGTTTGCCATATCGACCACCATTCACGCCCTCCTCACACCGGACATTCTGCTGTGGACCGCCGGGATCGTTCTCGCCGCAACCCTTTTGCTAAGCCTGGCTCCCATGCGCCGGGTGGCTCGCGTGCAGCTGGCTGAGACTTTGAGATAGGAGACCCGAACCGTGAAGATTGTAGAGGCGACCGGGATCACCAAAGATTACGGCTCGAATGGAGTCGTCACCCATGCCTTGCGGGGCGTGGACCTTGTCCTGATGGCCGGAGAATTCACATCGATGGCAGGCCCCTCCGGCTCGGGCAAGACCACGCTCCTCAATCTCATCGGGGGTCTGGACAGGCCCACCGCGGGCAGCATCAGGATCGAGGACATTGAGATCACGCAGCTCTCCGGCACCCAGCTCAGCCATTTGAGACGCGATCGCATTGGATTCATCTTTCAAAGCTACAACCTGATACCGGTCCTGACAGCCTTCGAAAACGCCGAATACGTGCTGATGCTCCAGAAAGTGGACAAGGAAGAGCGCCGGGAGCGCGTGATGCGCGTTTTGAGGGAAGTGGGCCTGGATGGGCTCGAGCACCGGCTTCCGCGAGAGCTTTCGGGGGGACAACAGCAACGGGTGGCCATCGCCAGGGCGATCGCCCCGGAGCCCGCGCTGCTGCTCGCCGATGAGCCAACGGCCAATGTGGATTCGGAGACCGGCAACGCTCTCATGGACCTGATGCGGCGGCTGAACGAGGAAAAAGGAATCACGTTCCTGTTTTCCACCCACGACCAGGCGGTGATGCAGCGCGCGCGAAGGCGGATCATGCTTCAAGATGGCCGCATCGCGGGTGATGTCCTGCAAGGCTGAAGAATTCGCTGGGATGTCTCCGAAAGCTTTTGATCGGTAGCACCGCATCCATGACGGCGCTCGCCAAGCCTCGGACAACCCTTCGCCGCCGTGGGAGGCGGCGAAGCCGTCCAGTCGATGCATCATGAATGGATCTCGCGGATCTCCAATGAAACAAGACAGACGGTCAGGTTCTATGGCGGCGAAGGCAGGGCTTGCCCTGTTTCTTCTGCTCACGCTTGCCAGCGGTCTCGGCTGCCGGGAGGCGCTGGCCCTCGTGGGCGACAGTGAGAAGTCTTTCGGCCTGAACGGAAGCATCCGCACGCTGTTCTTCCTCCTGGATCAGGACGGGACGTATCCCTTCAGTGCTCAGAACACCGTCGATGCCCTGTCGCAATCCATTCTCCGCCTGACTCTCGCCGGCAAGCCGACCCAGTCGCTGGCTTACGAGATCCATTGGGTCCAGACGCTGACGGCGTCCTCGGTGGCATTGTCAGGCGGCAGCCCCCTCACCTTCGGAAGCTCGTCCGTGAGCCCGGCGACGCGCTACCGGGTGCTGGGCGGCAGTTGGAATGTCATCGAGGACGACCAGGTGCTTGCGACCTCCCTTTTCGACCGTGTTAACGCGAAGCTCTCCCTGAGCTGGGGGGACGTGACACTCGGACGCCAGGCGATCACCTTTGGCAAGACCTATTTCTGGAACCCCCTGGATGTGTTCTTTCCCTTTGATTCCACTCAGTTTGATCGGGATTACAAGCCGGGCGTGGACGCCCTGAGAGTGGACGTTCCGCTCGGCCGATTCTCGGGAATCAACCTGGTTGGGTCCGCGGGACCCGAAATCCCGCTCAAACCTGACGGCGCCCGCAACGACCCGAAGGATGCCTCGTGGTACGGTTCTGCGGTCCTGGGACGAGCGTTTACGCACATCGCGGGGTGGGATGTCTCGCTGCAGGGAGGAAAGGTCTACGGCGGATACCATATGGGCGCTGGCGTCGTGGGAGACGTGGGTCCCATCCAGGTGCGCTGTGAGGGGGCCCAGTTCCTGCCCATGCGGGCCACACCGCTCCCGCCGCCTTTGGAGGGAGACCTTTTCTGGAGCCATTTCCTCGGAGTACTGGGTCTCGGCCATCGGTTCGAAAACGGGCTGACCCTGGATTTTGAGTATTTCTACAACGGCGCGGGAGACCCGAACCATTTGAACGCAGCGCTCGTCCGCACCCAGTTCGGATCCAGCCTCCAAATGAGCCGACACTTGGCGGGGATGGTCGCCCAGTACGAATTCACGCCCCTTGTGACCGGAAGGCTTGCCGCCATCAGCTCCCTCTCCGATGGCTCGACCCAGCTCCAGCCCATTGTGACCGTTTCCCTCTCCGATGAAATGGACTTGCTCATCGGCCTGATGCTCAATTTCGGGCCGCCTCCCGAGCACGTCGCCGAAACCATCGTCAACGTCCAGAGTGAATTCGGCACGCTCCCGACCGTCTTCTTCACCCAATGGAAGCTCTACTTCTGAGCACTGTCCCACCCGCCGCCCAGGGCTTTGATGAGCCGTACCGTTGCGACCAAGCGCTGTCCCGCCAACTGCGCCAGTCTTTGCTGCCGCACGAGGCTGTTTCGGTCCGCATCGAGAAATTCCAGGTAACTCACGGTACCCACATCATAGCGAGCCTTCGCGAGCTCGGCCGCTCGAGCGGCGGCCTCGAACGCCTCGGTCTGAGCGATGGCCTCCTCGTTCCTCAGGACGATCTGGGCGAGCGAATCCTCCACTTCCTTGAAGGCCGCAAGCACGGCTTGACGATACGCCGCCAAAGTCTCCTGATAGACCGCCTCGGCCTGTTTGACCTCGGCCGCGGTGCGCCCGGCCGTAAAGAGAGGGAGGCTCAGGCTCGGGCTGATGGACCAGACGCGGCTTGGGTCGGTGAAGAGCTTGTCGGCATCGGCGCTCAAGGTGCCCAGCTGCCCCGTCAAGCGCAGCACGGGAAAGTAGGCGGCCTTGGCCACACCGATCTGGGCGTTTTGGGCCGCCAGCGTCCGCTCTGCCCGAGCGACGTCCGGCCGGCGCTCCAGAAGCGAGGAAGGCAGACCTACGGGAACATCGGGCGGCGAGGTCGGAGCGTATCCTTCGGGGAGCTGGAAGTCGCTGGCCGGCCTCCCGCACAGCAATGCCAAGGCATGAAGCGTTTCGGCACGCCGACGCCGCGTGTCCGCCACGTCGGCCTTCGCGCTCGCCAGCTCCCGCCGGGCCTGAGCGACGTCGACCTCGGGAATGGTTCCGGCTTGAAAGCGCCCGTTCAGGATGCGAAGCGTATCCTCACGGGATTGGATCGACTTCTGGAGAACCCCAATCTCCGCGTCCAAGGCACGAGCCAAAAAATAGTTGACCGCCACATCCGCCGTCAGCGTCAGCAAGACGTTCTGGTAGTCGGAAACATTGGCCTGGGCCTTGGCCTGAGCCGCCTCGAACGATCGCCTGACGCGCCCCCAGAGGTCCACCTCGTAACTCAGGTCGAACGGGACACTGAACGTATTGACATGCCCCACGGGAACGTCAAAGGGGATTGGCGTCGGGAGGTTCCCTGACGTGCGCTCCCGCTTGACCAGGGGATCCAGCGATATTTCCGGGAAGAACCGGCTTCGCGTGATTCGGGCCGCGGCCCGTGCTTCGTCAACCCGAGCCACCGCTGCGCGAAGGTCCTGGTTGGCTGCCACCGCGCCGGTCTCAAGATCATCCAGCACCGGATCCTTGAACACCTTCCACCATTCCCCCTTGGGCACGGCATCGCGCGGCTCGGCAATCTTCCAACGCCAGTCCACCGGCGTCACGTCCTGCACATCGGGCTTTGTGTAGTCCGGCCCGACCGCGCAGGAGCCCAAGGCCAGAACAATGGTGAAACAGATCAGATGTCGAGCCGAACGCATCAGAGGAAGCTTGGGGTCAGGCGTCGGGTTTCCGGTGCCAACCGCAGACTCCAAGACCACTGCAAGTGCCCGGGCTTCCCCGGCATCGGGTGTCGGACACCTGAAGGCATGTTGGAGCCATCCTGAGCATGCTTCAGGCTTCGACCCGCTGCCCCGCTTGCCGATTCTCTCTCGACGGACTTCTTTCTGACACCTGAAACCCGACACCTGACACCTCCTAATCCAACGTCTGCCGATACCGCTTCACTCCAATGATCAGGGCAACCGTCGCGAAGAGGGCGATTTGCCACAGCTCGCGCACCACCTCATCAAGGCCGTTTCCTTTGAGCAAAATGCCACGGACAATTCTCAGGAAGTGCGTCAGCGGAAAGACTTCGCCGATGCGCTGGGCCCACACGGGCATACCCCGGAACGGGAACATGAAGCCGGAAAGCAGGAGAGACGGCAGGAAGAAGAAGAACGCCATCTGGACGGCTTGGAGCTGGTTCTGGGCCACGGTGGAAAAGGTGATTCCCATGGCCAGGTTGGCGGCGATGAAGACCAGGGCCACCACCAGGAGAAGGGGGAGACTCCCAATCATGGGCACGTTGAAGATGAGCTGGGCCGCAAAAAGGATCAGTCCCACCTGGACGTACCCCACCAGGATGTAAGGAATGATCTTTCCGAGCAGCACCTCGAACGGACGGGCTGGCATCGAGAGGAGGTTTTCCATGGTGCCCCGCTCCCGTTCCCGCGTGATCGCGAGCCCGGTGATCATGACCATGGTCATGGTCAGGACGACCCCCATCAGGCCGGGAACGATGTTGTACTGCGTGATGGCTTCCGGGTTGTACTTGGCGTGGATTCGGAGGTCGACCGGCCCGTCGGATCCGGCAAGGTAGGCCAGTGGGCCCTTGAGATCGTTCAGCAGGGCTCCATTCACGGCGTTCGTGAGCGAGCTGAGGGCATTGCCCGTGGCTGCGGGATCCGTGGCATCCGCTTCGACCAGCACGGCCGGGCGGTCGCCTCGCAGGAAATCGCGGCTGAAATTCTCGGGAATATTGATCACGAACTGCACCTCACCGCGCGCGAGCACATCGTGGGCTTCCGTCTCCGTGTGCACTTCTCGGACGAAGTCGAAGTAACTGCTGTTTTGAATGGCCTGCAGGATGGTGCGGGCCTGCGGTCCCCGGTCGGCCTGAAGCACGGCGGCGGGCAGGTGCTTGGGATCCGAGTTGATGGCAAATCCGAAGAGGATCAGCTGGATCAGAGGGATGCCGACCATGATGGCGAACGTCACCCGGTCCCGGCGCATCTGGATGAACTCCTTGACGACCATCGCCCAAAACCGCTTGAACGAGAGCTCACGGCGCTTCTTCATGATGAGCGTCCACCCTTCGATTTCTCCATCAGATGAATGAAAACGTCCTCCAGCCCCGCTTCGACCCGCCGCCATTCGTAGGGAGCCGTCCTGAACGGGGCAATGGCCTGATTGAGGGCCGCATCATCGTCCCCGCTCACATGCAGCGCGCTGCCGAAAGCCACGGCCTGCTCCACCCCTGGAGATTCCACGAGACGTTCGGAGAGCCGCATGAGATCCGGACCGGTCACCGCCCAGGTCGTCAGATTGGATTGACGGACCACCTCTGAAACCGTTCCCGTGACAAGGAGATCGCCATACAGGATAAAGGCCAATCGGTGGCAGCGCTCGGCTTCGTCCATGTAATGGGTGGCAATCAGAAAGGTGAGTCCTTCGTCAGCCAGGCGGTGAATCTCCTCCCAGAATTCCCGGCGCGCCTTGGGATCCACTCCGGCTGTGGGCTCGTCGAGCAGGAGAAGCCGCGGTTGGTGGATCATGCAGGCCGCGAGGGCGAGGCGCTGCTTCCAGCCCCCCGACAGCTCCCCGGCCAGCTGATTGCGCCGTTTGGTGAGTCCGAGCCGCTCCAGACTTTCGTTCACGGCCTCACGACGATTCTTCATGGAGTAAAGACGCGCCACGAAATCAAGATTTTCAGCGATGCTCAGATCTTCATAAAAGCTGAAGCGCTGCGTCATGTAGCCGACCTGCCGCTTGATGAGCTCGCTTTCGTGAATCACATCAAGGCCGAGGCAAGTCCCGCTTCCCCCGTCGGGGCGCAGCAGCCCGCAGAGCATACGAATGAAGGTGGTCTTGCCGCTCCCGTTCGGCCCCAGAAAGCCGCAGATTTCACCCGTATGGACCTGGAGGTCGATCTGGTTGACGGCCGTGAGGTCTCCGAAGCGCTTGGTCATGCCGCGCACATCGATGGCGAGATCGTTCGTCATGGCTCAGGACCCGAATCGAACATCGACGGGCTGTCCCGGATGCAGCTTGACCGCCGCTTCGGGGGGGAACACCGCCTCGACCATGAAGACGAGCTTGCCCCGGCTCTCCAGGCTGTAGATCACCGGCGGGGTAAATTCCGCCCGGGGCGAAATGAAGCTCACCGTGCCGGCGACCGGGTCCTTCAGACCGTCCACCACGATTTGAACAGGATCACCGGGCTGAATGGCGGCAACCCGTGTTTCCGGAACAAAGGCTCGGACCTTGATATTCTGAGGGGGCAGAAGTGAAACGACGGGACGGCCCGCCGCCACCCATTCGCCCTCCCGGTAAAGCGTGTCGAAGACCAAGCCGTCCTTCGGTGCATACTGGGCCTTCTGGGAAAGCTCCCACTCTGCCCGGGCCAGCACCGCCTGCTGGGCCCGCTGGGTGGCCTCGGCAGCCGCGACCTGGTCGGTCCGGGAGCCGAGCCGCGCCGTCTTGAGATCGGCTTCGAGCTGCGCGACGCGCTGGCTGTCCTGATCCCTGGTGGCGCGGGCTCGGTCCAGATCCTGCTCCGAGCTGGCCCCCGGGGTTCGTGTCAGCTTTTCCTGCCTGGCGTATTCGCGCTCCGAGAGCACCAGGGCCGCGCGCGCCTGCTTGAGCTGTGCCTCGATCGAATCGATCTCCGTGGGGCGTTTGCCTTTCTTCAGATCCTCCAGAGTCGCCCGCGCCTGAGCCATCCGCCGCTCCGCTTCGTCCCGCGCAGCCTTCTCGGGCGTGTTGTCCAGGCTGAAGAGGGGATCGCCCTCCTTCACCTGGCCTCCGCGCCGCACGTGCAGGGTCTGGAGCGTCCCGGCCAAAGGTGAGGCGACATAAACGAATTCGCCTTCGACATATCCCTGGACCTTATCGGATGGCTGACGTGTGCAGCCGCAGGCAAGGCCCGTCACAGCCACAAGCACGCAGCAAGCAAGCCGTCGAAGCATATGGATTCCAGCTCCCGGGCGAGAGCTTTCCGGAGCAATCTTCGCCCGAACGAGGGCCAAAGAGCGAATCGTCATCCCGATCATCGCCTCGATCTCCCCTGTGCGGTGACCACCCCTTCGAGAAAAACAGTGATGATCGCCAGGAATCCCGACTTGGGCGTGAGCCCCAACTCGGCCATTTTGGGCGGGTTCATGATCGCCTGAACTGCCCCGAGCAGGATCTCGACCATCATCTCGACCGCAATGTCGTCTCGGATGATGCCCGCCCGGCACCCTTCGGCCAGGAACCGTCCAACATAACGCTGGATCACGGCTCGGCGGCGCATCTCGACCAGCTCGAACATTCCCGGCACCTCCCGCTGGATGTCCCTGAAAAACGGTGGATGGATCTCATCCGTGTGACGCTGAAAGCACGCCAGCAACTGCTGCAGCGCGAGGGGAACATCAGCGGACAGCTCGGAGGTAATGCGCTCGAGCTCTTCCTCGATGTCTCGAAACTTGTCGAGGAGGATGGCCTCCACCAATACGGTCTTGCTCGGGAAATGGGCGTAGAGGGTCTTCTTGCTCATCCCGAGCTCTTTGGCCAGATCGTCCATGGTGACCGAACGAAGACCATGGGTGAAGAAGTGGCGTCTCGCTCCGCTGACGATCCGGTCCCGAACGGGTGATCCAGACGCGGTGGGCTCGCCTCGACGCCTTGCCTGGGGGGCACGCATTTCATTATCCATTGGATTGTACTCTCAAAAAGGCGGCTACGGGGCTTTCGCCGCACGCGTCGCCCCTGGCTCAATCCACATCCGGCAAGATGACCGGCCGCTCGAGCCCGACGCCCAATCGCGCACGTCGTAACGATTGAGCACTCTGGAAACGCAAACCGTATATCCAGTTTCCAGTTCGGACGCAAGCCTTTTTTTGCCTCGGGTCCACGACCCGTTCCAGTGTCGTGCCTGCCACCCGAAACCGGTCACGACTGCTGCGAAGAGTCTCCCGGGCTTGCGCCCCACGCGCTGCCTTGTCCATTGACAATTTCCCGGTCGTTTCCCATAATCTGCACGATTCGATCCCAGGGTGCACCACGATGCGCATACGGCTCAGACTGCGTCGGGAGGTCTGCTCGCCACGTCCTGCTTTGCAGGGCTACTGCTCCGTCAAAGTAGTTGTGCCGGGCAGGAGAACACCCCGCAACCTCCTCGAGGGGGGAATCAAGGGGGGGTGTACCTTGCGAAACAAAGTTGACCGAGCACTAGCCGTCCACGTTCAGGTGTTTCATGCCCATCACCGTCACGATCGACAGAAATACACGATTGGTTCATGCCATCGCCACGGGGGTGATCAGCAACGACGACCTGATGACGTATCAGGAGGACGTCTGGGTGAAGGGTGATGTGGTCGGTTACGACGGGATTTTTGATGGGTCGCTTGCGGACTTTTCCCACGTGAGCTTCACCGGGCTGCTGGCCTTTTCCCAGACTTCCGCCAAGGTCGACCAGGGCGCTCCCCGATCCAAGCTTGCCATCGTCGTGGGGTCACACCACTCCGAACAACTGGCCGACTTCTATCGGACGGCGAAGGAGGCCCTCCCGGGACATTCCCGCTCAACAAAGCTTTTCTACACGATCGAAGAAGCATTCGCCTGGGTTTCCAACGGTGCAGCCTGACCAGGGCTCCAGGTGACGTCCGCCCCCACACCGCCCGGCATCGCGCTGGGATCCGGCTTCAAAGGAGTGACTGTGGTATGAAGCCAGCTGACAACGATATGCGTTACCTCCTCCTCGACGTGGGCGCCGGAACGATGGACGTCCTCTATTACGACAGCGGGTCCAGTCTGCACTACAAGGCCGTCGTCAAGTCACCGGTCCCCCTGGCCAGTGAGCATGCCGCGGGGCTGCCGGGAGACCTCCTGCTGACCGGGAGCGAGATGGGAGGAGGCGCCTTGTCGAGCGTTCTTCGGGATCGTGCCCAATCCGCCAAGGTCCTGATGACTGCGTCGGCGGCCATGACCATCAGCCACAATCTGACCCGCGTGCGTGAGTGGGGCATCCAGATCGTTGATGATGAAGCAGCGGAAGGCTTCGCCCATTCGGGGGCCTACCGCTCGATCCACCTGACCGACCTTCCCATCGAACGACTGGAGCAGATCGTTACCGGTTTCGGCGTTCCCTTTGATTTCGATGTCGTCGCCATCTGCGCTCAGGACCATGGCATGCCGCCGGAGAGCGTGTCTCATTTGGACTACCGCCACAACCTGTACAAACAACATTTGGATCGCAATCCCCGTCCGGAAAGCGTTCTGTATGAAGCGTCCGAAGTCCCTGAGACGCTCAATCGCTTGAAATCCATCGTTCAAGCGGCCAGTCTGCTTCCCGCGCGCGAAGTTTTTGTGATGGACAGCGGGTTCGCTGCGATTCTGGGCGCTTCCATGGACAGAAAGGCCCTCGAGCGCGATCGGATCCTGGTGCTCGACATCGCCACATCGCACACCGTCGGAGCTGCGCTGATCGGGGAGGAGCTTGCGGGCTTCTTTGAATACCACACGCAAGACATCACCGTGGAGAAGCTGGAAGAGCTGCTCCGCGACTTGGCGGACGGCCAGCTGGATCATGAGCGCATTCTCGCCGAAGGGGGCCATGGGGCGTACCTGCGCAAACCCGTCGGCTTCGAAAACGTCCAAGCCATCATTGCCACCGGCCCCAAGCGGCGTCTGGTGGAATCCTCACAGCTTCCCATTACCTTCGGAGCGCCTTTCGGAGACAACATGATGACCGGCAACGTCGGCATGCTGGAAGCGATTCGGCGGCGCAAGGGGTTGCCTCCCATCACCTTTCTCTAAGAAGCCATCCCGTCATCCCTATGGCATAAGGCGGTCGGATTTCATATAATCAACCCGAATTCGATCTGACTTCACCCAACCCAAAGCTCATGCGAAGGAGGTCTGGTGCCATGGCGGAAGCCACTCGTTGGGTTAAGACCCACTGTGCGCGGATGGATCACGGCGGTTGTGCGCTGCTCGTCGGCGTCGAGGGCAATCGGATTGTCCAAGTCAAGGGCGATCCGGAAGGGGTTCTGAATCACGGATACACCTGCCACAAGGGCAGGGTGTCCGCCGACCGTCTGACGCACCCGGACCGCCTCCGTTATCCTCTCCGTCGTGTCGGTAAGCGCGGGGAAGGCAAGTGGGAGCGGATTTCCTGGGAGCAGGCTTTGGGTGAAACAGCCGAAAATCTCCTTGGGATCAAGGAGAAGCATGGCGCAAGGGCGGTGGGCTTCGGCGTCGGCATGCCGAAGGGGTTGGAGCATTTCGTGCTGATCCGCCTCGCCAATCTGTTCGGCTCGCCCAACGTCATCGCGTCCCAGGATGTCTGCCACGCCCCGAGGGAAGTCACGGGCATTCACACCTGCGGCTTCTACCCCGTCGCCGATCTCCACCATCCGACCCAGCTCATTCTTTCCTGGGCCAGCAACGTTCTGTCGACCAGCGAAGAAGGGCAGATCGCCAGCCTCGCTCTGGAACAGCTGAAAAACGGCGCCCGATTGATCGTGGTGGACCCCCGTCGAACGGAGCTGGCCGAACGGGCCGACCTGTGGCTGCAGCTGAGGCCCGGAACCGCCCAGGCACTGGCCCTGGGATTTCTTCACGTGATCATCGAGGAGTCGCTCTACGATCGGGAATTCGTCGCTCAGCATACGGTCGGGTTCGAGGACCTGGCTCGCCATGTCCGGGACTACACGCCCGAGCGGGTGGCGGAAGTCTCCTGGGTCGATGCGGACTTGATTCGTCGCGCTGCGCGCCTGTACGCAGCTGCCAAGCCGGCCGCTTTGCAATGGGGAAACGCGATCGAGCACGACGTGAACGCCTTCGATGCCACGCGCTCCCTGGTTTGCCTCATGGCCGTCTGCGGAAACCTCGAGGTGCCCGGCGGCAATATCAACGCTCACGATCCCAAGATCATGGGGCTCGCGGAATTCGTCCGGGCGGACCTCATCCCGGACAAGCGCAAAGAAATGATCGGCGCCTACCACGGCATCATCCCAAGGCTCATGACCGTGGCCCCGGCATTCTTTCGCAAAGCGGTCCTGGAAGGCCGCCCGTACCCCGTCCGGGGGTACTTCGGCATGTGCACGAATCCGCTCGTGGCCTGGGCCGACAGCGTAAGCACCTACAAGACGCTCATGGAATTGGATTTCGTTGCGGTATCGGAAATCTTCATGACCCCTACGGCGTCTCTTGCAGACATCGTCTTGCCCGTAGCCCATCAGTACGAAATGAATGACATCGGGCACTACGGGATCGGGCACGGCATGATTCTCGCCCGTCCGAAGGTCGTGGAGCCCCCCGAGGAGTGCTGGCCGGACATGAAGATCATGAACGAGCTGGGCAAGCGGATCTCGCCGCCGGATCTCTGGCACGACGACTTCGAAGCGTTTCTCGATGACGTGGTTCGGCCGGCGGGGTTGACGTACGCGGAGTTTGTTCAGAAGGGATACCTGAAGGGACCCGATCGATTCCAGCTCTATCGAGAGAAGGGTTTTCGAACCCCCACGGGAAAGGTCGAGCTCAAGCTGAGCACCGCTGAGAAGTTCAAGCTGAAACCGCTTCCGGAGTATACCGGGCTGCCTGAGGAGGTGAGCCCGGAGTATCCTCTCCTCCTGATCAGTGCCAAGAGCCGTTACTTCCTGCTTTCCTCCTACCGGTGGGTCGAGCGTTTGAGGGAAAAGCGCCCCGATCCCCTGACGGAGATTCACCCTGAGACCGCGGCTGCGCTCGGGATTATGGATGGCGACGAGATTGTCATCGAAACCCGATACGGCAGGATCATCCAGCGGGCACGCGTGACAGACATCGTCCATCCGAAGGTGATCAGCGCCGCTCTTGGATGGTGGTTCCCGGAAGGCAGAGCCGACGAGCAGTTCGGATGGCAGCGGTCGAATTTCAACATGCTCACCTCCATCGACGCGCTCGGCAAGGAGTTCGGGACTCCGAACCTGAGCAATATCCCGTGCCGGGTCCGCAAGGCCTGAGATGACGGCGAAAGTTTGCGATCGGAGGTCCCAGGCCGGCTCGAGGAGATCGCCGTGGTTCCCATCCACGAACTGCTAAGCCGAATTCACTGGGACAAACCATTCGGCGAAGGAGTCTTCGAGATCGGATACCAGGACCACGTGGAGCGGCGCATCGTCCGTGTCCCCTTCGCAAGGATCCATCTCCAAAAGGGCAACCGGTTTTCTTTCCAGCTGGAGACCGACTTGGACGGGATGGTGACCATTCCTTTCCATCGGGTCAGGGAGGTGTATCGAGACGGGGTCTTGATTTGGCAGCGAGCTGGGCTGGGCTGAATGAAATGCCCCGCGAAGAGCCTGGGGGTCGATGGCTCCACGCGGGGCATGGCTGCCGGGATCACCGGCGAACGAGTTGGAAGCAAGCCGCCTCAGGCTCCAGCGTTGTTATCGCTTGCAATCCGAACCCATGTTTCGGTTCTGCCGAGCAGGGAGATTCCCCAATAGCCTCTGAACAGAATGTGGTCGCCATCCGCAAGGCTGATTCTGGCTTTGTAGATCTTGCCGTTTTCCGGGTTGTAAATCCGGCCTCCATCCCAAACATTCTCGCCCTGGTACTGGAAGCCCTCGATGAATGTCAGGCCAATCAGGGGACGCCTCCTGAGAGCAGGATTGGGATTGTTCCGATCGACCATCGGGAGCCCCGCCATGCCGTGCTTGTCATCCGGCGGGTAAGTAGGCTTTTCCAAATGGACAATCCGACCGCAGTAGCCTGCTCCACACCGATACATTTCTATTTTTGCATCGTTGTCAGCCGTGTTCCAAACGCCGACGATGGCATCGCCGCTGTCGCCAAATCCGCTGCCGGGCATCGCCAGCAACAGACCCACCACCACGAATGCCCACACGATTTTGCCCCGTTTCATCTCCTGACCCTCCACAGCGCTTTCCGGACATTATCGTCCGGAACGCCGACCAGCTTTAGCGATAGATCAGCCAAGCCGCACTCCAAATACCGCAGCCCCCCTCGACCCTCCCTCACACGCTTCGTCCGCATCAGATGAGGCCGCGTCAGGCGTAACTTATTCATGCCTTGGCAAAATGCAATCCGTACGCGCCGAGCTTATACTTACGATTATTCGGCTTGACAACAAGGATTTTTATGGGGAGGACACCTCGACTCCGAAAGAGGTCCGACGCTTACCATAGGTCCGATCGATAGTGGTAGGCCGATGGTGCAGGATGTGGCGCTATTGATAACTATTCCATGTTGTATTCTTTGAGCCTACGCCACAAGGTGGTTCGAGGGATGTTAAGGATTTGGGCCGTCAATGCCTTATTGTAACCCGTGCGCTCCAGGACTTTCGCGATGTAACGCTTTTCGAGCTCGTCAAGGGACATAAGCCCTTCAGCCTCGATGCTGTCGAACTCCAGCTGCTGGAGGTCCTGGGGAAGATCCTGCGGGCGAATCGTATCGCAGTCGGTGAGGGCAACCGCACGCTCGATGATGTTTTCCAGCTCCCGAACGTTTCCGGGAAACGTGTAGTTGGTCAACAGCTGGATCGCCTGCGGTTGAATCCCGGTGATGGGCTTGCGGAAGGCAAGACTATACTTTTCCATGAAATGACCGGCGAGAAGCGGGATGTCTTCCTTGCGATCTTTCAGAGCGGGAAGCGCGATCGTGACCACATTGAGCCGGTAAAACAAGTCTTCCCGGAATCGCCCTTCGGCGACCTCCTGCTTGAGGTCCCGGTTCGTCGCGGCAATCAGCCGGATGTTGAGATCGATCGGCTTGACGCCGCCGACGCGCAGGATGCACTTGTCTTGAAGGACGTGCAGCAGCTTGACCTGCATGGAGAGCGGCATTTCGCCCACCTCGTCCAGGAAGACCGTTCCTCCGGACCCGGATTCCAGCAGCCCGATCTTGGTCGCCGTCGCCCCCGTGAAGGCTCCTTTCTCGTAGCCGAACAGCTCGCTGCTGATCAGCTCTTCGGTGAATCCGCCGCAGTTGAAGGACACAAACGCATGGTCTTTTCTCGGGCTGAGCTGGTGAATGGCACGAGCCACCACGGCCTTTCCCGTCCCGCTCGCTCCCTGCAGCAGCACGTTGCAGTCCACGGGCGCAACCCTCTGGACCATGGCGAAAAGCTCTTTCATGACGGGGCTGATGCCCACGATCGTACTGAGCCCCCCTCCCCCTTTCAGGGCTTCCCGCAAACGGAGATTCTCCTGGCGGAGATTGATTTTGTCCACCGCCCCTTGCGCCAGCAGCCGCACTTCGGCCAATTTGAGCGGTTTGGTCACGTAGTGGTGCGCCCCCTCCTTGATAGCTTCGATGGCGCTTTCGATGCTCCCGTACCCGGTGATGATGATGACTTCCGTCTCGCGGCGGATGCTCTTGGCTTCGGAAAGGACGTCCAAGCCGCTCAAATCCGGCAGCATCAAATCGCAGAAAACCACGTCAAACGGCTGCTCCTGCATGCGCTCCAAAAACGACCGTCCCGCAGTGAACGCCTCAACGTCGTAACCGTCCTTGGAGAGCGCCTGGCTCAACCGTCGGCAAACGACCACTTCATCATCAACAATCGCTACTCGCACCGGCATTCGGTCTCTCCCCCAATCCGTTCCGGCCCCCCTGCTCCTTCACGGGCAATCGGCAAATACACCGAGAAGATCGTTCCTTTCCCCAGCTCGCTCCTGGCCTCGATCCGCCCCCCGTGCCGCTTCACGATGCTGTACGTCACGGCCAGACCAAGCCCCGTTCCCCTTCCGACGCTCTTGGTCGTATAGAACGGCTCAAAGATATGATCCAGGACCTCGGGCTTGATTCCCACGCCCGTGTCTCCAATGTCGAAGCGTACCAGATCCGGGGAATGAACGGCTACCGCGATCGTAATCGCGCCGCCGTCCGGCATGGCCTGGATGGCGTTCAGGAGCAGGTTCATGAAGACCTGCTGGAGATTGCGAAGATTGCCTCGAACGCGCGGCAGCGGCTCCATGAGCTCCAAGTCGAGCTTGATTCCCGCGAGCATGATCTGGTTCTTGACCAAAGCCACGGTGCTGCGGACAATCTCCATGGCGTCGATGCTCGAGAAGGCGGGGCGCTCCGTCCGTGAAAAATCCAGGAGGTTTCTCACGATGTCGCTCGCCCGCTCGGCCTGGGAGAGAATATCCCGCATCATTTCCCGGGCGTCGGCGTCCAGTTGCCCGCCGTATTCTTCCAGATACGTCTCCGCCGTCAACTGGATGTTGTTGATGGGGTTGTTGAGCTCGTGGGCGATGCCCGCCGTGAAGGTCCCGAGGGCGGCTATTTTGCGCGCCTGCAGCAAGTTCTCCTGATTGGCCTCGATTTCCTCGGCCATGCGGTTGAAGGCTCCGATCAGTCCGGAGACCTCATCCGTGTGCAGCCCTTCGTACGAGGTCGGCCGATAGTCTCCTTTCGCCACCCGCTGGATCGTCCCCTGAAGCACCCCGAGAGGCCGAAGCAGCCCATGGGAGATCAGTTTGACCACCAGAAGCATCAAGAGCAAAAACACGACCAAGAAAGCGAAGGGAAGGAGCGAGGTCTGCACGATGGCCTTGTGGATCCGGTCCCGCTTGGTGTTGAGCAGCTGCTCCGCGAAGTCGACCAGCACCTTCCCCAGCTGACGGGCCTCTTCGCCGTTCCGGGCTTTGGCATCCTGCGCTTCGAAGCCCTTCATCATCTGCTCGTAGTCTTTCAGGGACCCCACGAACCTATCGAGGGTCTTCTGGCTCGTCACCTGGATGATGTCTTCGGAAAGCTCCGATACCAGCCCGTCGATCTGCTTCAGGTAGCCCGTCCCTTCGTGGAGACTTTCGCTGTCCCGATAGAGGAGAAAGTTCTTCTCGAAGCGCCGCACTTCCAGAATGTTGTTGAACAGGTCGTAGTAGCGCTCCCCGAGGAAAAGGCGGGCCTTCACGACCGATAGACTCCAGAAATTCAGCAGCGTCAAGGTGATGAGGGAGAGGAAGGCCACGGCGAAGACGATGAAGATTTGTCCCTTGATCGAGCTGAAGAGCACCTTCATTTTGGGCAGGCCCTGCCACGCGGAGCGTATTCCGGTGTGAAGCCGAAGCATCATGACGTTTCCTCTGGTTGCGGGTTTTTCAAACGTAGACTCAGCCTCGCTCGCGAGCAAGGATCATTCCACGCCTCCCCCCATTTCCCCCGCCCGATCGCACACCGGCTCGCCCCTCAAATTGCCGTTTCAATCTGGAATCCGACCAGTCCGTGCACTTGATCACAATTTCAGACTGAAACACACAGCGCCCCGAAAACCGCCGTCATTGCGGACAGGTCAAAAGAAAATACTGCAATTTCAGCATATTGTCATCCTGGCATTTCCCTTGCCTTAGAGGGTTACCGCAAGTGAGGTGAGGCATGGAACGAGTCTTAGTCAGCATGAGCGCCCACCGTGGGGGATGGGAAGCCTGGTCTAGGGTCATTTCTCTGGCCAAGAGGATCGACGCCAAGGTGTACGCCCTGCTGGTCTTTCCTCCAGCCCAAGCGGCGGCGGGCGTGTCCGGCGCGCGGGATCCGTCGAGTGTCCGGGAGCGGCTCGAGCTGCAGATCGAGATCGCCAAGGACGAGGGGATTCCCGTCGAGTACTTCATTTCCGAGGGGGACTATGAGGAAGAGGTCGTTCGCTTCATCGAGCACAACAAGATCACCCTGCTGGTAGCCGAATCGACGGAGGGTGAGCATCGTCCATCGGAGAGGGGACCTCTGAGCATTCGTAGGATACTGCATCGGATCAAGTGCAAGGTTGAACTGGTCAGTCCCAAGAAATCGCAGCCACTCAGTCTGAACAAGGACAACGACAATGGGAATTCCACTGCATCTGTATCTGCCAATAGCCGGAAATAGTGTGAACATGCTCGCGATTCTGGGCCTCGGAGGCGCTGTTGGTCTGCTTTCGGGCATTTTTGGAGTCGGCGGCGGGTTTTTGATGACGCCTCTGCTCATCATGATGGGTATTCCGGCGACCGTGGCCGCCGCTTCGGATTCCAATCAGATCGTCGGGGCTTCGACGTCCGGGACGCTGGCCCACTTCCGGCTTGGAAACGTCGACTTCCAAATGGGCTGGCTCCTTCTGATCGGCGGCGTGGTGGGCGGCACTGCGGGGGTCCAGCTCATCAAGCTGCTTCGGGCGCTCGGCAATGCCGACTTTCTCATCAACGTGACTTACGTGATCATGCTGGGGGGGATCGGCGGTTACATGATGGTCGAGAGCATTCAATCCATGCGAAAGCAGAAAATCGACGCCCCTGCCCGGAAGGTTCAAAAGGAATCGGTTTACGCGCGTCTTGTCACCAGCCTCCCCTGGCAGGTCGAATTCAAGCGCTCCGGAGTCCGCTTGTCCATCCTGATGCCTCTGGTCCTCGGGGTCCTGGTGGGCGTGCTCGCGGCCATCATGGGCGTGGGGGGCGGCTTCATCATGGTCCCCGTGATGGTGTATCTGCTCAGGATGCCCATGCACGTCGTGGTGGGAACGAGCCTCTTTCAGATCCTGTTCACCTGCATCAACGTCACGATCATGCAGGCATGGGAGAACCACACGGTGGATTTCATCCTGGCCCTGCTGCTGCTGATCGGGTCTTCCATCGGTGCCCAGCTCGGCGCCAAGGTGGGCCGGAAGCTCCATGGAGACCAGCTGAAGGTCCTGCTCGCTTCCCTGGTCCTCATCGTGATGGTCAAGATGCTCTACCAGCTCCTGGCCCGCCCCGACGTTTTGCTCGCCTATGTGGGAGGACACTAAGCCATGAAACGACTTGGTATTGCCGCTGCGGCACTGCTGCTCCTGATGGCCGTCACCCCGGCTTTCGCGGCCGATTCGATCAAGATGACCGTAACGCCGAGCGAGCTGAGCATCGACGCTTTCTATGACGGCACGTCCGTAAGCGTATCGGGAACGGCTCCTTCGGACAGTCAAGTGGTCCTTCGATTCTTGGGCGCCACCTGCGACCTGCACATGAAGGAGCGGGGAAAGGTTTTCGGCATCATGTGGATGAACCTGGATTCCCTCATCTTCAAGAATGTGCCGAGCGTCTGCCTGGTGAGCTCGGCAGTCGACTTGGAGAGCCTGGGCGGCAGCGGGGATGGATCTGCCATCAAGGGGCTGGGGCTTTCCGGGATCAAGGATTCCGCTCGGGTCGATTCCAAGGGGATCGACCGGAAGACGGCACTGGAGGAGCTCCTTCGCTTGAAACAAGGGGAAGGGCTGTACCGGGAAAGTGTCGGCAACGTCACCTACGGTTCCGCCACGGGCGCGGTTAGAGCCTTCACGGCGACGATCCCGATTCCATCTCGCCTCACTCCCGGCGACTACCTGGTGGAGGCTGCCGCGATCAGCAATGGTCAAATCGTGGCGCGCTCCCAGCAGCCGGTGACGGTTACGCTGGTCGGCTTTCCTGCCATGCTGGCCAGCCTGGCATTCGGACATTCGGCGCTGTACGGCGTCCTGGCCACCGTCATCGCCATTCTGGCCGGCCTTGCCATTGGCCTGGTGTTCCAAAGCAAGGGGGCCCATTAGAGAGCCACACCATGGACGTCCTCGATGGTCTCAAAGAGCTGTTCTGTTTCTGGTCTCCCCCCAAGCCCCCGGTTCCGTTCGCCGTGCTTTTCAAAAAATTCAAAAGCATCCTCGAACGGAACAACGGGATCTTGGAGCTCATGGCCGACATGAGCGACAAGCTCGGGGGCGAGTACGTTTTCGACCGCCAGTACATTCTGGACGTCTGCGATCGGGTGACGGATTTGGTCTACAAGCTGATCTCAGACCTGTGCATTCTGACCCAATCCGACAATGTCGGGCTCTTGACGGCTTTCGAGCGCATTCATCATGAAATCCAGGAGGAGCTTTCCGGGCGCCACGCTTTCCCGATGGTGAGACCCGCCATTCTCCTCGATGAGCTCACCGCCGACCACAAGGAAGAAGTCGGGAACAAGTTCGCCAGCCTCGGCGACATCCGCAACCTTCTGGGCTTGTCCACACCGGATGGCTTCGTTGTGACGACCAAGGCCTTCTTTGATTTCATGGAAGTCAATGGCCTCCCGAAGATCATCGAAAAAGCGCTCGCGCAGTGGGACAGGAAGAACGAGGCGGCCTTGGAGGCCATCAGCACGGACGTGCGCCGACGCATCCTCGACGCTCCGGTCCCCAAGATCGCGGTTTCCCATTTGAGCGCCATGCTGGACATCCTCTCGAATCGGCACCAGGGCCGCACGCTGACCTTCGCCGTAAGGAGCAGTGCCTGGGATGAAGACAGCGACGACAGCTTCGCCGGACAGTATGAAACGATCCTCAACGTCCCGGCGGGTGAAATCTTGAACGCCTACCGCCAGGTCGTCGCCAGCGCCTACTCGCCGCAGGCATGGCTCTACCGGATCCGGCGCGGCTATCAGGAGCACGAAATGGCCATGGCCGTTGGTTTCCAGCTCATGGTCAAGACGGAAGCGAGCGGCGCCATGTATACGTATGCGCCGCTTATGGCCGAAAAGGACTCCATGGTCATCAGTGCCGCCTGGGGTCTGGGAACCGCCGTGGTGCAGGGTCTGGCCGAATCGGACACGCTGGTGGTCGACCGCACTCCGCCCTATCGGGTTCGCTCCCGCGACATCGCCCACAAAGTACGCATGGTCGTTCCGGATGCCAAGCAGGGGACGACCTGGACACCGGTCCCCGAAGATCTACGCGACGCGCCGAGTCTTTCGGAGGCTCAGGTGGAGCAGCTCGCCCAGGCGGCGATGACCATCGAGCGCTATTACAAGCGGCCCCAGGACATCGAGTGGGCTTTTGACCGGCACGGGAATCTCTCGATCCTCCAATCCCGCCCCCTCAACATGCGGCGGGCCCGACCCCACTCTCTGCCCGCCCTGGATGCGGCCACCCGGTCGGCGCAACTGATCTTCTCGCGCGAGGGCATCGTCGTCCAGGGAGGCGTCGGGTCCGGTAAGGTGTATGTCGCGCGCAACGACGAGGACCTCAAGAGCTTCCCGTTCGGCTCGATCCTGGTTGCCCAGTACACGTCGCCGCGGTACGGTCGCATCATGCGCAAGGCCAGCGGCATCATCACCGACGTGGGATCCGTCACAGGCCACATGGCTGCCCTTGCCCGGGAATATCGGGTCCCCACTCTGGTGAACACGGGGATCGCCACACAGCTCCTCAAGACGGGGGACGAAATCACGCTCGACGCGACCCAGAATACCGTCTACCGGGGGACCATCAACGAGCTGAGCCGCTTTGAGCTGACCGAGCAGGAGATCTTCGAGGAATCCTATGAATACCGGCTGTTGCGACGGCTGTGGAAAAAAATCAGTCCCCTGAACCTGGTCGACTCGCACAGCGAGGAATTCAAGCCGAGCCGATGTCGCACTTATCACGACATCGTTCGACTCGCCCATGAGCGGGCCGTCGAGAAGCTCATCGATCTCAGTGAGAATTACCAGAAATACCATGATAGAATGCCCATGCGGCTCGAGAGCGACATCCCGCTGGGTCTCATGGTCATCGACATCGACGAAGGGACATGTGCCGCCCAGAACGCGAAAACGCTGCACAGCGAGCAGATCCTCTCCATTCCGCTAAAATCCCTTCTGGACGGGCTCTCGGAATCCGGGATGTGGACCACCAACCCCGTTTCCATCGATCTGGGCAGTTTCATGTCGAGCGTTACTCGGACGTTCAGCTCCTCGCTTGCCATTCCGGGCAAGAGCGGCAGGAACCTGGCTGTCGTTTCCAAGGAATACATGAATCTCAACCTCAAGCTCGGTTACCACTTCAACCTGCTCGATGCTCACATTGGAGACCTACCGAACGACAACTACATTTCCTTCCGATTTCTCGGGGGGGTAACGGATTTCAGGCGCCGTTCCCGCCGGGCGAGGTTCATCGCCCAAGTCCTGGAGCACCTCGACTTTCGTGTTGAAGTTCACGGCGACCTGGTCGTGGGCAGATTGAAGAAGATTTCAAAGGAACGGATGTGCTTGAAAATGAAGGCTCTGGGCGGTTTGATCGGCTACACGCGCCAGCTCGACGTGAGCATGAGCAGCGACGATCAGATCACCCGCTCGTTTGAGGATTTCATTCAGCGCATCCAACCACTGACGGAGGTGTGCCATGACAGCTCTGGAACGGCCCGACAACGGAGCCCAGAGGATGCAGATTCTCATCTTGGATGATGAGCCCATTGTGTGCAAACGGCTCAAACCGGCATTCCAGAAAGCCGGCTATGAGGTGGAGACCTTCACGGACAGCGACTCCGCCATGGCCCGGATCGAACAAAAGTCCTTCGACATCGTGATCACGGACCTCAAGATGCAGGGGACGGACGGCATGCACCTGCTGATGCGTGTGAAGGAAATCCGGCCCGAGACCAACGTGATCGTGATCACGGGTTTCGCGACGCCGGAAACCGCCAAGGAGTCCTTCACCAAGGGCGCGTTTGATTTCGTGGCCAAGCCGTTCAAACTGAGCGACATTTTGGATACGGTTCGTCGGCTGGGTGAGCGGCGTCGCGCGGGAGTGGCTTGATCTTTGGTGTTGGGTGGAAGGCGACAGGCAACAAATAAGCGTCCTGTCGTGCTTACGGCATTCGGGGACATGGAGGTGAGGATCGCCATGCGGCTTCCGTTTTTTCGGCTCAAGCGGGAAAGATCCGCCACGGCTCAGGGACTCCAGTCCATCCGATCGCTGTTTTCCAAATTCCAGCGAATCCAGAAGCTCAACACCCGAGTCCTGGAGCTCATGGCCGAAATGGAGCAGGCCCTGGGGGGAGAATATATCTTCGACCGCGCTTTTCTCGAGCGCTCCGTTCGGCAGTTAAGCTCCCTGACCTACCAGGTGGTCTACAGCATCAATGCCATGTCGAAGAATGGGTACCTGAGCCTTTACGACCGGTTCCAGCACATCAAGTCCATTCTCGACGACATTCTTGGCGGCGGCCTGGGACCGTTTGCGAACAGCCTGACCCTGCCTTACTCCGCGCTGAGCCTGGAAATGGAGCCGCTCGTGGGCGCGTTGAACGTTTGCCTCGCCGAGGCGAAAGCACGCCTCGACATCGAGGCCCCGGAAGGCTTCGCGGTCACCGTCACCGGATGTCGGCGCTTTATGGAAGCGAATGGAATCGACGGAGCGGCGATTCCAACCGCAAATCGAAAGGACGTGGCCAAGGCGATTGAAGACGCCTCCTGGCCGCATGAGATGGAGACCGCCATCCAGGAAGAGCTAGACAGGCTGAGGGCAAGACGGCCTGCCTTGAGCCACCTCTCGGTTCGTGCCTGCCCGGCGGGAGGCCCACCCGGCAGCTTCCCGGAGCTTGAAGGCGTGACGCGCGTCTTGCCCGAGAACGTTCTCGCCGCCTGCAAAAGCGCCCTCACCGAATACGTTTTGAAAACCAACGGGTCCGAATCCAACACATCGGTCGCCCTCGCGATTCATGAGGCCGTCCCCGCCGTGGTGGCCGGATCGATCAAGAGCCTGGCCTCACCCCATTTCTCCTCGGGACTGTTCAGCGTCACGGCGGCCCCGCTGGATCCTCCACAGGATTCCGAGCGCTTCCTGGTGCGAAGGATCTACCCCTTCGAGCTTGTGCAGACGGACCGACCCGCATCCGGAGCCAACGACGCGCGCCCGAGCAGCGCGAAGGCTCTCGAGCGGACCTCCCGGCGCTTCCTTCGAGGCTCGTCACTCCTTGAGCCAGCCTTCCTGCAGGCACTTGCCGAGAGTACTCTATCCATTGAGCGCATGGTGGGCTGCATGCAGGAAATCCGGTGGGCGAGAGGCGACTCGGATCGCCCCATTCTCCTCGACGTCCGCATTTCCGATGGAATGCTCGATGAGGGTCTTCCCGTGTGTGGGACCGAGGACGCTCTTCCGAGGGCGGACGTCCTGCTCACCGGAGGAGAAACCGTTCAGACGGGGGTCGTTGCGGGGCGCGCCGTCCACGTCGCGGATGATAGCGACCTCCAGGACTTTCCTCATGGCGGGATCGCCATCGTGCACGCCGCGAGCCCCAGGCTGAGTCTAATCCTCCGCAGGGCCTCGGGGATTGTCACCGAGATCGGCAGCTCGATCGGACACCTTGCGACTGTCGCCCGGGAGCTGCGCATCCCGGCGGTATTCGGTGCCACCGGGGCCCTCGCGCGGATTCCCGATGGAGCCGAGGTAACCCTGGATGCCGGGGAGCAGTCCGTTTTCGCGGGAGTCGTCGAGTCCTTGCTGCCCTGCGGCCAGTGCGGGTCCGAGCTTTACCCCACCGACCCCGAATACGCGACACTCCGCAGCCTGCTGCGCTGGATCATGCCCCTCGACCTGATCGATCCCGATTCGCCCAACTTCTCCGAGGAGAACTGCCGCACGTATCATGACCTCATCCACTTCGCACACGAACGCTCCGTGGAAGAGCTCCTTCACATCCGGGAATACGCCCATGGCGCGGACAACCTGCAGGCAAGAAGCATCGATCTCGGAATTCCCGCAGAAATAGTCGTGGTCGACCTGGGCGGAGGCATCCGCGAAACCACCTCGAAGGTGCTCGCCGTTGACGATGTGACGTCCGTTCCCTTCCGGGAATTCCTTCGCGGCCTGACCTTGAAGGAAATGTGGAGCTGCGCCCCTGTCGCCTTCAGGCTGCGAGACATCTTTTCCGGTCTCGACCGGACCTTTGCGGCCATGACGACCCCGGCGGAATATTCCGGAGTCAACCATGCCATTGTCGGCGCCAGCTACATGAACCTCGGGCTGAGGCTCGGCTATCATTTCAGTGTCATCGACAGCACCCTCGGAGACAACATCAATCAGAACACCGTCTACTTTCGCTTCGCCGGAGGCTTTGGCGATGAACGGAAGCGCGCCCTGAGAGCCCGGCTCATTCAGACCATCCTCGAAGAGCTTCGATTCAAGGTGATGGTCAAAGGGGATCTCGTCGTTGGAAAGCTCAAAATCGCCTCCCACGACGAAGTCGCAGAAGCCCTCATCACCCTCGGACAGCTGACGGGGTTCACGCGCCAGCTCGATCTGTCCATGACATCCGAAGAGAAAATCGAGCAATTCATCACGCTGTTCAAACAAAGCGCCGGCGAGGGGCGGACCTTCTGCCAGAAAAAGGAGGCCGCGGATGGTTAACGTGCTGCGGACCCTTTATGACCGTTGGAGGGAGAGACGACGTGAGCGTGCGAACGAGGTCCTGGACGAGCTGAAGGCGCGCTACCACACGTTTCGGATTCTGCTCACGCACAACGAGCTCGCCCTGGATCTGCTCCGGTCCGTGGATCAGATGCTGCTGTCGCCCCTCGCATCCCGGGAGGCTCTCTCCGACGAAACGGAAGAGCTGCTCGATGTGACCTATGAGCTCATCGACGGTTTGAATCGCCTCGCCGCAAACGGTTACGGCTCCCTTTACGATCGGCACGATCACCTGACGGCCTCGATCCGCAAGGCCCTGACTTCCATGCTGGCACATCCGTCCCACGCTCCGCGCTGCATCGCGCTGAGTGACCTGAACGGCGAGTACCGGGGGCTCGTGGGCGGCAAAGCGGCGACCCTGGGGATTTTGAAACGAGCCGGATTTCCGGTGCCGGACGGTTTCGCGGTGACTGTGGACGCGTGCAAGGAGCTGCTTACGGAAAACGGCCTGGAAACAGCCATTCGCCGCCGATTGCAGCGATTCGAGAACGCCCCGGCGGGAAGCGCGTCATTCGAAAGCGAGGCAGAGGAGGTGCGAAGCCTCATTCTTGAAGCCGGGCTGCCCGCTGCGCTGGAGGCAGACCTTCGCAGCAGCTATGCGCGTTTGACGAGTGCGGGGGGCCACGCGTTTTCCGTCCGCAGCAGCGCCCTGGTTGAAGATCGGCCCGAGCACTCCTTTGCGGGACAGTTCAAGAGCGTGCTCAACGTCACCACGTTTGACTCGCTGGTTACGGCGCTCAAGGAAGTCATCGCGAGCAATTACAGCGCCCGGGCCATCGCGTATCGACTCCACGCCGGGCTTTCTCCGTCGAGCCATGACATGGCCGTGCTGTGCCAGGTGCTGGTGCCGGCGCACGCCGCGGGCGGCCTGTTCACCGTCGACCCCACGGCTCCTGAAAACGGTCGGATGCTCATGAACGCGGTCCCGGGGTTGGGCATCCTGGCCGTGAACGGCAGTGCGCCCGCCGACCTCTATCGTCCCGCGCGCGACTTCCCGGATTGGAAGCCGATGCACGAATGGGCTCAGGTCGCCGCGAAGACGCACCGAGCGGTTGCGCTTGAGGGCGGCGGCCTGAGAGAGCAGCCCGTTGCAGACGCAGAGCGCAACGCCCCCGTGCTGACCCAAGAGCAGACCGTGAGCCTCGTTCGCTACGGGCGGATGATTGAGAGCCTCATCGGGAAGCCCCAGGACATCGAGTGGGCTGTCAACGACGACGGCGAGATCTTTATTCTCCAGTCGCGGGATATCCGCCTCGCGGCAAAAGCCCGGGAGGCCTTGAGTGCGGCTCGCGGGAAGCCCGTCCTCAAGGGTGGGGTTACGGCATCCCCCGGCCGCTGCGTCGGTCGCGTCACCATCGTGCATTCGAAGCAGGACATCGACTCCTGGCGTAAGGAACGGCGATCGCCGAGCATCCTGGTGCTCCATCAGAGCCTCGTGGACGCCGCCGGTTGGCTCCCCGAATTCGAGGGCGTCGTCGTGGACCTCGGAAACCCGGCCGATCATCTCTCCTGCGTGGCCCGCGAGATCTGCCGCCCGATGCTCACGGGAGCCGGCAGGGCCACGGAGATGCTTCAAAACGGCGAGTGGGTTATTCTGGATGCGGACTCGGCCGTCATTTACCAAGCGCCGGAGGAAGTTTGGTCCGAAGCGGCAGCCTTGCACAGGAGCAGGGAGGCGGCCGAAAGCCACCGTCAGCCGCAGGCTCAAGTCGTCACTCCGGAGGCGGCGCGGCTCCGTGAGCTCATCGAACCGCTGAACCTGACGGATGCCTACGGTCCAACCTTTTCCATCCACGAATGCCGCTCCTTGCACGACATCATCCGCTACACCCATGAGATGGCCGTGCTCGCCATGTTCCGTGTGGGAGACGCCGTTTGCGAGGAATCGGATATTCTGACGCACCGGTTGGAGGACGGATTGCCCTTCCATTTTCTGGTGATCGATCTGGGGGGCGGCATCGTCCCGGGCAAGGATCGCTTCAAGATTCGCCTCGAAGACGTGCTTTCGGCCCCTCTGTTGGCTCTATGCGACGGGATCGCCACGCCGGGGCTCCGATGGGGCCAACCGCCTCCGGGAGCCGCCCTCTCCGGACTCCTGTCGAGAGCCATGCTCGATGCGAGGAGCGCGCGGGAGGTGGGCAGTCCGAACTACGCGCTCATCACGCGAGATTACCTGAATCTCAATGCGCGCGTCGACTACCACTTCACCATGGTCGATGCCGTGTGCAGCGCGAACCCCCGAGAAAACTACATTCGATTCCGGTTCAAAGGCGGAGGAACGACAGGCGTCCAAAGAGAGCGCCGCGCCCGGTTCGTGAGTGAGGTTTTGGGCGAGCATCACTTCTTCACCGACCAGCAGGGAGACCTGGTCAATGCAACCCTGTCCGAAACCAGTCGAGAAGAAACCGCCGAGAGGCTCGTGATGATCGGGAGGCTGCTCGGGTTCAGCCGCCTGCTCGACGCCACCATGAGCGACGACGCGGCTCCGCGCAAAGTCGCTCAAGCCTTCCTGGAAGGAGACTATGCGCTGGAGAGCTTCGGCCATAACCCGGCGTAAACTTGCTGTCCGCATCGAGCGCCCGGGTTGCGAACGGTTGCATGCTGGGGCCGGCCGTCGCTCGGACGGACTCTTGTTGTGATCCATGGCACGGGCACGACCCAACGAGGAGAGCAATTCGATGAGTATTCGAGTCTTGCTGGTTGATGACGAAGAACCATTCGCCAGTGTTCTCGCAGAACGTTTGAATGCGCGCAACCTCAACGTCACGACGGCATTGTCGGGTCATGCCGCCCTGTCTCTCCTCGACAAGGCGGAAATGGATGTCGTTGTCCTGGACGTTTGCATGCCGGGACTCAGCGGCCTCGAGGTCCTGAAGTGCATTAAAGAGCGTTCGCCGGCGGTGGAGGTGATTTTGCTGAGCGCCAGGGAATCCATCAAGGATGCCATGCAGGGCATGCGCTTCGGCGCCTTCGACTATTTGACGAAGCCTCTCCCGGTGGACAGCCTGGACAGGAGAATCCACGAGGCCGCTCGCGAGCCGTTCAAGCGTGGTAGAAGCGAAGACGGGGCAGTTCAACGGCCGTGAGCAGATTGCCATAGACGGCGCCGGTATCGATTCCGATTTTGTCACGGGTGACGAAGGGGGTTTCAAACGGCGTGTGTCCGAAGACGACAATGAAGCCCAGTGGCGCCTCCGAGCTCAGAAACGGCTCGCGCACGGTCAGAAGCCTGTCGAGTGAGCAGCTTTCCAAATCTTCGCCCGGAATGACGCCTGCATGGGTGAACAGGTACGGCCCGAGCTTGTAGTAGGGCTGCAGCTCCGAAAGAAACGCCCGGTGCTCGAGCGGCAGAAAGGACAGGTCGCGCAGCGATCGAATCGACTCCTCCCCGTAGCTCGCAAGCGTTGGCTCCACTCCCAGGGGACGGATGACCCGCAGGAGGTCCGGATCGCCCGTACGGGCATACTCCAACAGCCAATGCTCATGGTTGCCCAGGAGAAAAACACAGCGGCGAACCCGGCGCCTCGCGTCGAGGAGCAGGTCGATGACCTGCTTCGAATCGGGTCCCCGGTTGAGGTAGTCGCCTAAAAAAACGAGAACGTCCTGTTCCGCGTCGATGGGCAGCCGCCCCAGCAGGGCTTCGAGCTTCTTGAAGCACCCGTGGACATCACCCACCGCAAAAACCTTGTGGCCCCAATGGGGTCGTTCCATGCCAGCCATTGCATTCATTCCTTTGTCAGCCGGATGCTAACACATTTCACTTCTCCAATGAACTGGGAGAAGCCCGCGTGGGTTTTTGTGGTATAGTCGCGCGCAAGTCAGCTCAGCGTGAGCAGCTATCCGTCCTTTCCGCAACCCGACGCCTACGGGAGGTCACCCGTGCTGCGCAAAGCCCTCCTCTTGAAACTGTTCAGCGCGGCAACGATGCAGCGATGGAACGACAAGATCCGCCCCGTGGACCTGATCGAGCTCGACAAGCAGGCCCACAAGATGGTCCTGGCATACTTCATCGGGAAGTGGGAGGAGGAGCACACGGCCGTGGATTGGACCCGGGTCATCGAAGGCGGAATGTTCGAGCTCCTCCAGCGTGTGGTGCTGACCGACCTCAAACCCCCCATTTATTACAAGATCAAGTCCGACCCGGCTCGCTACGCACGCCTCAACGCATGGGTTTTCGAGCAGCTGCGCCCCGTCCTGTCGCCGCTCGGCGCGGCGTTTCAGGAACGGTTTTGCCGGTATTTCCAGGAAGAGGAAAGCACGCTTCCTCGTCGGATCCTGAACGCGGCTCATATCTCGGCCACTCGATGGGAATTTGAGATTCTCTACCGGATGAATCCCCTTGGCTTCGAGATGCAGGCCATTCACGAGCGCCTCACGACGGCCCAGAGCGCATTCAATGACCTCAAGGGCGTTACCCTGATCCGGGAGGATGCAGCCTCGACGCGTTTCGTCGATCTGTGCGGCCAGCTCCGTTTCCAGATCCGGTGGGCCAACGTGCACCGAACGCCTCGAACCTCCGTGCTGGGGCATTCCCTCTTCGTCGCCTGTATCGCTTACTTCCTCTCGCTCCAGGTCGGCGCCTGCCGGAAGCGCGTCATCAACAACTTCTTTACAGGACTCTTCCATGACCTTCCCGAAGTCCTCACCCGCGACATCATTTCACCCGTCAAACGATCCATCGAGGGCCTCGATACCCTGATCAAAGCATATGAAAAGGAAATGATGGAGCAAGAGTTTTACAGCCTCCTTCCGAAAAGCTGGATTCCCGACCTCAAGCTTTATTCCGAGGAGGAGTTTGAAAGCGTCGCACTGCTGGATGGCGAGCGGGTCCACCTGACGAGCGACACGATCAACGCCCATTACAACGAGGACCGCTACTCCCCGAGAGACGGGGAGCTCGTGAAAGCCGCGGATCGCCTGGCGGCCTTCATCGAGGCGTACGCCGCCATCCGCGACGGGTGTGGGTCGCCCGACCTTCACGAAGCCCTCTGGTCCATCCGGCGGGAGGAAGCGCAACGAACCCTTGGAGGCATCGACCTTGGTGAAATCTACGCCGACTTCGACTGAGCGGATTCCCAATGGGGCTTTGTGACGCGTGGGGGAGGTCTCGGTGTTTGAGCCCGGCAGGCTGAGCGTGTCGGCTGTCCGTTGACAACTGTACCCGTAATCCCTGATAATATCTGCAACTCTTTGAGCTCCATCTCCTTTTGGTCATAGACGATTCCATCTGGGTCGTAACCATTGGCACGCGACCAGCCGGTACGAATGCCGGTACCGCAACGCCCGACGGCTGCAAGGGGCGTACGGAGCGACCCCTTCGTCTGAATGGGAAATGAGCCTTCGTGGGAAAAGGAGTTGACATGACAAAGAGACATCCGGCCTGTGCGAGCATCGTCGCCTGTGCGGTGCTTCTTACCGTGGCGGGGTTTCTCAGCGGGTGCAGCCGTAATGAACCGCCCCCTCCCCCGCAGGCCGGTCCACCGGGGACGGTGGCCCCCCGAGCCCAAACTCCTGCTCGTGAGATGCAGAGCAGGCCGCAGCAGCAGGCTGTCCCCCAGATGACTGCTCCTCAGACGCCGCCTCAGCCCGCAACCAGCCTGGGAGCCATCGCCCAAGTGCACCTTGGAATGAGCTCGCAGCACGTCCTTCAACTGCTCGGAAGTCCGACCATGGTGAAGCCCAAAGGACAGTATGTGGAATGGGAATACTGGATCGGAGGCGGAGAGCTGGAAGTCACGCTTCAGGCCGATCAGGTGGTTTCAATCGAGAATCTCTGATCGGCCGAGGCTCCGGCGTATGAGACGCTCGCCGGCGCCAGTTGTGGTTCCAATGACGGAAACGATTATCGCCGGTCCCCGCCCTCTCTGATCGAGGATCAAGTCTTGGCGCGGATTCGCCACTCCAATGGGCGGTCCGCGCCAGGCTGTGTCGGAGCCGGCAGTCGAGGAAGAGCCCAATGAGTGAAGAGATCAAGTCCAGACCGATTCCTGACAGAGCCTCCGCTAAGATACCCTCGGAGCAGCCCCTCATCCGTCAACCTGCAGATGCGAAGCTCCAAGGGGCGGGAATTGGCACCGGGTCGCCTCGGCAGTCAAAGCAGCCGGCGGCTGAAGACGAGCTGCAAACTGTCATTGCAGACGCCTCGACCACCGGCCTGCACGACGCCTTGACGCTTCAACCCACTCTCGAAGTCATCTCGGGCTCGGCCAACCGCAAGGTTATTCCCTTGGGGCCGGATAAGCTCAGAATCGGACGTGTCAGTTACAACGACGTGGTCCTGAACGACAGTAAGGTCTCGCGGACCCACGCGGCCATCTCTTTCGAGAAGGGCTATTATGTGGTCGAAGACCTGAACTCGACCAACGGCGTCTATGTGGACGGTAACTTGGTCCACAAGGTTGTGCTCCGCTCCGGGAGTCAGATCACGATCGGGGACACGGTCCTGCTCTTCACGCAGGTCGATCCCGTGATCACCTTGGACGACAAAATCTCCTTCATCAACAAGACCGACCTTTTCAACTGGCTCGACGACGAAACCAAGGCCATGCTTGCCGACAACCTCCTGGTTCGCTTCTTTCCTAAAGACAGTGTGGTCTTGCACCAGAAGGCTCCCGTGGAAAGCATGTATTTCCTGTATTCGGGCAGCATTCGAGTGGTGGAGATCAATGAGGAGGGCGGAGAGCGGCCGATCGACGAGATCCAGCCCGGAGGCTTCTTCGGAGAGAGGGGCCTGCTCGCGGGGGAGGCCGGCCTGTATTCCATGGTCACCAACACCGACTTGCACGTGCTCGAACTGCGACGCGACCGGCTCAACGAGCTGCTTCTCAAGAAACCGGAGCTGAACAAAGCGTTTTACCGGATGATGCTGCAAAAGCTCACGGCGGGTCATACCGAGCATGATCGGGATGGGCTTCGTCGCGACCAGCTCCAACAGATGATCGCTCCCACCGACGTGACCATCATCGGTGAGGACAAGAAGATCAAGGAGGCCAGGAAGAAAATCGAATCCTTGGCCAGGGAAAATGCGTCGGTGCTCATTGTCGGGAGAGCCGGGACGGGCAAGAGGACCTTTGCCCGTTATTATCACAAGATGGGCACGCAGCCTGACACCCCTTACGTGGAGCTGTCCCTGACGGAGCTCGACCGCAGCAAGATCGGAGCCGCGATTTTCGGCGTTGAGGCCGACCCCACGGCAACGCATATGAAAGGCCAGGTCGGGTACCTCGAGATGGTCGGGACCGGCACGGTTGCCATCCTCCATGCGGAGCTTTTGGACGCCCACCAGCAAAGCAAGCTTGCCACCTACCTGCAGCAGGGATGGTTCCACCGAATGTACGGGCGGGAAAGCGTCCGATCCAAGGCCCAGGTGATCTTGGTGGCGACTGGAGCTGAAAGCGAGATCATGGAGCGGCTCATTCCTGAGCTGCAGGACCTCTACAAGAGCAGCACGGTTGCGCTTCCAACGCTTACCCAACGGCTGAAAGACATTCCCCTGCTCGCCGAGCATTATCTCAGCCTGTTCGCGAAAAAGAGCGGCAAGCGCATCTCGGGGCTGTCGCGGGAAGCCACGGACAAGCTCGTTTCATACACCTGGCCCGGCGACGTCAAGGAACTGGAAAACGTGCTGCAGCGGGCCGCCATCGTGTCGTCAGAGGGAGTCATCATCCCCGGCGATCTCATCTTCGTTGCCCCGTCAGAACGGGAGCGACACAAATATAATCTTCTGCGAAGCGACAGGCTCCGCAACATCATGCGGCATCCCCTGGTGCCGAAGCTGTTTGTCTGGTTCAATATCTTCATGGTTGTCCTCATGGCGGGCTTCACCCTGTTCGGAGGCTCCCAGCCGGAAGGCACCCCCCTTCAATCCTTTGAGAACAACCCGGGAATGCTGATCACCTGGCTGGTCTGGTTCCCGCTCCTGCCCATCTCGGCGCTGCTCCTTGGACGGATCTGGTGCGGCGTCTGCCCGATTGCGGGCATCGGCGACATTGTGGCCAAGATCAAGCGATTCAACATCCCGGCCCCTAAGATTCTGAAACGGCTGGACTTCTGGACGGTTGCCATCGCTTTCATGGTCCTGGATTTCACGGAAGAGTTCTTCGCCGTTGCCGAAAAGCCTTGGGCTACGGGAATGCTCCTTGTGATCATCATTGCGTTGTCGGCCATTTTCTGCGTCCTCTTTGAACGAAAGACCTTCTGCCGCTACGTGTGCCCTCTGGCAGGAATGCTGGGAACCTATGCACCCGTGAGCATGATGGAGGTCCGGGGCAACAAGAAAGTGTGCCAGACCCAATGCGGACAGCATTTGTGCTACAAGGGAACGGAGCACGCGGATGGATGCCCGATGTTCTCCTATCCAGCCTCCTTGAGCACCAACGCAGAATGCATGATGTGCTTCAACTGCCTCAAGAGCTGCGACAACCGGGGTGTACAAGTCAATATTCGGCCGCCGCTGCAGGAGCTGTGGCACCAGAGCCAGCCGCTCTTGAGCCTGTCGGTTTTCGGCGTGATCATGGTGGGGCTCATGGGGCGCCACCAGTTCACTCGTCTGGCCTTCTGCAAAGCGATCGAGCAGTCGCTCGCCTGGCCGCCGGTGGTGATCCACACGGTCGTGTATTCGGGCTTCATCCTTGCCGCGCTCATTCCCTTCTGGCTGGCTTCCACGGTTTCGGCCGCTGCGTCGCAGGAGAAGGTTTCCGAGAACATGGCCCATTACGGAATGGCCTTCATCCCGCTCGCCATTGCCGGTCACATCTCCCACGTCGCCGACGAATGGCTGGGCAATGGCGTTTACAGCCTGCTGGGCTATTTCGTGAAGGTCTATCGGGCGCTGGTGGCCGGGATACCCATCGGAAGCCAGCCGGTCGAAATGACGCATTTCATCCACGAATCGGTGATCGGTTTTATCAAGTTCATGACCGTCACCGGCGGCATGCTGGCCACTCTCATCGCCTTGGTCATGATCGCGAGGCGCTCATCCGAGCGCAACATCATGGGGCGGATCCTCCCGCACCTGCTGGTGCTGCTCGTCTTCTGGGCAGCGTACTTGTTCATCTTCCTGGGGGCGACGGAAGGGGGAGGAGAAGCGGGAGCCACCGCACAGGCACCGGCTGGGACCCATGCGGACGTCGTCGGGACGCCCCAGACAGCCGCGCCGAGTCCGCACACACTCTCGCAGCCAGTCCGGCAACCCGAAGCCGTGGGATCGCCCCCCGTGGCCGCTCCGGCGCCAAAGTCCGCGCCGGCCGCACCGGTTGCAGGCCCTGCGAGCTTCGCTTTGCTCGTTCCCGACCTGAAAGGCTCCACCTACTCGAGGCTCGATCAGCCCAATGTGGTCAAATGGATCCAGAGCGCTCGCTCGGTCCCCGGATCGAAACAGACGCGACTGCCAATCCAGGGGGAAGTGACGGGGGCCCCTGCCGGGGCGAAGGTCCGGGGGAGCCTGGAATCGGGCGGAGCCCTCACGAATCAGTT
This sequence comes from uncultured Syntrophobacteraceae bacterium, assembly GCA_964538515.1. Lineage (GTDB taxonomy): Bacteria > Desulfobacterota > Syntrophobacteria > Syntrophobacterales > Syntrophobacteraceae > CALBZH01. The sequence goes on from CAZIEW010000001.1 coordinate 45,687, forward strand.
TACGGTCACGCTGGACTCGAACCGCCGTTTCAGCGGAGAGATCGTCGTCAATAGCGTTCAGCAACGCATCCCGTTGATTTTGGAGCTTCTGGATCCCAAGACCAATACAGTCATGACGACGCATCGGGTTGTGTTATATTAGGGCCATCTTTTCCCGCTAACCGGAGACAAACAGCAATGAACACCCCGAACAGCCTCATCGGACGCCTCATCGACCAATTCCGATTGGACCAATTCATCGCCAAGGGTGCCATGGGCCTCGTGTTCAAAGCCTTCGACACCGTGCTCGTGCGAACCGTCGCCCTCAAGCTGATTTCCAAGAAGGTCGAGGAGGAATTGACAGAAGAAGAGTCCACCATCCGGGAAGAGGCCCGTAAGCGCCTCATTCAGGAAGCCAAGGCGGCTGGTCGGCTCAATCATCCGAACATCTTGACCATCTACTCCTACGGAGAAACGGACGATTTCGAATACATCGCCATGGAGTACGTGACCGGCAGGACCCTGGCGCAAGTCGTGCAAGAACGGAAGGTCATCGAGCCGGCGGAAGCGATTGACATCGGGGAGCAGATCCTCATGGCACTCGAAGCGGCCAACAAAGAGCACATTGTCCACCGCGACATCAAGCCGTCCAACATCATGATCACGGATGACGGGCGCTTGAAAGTCATGGATTTCGGCATCGCCAAGCTTCCTTCGTTCTCCATGACGACAACGGGGACGGTTCTGGGCACCCCCTATTACATGTCCCCGGAGCAGATCTCCGGTCAGAGGGTGGACATCCGCTCGGACATCTTTTCCACCGGCGCCGTCCTGTATCAGATCCTAACCGGGGAGCGCCCCTTCGAGGCGACGAATACAGCCACCCTTGCCTACAAGATCGTCCAGGTGGAGCCCGTGCCGCCGGACGTCCTCAACATCCACATCCCACACCCACTGGGCGCGATCGTCAAGAAAGCGCTCACCAAGAACCCGAGCCACCGCTATCAGACGCCAACGGAAATGTTGAAGGCACTGCGAGCGCTCAGGCAGGAAGAGGAAGCGCGGGCAATTTCGGGGCAAGACGCGACAGTGAAGCTCCCCTCTCCCGAAGAGCAAGCGACGATACAGGTCTACAGGCCCGACAGGCCGTCCACGGAGCCCCTGAAGACAATCCCCGGCGCATCGGGTCACCAGGAGCAGCGCTCGTCAGCTGCCAGCCCCGAAGAAAGTGCGCCATCCACACCCAAGATCCGTCTGGTTCCGACTCAGCCGGAAGCCCATGAGGAGCCGGAAAAGCCCGATCAGGAAACGATCATGGCGGTGAGCGACCAGCCTGCCGCGGAGCCCCCCGAGTCGGGGCCCCATCCCGTTGGCGTTGACAAGCCCGGCGACACACCCTCCCAGAACGTGGATCTTCCCGGAGACAGCTCCAAAGAGGTGGTCCCTGCTGCGCGAGCGCTGAGACAAGCGGCAAAATCGGCCTCTTCCGAACCCGCCGGCGTCAAGAGCCCTCGCGGCGCTCCAGCCGCAAGAGGCAGCAAGTACGCTGTGGCCGCAATCCTCTGTCTTGCCTTGCTCGGCGGTGGGTTTCTGGTGAGCAGCTTTCTGAAAGGCAAAGGTCAGACTGTACCGCCAGGCAGTCAAGGAGGCGGTCGACAGACGCCAGGCCAGGCTGTCCCACCCACACCCTCCGATGCGGCACCGGGAAAGGAGGCGAAATCGTCTTCACCGGCACCGGGCTCCGCAGAAAAACCGACCGTCGAGTCCCTCTTGCTCCAGGCCAAGAGCCGCCAGTGGGAAAATGACCCCGTACAAACTCAGAAGCTGCTCGAAGAAGCCGTGGCGCTGGATCCCAACCATTTCGAAGCGAACTTCCAGCTGGCGCGCGTGCTCACTCACCGGCAGGAATATGCCCGGGCCATCGACGTCTACAAGCATGCACTCGCGTTGAACAACCAGGCCCCCGAGGTCTACTTCAACTTGGGGTACATCTATCTCAACCAGGGCGCCTACGACGATGCCATCCAGAACTACGAGGCGTGCTGGACGCTCCACCCTCCGTATCAAGACGAAGTGCTGACCAACCTGGGAATCGCCTATCTCAAGAAGAACCAGACGGACCGAGCCCAGCAGCTTTTCCAGCAAGCCCTTGACATCAACCCCTCCAATTTTGTGGCCCGAAGCTACATGCGCGGCTCCTCTCCGTCAACCGCGACATCCACGCAGCCTCCCGCGTCTGGTGCACCCGCGGAGCCCACCGCTTCAGCGGACAAAACCGCCCAGGCGTCCCAGAGAGCCGCCTCGCTCGTGGATGAGGCGAAAGGCCTGATCCAGACCAATCCGGCATCCGCCGGAAAACTGCTCCGAGAGGCGGTCAATCTGGATCCGAACAGCTTTGATGCGCACCTCCAGCTGGGTCGACTCTACACGTTCCAGAAGAATTTCGACACGGCGATCAAACACTATGAGAAGGCCCTCGTGCTGAACGAGCAGGCACCGGATGCCTATTTCAATCTCGGCTTCATCTACATGGCGCAGAAGCAATACGACCGGGCGATCCGGAGCTACGAGGCGTGCCTCGGATTGAGGCCGCCTTACACGGATGAAGTCCTCACCAACCTTGGAATCTCGTACCTCAGGAAAAATGCTCCGAGCCAGGCGCGCACCTTGTTCGCGGAAGCCTTGGACCACAACCCCAAAAACGAGATCGCTCGCAGCTACCTCGCTCAACTGGACAAGGCTTCGGACTCGGCGCCCGGGAGTCCGCAGGCGACGGGGGGCTCGACCGGTCAACCGGAAGCCGCACGGGTCGAGGGACAGTATGCCGTAGCGGGCGTGAATCCCGGTGGAGCGCGCTATGAGGGGACCGCTTCGATCAAACGGTCCGGCGATCGGTACAATGTCAACTTGCAGATTGGATCCGACACGTTCGCGGGCACCGGTACCCTCGTCGGGGATACGCTCACGGTGAACTGGAAGAGCAGCACCGGGGGCTCAGGGTTGGTCATTTACACCATGACGACGGACGGGGTTCTGAAGGGCGTGTGGGCCGGAGGGCAAGGCTCGGAAACACTCACACCCGTGCAATAATGAGACAACAAGGACCGGGAAGCTTGGCTGTCATGAGGAAACGCGTAAGCGCATTGAACGAGGAGGGCCACTGATGAAAAACACCTGGAGATGGATGCTCCTGGGGCCATTGCTGCTGCTCGCCCTGGCTGCATGCAGGACCATGAGTCACGACGAGATTAAAGACCGGGTGGACACACCCGCTCCCGTGGTCGCGCCATCCAAGTACATCTTTCATCGGGTTAAGCCGGGAGAAACCATGGCCAGCATCTCACGATGGTACACGGGCAAGGAAAGCAACTGGAAGGAAATCGCCCGAGAGAACCCGGAGCTAAAACCCTTTGCATTGAAAAAAGACGACATTGTCAAGGTCCCAACGGCCTTGGCTAAGTCTCACCTGGACCCCCCATCCGGGTCTACGGCCCCCGCCAAGAAGCCAAAGAAAGCAAGCTCGGCGCCTGCCGGTAAGGAGGCCCCCCCGGAGGACAGCGGAGCCTTTGGCGGCGAGGATGAAGCCGTGTTCGGGCCCAAGTGAGCTCCCTCCAAGGATATTCGCTCCGAAGGGAATCACTCGACAGCCCGGCTTGGAAGCCGTCCCGGCTGGGCCTGTCGAGAATTCCTCCGCTCGGGATCCAGGGGGCATCAGCCGAAAGTACGCTAAAATGCGTGAGTAGCCTCCCAGATTTTAACCGTTACACCATCCATATCAATACGCTGATGTGTCTCATGATACAGAAGTGTATCGCGACAGACTTGTTACATGCGACATCCTGCGCTGCTTCCTGCCAAATAGCTTGACCATTTAGGGCAACCACCCGTAACACGTTGAAGTCCCACGACATCATCGAAAACCATGGAAACAAGCGCTCGCGTACTATCGAAATGATTACGCGATCCTGCCTAATTATTTCCAATGTCTGAGAAATATTCCTTGGCATGGGCGGTGCAAATACGTTATCTTACTCGGGCAATTCAGCTAACGCTTCCAGCGTCCCAATTCGTGTTGATTCAGGAAGTTTACGCAGCCGAGCCCATATGGAAGGTAACCCTTTACAAGCCAGGACACATCCGCATGATCCCGGTCATGGTTGTTCGGATTTTGTAGGCCATGCAGACTGAAACGACCTAATAGGAGGAATTCACATGATCATCGGTAGATCGCTGCTCAGCGGTACAATTGCATTGGTGGCAGCCACGCTTGCTTTCGGAGTCGGGCCAGCCAGTGCCAAAAAGGCGCAATCCATGCAGCCGGCACGAATAGAGCAGCCGGCGCAGACGCCTCAACTGAGTGCCTCCGAACGGGAGGCTAACCTGGCGGCGCGTCCTAAGACCGCGGGGCCTCAGCCGGGTCGCATCACTCCCGCCCAGCGCAAGGCGGCGGCAGCCAAAGCCAGGGCCGTCGGTTTCCTACCCGGCGCCGCCGGGACCGCGACGCCTACCGGACAGCTCACGGCCCCTTCGGCCAAGACGCTTGCCGCCCCCGGAGCTGCACCGTTGGCCGGGCCTCTTCCCGGCCCCGTTGATGCAAACGGGATCCCTATTCCGCACTACTTCGGCCCTTATCCTTATTACGCCAACAGTCCCCTTCCGCGAGGCCCCATCGCTTCCATCACGGTGGACAATGGCGGCAGCGGCTATACCGCTCCGACCGTGACCATTGCGGATGTCTATGGCACCGGTTCGGGCGCCACGGCGACCGCAACCGTGGTGGGTGGTGTGATCACTCAGATCACAATTGATAACGCAGGGACTAATTATAGTGCACCCATCATTACCATTGAGGACGCAACGGGTGTTGATGCCCTAGCCACGCCGGTGATCGAAACCGCCGATGCCGGGACCGGCATCCGAAAGTTCGTCGACTCCATGCCCGGTCTGTGCGGACAGCCCGGCGCCATGAACCTCAACGGCCAATGTATCCCGGTTGCCGTCCCGGACACCACCACCTACGCCGGCTCGGACTATTACGAGATCGAGCTGGACCAATATACCGAAAGACTCCACTCCGATCTTCCGCTCACCACGCTTCGGGGCTACCGGCAAACCAATGCGCCCGCTGGAGCCAATGAAGAAGTGAGCAAGTTTCATTACTTGGGCCCCCTTGTGGTCGCCCGACGCGACCGTCCGGTCCGCATCAAGTTCACGAACAACCTCCCGACGGGGGCTGGAGGAGACCTTTTCATACCGGTGGACAAGACCCTCATGGGAGCTGGCATGGGGCCTATCGATGGCGAGGAGTTCACCGAAAACCGTGCGACCATCCACAACCACGGAGCGCTGGTGCCGTGGATCAGTGACGGCACGCCTTACCAGTGGACCGCCCCGGCTGGAGAGCCCACCTCCTACAAACGAGGTCCCAGCGTACGCATGGTTCCGGACATGTGGTTCCTGCCCGACGGCACAACCGTAACCGATTGTGCGGGGAAGACCGACTGTGCCGTACCGGGGGCCACCAACGACCCCGGCGAAGGGTCTCTGACTTTTTATTACAACAATCAGCAGAGTGCGAGGCTGCTCTTCTACCATGACCATGCCGTCGGCATCACCCGTCTGAACGTCTACGCCGGCGAGGCCGCCGGATACCTCATCACGGACGACGTCGACCAGGACCTCATCAACGGCACAAACAACACTGGTGTCAATCCCGGTTTAATGAAACTTTTGCCGGACCTTGGGATGCCGTTGATCGTCCAGGACAAGACCTTTGTGGACGCCGCGACCATCGCCATCCAAGACCCCAATTGGCGATGGGGAACGGGACCAGTGCTAGACCCACTCACCGGGTGGAGAGAGCCTCGCACGGGCGACCTCTGGGAGCCTTCGGTTTACATGCCGGCCCAAAATCCTTATGACCTTTCGGGCGCCAGCGCGTTCGGCCGGTGGCAGTACGGCCCCTGGTTTTGGCCGCCCACGAATGACATTCAATTCCCACCGGTTCCAAACGAGCACTTCGATCCCGGATGCGATGCCACGCTCACATGGTGTGAGCCGCCCATGAGGCCGGCCACGCCCAATCCGTCGGTCGGCATGGAGCAGTTCAACGACACGCCGATGATCAACGGGACGGCCTACCCTTACTTGGAGGTCGAGCCCAAAGCGTACCGTTTTCGCGTGCTGAATGCGGCCAACGACCGGTTCTTCAACCTGCACATGTACATTGCGGCCGACAAGACAAGCCCGACCACGCCTGGAACCACTGGAACGAGACTGTGCGACGGGTCCGTCAATGTAGCGAACTGCACCGAAGTCAAGATGGTTCCCGCCGCAAAGACGACCGGCTTTCCTGCGAAGTGGTCGACCGACGGGCGTGAGGGCGGCGTGCCCGACCCCGCCACGGCCGGGCCTTCATGGATCCAGATCGGCACCGAAGGCGGCTTCCTGCCCGAGCCGGTTGTGATCCCGCCTCAGCCCATCAATTGGAATATGAATGCCACGGCATTCAACGTCGGCAACGTGACTGACCACTCCCTGCTCCTCGGCCCAGCCGAGCGGGCGGACGTGATCGTGGACTTCTCCCAGTTTGCGGGCAAGACCCTCATTGTCTATAATGACGCTCCCGCGGCATTCCCGGCATTGGACCCCCGCTACGACTACTACACTGGGGACCCCAACCAGATGGACACGGGCGGCGCTCCCACAACGCTGCCCGGATATGGCCCCAACACGCGCACCGTCATGCAGATCCGCGTGGGCGCCTCCAATCCGGCCCAACAGTACAACGTGGCCGCTTTGAAGGCAGCTTTCGCAAAGACCGCCGGGAAGCCCGGCGTGTTCGAAACGGGGCAGGACAACATCATCGTGCCGCAAGCGGCCTACAACTCCGCATACAACCCCTCGACTGCGTTCCCCGGCGATTGGCGCGCCTATGTACGAATTTTCGATACCGCCATGAGCTTCACCCCTGTGGGCTCGACTGCTCCCGTAAGCGTCACCTTCGAGCCCAAGGCGATTCACGATGAAATGGGGGCGGCGTATGATACCGAGTACGGCCGGATGGGAGGTCTGCTGGGTCTCGAGCTCCTCGGGACGAACGCCCTGAACCAGAACCTCGTGCTATACAGTTACAACAGTCCCCCCACCGAAATCATGCAGGATTCGATGGCCCCGATCGGACAGTTGGGCGATGGGACCCAGATCTGGAAAATCACGCACAACGGCGTGGATACCCACCCCATCCATTTCCACCTGTTCAACGTGCAATTGATCAACCGAGTGGCCTGGGACGGGGCTCTCATGCCACCCGAGCCGAACGAGCTAGGGTGGAAGGAAACCGTCCGGGTTAACCCGCTGGAAGACACCATCGTCGCCATGAGGCCCGTGGCCCCGACGCAACCGTTCGATGTTCCGAACAGCATCCGTTTGATCAACCCCTCGCTTCCAGAAGGGGCTCTGCTTCCGGGACCTCCGGGAGGGTTTGTCGATCCGGGGTTGAATGCGGTAAGCGTCTTCAACCATTATGTCAACTTCGGCTGGGAATACGTGTGGCACTGTCATATCTTGAGCCACGAAGAAATGGACATGATGCATGGACTGGCCTTTGCGGTAGCCCCAGCATCGCCCGGCAACCTTGCTGCAACCACTACCGGCGGGCCGCTGTCCGCAAGGCTGACCTGGACGGACAACTCCGCCAACGAAAGCGGCTTCAAGATTGAGAGAGCCACGGATGCCAACTTCACCTTGAACCTGACGACCTTCGACGCTCCGCCCAGCAGCCCGGAATCCGCTGTCGGAGGAGCTCTCGAGTACATCGACAGCACGATCCAGAGTAACACCTCCTACTATTATCGGGTGCTGGCCACAAACGTGGTCGGCGACGCGACACCTTATCCAGCACCAGCGGTGGGCTTCCCGACCAAGACCGTCAATTCGGGAGTCTCCAACACCGCCCAGCTGATCAATGGTCCCATTGCCAGCCTGGCACCCACCACCCTGGCTTTCGGCAACCAGTTGATCAATACCGCCAGCGCAGCCCAGACGCTCACGCTTTCCAATAACGGGAGCTCTGATCTAACCGTGAGTGGTATCACCCTCTCAGGCTCCAACCCGAGTGATTTCGGACAGACGAGCGCATGCGCCACTGTGGCCCCGGGGGGAAGCTGCACCATCGCCGTGACGTTCACCCCGACAGCCATAGGGGCACGAACCGCCTCCTTGGCCGTCAGTACCAACGATCCCGTGAACCCGACGCTGTCGGTGCCCTTCAGCGGGACGGGCATTGCGCCCGTAGCCAGTGTTTCACCAACGACCTTGTCATTTGGGAGCCAGTTGTTGAGCGTGCCGAGCACGGCCCAGATGGTTACGCTTTTCAACACGACGGGAACGGCGGACCTGACGATCAATGCCATCACGTTCACGGGTGCCAACGGCGGGGATTTCGATCAAACCAATAATTGCGGTGGGACCCTGGCGGCAGGAGCGAGCTGTACCATCAACGTGACCTTCACGCCAACTGCCGAAGGAGCACGATCGGCGAGTCTTTCCATTGCCAACAGTGATGCGGCTCACACGCCCCTAACGGTTTCCCTGAGCGGCACGGGTGTTGTGCCCATCGCAGGCGTCAGCCCCGCTTCCCTGACCTTTCCCGAACAGCTGATCAACACAACGAGCCCTGTCCAAGCCATGGCGCTTTCCAACACGGGCAGCGGCCCTCTGACGCTTACCGGTATCGGTTTCACCGGGGCCAATGCGGCTAACTTTGCGCAGACGAATACCTGCGGCACGAGTCTGGCGGCAGGAGCTAGCTGCACCATCAACGTACGCTTCACTCCAAACGCCACAGGAGCCTTCTCGGCGGACTTGAACATCGCGAGCAACGATCCGAACAACCCGACCTTGACGGTTCCGATGGCCGGTACGGGCATTGCGCTGGTCGCACCGTCCAATCTTGCTGCGCAGATCCGAAGCGCGACACAGATTCGGCTCACCTGGACCGACAACTCCAACAATGAGACAAGTTTCGAGGTTTGGCGCTCGGATAATGGCGCACCCGCGACCCGAGTTGGGACGGTGAGCCGCACGGCCGCCCAGCGAGTCGCAACGCGCGCTACCGTGGCCTACATCAATGCCGGGCTACGAGCGGGCAACACCTATGCTTACTATGTCAGGGCCGTAAACGCGACCGACGCTTCATCTCCTTCAAACGTGGTAACGGTGAGCTTTACCGCCCCTGCCGCCCCGACGAATCTGAACGGAACGGCGGTTGCCGTGGGAACACGTGCTAGTGTGACGCTGACCTGGACGGATAATGCCGACAACGAGACGGGCTTCACCATTCAGAGGAGCCTCAACGGCGGCACAACCTGGAGCAACGTTGCGACGCTCAGGGCGAACGTGACCACCTACACGCAGAACCTCTTGTTGCGCGGCAGAACGTATGACTATCGGGTCCGGGCGACCAACGTGCTCGGGTCCTCAGCGTGGGCAGCCACCACGGTGACTACGCCATAGCTCGGTTGGCCGGCACTTCAATCGTGAGTGCCGGCCTTCGGCGTTAGGCTTTGACCAAGCGATCGTCGCCATGGCTCGCTACATCCGCGCGAGAAACGTCCTCTCCGCTTTCCGATGAGTGAGCCATGGCGACTTTATTTTTCGGACTGACCGAGGCCAGCGTGGGCGGCATTGACAATCCACATCCCAGTGCCGGTCATGACGTGGTGAGCAGCGGATGGACAAGGAGCTGATGTCGATTGGTCTTTACGCGAGCCTCCCTTTTGGCTAAGTACGGCAGCACAGGGTCGAAGGTCACGAACCAACTGGAATCATTGCCGGATCGGTGCTTCAAATGGCTTCGACAACCACCCCAGCCTCAGGTCGATCGTGACACAGCCAGTCCATTACAGCCTGTCTCCCTTTGACCTTCGACAGGGTGTCCGAGTCCCCGGGTGGTCCGCCATGGACACCGGCCCGGGTGAAGGAAACGCGGGAAAAGAACGGCGAGGGAAAAGGATTTTAGGGTTATGGGCACGACTGCTTTCAAGGAAAAGGCCGGGGCTGTGAAGAGGCTCCAATACCTTCTCGTTTTTCTTGCTCTGGCTAGTGTTTTTCTGGCTGGCTTTGCTCTCAGCCGATGGCTCGGTGCCCCAAACGAGCGCTCTTCGGAACACCGCATTCTCTATTATGTTGATCCCATGAACCCGACGCATACCTCCGAAAAACCCGGGCTTGCCCCTTGCGGCATGAAGATGGAGCCCGTCTATGCAGACGAGGATGGCGGGACACAGACCACTGCCATGGGATCCTTTCTGCCCCCGGGAACGGTCAGGATTGGCCCAGAAAAGCAGCAACTGATCGGCGTACGATTGACCCAAACCGCAGTCACCAGTGAAACCCACACGCTGCGCGCCACGGGACGGGTGACAGCCGACGAGAACACTGTCTACCGGGTGATCGCTCCTACCGAAGGGTACCTGCGGGGCATCCCGAATGCGGCTCAAACCGGGTCCATCGTCCAGAAGGATCAGCTCCTCGCATCCTATTACAGTACGGAGCCGTTGGCCGCACAGCAGGCCTACCTACTCGCTCTCAGAACCGTGGACCGCCGACGCACGGAGCCAGCATTCGAAGAACAGACGGGATTGAAAGTGGACACGGTGGACGCCCAATTGGTCCAAGCGGAAGAAAACCTGAGGATTGCCGGTTTCAGCGAAACTCAGATTCGTGAGCTTGCCCGCACCCGCCAGTTCATTAAGTCAATCGAGCTGAGGGCGCCCGTCGCGGGGGTCGTCACCGCGCGAAATCTCTCCCCGTTTTCTCGGTTTGAGAAGAACACGGAATTCTATCGGATCGTGGACCTGAGCCGGGTCTGGGTCTTGGCGGATTTGTTCGACGATGAGATACGATACGTGAAGCCCGGAGCCATGGCTCGAATCGTCCTTCCTGGCCACACCGTGGTCTCGGAAGGAACGGTGAGCGATGCGCTCGCTCAGGTCGACCCCATTTCTCGGAGCTACAAGGTCCGCTTGAACGTGAGCAATCCCGACCTGATCCTACGACCCGACGCGGCCGTGGATGTCGAATTCTCAGTCCAACTGAAACCAGCCATTACGGTTCCAAGGGAAGCCCTGCTTGATTCCGGATTGAAGAAGGTCGTGTACGTGGACCTCGGCAACGGGCTATTCGAGCCCCGGAAAGTTGAGACAGGCTGGAGCTTTGGTGACCGGGTCGAAATCGTGGGAGGTCTCATGCCCGGAGAGCGCATCGTGAGCTCAGGGAATTTCCTGATTGACTCCGAAAGCCGCATGAAACTGGCAGCCTCCGGTGAGTGCGGACCCTCCAGCCGCGATCCGGTGTGCCGGATGGAGGTATCCCGCAAGCAGGCCGAAGCTTCCGAGCTCAAGAGCGAAATTGGGGGAACGACCTATTACTTCTGCAGCCCCGAGTGCAAGAAGGAATTTGACAAGGATCCCGCCCGCTTCTCAAAACAGGAGGGGAAAGACCCAGAAAAGGGGGCGGCGGCGCCCGCCAACGAAAGGCCTGAAGCCCTTCCGGGGCCGATGAAGGATGACCGGTCCCAGCATTCCGAAACGCTCGAGCCCCCCAAGGAGACGTCCAAGGATCCAGTGTGCGGTGAGGAAGTCGACATCGGTGCTGCGCAGTCATCAGGAAACACATACGAAGTCGACGGTGTCACGTATTACTTTTCCGCTCCCGCCTGTAAGCAGGTTTTCCAGATGCACCCGGAACGCTTCCTCGCAAAACCGAAAGCAACGGCTCCTCAGATGCCGGGCATGCCCGCCGAGGATCATCCGCCCCACGGGGTTGATGCGGCCGAGGGCATGAAGTAATGGTCGGGCGAATCGATTGTGACCGCCAGGATCGGCAATTCAAAAGATAAGCATTCCTTGGAGATATTCTCCGGAGTGTGGTAGTCTTCAACCAGCTGTGTGATTGGTCATCCCATCGGATACCATTTCTCGATCATTGGGGTATTCTGAGCTTGAACCCTCGTTCTTTGCACCGGAAGGAAGCCTCATACATGCCCTTTGGAGGGAAATCTGATATCGTGAGGACGAGACTGTTGAACAACTCTCAAAGGAGACAGGATGAAACTCAAATGCATGGCCATCGTCGGGATTTTACTGCTGACTACTCACGTGAGCGCCCAGGAGACGCAGATGCTCAAGACTCAGAAAGAGAAGGTCAGCTACAGCCTCGGGGCTGACATGGCGAAGAATTTCAAGAAGCTCGGCGTCGAGATCGACATGGACATCTTGATGAAGGGGATGAAGGACGTGGTCGCGGGGGGAAAACCGCTCATGTCCGACGACGAAATTCGAACCACCATGACAGCGCTCCAGACTGAGCTCCGGCAAAAACAGATGGAAACAGCCAAGGCGGCTGCGGAAGAAAATAAGAAGGCCGGCGAGGCGTTTCTTGAAGACAACAAGAAAAAGGCGGGAGTGGTCGTTTTACCGAGTGGGCTTCAGTACAAGATTCTCAAGGAGGGAGACGGCAAGAAGCCCACAGATGCGGACACCGTTGAGTGCCATTACAAAGGAGCCTTGATCGACGGCACTGAATTTGACAGCTCCTACAAACGTGGCCAGCCGGCTTCCTTCAAGGTCACCGGGGTCATTTCCGGCTGGACCGAAGCCCTGAAGCTCATGCCGGTGGGGTCCAAGTGGCAGCTTTTCGTCCCACCGCAGCTTGGCTACGGTGAGCGGGGAGCGGGCCGAGAGATTGGTCCCAATGCCACGCTCATTTTTGAGGTCGAGCTTCTCGGAATCAAGTAACGCGGGCAAGGAAGCGCTGTTGGGCATCCCCGGCCCTCGAAGCCTGAACGGATGCCCAGCGGGGCCCCTTCTATTTTTCCTCTTGGGATATTACTTTCCCTTTGCTGTCATAATGGGTTCGCCTCTTCTCCAACCCTTTGCCGTCATAATCGATGACCATCCTAGAGACCACGTGAGTCTTAGCCCACTTGTCCGTATAAAAAAATTCACTGACTTTCTTGTTCCCATTTTCGTGGTATTTCTCTTCACACTTGTATATTCCGTTATAGTCAGAATATGCATCCGTGTAGTAGAATTCAATTTTCGTCAGTAGGGTTCTTGTTCTACTTTGAAGATAGTATTGCTCTCGCTTCTTTACGCCATCCTTCTTTGAGCGTTCACTTGTATAATACGATTCAATTTCTCTAATTTTTCCATTAGCATCATAATATTCTACGATTTTATTTATACCTTCTTCATACTTATCGCTACCTTTAGCGTAAGTTGTTTCTTCTGTCTTTCCTCCATATTCGTTATTCTGACTAATAATTTTTTCTTCAGAGGCAAAAACATAAGCTGAGAAGTAAGACAAAATAAAAACACACACAATAAATATTTCTTTAATTTTATTCATAGTATTCTCCATGACACTTCATTTAAGTCCAATCAGAAGACCATAAGGTTCTCATAGATAGCCCACGGCCCTATACCTTTCTATCTTCTGAGGGATGACCTTGTCCCAATATTCAGTGAAATCGAACTGCGAATAATCATGGCATGGCGCAGGTCCAGTATCAACCAAGAGGCAGCAACAGTCGTTCTGTCCGAGCTTCACGAAAATATTGTTAGGACTGATGGAGGTTTTGGCGGCCGGGTACTTGCCAAACAGATCGAGGAGACCGGCAACGAACCGGTCGACCGCCTCGAAAACCAGACGGTGGAGAGGCGCTTCCGCGGGCCCCAGGGTGGGGTAAAGCCGCGCGAGCGATTCTCCGGCCAATCGCTCCTTGATCATGAAACGGCCATAGGGGTCCGCCGCCACGATCCGCGGCACCGGGATGCCTTCGGAGTCGAAAATGCGCGTTACCGCGTATTCTTCCTGCAAGTGCTCCCGGCTGTAAGGTCTGGGCTTGGCGATCTTCAGCACCGTCTGCTCATTTTCCCGGTAGGCGAACACGACGCCATTTTCGCCTTCCCCCAGCTTGGGAATCTGGACGGTATAAAGCTGACCGTTGAGCTCGACGGGGCAACCCTGAAGCGGCGCGGCGGCCAGACGTGTCAGAACATGGTGGGATTCATTGTCGAGATAAAGTTGTTTGAGGTCGTCTTCGAGGCAAGCGACATACTGCTGTGACCCAAATGCCAGGCTGGTTTCCGTCTGGCTCTCCTTCAGGAACATGTCATAGTAGCCGGCCCGCCGCAGGGCCTCGATCAGGTCGCCCACCTCGCTGTATTCCGGCGCGAACATGAGCTCGAACAGGCCGGCTTCCTTTCCGCTCAAAGACCGGAAGCCACACTGCCGACATTCCTCTACCTGCACATTCCTGAGCCGGATGACCGACCCGGATATGGTGATGTCCTGATCGACCTGCCCCGTGGTCAGAATGGATTCCTCGCACTGAGGGCAAATCTCGCGGTCCTCGCGCTCCGGCAGCACTGCGCTCACGCCTGCACCTCCTCGCCATGCGATGTGGGGATGCATTCCAGCAACCGCTGATAGGTGTCGTCGAGGGAATAAAGCCTTTCCGCCACAATTTTGGCAATATTGTGGATCAGCTTATACGGGGCCGTCAAATTCGCTTTGAGCATCTCCTCAAATCGATCGTGGTCGATTTCGATCAGCTTACAGGGCGTCGCGGCAACCACCGTCATGGAACGGGGCACGCGCAGAAGAAACCCCATCTCCCCAAGCACTGACCCACTGCCGATGCGCAGAGGTGGGGTGTCCGGCCTCATGTAGTGACCTTTGCGAAGCACGACCTCCCCCTCAAGAATGAGGTAAAAGTTCTCCCCCACCGCCCCTTCCCGCAAAATGATCTCCTCCTCGTCGAACTCAACCGTCCGGGCGATCTTGAGCAAGAGAAAGATCTCAGCCGGCTTGAGTCCGTGGAAGATGTCGAACGTCCCGGCCTCATCACGCTCCGACTGGGTCACCTGCCTCGGGACCAGCCACTGGAGATATCCGGTTCGCTGATACTTTCTGATTCGCTCGGGCAGCACCTCGTTCCAATACTTGTCGAAGCTGAACCCGTCATAATTCTTCTTCAAAACGGTGCCGGGATCGATGAGCACAAACTGGGCGGGAGAAGGAAAGCGGTTCCCATCCGTGAGCGCATAGAGGTTGTTCGGGCTGATGCTGACTTTGCAGTCCGGGCGCTTCCTGAACAGCTCGAGCAGGGTTCCGATGAAATCCTTGAGCCCGTCGAGGATGAGATTTTGAGTACGCACCGACAGGGTACTGAACCGCAGATACAGGCTCGTGATGGATTCGCCCTCGACGAGCTCCTTGATGCAAAAGCGTCCCAGGGGGTCCATGTAATGGATCTTCGGAACCCGGACCTGCTCGGAGAGGAAATACTCGGTGGTCATGGCCTCTTCGAGCAGCCGTTCGCGACAGATGGGCTGCTGCTTGGCCACCTTGACGCACAAGGGACCGGCTGTTGGCGGCAGGTCAACAAAGTGACCCCGAAGCGGGTAAACGAGCCCCCTGTCCCCTTCCCCCAAAGGAGGCAAGCCAACGATGAGGTCTTTTCCTCCGTAGTGGATAGGGACCTCCCGGCTCCCCGAGCAAGCCGCATTGTGCAGGGTCTCGAAAAACCCTACCGCCTCCTCCTCCAAACCGGGAGCCGCAACATCCGGATACTTCACGGGGTCATCATGCATAGGGGGCCTCAACCTTCTCCGAGACTTCGGTTCCGTTGCCGTCAAGGGCCTTCTCGGCCACGCGTCCAAAAAAGAAGACCACACCACCCAGAACGGGAAACACACCAAGCCAGGCAAACAGCGTGCGGGCACTGATGTGAAGCGAGCTCACCATGAAATAAACCAGGCCAATGGCTGCCAGACCGGTCAAGCGGCTTCCGAAGCTCGTTGTCGACTTGGCGCGTCCCTGGATATGGGCGTCCGCATGCCTGTTGACAATGGCGTCGATGCCCACCGCTTCAGCCGCCTGCCCCACCCCGATCACCGCACCGACCACACATGCGAGCACGACGTCCCCCACGAGGTTGAAGCAGAAAAAGGAAAGACCGATGAGCATCAGGGAGATCGACGTCAGAAGGAAGGGGGAGCGGTAGGCGAAAAACAGGGGAATGATCAGTCCCGTGACGGCGACTTTCCCAACGGACTGCGCCGATTCGAAATATCCGTAGGCTGACAAGCCCTTGGCAATTTCGTTGAGATAGACCACAGAGAGAACCGTGAACGCCCCGCGCCCGACGGCGACAAGGGAGCGGCCGATCAAGAGCAGTCGCAGGGGAAGCCGTTTCCACGTGTACGACAGCCCCTCCTTCTGGCTCGCCCAATAGGACTTCTTGCGCACCCGGGCGTAGTCAATGACATTCTCGCCCGGCAGCCGAAGGCTGAAAACGAAAAGCAGGGAGAGGAGGAAGAAGACCGGCCCAAACATCACCGCGACGGTCGATCCCAACCAGCCGACGACCAGGCTTGCGAGCGCATAGCCGGTGATGTTGCTCATGTGATTGGCGGCATCCACGTAGGACAAGATCTTGGTTCCCTGCACCACGGGAAAACTGACCTTGACGACCTTGTCTACGGCCGGCTTGAAGAAGATGAACACGAAATCGCCCAGAAAAGACAGGGCAAGATACACCGCATAAGGGTAGCCGAGCAGGACCGACGCCACCAGCAGAAGCCCGAGCACGGTGCGGCTAAGATCGGAGACGATCAAGGACGTGCGAATGCGCACTCGGTCGACCACGGGACCCGAGATCGCATTGATGAGGACTTCGCAGACATAACGGAAGACAAGGACCAGGCCGGCCATCATGGGGTCCTTGCTCTTTTCCGCAACCAGGAGGACGGAAAGGACCCTCAAAAAGCCATCCCCCGTGCGGGTGCAGACCCGGCTGGCGATCAGGAGTACGAAGTCACGTCGAACGTCCCCGGATATCATCGTCGTCTGAACCTGTCGTCCCCATGCTCCTTGTCCGCAATGGGGAGCAAAGCAACGTCCTATGGCTATCAAATGGAATGGAGAGTAAGACCATGGTCAAGAATATGAAGGGATCAAGCAGACTTAGATTAGCACCCGGACTACACGCGTGTCAATCCTTCAGGTGACCCTACAGGTCCACTTTACATAGCCGAGGGAAGCCCTCTGCCATTTTCCTGACACCTGGCTCGTACCCAGGCCGGGGATTCATCCATACAAGGGCCGAGCGTTCCCTTGCCATCCCTTCGTACGACCGCATGGGCACCGATCATGCTGGAAGGAGCATGTCGTCGGGAATGCGCTGGCCGACAGCCTTACATGGAGACGGCCCCGGCAGATGGTATTTCTGCGACCACTTCGGGCAAAGGGATGAAGAGCTCCCCCGGGTCGACGTTGTCTCGAGGGGGCAGTCGATAGCCCTTACCCATGGGGCTTTCCGCGGGAATCCGCCACTTCTCCTTGAAGAGCTTCCAGTTTCGCTCCATGTTGTGTGAATAGTCTATCTTTGCACCAATGAACGTCTGGCTCCCCACGTGGTGAATGAAGACGTCTTTTGCAATGCGCGCTTCGAAGCCGGCGAGCGCTGCTCGGACGCAGAAATCATCGTCCTCGAAATTGCCGCTGGGAAAGCGCACATCCAATCCGCCGATCGCGTCGATCACAGCCCGCCTTGCCAGGAGGCAGAAGCCCACAACCCGCATGATGGGCTGGCTCTGCCCTCGGTGCGCTTCCGCCCATCGCTCGGCAAACGCGACCAGCTCAGCACCATCTCGGTAGGTCACTCCGGTAACCAACTGCGGCCCCGAGACATAATTGGACATCGGCCCGACAATCCCCGTGGCAGGATTCCTCCGACACACATCCAGCATGCGCCCCAGCCAGCCCGGAGTGACCACGGTATCGTTGTTGAGCAGCAGCACGTAATCGCCTTTAGCCACCGCCAGCCCCTGGTTGTTTCCCATGGCAAAGCCAAGATTCTCAGAATTCGCTATCAGCCGCACGTTCGCGTGCGCCGCCGCATAGGAGCACAGATAATCCACGGTGCCATCACTGGACCCGTTGTCGACGACAATGATCTCGTGAGGCTCTGGAGTATGGGCCTCGATACTCGCGAGGCACTCTTTGGTGAGATTCAGCTGGTTGAGCGTGAGCATGATGATGCTCGTCATAGGGGTGCTTGATTTTGGTGCAGACGAAGAGCCGAGCACGCTCTGAAGCTTCATTCGCGCTGCCTCGGCTCCGAAATGCTTCTGTATATGCGTTTGCCCAGCCGAGGAAAGGCTCCGCCACAAGCTCTCGTCTCGGTAGAGCCGCACCACCTCACTAGCGAAGGTGACGGCATCTTCGGCTACGAGAAAGATCTCACCGTCATCGGGCGGCTCGAAGCCTTCGGCGCCAATGGTGGTGGTCACCACCGGAAGTCCGGACGCCAGCGCCTCCCCAATCTTTCCCTTCATTCCGGCTCCATACCGAAGCGGTGCCACGGATATCCGGTGCGACTGCAGATAGGGGGCTGTGCTTGGCACATACCCGGTGACCTTCACACGATCGTTTGCGAGGGCCTGTACCTCAGGGGGCGGAGCGTTGCCAACGATCGTCAGGAAAACCTCGGGAAGGTGCTTGTGAACCGCCGGAAGGATCTCGTTGCAAAAGAACAGCACGGCGTCCGTATTGGGCGTGTGCAGAAAGTTGCCCACAAACAGAAGTCCCTGCCGCTCCGAAAATCCGCGTGCCACCGGGTCGATTTCATGAATATTCGGCACCACATGAATATCGGCCTCGGGCAGCTCGCTCACCAAGTGCTCCTTGTCTTCCGGGCTCACCGTGATGAGGGCGTCCGCCCGCCGGTAGACAGCCAGCTCCTGCTTTTGGGTCTCGGCGGCGCGCCTGCGCAGCCCCTCATCCGCTTGGAGCTCCGCCTGCCGCATTTCTCTTAAAAAATGCACATCCACGGTATCGATCACAATCCGCGTTCCGGGCGAATGAAGCCGGATGGCTGGCAGATATTGTTGAGCAATCGTATAAAAGGACAGGATGGCGACATCGAATCGGCACTCCGTCAGCATTCCCGGGAGGTCGATGGGGGGGGCGGCTACGCTATGCCCGAGCTTTCCCATCATCTCCGGATCCGTGGCATACACCTCGATGCCCATCTGGCGAAGCTCCGCGGCATATCTGTCCTGATTTCTTCCATCACGAGCGATGAAAGTGACGGCATGCCCCAGGGACGTGAGGATTCTGAGCATCTCGAAAAGACGCCGTGATCCGGAGGCCCGGTCGTAAACGGGGAGGAATGGGTCGATCACCAGGATACGCATGCCGGAAGCGCGATTCCTGGCCACCGAAACCCCTTGGGGGTCGGCTGGGTGCTGCCCTCGCAGTGCAGCCTCCCATTTTTCGACGAAATGCTTCTGCCAGCTCGCTCCAGAAGCGGGGCTTGCCGCACTCAGCGCGGCGATCTCCGATTCACGGCTCACATGCTGCACAACGGATTCGGGCTGATACAGGACACGGTAGCCGGCCTGACGAAGGGCAAAGGCCAGGTCCGCCGCGCCATAGCCGCCCCGGAAGAGCCATTCACCGACGCCGTCAATGCGGGTGAG
This sequence comes from uncultured Syntrophobacteraceae bacterium, assembly GCA_964538515.1. Lineage (GTDB taxonomy): Bacteria > Desulfobacterota > Syntrophobacteria > Syntrophobacterales > Syntrophobacteraceae > CALBZH01. The sequence goes on from CAZIEW010000001.1 coordinate 65,222, forward strand.
TGCCTCCTTTCGAATGAGAAGGCCGGACAGCGAGCCATAGTCCACCTCCCGAACATAATCGAACCGTGGATGCCCGGCGTGGTCACCTCGGCCATACGGCCACAGAGCACCATTGGAGAAGACAATGCCCCCGGCTTCGGCGAGGCGCCCGTTTGCGAGGATACGCCGCGAGCACACCGCCCCCACATCCTCATGCGCGTTGACCGTTGCCAGCAGAGCCTCGAGCCAGCCGGCCCGCGGTATGGAGCCTCCTTCGAGAAGCACGACAAAATCATCGCGTGAGGATTCGACGATCTGGCTGCAGATCGTGGGACCATCGTCTCGGCTCGCACTCCATCGGGTGACCGAGCCCAGCATTTCTTGCTCCCGATCCAGCAGGGTCGCAACTTCCTCCCGGGAGCTCATGTCAAGCACGATGACTTGAACCGGGATATGCGTCGGCATGCTCCTGAGCGCCGAAAGCGTGCTTCGGAGTCCATCCAAGTGGCCATCGGTGAAGACAAGGACCGCGACCCGAGAAACGTCTTCGAGCTCGGCAGGTGCGGCTGAACCAGAACGCATTGAGCACCGATCGCCGAGCCGCTTTCTGTCGCATGTTTGGGGAATCGAGCTGGAGTCTTGAGGAGGACCCTCTTGAGCGGCCAGCTCCACATTCCATTTCTCGACGAACTTCTGCCGGTTGATCTCCTGATACCTCCGAAAGCCATTCGTGTAATCCTTGCCCGCCGTGACGGATTCATGATGGATGACAACGGCTTCTGGATTGTACAACACCTTGGCGCCGAGCTTTCGGAGCCCAAAGCACAGGTCCGTATCCTCGTAGTAGGCAGGAGCATAGCGGGCATCCAGCCCCCCTAGCTTCTTGAACAGATCATGGCGCACCAGAAGGCACGCTCCGGAGCAGTAATCCACCTCGCAGACCGTGTTGTAGCGAGGAAGCTGAGGATCATCTCCCCGGCCAAAGTTCCAGCCCGTGCCGTCACTGAAGATCAACGCCCCGGCTTCCTGGAGAGCACCGTTGGGATAGACCAGCTTGGCTCCGACGGCTCCGACGGCCGAATCCGATTCCGCCAGGGCGATAAGACGATCCAGCCAACCCGACTGAGGAGAGGTGTCGTTGTTTAAGAGGATCAAGTACTTGCCCTCGGCCAGGGCGGCCCCCTGATTGACCGCGAGTGTGAAGCCGAGGTTCTCCGTGTTGCTTATGACCTTGACATCCCCTGAGAGCTTTTGGAGATATTCAGCCGTACCGTCCGTTGACGCATTATCAATAATTACTAGTTCGAACGAGGATTCGATATTCGATTTAATCAAAGACTCAAGACATTGTTTTGTATATTCTATTTTATTGTACACCGCTATAATAACCGAGGCCATATACTTGAATTGGACACTTGAATTGTTTCGCTCATCGCAAGCACTTAACTGAATTTCATATCCTTTAGTTGGAGAAACGTTTGAAATTCTTTTATTCTTATATTTATCTGAAACCCTTTTCGTTGCCTCAAGATACGATCTTCCATATTTCTGATCCGGTTCCAGATGATTACCTTCCCCCCATTCATTCCACGCATTGATGAAGACCAGTCTTTCTCCTGGTTCCGACTCCGTTTTGGCAATGGCTTGCCCCAACCACTTTTCATACAATTCAGGAGATGAATCTTTGAAGACATACGCATTGGATTTTCTTCTGGGAGAGTTGTCGAAGCCGGGAGTCACACAGGGGAATCGTTTGTAGCCTGGGTCTTCTTTGGCAAGCATGCGATCAACCAGCGCTTCGTATCGGAAGACAGCATGATCCGCGTACTCCGCGCCAACGAGCCTGTCCGGCAGCCTCGTCCAATCGGGCTGAAACTCCACGGAGGCATCAAAGCCAATGCCGCGGGGATCTCTGTGCTCATCGGGAAAGCTCTCAACGCGACACAGGTAGAGCTCACCGATACCAAGGCGTCTGGCCTCTTCCCGCCAGAGCGTCGCAATTCGAAGGGGATCCGGAAGGCGATTCGCCCTGTACACCAAGAACAGCGGCTTCCCTTCGACACGGATGTATCGGCTGTCCCTGAAAACACCACTCAGAAACCGGATATGCTCTTTGTCATCCTCGTCCCCATAGTGCTGCCTCATGAGAACGTCCTTTTCCTGCCCGTCCCACACGCGGGTCCAGTTCTCATTTGCCCAGCACAGACAGAAAGGAAAATCCGGCTCACCGGATTCCAGGACCGCATCGAGAGGTTGATTGAGGAGGCGCTTGCCATTGAACCAATAGTGGTAGTAACAAAACCCCGAAATGCCATGCTGCGTAGCCAGGTCGGCCTGAGCCTGCCGGACCTTCCCGTCTCTTAGATCGTAGTAGCCGAGCTCACCCGGACGATGCGGTTGATAGTGTCCCTCAAAGAGGGGCACGGTCTTTTTCACATTCGTCCACTCGGTGAACCCCTCCCCCCACCAGGCATCATTCTCGGGAATGGGGTGGTATTGAGGGAGATAGAACGCTATCATTCTTACAGATGATCCTCGCACACCAGAATTCGTGCTGGTCACCCCACGAATGTCCGGACAAGCAAGAGCACCCGGCGAATCCGCGGCAGTATTTCTAGAATGAAGCGCTTTTGGCTTCAATGGCTTGACGACCGGGCGAGTAGGACGTTGCCCACTCAGGAATCCCATGCGTTTCGCGTCAAAACGAAGTTGATCAATGGCGGGCACGATTTTGGGCATAAAAGAAGGCTGCCGCTGTCCCTGTTCCGAGTGAAGGCGAAAATAGCTGAGAGTGTCAACGAGATAGATCGCATCCCCCCTGCTCAACAGGTTGACCCACATGGTCTGATCTGCAATGGCAATGCATTCACGCTCTGCGAAACTGATCATGTTGGGCCTAGAAGCTTCGAGGTCCTTCTTCCTAAACATAACCGTGGTTGGCTCACCGATAAAATTAGTCCCAGTCATAAGCATCGTATCGGCCAGGTGGACACCATCGATCAGAACGTCGGAAGCGTACGGACGTTTTGTCTCCTTAATGTCTTCAAGATGATTTCCATAGCGATCGATGCACTGCCTATGGGAGGTCACCAACGTGACATCGGGCCACTGGCTTAGGCAAGCGACCATGCGCGCAACGCACTCTGGATGCAGCAGGTCGTCGTCGTTCAGGTACTTGATGTACTCGCCACGTGAACGATGAAAGCCCTCTATCAGATTCTGTTTGCTGCCAAGATTATGCGGGTTCTTTTGGTATCGAAGGCGAGAGTCGGCTGCGTAGTCTGCAGCGATCGTCCCGATCTTTTCGTCGGGACGATCATCGCACACAACAATTTCAACATTCCGATAGGTTTGCCCCAAGGCACTCTCGAGCGCTTGCCTAAAGTACCGAGGGTTAAAAGCCGGAATGACAATACTGACCAACGGACTCTTCGATGCAGGCAGCGACCTATCCTTGATAAACTCACATATAAGTCGCGAACCGTCCCGATACTCCAACCCCTGAAGCATAGGATCCTCACTCGCTCCATAGGAGCAACGTCCCCTAGCGGACAATCCTGCGGCCAAGGCAAGACGAACAAGCTCTTCTTCATTGTAGAGCCATCGGTGCCCCCACTCCCTCATAGCCAGATTCATCTGCTCTGCACGGGTGGCCACCCAGTCATAGCCATACTTAATCCACTCGCCACTTTCCTTGCGCCAGTCCTCGCTTTGGTAACGCCGAACAATGTAATCCAGATCCGGAGTTGCGATCCTGAGACGACCCTGATCAACAAGAACACGTCGGCATTCCCGGAGAAACGCAATCCCCTCAGCTTGCGTCAGGTGCTCAATGAAATGCTCATTGAATATGCCATGAACACTATTATTCTCGAAAGGCAAACCCTTCGTCACGTCGACCTGAATGTCGGCCTCGCCCTCAATATCAATGTTTATAAAGCCATTTAACTTCCGCTTGCCACATCCGATATTCAGGAATACTCTTGAGTTATCCATAATCTATGACTCACCTAAAGCTTTTAAGGATAGAACAAATATTTTCCACATCATCGCAGGACAAGCCACCGTAAAACGGCAAGGAAAGAACTTCTTTCACAACTTTTCTAGCCACTGGCAAATTATCCGCAGCGCTTGAAGGTAAGTGCTTATAACATGTATAGTCGCTACAGAGTGGATAGAAATACTTCCTGGCGAATATATTATACTCCTTAAATCTTCTATAGATTTCATCTCTTGATATACCAAATTTCTTTTTATCAATTCTAAGGATAAAATACTGGTAGCTATTCTTAATTCCCGGCAAATCCTCCAAGAAGCTCAACCCTTCGACATCCTGCAAACAATGTTTATAGACCTCCTGGAGGGTCTTTCTCTTTGCCTGCTCCTCTTCGATGAGCTCAAGAACACTCAATCCCATCAGCGCTTGAAGCTCATTCAGTTTCCCGTTGATCCCAGGCATCACGACCTCATCCTCATTCTTGATACCGAAGTTTTTCAAGAGATCAACTCTCTCCTTGAGATTCTTTCCAGCAAAGCTCAAAGCACCGCCTTCAGCCGTATGAAACAGCTTTGTGGCATGAAAGCTAAACATCGAAATATCACCAAAGTTCCCGATTCCAGTCCCGTCGATTTCAACCCCAAATGCATGGGCCGCATCATATATAATTCGCAGCCCATAACGGTCAGCAATCTCCTGTATCTTAACCACATCACAAGGTGTTCCAAAAACATGAACCGCCAAAATAGCCGTCGTTTGCGGAGTGATCATGGATTCGATTCGTTCGGCATCAATATTCATTGTTTTTGGATTAATATCACAAAAGATAGGCCTAATATTGTTCCATGAAAGAACATGAGGTGTAGCTGGAAAAGTAAACGGCGTTGTTATGACTTCTCCAGATAGCCTCAGGCTCTGACAAGCCACAATTAGAGCAATCGTTCCATTGTTAAACAACGACAAATAAGGAACCTTCAAGTAATCAGTAAGCTCAGCCTCCAGCAACCGGTGTTGAGGACCTTTATTGGTAAGCCACTGCGACCCCCAAACATGGCTCAGCTTGTTGGCGAATAAGGACAAATCCGGCAACAAGGGTCTGGAAACGTAGATAGGCTCATTAAAGCGATATACATGATTAAAACCTGGGACTGATTGCGTAGCCGGCGAGCTTCTCATAACTTGAAATCACCTCTTCCACTCTTGCGGGCGCCATTCGCACCTGCTCAACTGCCTGAAATGACTCTGGCCCTTGATATTGCACTAGCTTCCCATATCCCTGCAGACGGAGCTTTTCCGCAATCTGCTCGAAAACTCTGCCCGGAAACCTGCAAAAGTCCTCATATCGGATTTGCAGGTAGCGATCGGAGTGAACCCTTGCCAAATTACGTTCCACGGCAGAGTTCGTATGGTAAATCTGGCCTGCCACCTGCTCACAGGGAGTGCTATCGATCAGTTGCGGATATTCGGGCGGCTTAAAGGAGTACCAGGCTCTTTCATCTCCATAATAATTCACCCTAGCCTCGAGAAGAGACTGTATGTTATAGAAAGGATTACGGTGAATATAGAGAAATAGAACTTTCTCTAATATTTTGTCAATATAAGGAATAATCCAGTTTAGCATCATCCCCTTAGCAGCAAATGGTTGACCAAAAACGTATTCTATCGCTGCCAGCTCTGAAACGAGACTTTTGTGATCAATCTTCTCCAATTCTTCATCATTCAAATAGGTTATGTCACCAAATTTGAAAAATCGTCTCCAGAAATACCAAAACTCATTAGGAGCTAAGGCTCCTTTTGTCTTTCCTAAGACCGATGAGTATGGAACCGTCTGATTAAAATCAAAGATCTCATTATTGAAGTCATGCTTTGTTAACATCAACTGAATCAAAGCACCAATATATGGAGACATGTAGAATCGTGAGAGAATATTGGTTGGATAAGAGAAGAGCCCGAGCTGAGAGATCCATTGAAGAAGAAGGGTGGTACCACTCCTCGGCGCCCCCATTATTAAGAGAATCGGAAATCGAGTTGCCTTGAATTCCTCGATTGCATCCTTCTCCGCGGGCCAAAGCAGCGTATTGACCCGCAACAACAACTTTTCGAGCTCTTCGTTCCTTCGATGGGGCTCTCGTCGTTTAACTTCCATCTAACCTTCTCCCACAAGCCCTCAGAAGCTCACCCTGCAAGCTTCAAACAAGATCATATCTCGGCAGCAATTGCGAGATCTCCTGCCTTGAATTAAACATCAGGACATCAATAATTGAAAGAGACGGAATGAATTGACTGCAATACTGATTATAAAAAACATCCTTCATTCGAATAAATTTGAGATGCAAATTTTCATCATTAAAAATATTTATTGAATACAATTTTTGACCGCCTATTAAATTAATATATTCTGCAGCCCCCAATCTTTTACATATATCAATTACTTTTTGTTGGCCTTTAATATGATTATTTTTTTCAATCGAAGATGATGTCATAAAATCAACGTCTAAATTTAGATATTCTGCGATACATTTCAATCCATTACTCAAGAATAGCGAAAGATTTTTTTCATTAAATTCCATAACCTGCATGACCAGTTCAAATGCATCTGAAAAATAAGGCGCTTTCTTATAGGATTGTTCAATAGTTTTTAATAATTGTTTTTTGTTATCTATGATATATATTTCGTTTATTTTCTTATTAGGACTAGCGCGATCAAGACTTAATGTCAAACGAAGTCTTCTCCCTTGACTTAAAATATAATTCCTATTTATCCAACCACCTTTTATAAATTGAACATCATCATAGATCACAAATACATTAACAGCATGCATTAATTGGAAATAGCCCAAGTAAGGGAAAAAATAGGGTTGCATGATTGCTAACTTCATTATACAAGCCTTATGAATTCTGCAGGTGGAGCCGACGGAACCGACGACGATTCCTCTCCGATGGAGCCATAATGACTTGGAAGCACCCCCCAACAACTCATTGGAGCCCTCTCAGCTTTACTCATAAAGCAAAGTATGAGCCAATCTCAAGACCTAGAGCCTACAGCAGTGAATTGAGTCCCGCTCGCCCCCCGTCGGATCCCTAGCAGCCCAGACACGCTTCATGGCCGAGCAGTGATATGAGCCAAACAACAACTGTCAGACTTTTGACGAAAACATCACCGCCATTGTTTAGCGCCAACACATTGACACTCAATAGCCTCCCCCCAAGCGCCAGCTTAAGGCGAGTCTCCCAAGAAAGGCCTCCTCTGGGCAAAGCCTCTCACGACCCAGCCCACGCAGGCAACAAGGAGCCAGGCAAGTCCCTCACGCTATTTCACAAGATGCAACGACGCTCTATCCCAAAGATCACCAAGAGAGCCTCGCCGTGACAGCCAAACGATAGCCGACATTCTTTCATGAGAGTTCGTGGCACATTATTTGGAAAGTGATTTGGCGGACACCATCAACCATCAGAGACCGGGCTACCTGCGCCCTACAACCAGCTGCAAAGAGAATTAGCATATCTGATCTGACAATACCGCAGCTCAGGAAGGAGCCACATTAACCATGTTCACCATCAACACACCGAGCCAGAAAGAGATGGAGCGTCAGGACTCCGCCGCTCAAGTTGAGACCGAGGGATTCCTTTTGACCGCGAACCGACACATCATGAATCACAACTATGATGAAGCAGAGCGAGCCCTTCTCGATGCTATTCAGGATAACCCGTTTCATCCGACAGCGCATGGCATCCTCGGGAAGCTGTATATGCGTCAGGGGAGAACCGAAGATGGCCTTAACAGCTTAACCCGCGCGCTGGAGATTGATCCTCAGGACCGCGAAACGATCCTCAGCTGCGCGGAAGTCTTCCAGTCTTTCGGAAGACAGCAGGACGCACGTCTTGTACTGGAGACATACTCATCAAGGCATCCAGACGACAAGGAGATCCGGCAGCGACTTGACGCCTCAAATGATCTGACACCTTCAGAGACCAACAGCCGCACCTTGGACCCAGCAAAGTTCTTAAACACCCAGGGTGAAGCCCAGTTCAGTAAAGGGCGACTCGACTATGCCCGCGCGTGCTTCGAGATGGCCTTGGAAGAAGATCCGTGCCACGCAGCGGCTTATTGCAACCTGGGCGTCGTGGAAAGCCATGAAGGAAATTACACCAAAGCCCTCGAGCAACTCTACAAAGCCCTCGAGTTGAGCCCGGACGATCCGGAGATCCTACTCAACTGCTACCTGGCCTTGAAGGCTTCCGGGCATATCGAAGCCGCCGTTGAACTGATGGAGCTTTATCTGCGCAAAGGCTTCGGAGACGATTCTTCTTGGACGGAGTATGCGCAGCTTCAAAGACAGCTTGGCGCCGGGACATGGGAGCCAACCGGTCTGACCAAGGACGTCGCCGCGATATACATCCAGACGGCGAGCGCGCTGTTCGATGCGGGCGATCACAGTGGTGCGGCGACCGCTCTGGAGCGGGCACTCTCCATCGATACCCAGAACCCTGAAGGGTACTACCATCTGGGACGACTCCTGAATGAGGCAGGCGAGCTGGACGGCGCTCGAGAGTCCCTGATGAAGTCGATTGAGCTCGCCCCTGAGCATCAGGCCGCCGCTCAATTGCTCGACCGGCTTGCAGGAGTCGCGGTTTCAAGCGACCTCGGAGCCAACTCATGACAGCTCAACCGTCGATCTCGCTTTGCATGATCGTCAAGAACGAAGAGAGCCATCTTCCGGGGTGCCTGTCGAGCGCCGCGCCATACGTTGACGAGATTGTGGTGGTCGACACAGGCTCCAACGACCGCAGCATCGAAATTGCCAAGTCCTTCGGCGCACGCATTCATCACTTTCAATGGATCAACGATTTTTCAGCGGCTCGAAACGAGTCGCTGCGGCATGCCACCGGGGGGTGGGTGCTTCAGCTGGATGCCGATGAGCGCCTAAACCTGCTCGGTTCTCCGAACGCCCTAAGAGACGCCGCGACAGATCCCAATGTGGATGCTTACGCGGTACTGGTACGATGTCACCATGGAGAGCGGAGTAATGCCACGTACAGCGTCAGCCACAATTTGAGGTTCTTCCGGAAGCTCCCCGGCATTCAGTACGACCGGCCGGTGCACGAGTCCGTCGAGCCCTTCCTGGAACGTTCGGGAGGCGCTACCGCGAAAGCAAGCTTTCTGATCGAGCACGAGGGTTACATGGTGGACGGCCCCGCGCTGATTCGAAAGCTTCAGCGGAACCTCGAGATCCTTCGACACTATGTGGTGCGCGAGCCGAACGACCCTTATGGACTCTATTACCTTGGGCAGACCTACAGAGCGCTGGGCGAAGAGCAAGCCGGCCTTGAAGCCCTGAAGCGAGGCTTCCAGCAGCAGAACGCAAGCTCCAGCTTGAAAGCCATGATTCTCAATGCAATGAATCTGAATTACCTCGGAACAATCGACTACGAGCGAATCATCGACATCGCCACGCAATCCCTGGAAATCCAGCCAAAGCAGAATACCGCACGATACTTTCTTGGCGCTGCATACTACAATCAAGGCAGATACCGAGAAGCTCTCCCTCATCTATTTTCTTGCTACCGATATTGGATACTACCAGTGGAGGAAAAAAGCACGTTCATTGCTCAAGAATACACTATGAACGAGTGTGATTTACTCAAATCTATGATCACCTGTTTTTTACACGAAAAAAGTTACACAAACTGTATTATCTATGGTCAAAAGCTTCTCAAATTAGACAGTGCAGACACCGAAGTTCATCATATAATGGGCATATCTTTCTTATATCTTCAAAATTATCATATGGCAACAAAGTATCTTAAGAATTCCATTGAGCTTGGACTACAATATGAAAAAGCTGCACTTGCAATTGCTTTTTCTTACTACAAATTAGATCAATTCGATAACTGCATTAAATACTTCGCCAAAATACGAGAACCCGACACAGGAGCCGTGCATGAATCGTTCCGGCTCCTGATGCTGATCGTCGGGGAAGGGAAAGCGGCTCACCTGATCAAGAACGTGTTGATTCGAAAGAAGGATCTGCTGCATCAAATGGCATTCGATCAATTGGGACAATTGATTTCTTGCCTCGCCCGCCATGAATATTTCGAAGGTCTGATGACTGTATTCGAAACCATCCACCAACGGACGGCAGAGGTTGAATCCCTGCTCGGAGGAGTGATCGAGTACTTCGCTGACCGGAATCGCCTTCCGGAGCTCATGCCCGTTCTGGAAACACTGACCGAGCACTATCCTCGTCACACACCGTTTCTTGTCGCCCTCGGCATTGTTTGCATCAAACGGCGCAACTTCTTCAGAGCAATCGAGACTTATCTTCGCCTTCTGGAGCTTGAGCCGCGGAACCCAGCCATATCCAGAACACTTGCGGGCCTGTATCTGTCGGTTGGAAATAAGGCACGCGCGTTGCATTTTATAGACCCATATTGATGCCGGGCAGTCCGGTATCATCGGACCAGGAGTCACCAGCACAGCGAGAGCTGCAAGCTCCCGTGCACTTGATTCTCGGGCCGTAAACCTTGCCACACCATACTTGAAAAGCCACATGACTCGAGCAGCCATGAACAGCGACCGTCCATCCCTATCCGTTTGCATGATCGTCAAGAACGAAGCACACCAGCTCGCGGGCGCCCTCGAAAATTTCCGCGATTTCGCTGATGAGATTGTCGTGGTCGATACGGGATCCACCGACAGCACATGGGAGATCGCCTCACGCTACACGGACCGCGTTTTCCATTTCCCCTGGTGCGACGACTTCTCGGCCGCTCGCAACCAGTCGCTCGCTCAGGCCACGTGCGATTATGTGCTCTGGATGGATGCCGATGACCGCGTATCGCCGAAAATGGCGGGGCGGATCAACGAATTAAAGGACCTTTTTGATGGTCAAAATGCGTTCTATTTTGTGTTGGAGGACATGGATGCCAGTGGGCCATCCTGTGCTTTCCACCAACTGCGATGCGCGCCAAGGCGGGATGACGTCCGGTTTCATGGAAGAATCCATGAGCAGTTGAGGATCGACGGACTATTCCCGTTGACAGCGGATATTGTCATTCGCCATCACGGCTATATCCATCAACAGACCCACCGACGGAAGATCGAACGAAACCTGACACTGCTGGAAAAGGAGCGAGCTGACGGGAGGGATGACGCCCAAATTCATTACTATTTGTCGCTGACCTGTGGGAGCTTGGACCGGTATGAAGAGGCCATCGAGCACATGCAGCGCGCCCTGAGCCGCATTGAAAGGCAAACCCGCCAGAGCATCGGACCTTATGCCAGGCAGCTCAATCTGAACGCCATGATGGACATTCGCTTTCACCTGGCACGCTTCCATTGCTGCCTCCATTCGAAGCGGGGCGCGCTTCGGCACCTCGCGATGGCCCAGGCTCTCGGCGGAGAAGACGCCCGCTGCCTGTTCAACCTGGGGCTACTCTACCAGAAATGCGAAGAACCGCGCAAAGCCATCCATTGCTTTGAGCAAGCGTTGAGCTCCAAGGCTTCTGTAAGCATGTTCCCTGCAGCTCCCCTTCCATCCCCCGAAAGACTCCTGGCCCACATTGCATTCGGTCACTTGAGGCTCGGGGAGCACCGTGCCGCCATGGAACGCCTCAAGCAAGCATTCGCGCTCGTACGCAGCCCCGCCGAGATTTGGGAGTTTCTGGCCTTTACGGCTCTCAAGGCGGAAGAGTGGACCATCGCCCTTCAGGCCTACGAAGCGGCCGTGCTTTCAGGTGAAATTAGCGGCGTCGGACATTACTTCCTTGGGTTCCTGTACCGCCAGCGCGGCCTCAACGGCAAAGCTCTCGAAGCCTTTCGGAAGGCCTCGAAGAAGGATCCAACTCATGAAAAATCAAAACTCGGCATCGTCCAGGTCTTGAGCGAATTGGGACGCGCACGGGAAGCCCGCGAATACGCCGAGGGATTGCGGCAAGAAGGTATCGACGCAGCGGAAATATTTTCCGCGTTGGGCCACTCCAACGTCGCCAGAGGATCGGGAGAAAGCTCGGCGCTCCTTGGAGCTTCTCGATGGGGCGCACGAGGATCCGTCGGGAAAACCGATTCGCTCACTGGCACAAAATGTGCTTGATGACGGCACCAGAAAGGCAGGGCGTCACCCGCCGTGCCGAAACAAGCTGGAATCACTAGATGGAAGGCCGGAATCGGGTAGCATGCCAACAAAGCATCGCGGTTTGAGCATGATGCTCAGTAGACGATAACTCAAGGAGGAATCATCATGGCATTAAGGGTCAACACAAACATCGAGGCCATCAACGTCCACAACAACCTACTCACATCGAGCAACAAGGTTGCGGAATCCCTCAAGAGGCTCTCATCAGGAAAACGGATCAATTCGGCGAAGGACGATGCGTCCGGTCTGGCCGTTGCCAACAACTTCAGGGCAAAGATTTCGTCCATGCGCGTGGCAAGCCAGAACGCCACCGAAGCCATCTCGATGCTCCAAGTCGCGGACGGCGCCTACTCCAAGATTACCGACATTTTGATCCGCATGCGGGACTTGGCAACCCAGGCAGCGTCCGGCCAGACCGAGCAGCGAGACAAGCTCCAGAAGGAGTTTGAAGCGCTGCAGGGTGAAATCAATCGTATTGCAGGGTCCACCAAGTATGGCGACATGACCCTCACGGGGGGCGATCCCGCGGGCACCACGTACACCTTCCAGGTCGGATCCGGCGTTAGCCCCGAGTACGATGCTCTGAGCATCAGCTTCGGCTCCGTTTGTACTGGAGCCCTCAAAGTCGCCGCGACCGGGCCCGAAAGCATTTCAATTGGGCTGCCCGAATCGGCAACGAGCGCAATGGCAGCAATCGACAAGGCCTTGTCAAGCATGAACGTGTACATGGCCAACATCGGCGCTTACCAGAATCGACTGCAGTACACGATCGAGAACCTCGCGGTCAGCATCGAGAACTTCGCCGCTTCGGAATCAGCCATTCGGGACGCCGACATGGCCTATGAGATGACCCAATTCACCAGGAATCAGATTCTCCAGCAGACCGGCATCGCCATGCTATCCCAAGCCAATCAGGCACCGCAGCAACTGATGCAGTTGATCAACCAGTAAGCCACCCCAGGGCACCTATCGCCCCCCCGGGGAGCGATGCAATAACGGGCAGTCGCTTCGACTGCCCGTGCCTTTTCCTTCCCTGACCGATAAGCGACGGCCCCCTCAGCGATAAAAAAACGCCTTCAGATGATCACACCGAAACCCGATATAGCTCTCAGAGTGCAACACCAACTGTAGGCATGGCCGAGCAACGAACGAAGATGTGTGACATGGAAGTCGCACAGAACAACTTCATGGAGGAATTACCATGGCTCTTAGAGTCAATACCAATGTCGAGGCCCTTAACGTTCACAATACCCTGGTGGCGACGAACAACCGAGTCGCCGACTCGCTGAAGCGACTGTCGTCCGGCAGGAGAATCAACTCCGCCAAAGACGATGCTTCCGGTCTCGCCGTCGCCAACAACTTCCGTGCTAAGATCTCATCCATGAGAGTGGCGAGCCAGAACGCTACCGAGGCGAACTCAATGCTTCAGGTCGCGGACGGCGCCTACTCCAAGATTACGGACATTCTGGTCCGGATGCGGGACTTGGCAACACAGGCAGCATCGGGTCAGACCGAGCAGCGTGACAAACTGCAGAAGGAATTCGAAGCGCTGCAGGGCGAAATCAATCGCATCGCAGGATCCACGAAGTACGGCGACATGACTCTGACCAACAGCGACAGCGCTACGGGCACTACCTACACGTTCCAGGTAGGGTCCGGCATTAGCACGGAATACGATGTACTAACAATGAATTTCAGTTCGGTCTCAACGGGAGCCCTTGGTGTTGGAGCAACCGGAGCCAGCGCCATCTCGATTGGCTTGCCCGGTTCAGCAACAAGTGCGATGGATGCGATCGACAAGGCCTTGTCTAAAATGAACACGTACATGGCCAATGTGGGTGCCTACCAGAATCGGTTGCAGTACACCATTGAGAACCTGGCGGTCAGCATCGAGAACTTCTCTGCGTCGGAATCTGCAATTCGTGATGCGGACATGGCTTACGAGATGACCCAGTTCACGAAGAACCAGATTCTCCAACAGACCGGTATCGCCATGCTGTCCCAGGCCAACCAGGCTCCCCAGCAGATCATGCAGCTCATCGGCGGATAACAGTCTCACTAGCCCTACAGTTGGAAGGCGGCCTTCGGGCCGCCTTTTTTCGTTTGGCACGCGCTATATGGATCGGATTTTGCTAAACAAGGAGATGCACTCCTTGTTTCGGCTTGCGCTGTAACCAGACTCCGGTGCTTTGAGCTCAAGAGAGCCATCTCCCCGGCCGATTGAACAATTGAGGACTAGACCGACAACCGGGAGTAGGAGACAACCATGGGCATATCACTGAGTGGGATAGGAAGCGGATTTGACTGGCAGAGCGTCATTGATCAGCTCCGTCAGGTTGAGAACAACCGTGTCACCACGCTCAACACCCAAAAGGAAAAATACAACAGCAAGCTGACGGCGTGGCAGACGCTATCCTCGAAGCTCTCCGCCTTTCAGACAGCTGTCCAAGCACTGAAAGAAGCCGAGGATTTTGATGTCTTCAAGACGGAGCTCACCTCCTCGTCATCCGTTTCCGCGGACTCACTGCTTTCGGTGACTACGAACAGTGACGCAGCCAAAGGTCGTTTTGACATTGTGGTGAGCAAGATGGCAAAAGCCGAGAAGCTGCAGTCAGCCTCCACCTATGCCGACACGTCAGCCGCCCTGAATAAGTCCGGAACGCTCACGATTAACTCGAAAGAGCTCGTCCTCGACGGCACAGAATCGCTCTCGACTTTGCGTACCAAGATCAACGCATTGGACGCCGGAGCCGTCGCTAGCATTCTGCGCGACGCGGATGGTCTGTATCATCTCACCTTGACCAGCGAAACGGAAGGGGCAGCCGGTATTGTCGTGACGGACCTTGCCGGGGCAGATGCCCTCTTTTCTACGACACCGCTTCAGGACGGTGTTGACGCAGAGTTCACTGTTGACGGCCTTCCCATGAAGAGCTCCAGCAATAAGGTAACCGATGCCATCCCCGGCCTCACCCTGACCATCAAAGGCGAGAGCCCTTCCAGTACGCTTTCGTTGCAGGTGGAGCACGACCTCGGCTCGGCCCAGAAAAAGATCCAATCATTTGTTGATTCCTACAACGATCTTACCAGCTTCATCGGACAGCAGATGTCCTATGACGCGACGGCGAAAAAAACGGGAGGAGTGCTGTTCGGAGACACGACAGTGAAGAGCGTCAAGAGCTCCCTACAGAGCATATTGTCAGAATCTGGGTTGGGGAAGTTCGGCGTGTCCATCACCAAAGAAAACAAGCTCACCATTGACTCCACGATATTAAACAATGCTCTGGATAGTGATTTCAGCAACACCGTTTCTGCCTTCAACAGCATAAGCACGAAACTCGACTCCGCTGTCAACCGCTTCACAGACTACGTCAATGGTGGTGTAACCATACAGCAGAACTCGATTCAGTCCGCCATAAGAACACTCGACAAGCGTATCACTTCAACCCAGGACGCCATCGATCGAAAAATGGAGCTGTTGACGAATCAATATATTGCACTTGATTCTGCTATGCTTGAAATGCAGAATATGTCTTCATATATTTCTTCACAACTTTCATCCTTATCGAATAACTAGGCATATCAACGGAGGCTAAATGACATGATGAACCAGGCAGTTGCTTACGACATGCATGATCGATTAGAAACTATGGATCCTGTTCAACTGACAATCATGGCTTACGATGGTATTATCAAAGATCTGAGACTGGCTAAAAAATATCTGATTGAACATGTAGAGGATAACGTAATAGAAAAGAATCAACATGCTCAGGATATCATCACAGAGCTTCTCCTGGGCCTTGATTATGAGCAAGGAGGTGAAATCGCCAGAAATCTGAGCAAATTATATGATTTTGCACTGCGCCAGCTTGTGAGTATAGGAAGAGAGTCCGACGTCTTAATATACGAGCATCTTATCAATATCTTTAGCGATTTAAGAGGGGCTTGGGCTCAGATCAGTATGCAGAATTCTTGAGGGAGGCTTTGTAATGTCCTACGCCAGTGCGGCTAAATCTTATCAGAAGACAAATATCGAGACCGCTGACATCTTGAAGCTGGTTATTCTCTGCTACGAAAGAGCCATCAAAGATCTGGAAAGCGCGCGTACCTTCCATGAGAACAATAGCTTGGACAAAGGCTATGACAAGATTCACCATGCACAGGATATCATTACCGAGCTTCTGCTTGGGCTCGATTATGAGAGGGGAGGAGAGATTTCCATCAACTTGAGCAAGCTCTACAACTTCATGCTGCGAGAATTGATGGGCATAAACAGCTCCAGAGACACGAGCATCTACGGACACCTCATCAGAATGCTGTCCGAGCTCAAAGAGGCCTGGGAACAAGTCCGCGCGTCGTCATCGGAGTCCTACGCCACGGTTTCATTGCCAGACATGAGGAACTGGGAAGCGCGTGTGTAGTAATCATAGACAAGCAGCAGCAACCATGCAAAGCAATGCCCAGAGGAATTGACATGCCCTCCCATGACAACTCTACAGTCATTGACCTGCTGAAGGGGCTCCTTGCTCCGCTCGGAAGGATCGCTCAGGATTCAGACCTATCAGAGGATCGTCTCCAGAGGCTCGTCGAGGAGTGCAGGACTCATTTCAGCCAACTGAAGGGGATCATGGAAGCGAGTCAAAATGCAGACGCCAGGGATGGCGACGAGACCGAAGAAGCGGTGGAAACTTCGGAAGCCAAAAGGGCAATGACTGTGCTCATCAGCGAAGTAGGCGAACGGCTCCAACAAAGCATCCGTCAGCTTGCCTCAAGGAAAAAGGCCATCGCGAAAGATCTGGAATGCCTCCGACGCACACAGCACGCTACCCGAGCTTACTACGGCATCAAACCGCCATCAAGGCACCCAGGGCGTCCCTGAGCCTCAAGCTCTTTCGTCAAACGCTCACCTTCTCCTGCTCGTCCACCAACGCTCTTATCACCACCGACAACCCCTCTCGCCAAGATTTCTGCAGGATACCGAACCGTCGCCCGATTTTTTCGCAATCCAGAACAGACCACGGTGGACGTCCGGCCGGCGTTGGAAACTCTGCGGTCGTGATCGGAGTAACAGTCCCAGCTCTCAGTTGAGTGAGCCCCTTGGCCTGTTCGAGGATTTCGCTGGCAAACCCACACCAGGTCGTCTCCCCCAAGCCACAGTAGTGATAGGTTCCCCACAATTCGTGCGTATTACCGGAGGTCACCGCGGCCCGTACAATCTTGATCAAGACTTCAGCAAGGTCCCCGGACCACGTGGGACAGCCAAATTGATCGTTTACCACGCGCAATTCATCTCGCTCTCGAGCCAGCCTGAGGATCGTCTTGACGAAGCTGTTCCCCATGGCGCCAAACAACCATGCGGTTCGCACGATGATGTGCTTCCCGTGAATTGAGCCAAGCTCTTTCTCCCCCGCCCACTTGCTTCCTCCATAGACACCCAAGGGACATGGAAGGTCGTCTTCCCGATAAGGCCTCCTCAGTTTTCCATCGAACACATAATCCGTGGACACATGAATGAGCGGAATGTCGAGGTCCCTGCAGACCATGGCCAGGTTGCGTACACCGTCTCGATTGACGGCAAACGCGACCTCCGGTTGAGACTCCGCTTTGTCTACCGCCGTGTAAGCAGCGCAATTGATGACTGCCGTCGCTTCCGACTCTTTCACTTGCCGACGGACCGTGTCTGGTTGGGTGATGTCAAACTCTGGAAGGTCCGCCCCCCAGTGCGAAATACCTGTTTTATCAAGCAACAAAGTAAGATCACGTGCCAACATCCCCCGGTTCCCGACCACGGCTACGCGCATCGTCCAATCCTTTCCGGCCCGTCTCAAAAGCAGGGAGGCGACTTGTCACCCCATCCATCACGCACATTCCCCACATAATACGGATCTCGCAGCACAACGTGTAGTCATTTTCCTCCTTGGCCGCAAACCAAAACGTCAGCATTGAGGATCCATCCATGAAAGGATCAGGCAACACCCGAAACGGTGCAAAGCATCTATCGGTTGCGGCTGGAAACTTGCAACGTTTTTGGCATCATTCATGCTGGGCAGAAGACGAGACCTTCAGCGACCAAACGACAGAAATCCAAACCGCGCCATCTTCGGACGCGGAGGAGAGTGAGCTGCCCATGAAGCCCCGCACCTTGTTTGTTGACAGACTGATCCGCTATTCACTTCGAGCCGGCTGGACTCTAGCACTTCTATCCGCACTCACAGGATGCATGTTCAGAAACCGAGTCTTGGCACAGCGGTCTGTGACGATAGAGCCCATTGAAATCGTGACCGAACGCGACTTGACCTCCAAATGGCGCGGCAAGCTTGGGGTTTTGTCTTTCACGGGACCATCTTATGTCGGCGATCAGAAAGAGAAACTCTCCACGATCTATTTCGAGAAGCTGCTCCAAAACGGCCCGTTCCGTGAAACGCTTCTCCTACGCCGCGAGCCAAAGAGTGATGAAGATGCTCTTCGCCTCGGGCGGGAGCTCTCGTGCGACAGCGTCCTCATGGGAACCATCGACTATGCCTTGGACAGCTCCGGTGCCACCCCCACCGCTCTCGAGGTCCACATTCGCATCTTGGAGATCAATACAGGACTGCTTCTCGGGTACTTCCGTCAGCGAGCCCATTCGCTCCCAGGTTCCGATCTGGATCTCTACTGGAAGGTTATTCACGGTGAGCCAAGTGCTCGAACCCGCATGCTTGCCGAATGTTTGGCGGAGCAAGCTTCTCAACAGCTCAACTCGCTGACATGGAAATCTTTTGGCCAACCTCAATAAAGACGTAATGCTTCCCCCATGCCTAACCGACATAAGGATTGAAGGATCGCAATCTACTCGGGGAGGGTTTCCCATGGAAGCAAGAATTCGTGAAGTTCAGCCATTGGTCGCAGAATCGTGGATCCGGTATGACAAGAAATCCCAGGACTTGCCTCTCATTCAACCCATTACCAAATCGGGAGAAAGCTCAAAATCGGAAGGGGTTGGCAGGAACAAGACCGGCCAAGACGGGAATCTGACACAGCAGGACCCGGGAAGCACTCGGAAGCTTGTTGATGAAGTCCAATCGTACCTGGATAATCTCAATATCGAGCTTGAGTTCAACATCCGAGAGAAGACGGGTGACATCGTGGTACGCGTTCTGGATCGTAAGAGCGGAGACGTGATCCGGCAGCTGCCGCCTGAAGACCTGCTTGAGCTGCGAGACAAGCTCGATGAGCTTCGTGGAGCCCTATTCGACAAGAAGGTCTGAGCATGTGAGTGGGCAGCCTCATTGCATGATACCCAGTCTTCGCATCAGGTCAGCGCCCGGGCCCTTCCCGGGAAGCAGCGATTTCCCTTGGCTCGATGGTAGCGAGTATGTCTGAACGTTGATTGGAGCCACTCAACTCCCCCCATCCGGATTCGTTCGCCTCAAGGCAAGGAACGTCCAGAGGCTCATCCTCGCATACCCCATAGGCGAATTTCGCAGCAGGCTCCACCGAAGTCTCTCGCACTCCAACCGCCGCCCTACTCCAGATCCCAACTGAACCTGGCCGGCACGAATTGTGCTTATTTCCCCCTCTGAGCTATCTAGCGAACTGCCCGCCACATTCCCGGTGGAAGAGGATCTGTCGACCAGCAGGTCCTCCTCTCCATCGACCGATTGCATGATTTGGGAGCCAAATTCATGAGAGGATCGTCAAGGGAGCTTCCCGTTAGAATCCTAATCACCGACGATGACGACGTTTGCCGCAAGCTCATCCGTGACGCCATCGAAGAAGACGGCATTGAGGTCGAGCTCGCGGGTGACGGAACGGAGGCTTTGGCCCAGCTGCAAGAGGCTCCCGCGGACTTGCTGATTACCGATTTACACATGCCGCACATGGATGGATTGACCTTGTTGACGCGAGCACGGCAACTGTTGCCGCATCTCCTGTCAATAATCATAACAGGGTATGGCAGCCTCGAGTCTGCTGTAGAAGCCATCAGGCAAGGGGCTTACGATTACGTCCAAAAGCCATTCACCATGGAGCGAATCGGGGTGGTGACACGTAATGCCATCGAAATGATCCGCATCTCCCGGGAAAAGGCTCGTCTCCTCAACGAACTGGAGGGCGCCTACCGAAAGCTGCAGCTTCTGGAAGTTCGGGGCTCCAGTGACGACACCCCGACGCATGAGATCGCCAACGAAGAGCGGTCTCGGCAGTCGTTCTGCCTCTATCCTCAGCAATCGTTACCGCTTTATTACTATGAACTACCGAAGGATCCGGCAGCAGGCATTTTGAACAGACTGGAGCGTCTGGCCGAGCTCAGACGTGACGGCGCGGTCAACGAAAAGGAATTCTCCTTGCTCAAGAAGGCGATCATCAACGGTGCGGGAACCAGCAACCCATGAAGATCCTAATCGTTGAAGACGACTCGATCCTCTGTGACCTCCTGCGCGAATACCTGCAGCAGCTTCAGCACGAGAAGGTTCAAACCTGCTATTCCGCTCATGAAGCCCTGGTGGCCATTCAAGACGACGTCTACGACTGCGCCTTTGTGGACCTCCGACTGCCTGATATGGACGGTATCCAGTTGATCGGGATTCTCAAACGCCAGGACCCCAGCCTCCCCGTCGTGATGATGAGCGGCTATCCGACCATGAGTTACACCATTGAGGCCATGAGAAAGGGAGCTTCTGATTTTCTCCCGAAACCCTTCACCCTCCAGGACATGGTCCTCGCGCTGGAAAGGGTCACCAAGGAGCGGAGACTTCTTCTGGAGAATCTCCGTCTCAAGCTGGAGATCCAAGCGCAGCAGCAACTGGAATGTGTGAACAGGGAATTGGAAGCGAAGGTTGACGAGCAGATCAAGCTGTTTGAGATTTCGGGTCAAATCGACGCGGTCAGATCCAGCGAGGATCTCTATCCCCGCATCGTCGAAATGGCCGCGAGCCTGACGGCCGCAGAGAAGGTCGGCTTTTTCATTCTGCCACCCGACCAGCATCACGTCATCCTGATCTCGGAATTCGGTCTGGACGACCTCCGTTCAAAAGGATGCAATCCCAAGCTTGAAATCGAAGCGCTACGAAATACCCTTGAGAAGACGACGGGGCATTTGTCTCTGAAAGGGCTGGATATTTTTCGCAATGGCGAGCAGACCCTCTCGGCACAGGATGACTCTTTGTATTATTGCTGGCCTTTAAAGATTCGGGGGGAACTGTTTGGTTTCCTTGCGACATCGGGCAGCAGCCACAGCCAGATGCAGTCGGGAGTTGAAGTAAAGCTCCTGGACTTTCTGATGAAGAAGGCTGCGCTTGCCATTGAGAACATGGCCCTCTACGAGAGTATGATCAGCAACTTCTATGGCATTCTCCGGTCTTTGGTGAACGCTCTGGAAGCCAAAGACCTTTACACGGGGAAGCATTCCGAACGAGTAACACGTTATGCTTACTTGATCGCTCAGGAGATGGGGTGCGAGGTCGGTCAGGTTGAGGCGCTCCGTACCGTGGGTCATCTGCACGACATCGGGAAGATAGGAATCGCGGACAGCATTCTCAACAAACCCTCAGCGCTGACCCAGGAAGAGTATGAGCTCGTCCGAAAGCATCCGGTGATCGGTGAGTCGATCGTTTCGGAGCTCGGCTTGAGCCCGGAAGAACGGGCTATTATTCGGCACCACCATGAACGGTGGGACGGCACCGGCTATCCGGATGGGCTTTCGGGGCACGAGATTCCCCTGCTCGCTCGGATTGTCATGGTGGCAGATGCCTTCGACGCCATGACCTCGAAGCGGGCCTATCGGGCGGCAATGTCAAAACCCGCGGCCCTTGACGAGCTGAGACAAAACGGTGGGCGACAGTTTGACAGGGACGTCGTGAGTGCGTTCATTTCGGCAGTGAATCGGGACCTTTGAGACCATGGCTCTTTTTTACTCCAGTGTGACATCATCACTCCTTACAGGCAAGCGAGAGAATCAAATGGATTTGGAATCGGCGGTGCACGGCGACCATCAAAGTCAGATCAAGCTCCTCTTGGACGCTCTCCTCGAGAAGGACCGGATCTGTCATACCGGCAAACTCGTCCGCGGTCTCATTCATAACATCAATGGCCCGTTGCACAATCTATCCATGCTGGTCGAAATGATGGAGCAGGGCCAGAAACAGCTGGATCAGCTCGTGCGGGCACCTGATGAGGGCGACCAAGAAGCTTGCCATAAGCTTCTCACCAAGCAGCATGAACGGCTGGACAGGCTCTCAAGACAAGTCGGCGCCCTGGTTGATATGCTCCAGGACTTCATGATTCTTCAGGAAATCGAAAACAGCGAATCCGATGTTGATCTTCCTTTCGTGCTGAAGAAACTGTCAAAGATCTATCGCGCCGATCTGTTCCTGAAACACCATGTTGAGGTCCACCTCGAGCTTCAGGAGAACCTGCCTCCAGTCCGAATTCCGGGAAAGGACATCGTGCCCGCCCTCATGCACCTGTTTCAGAATGCGATCCTGGCCTTGCATGAAGCACCGGAAAAGAAGCTGACCATCCAGTGTCAGCGCCAGAATAACATCATCCGGGTCCTTTTCCGTGACACGGGACCGGGATTCGATGCTGCCGTCCCGGACGAGACCTTCTTTGAGCTTTTCTATTCAGGCTGGTCGAGCACATCCGATGGGCTCAAGAACATCGAGACCCCACATGGGTTCGGACTCTACGCCGTCCGTCGACTGATGGCGCCTTATGGGGTGAAGGCAAAGCTGAAGCGAGAAGCCGGCGAAACGCAGGCGATTCTTGAAATCCCCGTTTGACCTCCTCGTGCGGAGATCTGCTCACCCCTCGGAACCTTCAGATCTATGAGGAATAAGCGCGTGGGGACGTTTCCATCCGAGGCCGAGCCGATACAATTCCTGCCTACTGGGCGGGCATTTATTTCCCTCCCGGGAGCAGGAGTCCGTCCGTCTCCTCTCACGGGCATTTGCGTCGGGAATATCGAAACCGTGCGCATCCTAATCCTCATGCCGTTTTAGCCCACCCAAGGCCTTCATTCGCCCTCGAATATAGGCCTTCCTGACCCTCCCATCGACATGGCAAAGGATTTGCTTTCTGGGGAGTGCGTATCCACTTGCCAGCCAGGCAGGGCTCCGGGCAATCAAGCTAACGCTGCAGATAAAAGGAAAGGACCGCCGTGAAGATCGACGATATAAGCGGAAAGCAGTACGTTGACCTCCAGAGAGACACAACCAGGCAGGGGCGCACCGAGCAAAAAGACGCCTTCGAAATGCTCTTAGAGCAGGAAATTGGAGCCGCACAAAAAACGTCTGACACCTCGGAGACCTCCCCCGAGCCCCAGGGGATTTCCGGAATAAGCAGCGTCTTCGCAACCCCTTTCGCTCCGAGCATTACTTCCCTGGATTCAGAGCAACCAGGTCTGCTCACATCCGCTGATGAGTTGTTGAGCAGGATTGAGTCGGCCCTGAGCGCAGCGGAGGGCAAACCGAGAAAGCTAGAAAGCATCGTTCAGTCGCTCTCAGCGGATGCGGAATCCCTCAAGTCCAAGTTAGGCAGCATTCCTGATGGGCATCCGATGAAAACCGTCGCGAACGAGCTCGAGATCCTTGCTTACGTGGAGTCGATCAAGTGGAACAGAGGCGACTATCTCTAGGCAACCGGCCCCGGCGAAATAAGACAGCATGGCGGTTGCTGGCCTGCTCCTTGGCCCTCGCCCTATCGGCTCATCCCGCTCTCACCACAGCGGCTCAATCCAAGGGGCGGCACGCTGAGACCCGCCGCCCGCTCAAACCATATTTATTGACGGTCCGTGCACTGCCGTCGTTTCCTTCGACGGGCAGGACGATCCTGGCAGTGAAGTGGGAAACGGAAACCACCGTGCATTACGATGCCGATTCCAGTACTGACCGAACCGATCGTCAGGAAGCCCAGGAAAGAGATCAAGAAGAACGCGCTTGGTACATGCTGGAAAACCTCAGCATTTCGCCGAAGCTCAAGAAAAGGCCTGAAAAACCGAAGCAGAAGCAACCCCCGGAAGGGCTGAACCGTCAGCCGTCTCCACCACCTCATTGAAACCCTGTGCGGTGGAGCGTTCAGCGGTCCCTTCTTCTTTTGGGCAAGGATTTCAGCTTTCAGGCTTTCCCACCCTTTTCGTGCTCCCTCATCTCGGCTTAAAAATCATCGTCCTTTTCGCTTTTCCAACCGGAAAACGGCACGGTAATTTCATATAAAGAAGCCTCAAGGCGGTGCCGATAACCAGGACAACACAAGGCCACACGCCTGTTCACATCCCGGCACCGAGTGGGGAAAGAATCAGCGGGATATTCGTCAGACAATTGACTTTTTCTGTCACCATCTAGAGTGTGATCATGGTGTTATCTGACCGCCTTTTTAGCCAGTTCAGCGATCTGGTCTACCGCGAGTGCGGCATCAATCTGCATGACGGGAAGAAGTCTCTGCTCCAGGCAAGGCTGAACAAACGTCTCAGACTCACGGGATTCAAATCGTATGAGAGTTATTTTCAGTATCTCACGTCGGGTGAGAGCTGTGAAGAGCTCGTGCATTTCTTGGATTGCGTATCAACCAATTTGACCTATTTCTTTCGAGAGCCAAAGCACTTCGAGTTCCTGGGTCAACAAATACCCGAAATGTTGACCGCGAAGCGGAAAGAACGGACTCAACGTATTCGCGCATGGAGCGCAGGATGCTCGACTGGGGAGGAGCCGTATAGTCTGGCGATGGAGGTCCTGCAACACCTCAAAGAGACGGATCACTTTGATTTCAAGATCCTGGCAACAGACATCTCAACGCGAGCGCTCGACATAGCCAAGGCTGGGATCTATACCTCCGAGAAGGTGCAGCGCGTCCATCCTGAGCTACGGAGGCAATATTTCAAGCGAATCGCAGGAACGGGTCCAAATACTGACAGTTACGAAGTCGTACCGCTCTTGAAGCATGTAGTAAGATTTGCTCGCTTGAATCTTAATGAGACATATCCTTTCAAAGGACCTTTTGACTTTATTTTTTGCAGAAATGTCATGATATACTTTGATAAGAAGACCCAAGAAAATCTGATCCACAAAATGTGTCACTACCTTGCTCCGGGTGGATACTTATTTGTCGGTCATTCAGAAAGCTTAATGGGACTCAATCACTCTATGAAATATGTACGGCCAGCTGTTTATAAGAAGTAGCTTTCTCCATTCTTAAACTCAGAGATTTGACTATAATGAAGAAAATAGTCGGAGTAGCAGATCTTGCTGTTAGCAACGATCCAAGCGAAGACATCATAACATACTCCCTTGGATCCTGCATTGCTGTTGTGATCTATGATCCAACGGTTCAGGTCGGCGGTATGCTGCATTACATGTTGCCGGAATCGAGCATGGATCCGGAGAAAGCAAAGAAGATTCCGGCAATGTTTGCTGATACTGGAATTCCCACACTGTTCAAACATAGTTACCAGTACGGTGCAACCAAGAAGCACCTGGTCGTCAAAGTCGTTGGCGGTGCACAGATCATGGATGAAAACGGCGTCTTCAATATAGGCAAACGCAACTACCTGGCGTTGAGGAAGTTGTTCTGGAAAAACAATGTCATGGTGTCAGCCGAACATGTGGGTGGAAATGTAAACCGAACCGTGCGACTTGAAATGACCACAGGCCGCGTCATTCTTAAGGTATCGGGAATGGGTGAATTTGAACTGTAGGCCACTCATACGAGGCGGATCGAAATGCCTTATAACGTTCTAATCGTTGACGATTCCAAGTCCATGCGTCAGATCCTGAGAAAGATTCTCGTTGTCTCAGGATTCAAGCTCGGCGAATGCCTCGAAGCCAGCAACGGGGAAGAGGCGCTTCGACTTCTGGAAGACAACTGGGTCGATCTTATTCTTTCAGACATTCACATGCCCGTTATGGACGGGTTTGGTCTGCTTCGCAGTCTGCGGGAGCACGAAGATTGGAGCGATCTTCCCGTGGTCCTCGTGACGACCGAATCCAACGAGCATCGCATCCAGGAGGCCATTGCCCTCGGAGCGAAAGGCTATATCCGTAAGCCTTTTAAGCCTGAAGAGATAAGAGCGCACTTGAATGAGATCATCGGAGAAAGCGATGGAGATGGAACCGCGTTTGGCGATGGCGAAAGCGATTTCTGAAGTCCTGGAAACGATGTTTTTCGTTTCAGTGGATTTTGCCGATTGGCATCCCCCCTCCCATGCTAGATATTACGATTCCAATATCCAAATCTTCGATCAGCAGCAAACCATCGACGTGCGGTTCAGGCTTGAGGCGGGGTTTGCGAAAATGGCCACCGCGAACTTCCTGGGGCTCAACGAAGAGCAGGTTCAGACCGAGGACATCGCTGACGTGATGCGCGAGTTGGCGAACATCGTGGGGGGGAACTTCCTGGGGAGACTTAGGCTGCACAACCTGCAATTGGGTATCCCGTCTTGCGAGCCTTTTGAAGGAGATATGGACGCTGTGCAATCCAAACTGGAGCTTTCGTTCATGGGCGAATTTGCCGGAGTCGTCCTGTGGAAGACCAGTGAGGGGAACGGCAGTCGAGCATGAGCACAGAGCCAATAAAAGTTCTGATCGTGGATGATTCCGCCATCGTCCGCAAGATATTCTCCCAAGAATTGGAGAAGCATAAGGACATCATCGTCATTGGGACTGCGCCTGACCCTTATGTGGCGAGGGAAAAAATCGTCCATCTCAAACCGGACGTCATCACCCTAGACATTGAAATGCCAAGGATGGACGGCTTGAGCTTCCTGCGCAAGCTCATGAAATACCATCCCATTCCCACCATTGTTGTCAGCTCTCTCACGGTCAAGAACAGCGAAATGGCGCTGGAAGCTTTGGAGTATGGTGCGGTCGAGGTCCTTGCAAAGCCGGGAGGAGCCTATTCCGTGGGGGACATGAGTATCCAGCTCGCGGAAAAGGTTCGAGCGGCCGCCAGGGTCCGAGTCTCTCCCGTAAGCACGGCTTCCAAACCGGAGAACGGTGCAACCACCGGGCAACGGCCCGTCAAACCGTTGGTCAGCGCGCTGAAACGGACGACGCACAAGGTCATCGCAATGGGGGCGTCAACCGGCGGGACCGAAGCCCTGAAAAGCGTCCTGACTCAAATGCCCGCCAACTGCCCCGGCATTGTTGTTGTTCAGCATATGCCGCCACGGTTCACGACAGCATTTGCAAATCGGCTCAATGAGCTGTGCGAGATTGAAGTACGGGAGGCCGTGAATGGCGAAAGCGTGCTCCCGGGGCAGGCTCTCATCGCGCCAGGGAATTTTCACATGCTGCTTCGTCGAAGTGGCGCCCGTTATTACGTCGAAGTGAAGACGGGCCCATTGGTTTGCCATCAGCGCCCGGCAGTGGATGTTCTGTTTTACTCCGTCGCTCAATACGCAGGGGCCAACGCAGTGGGCGTCATTATGACGGGAATGGGCAAAGACGGGGCACAGGGATTGCTAGAAATGCACAAGGGTGGGGCACACACCATCGCACAAGATGAATCGAGCTGCGTCGTTTTTGGAATGCCCAAGGAAGCCATCAGGGCTGGCGGGGTAAACGAGGTCGTCTCGTTGCTGGAGATCCCTGCCGCAATCATCAGGGCACTGCCGTCGGAATAGAGCGATTCGGAGGGAAAGGCTCCCCTGCTGGGAAAGCTTGCGGCTGGTTGAGATGGGAACGACAGAAGGAGAGTAAAAATGGCTTACAAGGATATGACAGCGCTCGTGGTTGACGACTTTTCAACCATGCGCCGGATCGTAAAGAACATTCTCAGAGACCTTGAATTCAAGAACGTGCTCGAGGCGGAAGATGGAACCACCGCCGTGCAAGTCCTGTCGAGTCAAAAAGTCGACCTGGTGGTCTCGGATTGGAATATGCCCAAAATGAGTGGCATTGAGCTATTGAAATACGTCCGTTCCAACGACAATCTCAAGGAGCTCCCCTTCCTGATGATCACTGCGGAGGCCCAGAAGGAAAATATCATCGAAGCCGTGAAGGCCAAAGTCAGCAATTACATTGTCAAGCCATTCACGGCGGCAACGTTGGCGGAAAAGCTGGCCAAAATCCTGCCCCCCTAAGGGATCATCCGTCAGGAGTGTCAAAACCAGCAGTAATCATCGACATGCTATCGACTTGACTCAAGAGCATGAGATCACGGCCGCATACGGACTCGCAATCTGCCACTGGCAACAGCCGTGCGCCAGGGCCATTGGCGGAATCGGGACACAAAGGAACATCAGCGTCATGCAGGAGATTATCGCAAAGCTATCCAACGGGATCATAGCCGGCCCTGACGATCTAATGGGCATCGGGGAGTGCTTGAATCTGATCGAGCAACTGGAATCGGGCGGCACTCTAAGCGCAAGACAGACCGAGAACATCGACCAGCTCAAGCAGTTGTTCAACGGTGTCATTTTGGGGGAGTCCCCGAATGTTACTGAGGATTGGTCTCTCATTTTGAAGCTTATCGATGATCTGTGCCACGGTCCCGGCGGCAACGGCACTTGTGCGCCGTGTGCCGGAATTGACCAGGAGCAAGGGCCCGAGGGGCTCCAAACTGGCTCTCACGACGAAGCGCATGCTCCCGGATCTTCAGGCACGTCCTCCGACCCAGACTGGCAGGCCATTCAACGCCTGTTGAACGAAGTCTGCTCCGACGAATCCCCACCAGTCGAGCAAGATAGCCCCGCCAATGATTCAGGTTTTCCGGAAGCCGGCCTCGCGGAAGCAAGCCTCACATCGGCAGCAAGCGCACCCGAGGGCCTTGAAGAGGCCACCGAGCTCCTCGATGCTGATCTTGTGCGAGATTTTCTTGAAGAATCGCATGAGCATCTCGCCTCGATCGAGCTCAATATCCTTGCGCTCGAAGAAAACCCCGCGGACATGGAGGCGATTAACGCCGTTTTTCGCCCCTTCCACAGCATCAAGGGCGTCGCCGGCTTCCTGAACCTCAAGGACATTCACCGACTGACCCACGAGGTCGAAAACCTCCTCGATGACGCCAGGTCGCAGAAGATCGTCGTGACTGACGTCATGATCGATATCATCCTCCAGTCCGTAGACATTCTCAAAGGGCTTCTGGATCATGTTCACACGGCGATCAACGAGTCATCGCCCTTGCGATGCTCCCGTGCCCTTGTCGATGTCTTCCTGGAGCAAATCGGGAATTCCCGCAAAGGCGAGGGGGTCATCGGCGGGACGCCCAACAAGAAGCTCGGAGAAATTCTGGTCGAACGGGGCATCGTCGAGCCAGAGGTCGTCGAAAAGGCTGCGATCGAAAGCAAGACCAAGGGGAAGAAGATCGGGGAAGCGCTCATCCAGGAAGGGGCGGTTTCGCCCAAAGACGTATCCGGCGCACTCCGCGAGCAACGCCTTGCCAAAGAAAGCGCCGCGTCGGTCCGCATCGACACGTTGAAGCTCGACAACCTCGTCGACATGGTCGGCGAGCTCGTGATCGCGCAGTCCATGGTCCTGCAAAACGAGCACATCCAGAGCATCAAGGACCAGAAGTATCAGAAGGACAGTGTCCAGTTGCGCCGAATCACCAATGAGCTCCAGCGGATCGCTATGTCCATGCGCATGGTTCCCATCAAGAGTACCTTTCAAAAGATGATTCGCCTCGTTCGGGACTTGTGCAAGAAATCGGGCAAAGAAGCCGTGCTCGAAATGAAGGGCGAAGACACGGAAATGGATCGTAACATGGTGGAGGAAATCTACGAGCCACTCGTGCATATGATCCGTAACTCGATTGACCATGGCATCGAGCCTCCGGAAGAACGACAGCGCCTTGGCAAGAATCCAACGGGAACCATCGTGATCTCCGCGGAGCAAAAGGGGGGAAACATTCTCATCGACATCAAGGACGATGGGCGAGGACTTGATGCAGAGAAAATCCGAGCGAAAGCCATCGAGAGAAAGATCATCTCCAGCGACGATCAGCTCGATCCAAGAGCAATCTACGACCTCATATTTCATCCCGGATTCTCCACAAAGGAAGTCATCACGGACGTTTCCGGAAGAGGCGTCGGAATGGACGTGGTCAAAAAAAGTGTGGAAAGTCTGCGCGGAAAGATCGAAGTCTTCAATCACCCGGGCAAAGGCTCCCACTTCCAGTTCAAGCTGCCCCTTACCATGGCCATCATCGACGGCATGATTGTCCGCGTCGGAACAGAGCGTTACGTCGTACCGACCATCTCCCTCAAGGAGTCCTTCCGCCCGGAAAAAGAAGCCTATTTGACGGTTCACGGCAAAGGCGAGACGATTCGGGTGCGAGACACGCTCATGCCCCTGGTGCGACTGCACGAGCTTTTCAACGTTGAGCCCCGGTTTCGTGATCCCTGGGACGGCCTGCTGCTCGTAGTCAATGAAGACGGGGCCTCTTACTGCCTCTTAGCGGATGAGATCCTCGGAAGGCAGGAAGTCGTCATCAAGAGCTTGGGATCCAGCCTGCAAAACGTCAATGGAGTGTCCGGCGGTGTCATTCTCGGCGACGGCCGGGTTGCCCTCATCATCGACGTGAAGGGCGTCGTGTCTCACTATGAAAGCAGCTCCATCGTACGTTGACACATGGGCTGGAAGCCGCATGAGATAGAGGTACTTGTCAATGAATTATCTTGAAACAGCCGACATCGCTTCGAGCCTCGGTGTTGCCAATTCGGAAGGTCAACTCCCTGAGGCTCTGGGCCAACCAGACCGATGTGCTCCTGACACCATGCAGGGACATGCTGTGCACGAAGAGTCGCGAACCGCGCAAGCCCTGTCTCATCTGGAAGCGGTCATGGCAGGGCTGGGCGGAGAAATGGTCGTTCACGCGGAAGAGGATGGCCTCATCAAATTCTCTGTACATTTCCAGTCTACTCCAGCCGTCATTCAGCGCATGGAAGCTTTGTTGTACCCCAGCCTGCCGGC
>CAZIEW010000001.1:96313-200582 GCA_964538515.1 uncultured Syntrophobacteraceae bacterium
GAGAGACTTCCCGATTCCGGCTCCCGATTGGAGCACATCCTGGAAATCACGGAAAACGCAGCCAATACCACCTTGGACCGGGTGGAGGCGATGCAGGGAAGAAACGAGACAGATGTCGAGCACGTCAAACGCCTGAAGGATATCCTCGAAACCCTCACAGCCCTTGGCCCTAGGGCGCACTCCTCCCTGAGTGACGCGAGTGCCATCACGGTGGGACTGGAGTCTTCCATGACCCAGACGAGGGACGACCTGGTGAGCATCCTCATGGCCCAAGATTTCCAGGATCTGACCGGACAAATCATCCAGCGAGTCTTGTCCCTCCTGAAAGACCTGGAAGCCAAGCTCGTCAATGTCGTCAAAGTCTTCGGGGCAAGAGGAGAGCGTGTCGAGTGTGAGGCGGAAGCCCTCTATGGGCCAGCGCACAAAGGGAAGGTCGAAGCGCTTCATTCTCAAGACGATGTGGACAGTCTGTTGGCTGATTTCGGCTTCTGAGCTGCAGGCTTCATGCGAGCTGCTGTACTTGCCGGCTGCGATGGACAGGTGAGACGCACAAAGCCTTCTTTTTGATTCGAGCATGCCGAGACTGGATGCTTGGAGGCCAGACTCCGGTCTTCTGGCTCCTTTTTCCCTTAAGTCGTCCAAAGGGCGGGCCGATAGAAATGGCGAAGGAGTTGGAGCGATGGTCATCACCGACTACCGTGTTCAAAGCGTGCTTCGGACTTACTGCAAGCAGCTTCAGCGTTCGAAGCTATCGAGCCGCAGATCGGAAACCGAAGACGGGAGCAGACCGCAGGAGAAGGTGATCATCTCCGATGAGGCACGACGCCGCCTGATCATGGACAAAGTTGCAACGCAAGCTTTCGAGCAAGCCTGTCAGTCGTAAGAAGGAAGTATTGCTTGCTTTTGGCGTCGGCCAGGGTATATCTTACGTAAGCTCCGCTACAGCAGCGGCATTGAATGTGTACCCGCTTAAAGGGTGAGGATCTGGTATGGAGATCAGAAAAACCACTGCATACGGTACTCAAGGCATACAACAGCCTCAAGAGCAGAATTCACGCGTCGCTCAGATTGACCGGAATTCGGCGAACGACCCACGGGTGGAGGCTGACAGCGTGAAGCTCTCAAACAGGTATCAGGAGATGAGTCAGGTAAAGAAGGTTGTGATGGAGGGTGGGGAGCTCCGCATGGATCGAGTCGATCAAATCCGCAACATGATTGAGAACAAACAATATGAAGTGGACCCAGAGAAGATAGCTCAGAAGATGCTTGAAGAATTGTGGTAAACAGCCTGAAGTTGATGAAGCCCGACGAGGGGACATGGTTAAGATACCGGTCTCCGGCGTCGGGCTTTTTGCTTTTGGAGCACCGAGCACATCATGGATGTGCAAAGCGCTATGACAAGTATTTAACCAGGTTCAATCCATCCGCATAGGTCGAGACGCGCAGGGCAGCCTCGAGCGCCGTCCTCTTTTGCTGCAACTGGGTGAGCACCTCCACCATGTCCGCCTCTTCAGTGTCGGCCAAAACCGTTGTCCGATCCGTCTTGAGATTTGTCAGGGTAGCCAGCTTCTCTTCCAGTTGATTGAGCCGGGCACCGACCTTGGTCTGCCTTGCCGATATGTGCTGGAATGCCGTGTCAAGCGTCCCCAACTGGGCTTGCACCTGATCCGTGTCACCCGCCTGCATCGCGGCTTTGAGATCAGTCAGTGTCTTGAACACGCTCGTATTCGGATCGGCGGCATCGGTGAAAAAGACGGTGCTTCCTCCCAGATTGATCGCCTGCCGCTGGCCGGACCCGGAGCGTATTTCGACATCTGCCGAGTCATCTCCCGCATACCCGGTGGGATCTCCCACCTGAAACGGCTGCACGGAGGTATTGCGACCACTGAAAATGTACTGGTCGCCAAATTGTGAATTGGCCAAATTGTAAGCCTCTTCCGTAAGTTGCTGGATCTCGTTGATGAGCCCTTCTCGGGCATCGGAAGTGCCGGCACTGGAAAAACGCATTCCGGCTTCCTTGGCGCGGGTCAGCAGATCAGAAAATGAGCCCAGCGCATTGTCGGTGGCCTGATTCCACTGAACGCCGTGATCGATGTTTCGCTCGAGGGCTTCGAATTCACGCAGGCTCTGTTTGAGGTCCATTGCTTGAGACCACGCAAATGGATCGTCCGCCGGCTGAGTCATGCGCTTGCCAGTGGACGCCATGGTTGTGACCTTTGCAAGGCTCCCCTGCCGAGCTGCGATGTTGCGATTGATATTGTCGTAATTCATGGCAAATGTGAGGCGCATCGATTCCCCCGCTCTCTAGACCATGTTGATCACGGCGTTGAGCATTTCGTTTGTATGTGTGATGATCTTTGCAGCTGCCTGATAGATCTGCTGCTGCTTCAGAAGATCGATCATTTCTTCGTCGATCGAGACACCCGACGCTGACTGCTGTTCCGCCTCGAGCTGCAAGCGCAGTGTGCTTTGAAATTCGTACTGTGTTGTTGCCTGCTGCTGGTCAAGACCGATGCGGCTTTGAATCCCGCTCAGATATCGCCCGAGGGTCACGCCCCCCAAATCCGCTTGGGCCTGGCGCTGGAGATCGGCAATGTTAGCCGCTTCGGCCCCATTGGGCACAAAACCCGTCGCGACCTTGAGGTCGCCTGCGGTGAATCCCGAACCGAGAAGACTGGCATCGAAAACATCGGTACCGCCGTTCTGGTTGTTTGCGGTATTGAAAGAGCTGATCATAGTAGCCGCGAATGCGTTCAACCGATCGAGGTAGGTAAGCGACGGATCATTTGGATTTGCCAGAGTGAACGCCAGGTCATGCTCCGTTCCCACTGCGGTGTATGCGACAAGCAGACCTTGGATCTCAGCCCCACTCGAGCTGCTCAGCGATGCATCGCCGGCTGTGAGGTATGTGCCGGTAGACGATTGTGCATCCGTGTAGGTCACACGATGACTGGTTTGATCATAGGCAAGACTGCCTCCCTGTACTCCGTCTACCAGTGTGGCAGTGAACGTGCCGCCCTGAAGATCTACGGTGAGGGAGCCGTCTGCCTCTTCCGTATATTTGATCGGAATGAGCTCGGCCAGCTCGGTCACCGCCTTGTATCGCATATCGAGCAGGTCATTCGGCATCTGCTGTCCGCCGAACTGCTTCTTGACAATTTCTCCGTTGTATTGCGCAATCTGCGTCAGAAGTGAGTTGACCTTTGTGACGTCCCCTTGCACCTGGCTTTCGATCTCTTGGGCATTGCTCACAAGGTTCGTATAGGCCTGCCTGACAACGCTTGCCAGCTGCTCGGCATTCTGCTGAGCACTCATCTGCTCAGCCGCTCCTGTTGGATTAAGACTCAGAGCATCCCAGGAATCCCAGAATTGCCCGAGGACCTTGGAGATCCCATTTTCGCCATCATCCGCCAGATAGTGACTGGCTATGCCGAACTGCGTGTATCGCGCCTTGTAGTCGGCCTCCTTGGAGATAGAATCCATCAGGCGCCGTTCCACATACTGATCGCGCTGCTGCACGACGCGATCGATGGTTGCGCCGGTACCGAACCAGCCATCCCGGGTGAAAACGGGCGAGCTCGTCACCTGAACGGTTTTCTGCCTGGCGTAGGTCTTGCTGTCCGCATTGGAGATATTGTGGGAAATGGTCTGGATCTGTGACTGGGTATTGGAAATTGTTCCCTTCGCAATCTCCAAGGTGTACGAAAGGCCCGGCATGTCAGATCTCCTTCTTGAACGCAACTCCACGCATGGCGACTTGCGCTCGTTCTGGGCGCCCTTCCTGCCCCCGGCCATAGCTGGCTGGACAGAGGCAGTTCATGAAATCCTGATAGTGCGACAGCGTACTCTCAATGAACGCTCGGTTGGTCTCGTTCAATCGCTGGATTCGATGGAGCTGCTCCTTCAAGGAAGCCCGCGCAGAGTCCTGAGCGACTCCAGAGACAGGATGGCTCCCTTGGGACAGACCTGCGATCCGTTCCTGGAGCACACTGAAGAGATGCTCCTTGCGCGGAAGAAGCTGCATCAGAAGCGCACTGTTGAAACTGACGAGCGCCCCGGATTCCTCTTCGAGCAACCCGATGATTTCGTCGGCATCCTGCACACATTCATTCAAGAGGCTTTCGCGGTCGACGCACGTGCCGGAGCCTGACGAGCGCACCTCCGATTCCGCGGTAGGGATCCCCCGACTCACCATGGTGTACACCTTTCCAACCTGATATGTCAGCGTTCGCTTCATTTCTGCTATCGGTCGTTTGAGTCCGTTCCTTGATTGTTCCTGCCAAACTGGCTTCCGGGAGCCTAGCCCGCTCAGCTCCGATTGGGAGGAGTCGCTCCAGGTTGAATGAGGGGCACCAACTGTTCGTATAGTAGGTCAGAAAGCCCCTGTCCGCCCGACTTGCTCGTCTCCCTTGCAAGCGTCTCATCGAACATGCTTTCATACATTTCACGCCCTTGGCCAGGATCTTCCGCCTTCATGACGCTCTCGCGCATGGATTTCAGCAGGTAGTTGGTCATGATGGACTCGAATTCTTGACACGCCGTATGAAGTTTCTTCTTCTGTGCCTCGACCTTAGAAGCCTCTTCACCCCGAGCCACGTTGCAAACCGACTGGATCATGATCTCTCCTATATGATGTCGAGCTCTGCCTGCAGGGCACCCGCTGCCTTGATGGCTTGAAGAATGTTGATAAGATCCCGCGGCGTAGCTCCGATCGCGTTGATCCCATGAACCACTTCCCCGATGGTGACGCCTCCCCCGACGACAGCGAGCGCGCCCTTCCCCTCCTGCACCTCGACCTTGCTCTCGGGAGTCACAACGGTTTGTCCGTTGCTCAAGGGCAAAGGCTGCGAAACCTTGGGCTGCTCACTCACCTGAACCGTGAGATTGCCATGGGCGATGGCCACGGGCGAGATGCGCACCTTTTCGCCCATGACGATGGTTCCCGTCCGTTCATTGACAACCACCTTGGCGACCATCTCCGGCTGGATCTCGATATTTTCGAGCTCTGTCATCATCTCAACCAATCGGTCATTGTGGCTGGAGGGAACCTGGAGTCGAATGCTCGCCGCATCAACCGCCTTTGCACATCCGCCTCCCATGGTTTTGTTGATACTCGCGACGATCTTATTTGCGGTCGTGAAGTCTGGAGTCTTCAATACGAGATCGAGCACTCCGACGTTGTCGTATTGACCCGGAAGCTCCTTTTCAACCGTTCCTCCTCCACTGATGAACCCTACAGTGGGATGGTTCTTCTGGACGCTCGAGCCGCTTTGACCGCCGGCGGCGAACCCCCCGACCGAGATCGGCCCCTGGACCACGGCATAGGTCCGCCCGTCTGGCCCAAGGAGGGGCGCCATGAGCAGGGTCCCTCCTTCAAGGCTCTTGGCATCTCCGATGGAGGACACCTGGACATCCAGCCGGGTGCCAACGCGAGCGAAGGGAGGGAGCTTTGCCGTGACCATTACGGCAGCCACATTTTTCACCTTCACCTGGGCGGGATCGACGTGAATCCCCTGATTGTCGAGCAAGTTGGCCAGGGTGCTGACGGTAAACTGGGTCTTGTCCTTGTCTCCCGTCCCGTTCAGCCCCACGACCAGGCCGTAGCCGATCAACGGGTTGGTTGCCGTGCCGCGGAAGGACGCAATGTCCTTGATGCGCACGGCGTGGGAGCTCACAATCGTGCCCCAGATGAGAAGAAGACCGACTGCGCCCGCAACGATAACCGTCTTCTTATGCATATTGCACCCACTAGAAAGGCAGGATGGCGTCGATCACTTGCCCGAGCCATCCCGGCTTTTGCTGATTGGTCACCGGACCTTTGCCCACAAGAAAGATCTTTGCGTCGGCTATATTCTGCGACAGAACCGTATTGTTCCGAGTGATGTCGCTCGGCCGAACAACACCCTCCAGAATCGTCTGCTGCATCTCTTCATTCACCTTGGTCCAACGGGATCCCCGGATCACCAGGTTTCCATTGGGCATCACGTCAACGACGGTGGCGGTCATATAGGCGGAAATGGAATCCGTTCTGGAGGTGGCTCCCTTTCCTGCGAAGTCGTTCTTGAACGATCCCTGGTAAGGACCGAAGGAAAAGGCACCGACCGGACTCGTCATGTTGCCTGCGGTCACACCCGAGAAGCTCAGGGACCCCTGGAGCGATTTGTCCTTTCCGGTCTTCGTCGTAGCCTCTTTTGTCCCTTTCGACTCTTCACTCACGGTGATGGTGACGATGTCACCCACTTTCTTCGCCTTGAGATCCTGGTACAACGAAGAGGAGCTCTCGTTCCAAAGCGATCCCGAAGGCGCTTCACGAGCCGAGGCGGTGCTCAGAGCCGGAATCTGCCCCTGTGGCATGGGAATCGACGCGGGTCTGGGTGCCAACGGAGCGCTCGACTGAGAATTTCCATTTGTCGTTACACAGCCGAACAAACAAATCAGACCCAAACCAAAGGTCCCAAGCACCCAACTTCGAAAAAAACTCCGCGTGCACGGGCTGTACCCGTCACCGATCCTCTCTGCGGCAACCGAATCCATGATCTCCCCCATTTCTTTCGATTGACCCTACGGCATCGCCCGTACGGTCGTCTCATCAACGATCTGACACAGAACAATCTTGTTCGTCGTGATGTTCAATACCCGGATGGTGTCTCCGGCACTGCCTTCTTCCTTGGCCTGCCCCCTGGCGGAAAGCTTCAGTCCCGGTTTTTCATAAAGAATGGTCACGGCACTGCCGCGCTTGAGGGTGAGTGGGCGGTCGAGATCGACCAGTGCGATTGGCTGATGAAATCCCACTTCACGCAGCAGTCTTTTGCCGATGACTTGATCCATTTGAGTGGCAAAGCGGTCCGGGGTGTCCGAGATACTAACCCGCTGGAGCTCAACATCCGATGACTGGATCAGCTCGTTGCGCCGAATGGCCCTCATCGCGTGAACGACGTTCTGAAGCACGTCCACCTTGCCTGTGACACGAACGCTCCGCTCCTTTTCTCCATCGACGATGAAGTGGATCGTAACGGCGACATTGCCGAGGAACCGCTCGTTGGGGGCAGCCACTACCTCGTGCGTCATGTTTCCTGCCGGAAGCTCGACAGCAGGCCCGGAAAACCAGACCCCCCGCACGGCAACGTCACCCGCTTCCCAAGGAGCGCGGGTCGCGATGAACTCCTTGTAGATCGCCTCGATTTCCTCTTTGGACACTTGGACCGACGAGCGTCTGATGGTGATCTTCTCGCCCACCTTGACGTCGACCCGGGCGGGATCATATCCGTGAGGCGAAAGTAATTTGTTCAGATAAGCCTTCAGTTGATCGCCATAAATGATCTTCTCGGACCCGATGGCTGGAGCCTCGCCGATATCGGTCTTGCTCAGAAGCAGCCGGATGCTCTCCGAACAATCGACGGTCCCGAAGAGGTCCAGCAGATTGACGCGCTTGTGAGCAACGTGGACCTCCGGCAATGCCTCCAGTCGAAGTGTCTCAACACCCGCCTGGGCAGGCTGCCCATCAAGGTGGCCCAGCCAGCACAGGAAGAAAACCGCTGCGACGAATATCCGTGAGCCCATGATCACTAAGCCTTGACATTGTTGGCGATGTGGAGCATTTCGTCCGCGGTCTTAATGACCTTTGAATTTGCTTCGTACGCACGCTGCCCCATGATCATGTTCACCATTTCTTCCACGACGTTGATGTTGGAGCTTTCGAGAAAGCCCTGAAGAACGGTCCCGAACCGGTCCGTCCCAGGCTCTCCGGACTCCGCGTCACCCGAGGCTTCCGTCGGGACCGCATAGTTGCGCCCGATGTTCTTCAAGCCCGCGGGATTGGCAAAATCGTAGAGTGTGATGGTTTGGGTGGAGAGGACTTTTCCGCTCGTGTCGACCGCGGTCACCTGGCCTCCCGGATCGATGTTGATGCCGGCGGCGGTCGCAGGAAGGTTGATTTCAGGCTGCAATCGGTTGCCATCGGCATCACAGACGTACCCATCCTGATCCAGCTTGAAGGCCCCCGCCCGGGTGTAGACTTCATCCGAGCCACGCAAGACCTTGAAAAAGCCCTTTCCTTCGATAGCGATGTCCAGAGGATTTCCGGTTTCGGTGAAGTTTCCCTGACTGTAGATTTTTTGGACGGACGTGGGCTTCGCTCCCATTCCCAGTTGAATGCCGGTGAGCGTCTTGGTGCCGCCGGCGGTCTCCGCTCCTGGCGGAACGATGGTTTCGTACATCAAGTCCTCGAAATTGGCCCGCCCCCGCTTAAAACCCGTTGTGCTTGCATTGGCGAGGTTGTGGGCGATGGTATCCATGTTCATCTGCTGGGCAGCCATCCCGGTGGCGGCTGTCCAAAGGCTGCGAATCATGCGAAGCGCTCCTTTTCTTTCCCGAAAAGTGTGAGTTATGGAAGAAAGTTCCGCACCAAGGGCGGGTCTAGACGCTGCCTAGCTTGCTGGTGATCTGAGAATCCAGCTGATCATGGAACTGCATCGTCTTCTGATAGGCTTCAAAAACACGCATGGTTTCAATCATCTGGGTCATTTCCGACACCATGTCGAAGTTGGCGTCCTCGAGGGCGCCCTGCTGGACGCTGCACTCCGTTGCAGGAACGGGGTTGACACCCTGAGGGGCCTTGAAGAGACCGTTTCGAGCCTTCTCGAGCTTCGTGCCAGCCGGGAATTTGACAATATCCAGCGTGTCAACCGCATCCTCCCCGTCAAACACCTGACCATTCGCCTCGATGCGGACATCGGATTTCTCAACCGTGATGGGACCGCCGTTTTTTCCGAGAACCGGCCAGCCTTCCTGCGTCACCAACGCATTGTCCTTGTTGCGTGTCAGGTTTCCCGACCGCGTGAGCAGCACCCCCTGGTCCGACTGGACACGAAAGTAGCCCTCACCATTCAGCGCGACATCCAATGGGTTGTCGGTTTGCCGCACGCGTCCCTGACTCAGCCGCGAATACGTGCTTTGATCGAGATAATCCCTGAAGTGCACCGCATCCTTCTTGAACCCTGCGGTGCCCGCATTGGAAAGGTTATTGGCGATGACATCCAACCGCTTTTCTTGCTCCAAAGAGCCCAGGGCTGCCGCATAGTATCCTATTCTCATGGTCTACTCCCTTCGCATGCCTAAATAGCAATGAGAATGCCAGATGGGCTATCTGGCTGAGATGTGGTGGATTTCGAATGAAGGGCGCAGGAAGGAAGGATATCAGGATGGGGCTGGAAGCTCATCTATTCCAGGACACCGGCAATTTCTTCCTCCGCATCAGGAGGAGGGTGAGGGCGATTACCGGTCGGGAGCGATCTTCTGCAGCTTGAGGACCAGCTCAACCTCTCCGACCGGCTTCTGCAGACGCCTGGCGATCGAAGTCACATCAAGTCCTTTTCTGGCAAGCATCACGATGTCGTAGTTGTCGGTGGGAGGCTGGGTCCCCAAATTCGCAGACGGAATATGCGGGAGGTTCTGCTGCAAATCTTCCAGCTTTCGGCACACGTTGCGACCTTCCTCCAATTGCTGGTCGAGCTTTCTCATGAGCTGTTGGATGAGCTTTTGCCGCTCTTGAAGGTTTGCATCAAACGATTCTGCGATCTCCTTGGTCTCGGCAATGATTTTGTCAATCGATTCCGCCACATCCAGGGAGGGCGGCGCTGGCTTGGGCCTCCTCTTCATCAGATAGACCACCAAAACCAGCAGGCTGAGATCCAGCAGGAGCTGGAGAGAGGTTGTAAGATTCGATTGTTCGCCAAGCCATTCCATAAGCATATTCATAATGATACCCGGATTCTCAGTAACTTCTCAATAAGGGTAGGTCGGGATTCCATCCCGACGCCCTGGCCGCGGCTGTCGGGTTGGAAACCCGACCTACAGCCCCGACATTACCCGAACTTATTGAGAAGTTACGATTCTCAAGCTTACAGCCGTTCCCAATGAGCAATTCGAATACTGTGCAGACCGCTTCTCGGATAATTGGCTTTCAGGTAGCTCATAAATTTCTTTTCCATGACATCCTGCCAACCCTTTTGCGTGTTCTTCGTGGGCTGCTCTTTGCTCGCAAATTGGAAAGCCAGATCGCGAAACAAAGCTCGGTCCTTCTGGAAGTCCTGGTAGGCGTTTTCGGCGGGGAACCCGAATTCCAGCTGCATTGCCACAAGCTTTTTCTCTTTCTCCCCGTTGACGAACACGATCAGTTCCATCTGGTCTTGATAGTTGGGCACCTCGATCGATCGCTTAATCGACCTGGCCACCTTCTGCTTCGGGGCAGGGTTAGCAGACTCTTTCCGGGTCTGATGAGCCGTAACACCAATTCCGGAGATAATTACCAAGACACAAAAGACCGCGAGGCAGGATCTCCTCAACTTCCCCTGCGGCAGAAATCCAAGCGATGAAATGCCGCGCCATCGGCTTCCTCCTCGTGCAGCGGGACTCGGCGTTCCAGCAGACGATCCATTTGGGGACGTGGGCGGAGGTGGCTCAGGCTCGGGAAAGTCATCCAGCGAATACCGCGGAAACGAATCGCCGTCGCTCTCCCGCTCATCCAGGCTCGGCAGTCTGTCGAGATCCTCACTGCCGCCTGAAAAGTCGAAGGAATCCCCGCTGAAGGAGCCGCTTCCATTCGGTAAGGCCGCGTCGGGGGATCCGATGGCTCCGGGTTGGGAGTCTGTTTCGATAGCTTTTCTAGCAATAGAGCGATCCATGAAGAATATCCGACCCTAACTCAGCGGCGCGCTCGGCCGTTTGCTCTTTGTTTGAGCGGCTTGTCCCTGCGTCCCAAATCCATCAGATTGATTTCTTCCGGGAGATCGTCTTTTTTGAGCTTTCGAGCCAGCTTGGTGCGCAACCGCAGCACCGCCTTCGTGTGGATCTGGGAGATCCGCGATTCGGTGTACCCAAGAACCGCCCCAATTTCCTTCATCGTCAGTTCTTCGTAGTAGTACAGAGAAAGCACGAGCTGCTCTTTCTCCGGAAGTGTGCCGATCGCTTGGGCGAGAACCCGTTTCAGCTCCGCGTGATGCATGAGCTGGAAGGGCTCGTCGCCTTCGGTCGACATGGTGCGGGCACACCGGTTCTCC
Organism: uncultured Syntrophobacteraceae bacterium; assembly: GCA_964538515.1. GTDB lineage: Bacteria > Desulfobacterota > Syntrophobacteria > Syntrophobacterales > Syntrophobacteraceae > CALBZH01. Next base: position 107,371 of record CAZIEW010000001.1, read on the forward strand.
TGGACCGCCTCATGGATGTCTTCCGGGAGCACCGAAATACCCTTGATGTCATCCAGCAACTGAAAGTACTCTTCCAACGAGATTCCCATCTCTTCGGCGATCTGCTCGTCCGTTGGATCATGCCCCAGTCGCTGCTCGAGAGCGGAGCTCGCTCGCTCCAAGCTGCTGCTCTTCTGCCTCAACGACCGTGGGACCCAGTCCATGGAGCGGATCTCGTCCAACATGGCCCCCCGCACACGGATTTTCGCATACGTTTCGAACTGGATCCCCTGCATGGGATCGAACTTCTCGATCGCGTCGATCAGTCCGATGATGCCCGCATTGAACAGGTCATCCGCCTGTACGCTGCTGGGCAACCGCGAAACCAGCCTCAGCGCCATGTACTTGACCAGAGGAGCATGGTGGAGAATCAAACGCTCCTTTTCTTCTGGTGAGACTCTGCGATCTGCTTTTTGAGTCAAGTACGGATTCCTTTTTTGGGAGTATTGTGCCTGCAGCATTTTTTATCAGTCTTCTTTGGTGGTTAAACCTGCAACAACCGTTTCCAGAAGAACTTAACGTTTCCATGGTTCAGGTTCAGCGGGCTCTTCCGAATCTTCTCGGCAATGGCATAGAACGCCTTTGCAGAGGGGGCCGCTGGAAAAACCTCGAGAAGCGGGCGCTGCTGAATCACGGCCTTTGGCACGTGGGTGTCGTGTGGAATGATTCCGAGGAAGTCCAGCGAGATTCCATCCAGGAAGTGTTCCGCCACTTTGCTGATCTTGGCAAAAACCGACTTACCCGTCTTTTCGTCAGGAACGGAATTGACAAGGATCTTGAAGTACCGCTCTCCATGCCGCGTATGCAAGACTTTGATCAGCGCATAAGCGTCGGTGAGGGAGGTGGGCTCGGAGGTCACAACGACGATGCGCTCTTGTGCCGCCACGTTGAAATAGAGTACCGTGTCTGAAATGCCCGCACCGGTATCCACCAGCAGAATGTCGATCTCCGACTCCAGCTCATCCAGGATTTCGAGAAAGAGCAGCTTTTGTTCATCGGTGAGCCGAGTGAGCTCTTGAACACCCGAGCTGGCCGGCATGATGCGGATGCTCCCGGGGCCGTTCACCAGAACTTCCTGCAGGTGACGCTTGCCTTGGAGCACATGGGTGATGTTCTCCTTGGGAGTCAGTCCGAGGAGCACATCGATATTGGCCAACCCCAGGTCTGCGTCCAGAATGAGCACTTTCTTTCCAATCCGGTCGAAGGCATAGGCAAGGTTGACCACAACGTTGCTCTTGCCCACACCACCCTTGCCGCTACTCACCGTGATCACCCGTACAGGTGGCTGAGCTTGTCCGAGAGGGGACAGCTGAGGGGTACTCCTGCGAAGGGGAAATCGTCCCCCCCCTTCTCGTAATCCTAACGCCTGATCCATAAGACTATTCCTTTCCGATCGAACCACTTCCAAAAGGAAAGAGCAGAGCCAGCAACCGCTTCTGGGTTGCCAGCTCGATATCTTCTGGAACCCTCTGTCCCGTCCCGAAGTACGAGACAGCATGGGGAAAGCGGAGGAGTTGGTTGATCACGCAACCGTGACTCGAGGTTTCGTCAAGTTTTGTAAAGATGAGGCTCTGCACATTCAGAAGCCTGAAGTGCTGTACCGTCTGTTTGAGGTCCTCGTCTTTTGCCGTGGCACCGAGAACGAGAAAGTGCTGCACATTGTCCGTGTCCGCAAACGTTTGCTGCAGCTCCAGGACCTCCTGCTGTCCCAGGAAGTTCTTGCCTATGGTGTCAACGAGGACCACATCCTGGTTTTTGAGGGAAGCAAGAGCCTTTCCGAATTCAGCCTTGTTCTGGGCGACCACCAGAGGAACCCCCAAAATGCTTGCGTAGGTTCGGAGCTGGTCAACGGCCCCGATACGATAGGTGTCGAGCGACACGAGCCCGACTCTCAGCCCACGCTTCAGTCGCACGTGGGCGGCCAGTTTCGCGAGGGTCGTGGTCTTTCCAACGCCGGTGGGTCCCACGAACGTGAACACTTTCTGTCCGTGCTTGGCCGAGGAGTGATTGCTGAACGGCCGCGTAAACCGAACTCTGTCGAGCAAGAGCTTTCCGAACTGCTCCACAACCTTCTGACGGTTGATGGGAGTGTCGCTCATGTCGGTCAGCACTCTTTTCAAGAGCACGAAGCAATGCTTTTCATCCAGTCCGCGCGCTATAAGGCTGTGATAAAGCGTATTGACCGGCTCCTCCAGCTGCAGCCGTGCGAAGTAGTCCTTCGAGGAAATGAGCAGGGAGAGCAGGTCCTTGATCTCCCGGATGTCCCCAGACATCTCCGGTTGAGGGACGGCCTGAACCGCCTGCTCGATGGCAGCCGTCACCTCCACCTGGGTTTCCGTTTCCGAGACGGCAATCTTTCGATTGCCCAGGATGATGGCTTCCTCACCCAGCTCTCGTTTCACCAGGTCTAGCGCTTGTCGGATTGTCGGTGCTCTGTACGTTCTAAGCTGCATGGTTCAGTCTGATCACTCCGATCGCTTGAATCTCAAGAGCGCTGTGCAACTCATTGTGGCTGATGACTACTGTCTCTGGCAAAAACCGTTCCAGAAGCTTCTTCAAATGGCGACGAAGCATGGGGGAGCACAAAATCAAGGCGTGGTGCCCTAAATTCAGAACCCGCCTGGTTTCGTTGTTGACCGATTGGATCAATTGATGAAGCGTACCGGGATCGAGAGTCAAAAAGCTGCCTTGATCGGTCTTCTGAACGGACCGCACCAACTGCTCTTCCAGACCTTGCTGGAGTGTGATCACATGCAGCTTGCCGTCCCCTGTTTCATAAGGCTTGGTAACGCCCCGAGCCAGGGACTGGCGAACGTATTCCGTAAGGATATCAGGATCTTTCGTCATCTGTGCGTGGTCCGCGAGGGTCTCACAGATCGTCTGCAGATCCCGAATCGAGACTTGCTCCGAAATCAGATTCTGCAAAACGCGCTGGATCGCCCCAATGGACATCAAATTCGGGACGAGCTCCTCCACCAGCTTGGGCTGGACTTCCGCCAAATGGTCAAGAAGTTGTTGCACGGTTTGGCGGTCCAGGAGCTCCGACGCATATTTCTTAAAGAGCTCGGTGAGATGCGTCGCCATCACCGTAGAAAGATCTATGACGGTGTACTGCAGGCTCATGGCCCTGTCCTGGAGTCGCTCCGTGATCCAGAGAGCCGGGAGTCCGAAGGCGGGATCCTTGGTGGGAATTCCTTCGATGGCCTCTGCATCATCGCCCGGGCTGAGTGCCAGAAAGTGATTCAGCATGAGCTCGCCCTTTCCGATAGTGTTCCCTTTAAGCAGCAGACGATATTCGGACGGTTTGAGCTGTAAATTGTCACGGACGTGCAGGGCCGGTATGACCATGCCGAAATCGAGCGCCAGCTGTTGCCGAATGGCTTTGATGCGAGACAGGAGGTCCCCGTTCTGGGCTTCGTCCACCAAAGGAATGAGTCCGTAGCCGACTTCGAGCTCCAGGATGTCGAGGAGGGGCGGCAGCTTCGGCGCATCCGAAGACGCTTGCTCGACCGGAGCTCCGTGGCTGTCCACGGGTGCGTCTTCGGGCTCTTCGCGTCTCTTCGACAGGTAGTACGCCGTCGCGGTGAAGACGCTCCCGACCAGCAGCAAGGGAATGGCCGGAAACCCCGGCACGAGAATCAGCGCATAAAGAATACCGCCGGCAATACCAAGCGGCCTGGCTTGAAGCCGAAACACTTTTTTGAAGGTCTTTCCCAGCCCGGAATCCGACGCCGCCTTGCTCACCAGAATGCCCGCGGAGGTCGAAATGACCAGTGCTGGGATCTGGGAGACCAACCCGTCGCCCACGGTCAGCAGGGTGTAATTCTTCAGGGCATCCGTCAGGTTCATGCCGTTTTGGAGCACACCGATCGCAAGACCGCCAAGGATGTTGATCACAGTAATCAGGATGCCCGCAACGGCATCGCCGCGAACGAACTTGCTCGCACCGTCCATGGTCCCGTAAAAATCGGCTTCCTGGGATATGGCGGCACGCCGTCTCTTCGCCTCCTGCTCATTGATGAGGCCGGTGTTGAGGTCCGCGTCGATGGCCATCTGCTTGCCTGGCATGGCGTCCAGAGTGAACCGTGCGGCCACCTCGGAGATGCGCTCCGTCCCCTTGGTGATGACCACGAAGTTGACGATGACCAGGATGATGAACATGACCAGCCCGACCGCGTAATTGCCTCCGACGACGAAGTTGCCGAACGCGTCAATGATGTGCCCCGCGGCAGTCGTTCCTTCATGCCCGTGCAGCAGCACCAGGCGTGTACACGCCACGTTGAGAGAAAGGCGGAACAGGGTGGTGATGAGCAGGAGGGAGGGGAAGATGAAGAACTCTACAGACTTGACGGTATAGACGGCCGTGAGAAGAATCACGAGCGCTACGGAGATGTTCGAGGCGATCAGGACATCGAGAATGGCGCTCGGAAGGGGCAGGAGCATCACCGAGAGGATCACGACGACTCCCAGCCCCATCATGGCATCACTGTCGGAAACCGATTTCAGACGCTCAACGAGAGGGCTTGGTGTTTGAGCCGTCGCAGCCATTTGTCACCTTCTATCCTGGCTTGTTCTTCTTCTGTTGAAAGATGTAGGCGAGCACTCTCGCCACAGCCTTATAGAGATCCATGGGTATGGATTCGTCGACCTTCACCTGCGAATACAAAGCACGTGCCAAGGGGGGGTTCTGATGAACCGGCACACCATTGGCGCGCGCCACTTTCATGATGTGCTTGGCCAGAAAATCGACTCCCTTGGCCACGACTTTCGGGGCTTCCATGGTCGTGTTGTACTCGAGGGCCACGGCAAAGTGGGTGGGGTTTGTGATGACGACCGTCGCCCGCGGGATATTCGACATCATGCGCTGGCGAGCCATGGCGCGTTGGAGAGACTTGATGCGCGACTTGATCTGGGGGTTGCCTTCCGACTGCTTGTGCTCCTCCTTGACCTCCTGCTTGGTCATGCGGAGATCCTTTTCATGCTGCCATTTCTGATAATAGTAGTCGAGGATGCTGAGCACCAGCATGATGCCGCCTACCCGGTAGAGGATCTTAGAGGTCAGACTGCCGAGAGCCTGTATCGAATCCCGGAGCTCCACCTGGCTCAGGCTTTCGAGAAGCGGCATGGCGACGCTGAGAACCGTATAGACGCTGTAGGAGACAATGACGAGCTTGAAGATGGACTTGACGAGCTCAATGAGGGATCGGAGAGACACCCAGCGTTTGATCCCATTCAGGGGATTGAGCTTGGCAAGATCGAACTTGAGCGTCTCCGTCGAGACGAGCAATCCCTTTGTCTGAAACACATTGATCCCGAAGGCGGTCAGGAGGACTCCAAGCAAGACAGGGGAGGTCATGACGAAGAAGTCGACCATGACCGTTGTAAAGAGATTGGCGTCAGGGAGCGAATCGCAGGCAGACACGGTGAGGCTTCGGCCCCACAGGAAATGCAAGAGGCCCTCGAAACGACTGTAGATTAACCGGCAGCTGAAAAGCACCACCGTGCCGCCGACCAGGATCAGGGCGGCACTGGTCAGCTCCGCGCTTTTGGGAATGTTTCCCTTCTTGCGTGCGTCGCTGAGCCGCTTTCCAGTTGGCTTTTCCGTACGCTCCTGCCCGCTCGACACGTCCCCATCTCCTACTGTTCCAGCTCGTCAAAAACTCTCTTAAAGTCAATCTTTTGTCCAAGCGCCCGCCCCGTGAGGACTCCCGATCATCTTCGATCACTTGGCTACGTTCAAGAGCAGTGGCGCGAGCTTCATCAGGTGCCCTTCCATCGCAGATCCCCAGATTGCCGCACACAGCACCAGAAGGGCAAAGCCCATCAGGATGGTCAAGGGAGCGGTCGTGGCAAGCAGATTGACTTGGGGTGAGAACTTGGCCATCAGCCCCAAGCCCACCTGGATGAGCAGCATCGCCAGCATGATGGGGGCGGCCACCTTCAGTCCAATGACGAACAACTGAGCGGACAAGAACATCACCTTGCCGAAGGCAACGTCGGTCGCGGTGAAGCTCCCGATCGGGACGCTGCGAAAGCTCTCGACAATCGCCCTCAAGATCATGTGATGTCCATTGAGCGAAAAAAGGATCAGGGTAGCCGTGATCTGGAACCAGCGGCTGAGCACCATCATCGTCACCCCGCTCTGAGGATCGGCGGCGAGGGCGAACCCAAATCCCATCTGGAAGCTGATCAGCTCGCCGGCAAGCTGAAAGGAGCTAAAGAGAAGCATCACACTGAGGGACAAAACCAGACCCAACAGGATCTCGCCGATGGCGATCCAGGCAAGCGGAGGAAGATCCGTCGGCAACGGAGTGACCACATCCCGGACGAGGGGGTACAACAGTACCGCAAGCCCCAAGGATGTGAAGGTCTTGACCATGGCTGGGAGCTGGGCATTGGAGAAAAGGGGGATCATGAAGAAGCAAAGACTCAGGCGCAGCAAAACGGCCAGAAAGACACTGATCTCGGTGGGATTGAATTGAAAGATAGCCATATCCGTGCAGACTTCTTTCCCTGACCGTCGCAGCCGGGACGTGAGAAGCGTCGAGCCCGAGGAGACCTTCCCTCGCTCTCAGTGAACCCATTGGGGAATGTTGGTGATGATCTCCCGCGTAAAATCCAGAAGCTTGCCGATCATCCAGGACCCGAAAACCATGAGGGACAAGAAGGAGATGACGATCTTGGGAACGAATGCGATCGTCATCTCCTGGATCTGTGTCACTGCTTGAAAGATACTCACGATCAAGCCCACGATCAGGCTCATGGCGAGCACAGGCATGGAAACATACAACATCGTCTCCAAGGCCTGCCGTGCCAAGCCAATGATAAATTCAGGCGTCATACGATCTTCCTCACTGAAAGCTCTTCACGAGCGACGTAACCAGCAGGTTCCAACCGTCCACCAGTACGAACAGCATGAGCTTGAACGGCATTGAAATCATGACGGGCGGAAGCATCATCATCCCCATGGAGAGCAGGATGCTCGAAACCACCATGTCGAGAATGATGAAGGGGAGATAGAGGAGAAAGCCAATCTGAAAGGCGGTCTTAAGCTCACTGATGACAAAGGCCGGAACGACCGTGGTAATCGGCAGAGACTCGGCGTTCTTGGGCTTTTCATGCTGGGCAAGCGATGCAAACAGAGCCAGATCCTGTTTCCGGGTCTGTTTCAGCATGAAGTCCTTCAAGGGTTGCATGCTCCGGTTGAGGAGCTCCTCCCCGGATATCTCATGACGCTGGTACGGACTGATCGCCTCCTGGTGGATACGCTCCCAGACCGGTTGCATCACGAAGAACGTCAGGAACATGGCGAGACCGACGATGACCTGGCTGGGCGGACTTCCCTGGGTTCCCAGAGCCTGCTTCAGGAAGGCAAGAACCACGGCGAGGCGCGTGAAGGACGTGGTGAGGATCAGGATGGCCGGGGCCAGACTGATGATGGTCAAGAACAGAACGGTGTTCAGAATGCCGGAGATTTGCTTCGGTGCCGATGGGTCGTCCAAGTTGAAGCGGATCCCCGGCAGCGCCAGCTCGGATGCCTCGGCGCAAGCACAGCCAATGACGCATGTGGCGAGTACAAGGGCAGGAAGAGCCAGCCAGCGCCAGGATTCGTCATTCCGATTGGGCTGCGGCGGCCGAGCCTGTCCGAGCTTGGAGTCTGAGTGTCTCATGGGCGATTCAATTCTCTGACCGAGGGGGTGTTTGGGGGTCGGTTACAGCCCAGGAAGAAGAGCCCGATTGGGAGGGTGTCAACAGGTGCATGCCTTGCGGGGAAACACCCACCAAGAGGAGGCTTTCCTGGATCTTCACCAGAACAAGGTGGTGCTTGATACCAATGGAATGCTGAGCAACCACCTGGATCCACTCATTTCCTGCAGGCTTCTTGGCCCACATTCCGGCCTTCTTCACGGCCATCAAGGCTCCCACCAAGACGAGCAGCACCACGAACAAGGCACCGAGCATCTTGACGAATTCAACCCCGAATTCCATGCTGTCCCTTTCAAGCCCGCATGAAGGAGCGACTCACGCCAGCTGCTTGACACGCTCGGTCGGACTGATGATGTCCGTGATTCGCACTCCGAACTTTTCGTTGATGACAACCGCTTCCCCCCGTGCGATGAGGGTGTGATTGACCAGGATCTCCAACGGCTCTCCAGCGAGCTTGTTGAGCTCGATGACCGACCCCTGCCCCAGCTGAAGCAAGTCGTTGATGAGCATGGTGGTTGCTCCCAGCTCGACCGAGACTTCCAGGGGAATGTCCAACAGGAAGTCCAGGTCTCTTGATACAGCCCTGTGTCGCCCGCTGGGTTGCTCCAACGCGGGGAACTTGGCACCGTCGTTGGCCGGAGGCGAGCCCGCTGCCTCTGGCTGTGTCTGCGAACTATCTTTTGATTCCATAGACAATCCTCCCTCCAAACCGGATCAGGTCGAGCTTTGTGCCTGTGCTTGTACCTGGGTCTCTGTCGTGTCTTCGATGATTTGAAACGCTCGATTCCCCCGATGAGTGCCCGCAAACGCCTTATACTTTGGCACTCCCTGGACGTTGACATTGAGCGGCTCGTTCATGTCGTGGCTCAGCAGCAAGACGTCTCCCACTGCCAGGTGGAGAAGCTCTCGGCCCTTGACGGTTGTCTTCCCCAGCTCAATCAGGACATCCACGTTGACGTCCAGCAACCGTTGGCGAAGACGGGTGATCCAGGCCTGATCGACTTCGAGCTGGTCACTCTGATAGCTTGCATACAGCTTGTCGCGAATGGGCTCGATGGTCGAGTAGGGCAGGCAAAGGATCATTTTCCCGATCAGTCGATCCAGCTCGAGCTCAAAATGAATCACGATGACCACCTCGGACGGTGGAACGATCGTGGCGAACTGGGGGTTGACCTCGGCTCGGACGAACTGAAAGCTGATCGGACACACGGGCCTCCACGAGGCATCCAGCTCCTTCAGCACGCCTTCGACCACCTTGTGGATGACCCGATGCTCGATGGAGGTGAAATCGCGCCCCTCGATCTTGAAGTTGCTTTTTCCCGTCCCCCCGAAGAAACAATCCACCAGGTTGAAGATCAGCCGGCTTTCCACCACCAGGAGCGCATGACCGCGCAGCGGATCCATCTTGAGCACGTGCAAGCTCGTCGGAACCGGCAGAGTGCGCACGAACTCTCCGAACTTGATCATCTCCGTCTGTGTGACGGTGATATCGATGACTTTGTGGAGCGAGCTCGAAAGGCTGACCCGAAACAACCGGGCAAAACGGTCGTTGATGATCTCGAGAGTCGGCATGCGGCCGCGGATGATTCGATCCTGGCTCGTGAGATCGTATCTCTTGATACCGCTTTGCTCTTCAGACTCAGCTTTCTCGGTCTCGATCTCACCGTCGGACAGACCCCTCAATAGGGCATCGACTTCATCCTGGGAGAGTACCTTTTCCATACTATGAAGCCCCTGCGCTCACTGGACGATGAAATCCGTGAAGTAAATGTCCTTCACCTGCCCCTGCTTGAGGATCTTATTGACCTGCGCGATGGTCTCCTGTTTGAGCGCCTGCTTCCCGGAGCTCGTGGAGATGTCGTCGAATTCTTTCCCGGAAAGGAGCATCAACATGGCGTCCTTGAGCTGAAAGCTCCGCGATTTGAGCTCCTCGAGGGCCTTTTCGTTGGTGAGCTCCACCTTCATGTTGAGCTTCAAGTAACGCTTTCCACCGGGGTCGGCCAGGTTGACCATGAGAGGCTCCCAGTCATAGATCACCGGCTTTTCCGGCTGAGCATGGGCGGCGGCCTGCTTTTCATGACCCTCTCCCGCGGCTTCGGCAGGAGGATTCGCCTTGAAGAACTTGCTGTAGGCGAAGAAGCCTCCCCCGCCGAGCACGGCGAGCAGCACGACGAGGATGATGATCAGCTTCAAGGGTGAGCCCTTTTTCGGTTCTTCGTTCTGTCCACCAGCGTTTTCTTGACTCATGATTCACCTTGCTCTTCTTAAACTGCGTCTGAATGCCTGGCTCCTGAATGAGACTGACCCGTTAAACCCGCGCGGAAGCATGGTTTCCGCACAAACTGCACCCTCTTCAAGCAACGAGTGTGCCATGGAAAAATCGGCGGAAGACGGAAGGGAAAGGCATGTGTGATGGGCTCCAACGGACTTGCCGAGCCCATTTTGACGGTCGTGGGAAATGAGGGTGACTGAGGAAAGAGCCAGGGATTTGACGCTTGCTGGCATGATCAAAACAATGACTCATGCCTCGAGACCGGAGCCCCGCCCTGGACGGAGGCTCCGGGTGATCTCAGCTGCGGCTGCGCTAACGAACCATGTTGATGGTGGTGTCCATCATGTTTTGACAGGTTGTGATGGTCTTCGAATTGGCGTTGTAGTCAGCCTGGTAGATGATCATGTCGACCATCTGCTTGGCGATGTCGACGTTGGATCCTTCCAGGCTGTAATCGAGAATTTGCCCGAAATTGCCCGGGTTGGTGGAATTGGTTATGGTCACCCCCACTTCCGGCCCGGCCATGTAAAGGTTGCTCCCCTGACGCACCAGACCATCCTTATTGGAAAACGTGGCCAGCCCCATCTGCCCCAGGTTCGTTTCGACACCGGTCGAATCGGTTCCGTAGATCATCCCGTCCGTTTCGATGCGAAAGCTGATATAATTGGTTTGATTGGGAATATTGATCGGCGCGTTGTTGATGTCCTGAACGAGCAAACCCTGCTGGTTCACCAGGTTCCCCGTCCCATCCAGATGGAAGCATCCATCTCTCGTGTAGAAGATGCGGGAGGTGATGGGATCCCTCAGCACAAAAAAGCCCTCTCCGCTCATGCACACGTTCGACCATTGCGAGGACGTGAGGATGGTCCCTTGGGCCCAGTCGGTGGAGATGCCCAGCACGATGCTTCCGGAGCCCTCCCCTTCCTGATCGTTCGAGTTGATTGAATAATAGCTGTTCACCATGTCGCCGAAATTGATCGAGTTGGACTTATACCCCGTGCTCGCCGAGTTCGCGATGTTGTCGCTCACGGTTCCCATGGCAGAGCTGAAGCTGCTGAGTCCGCTGACGCCATTGTACATTGCGGTGCCGATTCCCATTGTATTCCTCCTGTCCCCAAAGGGTTTTGAATCTTAATCATTTCAAGCATCGCCACTCTGATCGATGCAGAAGATCGATTGTCGGGGTCATGAGATATTGTGGACCTCGGAGACCGAAGCCGCCGGAAGGAGCAGCCCGTCAGCCCCGCCAAGGACCAGATGGCCAACCCCATTGACCATGCGAAAGGCATAGGCCGTACCTTTGACGAATTCATTGACCTCGAGCGTGCTTCCGTCAGAGGCAAGGGGCACCACGTCAAACCGATAGGTCCCATTGGGCAGCGTGTTGCCCGATTCGTCCTTTCCATTCCAGTCGATGTCATAGGTACCGGCGTCCTTGGCACCCATATTCAGTGTCCGGACGAGTGCCCCACTTTCACTGTAGACCTTGACCGTCACGCTGGCCGCTTGACTGGGCAGCTCGTAGTAGCCCTTGCTCACCGATCCGTCGCTGACTTGGAGTCCGTCATAAGACCCGATGATCTCCTTGCCGATCATCTGGACCATCTGCGTGTTGGTCAATGACTCCAGGTATTTCTGCTGTGCCTCGAGCTTTGAGCTGATGTCCGTCAGCTTCTCGACCGTGCTGAATTGAGCCAGCTGCGCGGACAGCTCGTAGGATTCCAGGGGATTGGTGGGATCCTGATGTTGAAGCTGAGTCGTGAACATGCGCAGAAAGGCATTCATGTCCATCAACTTGCTCTGCGATGTGCTGCCCGAGACATTCGATGTGCTGCTGCTCAGCGACTGTGTTGCCGAAATCCCTGCCATGGTGGTGCTCCTATGCTGTCACACGTCCAAAAAGCGCCCGATTAGGCGAAAACACTGATGAGTCGGTCGGACAGGTGGTCTGTTGCTCTGGGGCGAAGGCTTGCAGTGATGCCAACGCGCGGTGCTTGCTCCGAACGGAAGCCTCCGCCACCTTTCTTTCGGCTTGATTCCGTTTGTGCAAACCGCCTTTCCCCGCCTTGCTGCCCGACATCTACCGTAAACTGCCCCAGTCTCAGTCCGTGCTCTTCAAGGTGCTGACGAAGGGAGGGCGCCCCGTTCAGAAGGAGCCCTTTCACCTCTTCGTTCTGTGCTGAAACCCAGGCGGTCACGTGATGACGATCCGCCTCGATTCGCAGAATCAGTTTCCCCAAGCTCTCCGGCTCCAGCTCGATCGTCATCTGAGAGCGACCTTGACGCTGAGATTCCTCTATCTGCTTCGAAAGCGCATCCGGCCAGGACGCATCCGAGAGCCGCAGCGTGGCATCGGAATTCTGCAGCCTGGTCGCCGCCGTCTGTTCCATTCGACCCACAGTGGCCCCTTCGGCGAGAACCTTCTCAAACCCTGCCGGATCCGTGCTTGGGCTTTCCGCAGCTCGAGCCATTTCTCTTGACTTGGAGAAAGATGAGAGACGGGAGTCCTCCGGTCCTCTCTCATGTCCTTCGTCCCTCGAAGCGTTTCTCCGGGAGGTCATCCCACTTTCTTCAAGCGCTGTCACTCGCTCATGGGACGCATGAGCCGCCGGACCGTCGGCCTCGGTCTCGTTCATGGAAGCGGGCTCATCTCCCCGCTGAAGCCGTGACGAGGAAGCGGCCGCCTCCGCATGCGATCCCATCTGAACCCCCTCGTCGGTTTGGTCGGTCTCAAAGTGGTGCTCCAAGACTCTGACGTCCGCCCCAAAGGGTTGCATTCCCTGTGCTGTTGCCGGACTATTCGGCTTTGCGCTCGCCACTGGGTTTGAGACCGAATCGGCTTCGACCGATGAAGTAGCCGATAGGTCGTCTGCTCCGGAGGAGCCGATTCTGAGCTGTCGGAGAGCGTCGTCAGCCGACACATCCTCTCCCATAACGTCGCCAGCTTGCCTGGCCGCTTGCCTCAAGGGATCACGACCGGCGGTGGCTTCGGAAAGCGCTGAAACGGAATCCCTTGCGACGGAGCCATTGGCAAGGCCGGACTCCGGAATGCTTGGCACATGCTTTTGGGAATCCTCCCAAGGACTTCCTCCTGCCTTCGAGAACTTCGGGATTCTTTGACTGGCTAACCGCTCCAGCTGGCCTTGGGGGATGAGGAGCGTCTCGATTTCGGTGGACGCAGGCTTGAGATCCGCCACGGGAACGACGTTCGATTTCTGTTCCACCAGTGGAGTGCTCTTCAGTTTCTGGTCGGCAAGATCCTTCACGATGCTCTTCAGAAGCTGATTGATCTCGTTGAGCGAATACGATCCCGATGACGCCAGATCAAACGGTTGAACCGGCTTAACGTTCCCATTCTGAACCTGGCAAAGCGAGCTCACGAGCTCTGCCACATCTTGAGCCGCCACCTTGTCTCCACCTCGCACCGCCGACTGGCTCAGGAGCAGATTGCGCAGCGTCTTAAAAGGGATCCGGCCTTGCTTGTCGCCCGTACCTTGGCAGGCCTGTCGCACATCGGCGGAGAGCTTTAGTTGAGCCATGATCCGCTCGAGTGCCACCATGTCCGTGATGTAAAGGTTTTCCTCGGCTTTCTGCTCCGAAAGCACTTTGGTCTTCAACTGGTCGGCTTTGCCGGCCTCCTTGGATCGAGAGACGAGCGCGTTGTCGGCAGCGCTCTCGGCCTGGACCTTCAGCTCTTGAGGACTCATTTGAGGGGAAGCAGCCGTGAGCTCCTGGCCGACCGGCTTCAGCATCCCTACCGAGTCGGTGGACGCCTGCGAGAAAGGCTTGGGATCTGTGACAGCACCCGGTATTGCGGGCTGATTCTGTTGCAGCTGCGAAAGCTCATGAGAGAATTCATGCGAGTTGATCTTCTGAGCGATTTTCGATCGCTCATTTGACGTTGCACTCATGAGAAGTGCTGCTGCACTGAGGCCGGTTGAGCTCATGGTATCCCTTGCCTTCCTAAAAGCGTTATGGTCACTCTGACGTTGTGGCTCCAGTAGAGCAACGACAATGCCAACTCGCAGCAATCCGACTATCCCTTTGAAATGGCTTACTTTAATGATGCGGCTCGTTCCTGATTCTCGCCTTGCACGCTCGTCTCAGACGGCAGTTTTTTCTGGGTGACACCTGCATTCTTTGCCGCTTTCACGCATGATCCACGATAGAGCCCTGAGCCTGAACGGAAGCTTGTTGGAGAACCGGACCGTCCGCGGATCGGACGGATGAAGGAGAGGGAAAGAGCCTGCAGGGTGGGACGAAGGAGTGAATTCCTCGATCGTGCTTTTTAAGGGTTGGTATGCGTTTGCTGGGGCTTTTTCGGCAAGGGGCGCAGCTCAGCCCCTTGCGAGGGCTGGTTTGAATCGACCAAGACAAGCCTACCGATGAGACAAGGACTCGGAAATCTTCGCCGCCTTCTTCACGTCCATGTTTCCGAGGATGTTCGCCGCTTCGTCCGCGCTCATGGTGGAAATGACCGATACCACCAGGTGCTCCTCAAGATTGTCCAACAGCTTGGCCGCTTCCTTTGGCTTCATCGTGCCATAGATCTTCGCAAGTGAGCGGATTTTGGTGTTTTGGCTTTCTTCCTTTTCGCTCCGGTAGGCCTGGATTTCCTTCTGGATCGCGAGGAGATCCTTGAGCTTCTTTTCGACTTCCTGCTCCATCTTGCTCAGGTATTCTTCCTTCTGGCGCAACTGCTCCTCCTTGCGCTTCAGTTCGGCCTCTCGTCGTTCAATGTGCGTGAGGGTCTCGGTCATGGGCTGGAGCGGGGGAGTTACGGCAGACGTCGCGGTAGAAGGCGGATTGCTCTTCTTCGGTGGCGCGTTTTCCGCCGGCTTGCTCTTCTTGTCCTCGGCCAGCACCTCGCGGGGGAAGGACAAGTATTCCATTTCCGATGCCGGATGACCGAGGACAATCCGGCCAAGGGTGAGCCCTGTCTTGAAGAGGATCATGAGGGCCACGACCGACAACAGCAGCGAAAGCGTCTTTTTCGATCGCGAAGCTTTAGGCTGGCTGTCAGCGGGTTGGTCACCGCCCAGAACGATCTCTTCCGGATTGTTTGAGGATTGCGATTTCATCGGATTGCCCCTGTTCCTTACGTGCGCGTTGGGAGACGTATGTTTCACGGTCCGTTTCTTCCAGCCGTTCCACGACGTTGAGCTCACGCTCCACTTCTTGCAGCTGCGACCGGGCTTGCTCGATTTCCTGCGCGACCCGTTTGAGCTCGCCGTCGAATCGAAGCAATTGTCGTTCCAATGATCTCATGAAATAGCTGTAGGATTGGTATTCTCCGACACTGACCCCGTCAGCCTGCCTCCGGTCCCACTTTTTTCCTTCGTCCTCAATGCGCTCGATCAACGCGTGACGGGCGGCAAGAAGGGAATCCCGTCGACTCAAGACGGCTGCCAGCGCAATTTGGGCTTTCTTGACCAGGAATGCTCGATGCTTGAGCAGAGTCTGGAATCGGAAGTTGAACGGCATGTCGCCTCGGTCCAATCTTGTGATGCTCCGCATCGCCATGAAACAAATCAAGCGCTACTGGAACAGCTGTTCAAGAGCGTGTCGCGCCGCTTCGATCGAGCACTGATCCTCGATGGGCTGTCTCAGGTAGTCATTGAGCCGGTCGATCATGTCGATGGCGAAGTCCGTTTCTTCATGGCTGCCGCGAGGGTAAGCACCGATGCGAATCATGTCCTCGCTGTTGCGGTAGAGAGCAAGCGTCTGAATGAAGCGGCCGGCAAGCGTTTTATGCTCCGTATCCTGAAGGCGACTCGTCAAACGGCTGACGCTCTGAAGCACGTCAATTGCGGGAAAGTGTCTATCCTGAGCCAGCTTGCGCGTGAGAACGATATGGCCGTCCAGGATGGATCGTACCGCGTCGGCAATGGGATCTTCCATGTCGCCCCCCTCCACAAGCACCGTGAAGATTCCGGTGATCGAGGCGGTCGGAAATCGCCCCGCCCTCTCCAGAAGGCGCGGCAGGAGACTGTAGACGCTCGGAGTGTAGCCCTTGCTCGTGGGGGGCTCGCCCGCCGCCAGCCCGATCTCGCGCGAAGCCATGGCGAAACGGGTGACGGAATCCATCATGAGCACGACGTCCTTGCCTTGGTCCCGGAAGTATTCGGCAACGGCACAGGCCATGAACGCGGCGCGCACCCGGACGGTGGCCGGTTGGTCGGAGGTCGCCACGATGGTAACGGACCGCCTCACGCCCTCCGGTCCCAGTTCGTTGACCAGGAATTCGTTCAGCTCACGGCCGCGCTCTCCAATGAGCGCAATCACGTTCACATCCGCATTGGTGTACCGGGCCATCATGCCGAGCAGGGTGCTCTTCCCGACCCCGGAGCCGGCGAAGATCCCGATGCGCTGCCCTTTTCCAACCGGGAGCAGCCCGTTGATGCAACGGATTCCAAGGTCCAACTGCTCGTCGATCAGGGGACGATCCAGGGGATTCGCAACGGTGCCGGAGAGGGAGTAAGGGGCTCCCCGGCCTAGGGGACCCAAGCCGTCGATCGGTTGCCCGAGACCGTTGAGCACTCGTCCGAGCATTGCTTCGCTGGCCTCGACGGTGTCCGACTGCTGATGCACCTGAACGAGGCATCCGGGTTGAATCCCGCTCAGGTGGGTGAGAGGGCTTAGTTTCAGACGCTTGTGATGGAACCCCACCACCTCTGCGTAGAACGGCTCGTCACGGCCATCGCTGAATATCGCGCAAATGTCCCCCACCGCAGCTTTCACGCCCTCGGCCTCAATGAGGTTGCCTGCCAGATGGACCACCTTGCCGAAGGTATCCCAGCGCGGAATGGAGCCCAAGGAGGCCACCGGGGCATGGAGATTCAGGTAATCACTGATTGGCTGCGGCATCGTTTTCCACCATGGCCCCGGCCTTGAGCTCCTGCTCGATCCGGACCAGCCGTTTGTCGATTCCCGCGTCGATCAGTTGAATGTCCGATTCAACGCGGCAACCGCCCCGTTCCATCTGGGGGTCCGTTTTGACCATGAAAGGCCCCTCGGGGCTATTCGCGGGAACCGTGAAGTTTGTGTGTCGGGTCAGCATTTCGAGGTCTTTGGGATGAAGGGTGAGCGTGACGGACTGAGACGATTCGACCTCAGCAAGCACGTCCTGGACGAGCTTCAGGAGGACCTGCGGTCGAGTCCGCAGCTCCTTTTGGATCACGTGCTTGGTGATGGCCACGCACGAGGCCACGAGCCAATTGCGGTAATCGTGCAGCACCCGGCTGGGAAGTGTCTGGAGCGTCTCGAAGAGGGCTTCCATTTGCTCCTGGGTCACCTGCATGCTTTTTCGACCGTATTCGGTCCCGTCTTTCAATCCCTGGGCGTAGCCCTGCTCGTAGGCATCCCGCTCGATCTCCTCTGCCCGGCGCTCAGCCTCGAGCAATCGTTCCTGGATGGCTTCCTCCAGCTCCTTGAGTGGGTCAACAGCCGGCTCTTCAGCCTCAGGCTCCTCACGACCGCCAGTGTCACGAGGACGGAGGCCGGAGAAGACCTCGATCTCATCGAAGCCGAAGGGAACGCATGCCGCGGATTCGGAGGCCTTGATGATGTTAGACAAAGGCGTCTCCACCGTCTCTGCCGGCCAGGACGATCTTGCCTTCCTTCTCCAGCTTTCGGGCTACATTCAAGATCCCCTGTTGAGCCACTTCGACATCGCTGAGCCGCACAGGCCCCATGACGCTGAGCTCTTCCTCCAGGATCTGCACCGCACGCTGGGAAAGATTTCGGAAGATTTTGTTCTTCAGCTCGTCGGAAGCCGTCTTGAGGGCCAGTGTCAGCTCCTCGTTCTTGACTTCCCGGAGCAGCTCCCGGATGCCGGCGTCGTTGATGCTCACCAGGTCGTCGAAGACGAACATGAGCTTCCGCACCTTTTCGGCCAGCTCGGAATCCGTCTCCTCCAACGACTGCAGAATGCTGTCGCCCGTACGACGGTCGCTGTGGTTGAGCATTTCTGCAACGGCCTGAACCCCGCCCAGAATTAACTGGGAGTCCTGTCCAATGCTAAGAAGCTCTCTCTGGAGCACTTCGTCGACTTCACGCACGAGATCGGCGGGAACGGTTTCGAGGTGGGCAACGCGATTGACCACTTCGTTTTGAAGCGCCTCAGGGAGATGGGCCAGGACCTGGCTGGCTTTCTCGTAGCCGAGGTGCACCAGGATGATCACGATGGTCTGTGGATGCTCGGTCTTGATGAAGTTGGCCAGGACCCGCGGGTCGATCTCTCGAACGTACTTGAACGGGATCCGCTCCTTTTCGAGCTCGATCCGGTGGATCACATCCCGTGCTTCATCGTTCCCCATGACACTCGGGAGCAGGTTCTTGAAGAACTGGTCACCGGGAGTCAGGATGTCGGCTTCCTCCTTGAACTGATCCGAAAACTCCGTCAGCAGCTCGTCGGTCACATCCTTCTTCACGCCTTGGATGGCCGCCATATTGGAGCCGAGAAGCTTGATCTCATCCGTGGTGAGATTTTTCATGATCTGAGCCGAGGTTTCCTCGCCCAGCGCCATGAGAAGAATCGCCGCCTTCTGAGGGCCGTTCAGTTGCTTGCTCATCAGCTAGCCTCCTCTCTCAGGTAGGCCCTTATGATGGATGTGGCAAGGTCCGGATCCCGCTGGACGAGCGCGATGGCTCGTTTCCTGAGGGTAAGCTCTTTTTCCGGAAGTGCCGCAGCCCCCTCGGGCTGCTCGTCGCCCGATTGCGGCAGGGCCGGCGTCCCTGCCGCGGGCAGAGCTTTTTGAGGATCCGCAAGCTCCTGGAACCGTCGCAGGAGCGGCCGCACGACGAGGAAGAATCCGAGAACGACGATGAGGACGTTCAAGATGGTCTTGTGATGCTCCTTGAGCAGCTTCACCCACCGGTTTTCGGCCTTGACGAAGTCGGATTCAGGAGCATCCGTCACAAACGGGATGTTGGATACGGTGATCTGATCCCCCCGGGCCTCGCTGTAGCCGATCGCCTTCTTAACGAGGTCTTCGAGCGCTTTCATCTGATCCGGTGTGCGCGCGACGAAGGTCGGAACCGTTTTGCCTTCGGCATTGGGCTTCATTTCGTAGACGCCGTCCACCAAAACGGCGACGGAAACCTTCTTGATGCCTCCCGGAGCCTGGGTCGTCTGCTTGTTCACTCGGTTGATTTCGTAGTTGACGGTCTCCCGCTGTCGGGTCGCGTTTTTCTTGAGGGCTTGATCCTGCTCCTGTTTCTGACCCTTATCCTGTTGCGGCTTGCTGGCAGGGCTCTGCATCAGTTGGGCTTCGACGTTGATTGGAACATCCGGGTTCCCTTTGGCACCGGGCTCGGCCCCCTGGCTGTTCTCGATACTGCGCTGCTGGCTCCGGATGACCGCGCTGTCCGGGTCGTAGTGCTCCTCGGCAACCTGGGTCTGGTTGAAGTCCATGTCCACCGTGATGCGCGTCGAAACTTTGCCGGTGCCGATCACCTGCTCAAGCAGCGACTGCACCTTGCGTCGCATGTCCTCCTCGACGGAGGAGCGAAACTGCATCTGGAGGTTGGTGAGCTGGAAGGAATTGTCGAGGGCGTTTTTGCGGAAGAGAACCTGGCCGTCGGTGCTGAGGACGCTCACCTTATCGTCTTGAAGACCCTGGACCGCACTGGAGACCAGGTTTACGATTCCCTGGACCTGCTGCTGATCCAGGTGCGCCCCCTGCCGCAGCTTCAGCACAACCGCTGCACTGGGGCTTTTCTTCTCGTCGAGAAACAGGCTTTCCGAGGGGAGGACCAGATGAACCCGGCTTTCGAGCACTTCGTTGATTTGGTTGATGGTTCGCGCGAGCTCCCCCTGGAGGGCCCGCTGGTAATTGATCTTCTGGACGAACTCGGTGCTGCCGAGCTTCTGCTGGTCGAAAATCTCGAAGCCGACTCCCGCGCCTTTGAGAACGCCCTGGGTGGCCAGAAGCAGGCGAACCTCGTGGAGCTGCTCCTTGGGAACCCCGACGCTCCCACCGCTGGAGAGCTCATAGGGGATCTTCTTTGCCTTGAGCGCCTCCACAACCGCGCCCAAGTCCTGCTCACCAAGCCGCGAATAAAGTGTCGCGTATTCCGTGCGATTGACGGTGTAGGCAAGGAGCGCGAAGCTTGCCAGCAGGATCAGCAGCGAGCCGCCGTAAAAGATCTTCTGGGAAGCGGTGAGTCCCAAAAGCCGTGCCTTGAGGCTCTCGATCAAAGCGGTAGGGTTCATCGTGACTCAATCCCCGGTGAGACGGCTAGAATTGCATGCGCATCATTTCTTGGTAGGCTTCGAGCGCCTTGTTGCGCACCCGGAGCAGCATCCGGAGACTGATGTCCGCTTCCTCGAGCTTGATCATGGTCTCGTCGATGCGAGTCGCTCCCGAGACAGCTCCCTCCTGCATCGCGCTGTCCGCCTGGTGCTGCAGCTTGTCCACCGCGCCGATGCTCGCTTTGAGCGTGTCGGAAAACCCCTGCGGCTCGATGTCGCTCTTCTTGCGCGACGGCATGGTCGGTATGCTTGAGGGGCCCTGGAGGTACGGATTGATGCGCATGGCGCTTTCTCCTAAGAATCACAACCTGTTTAAGGGGATCACCTGCCGATTTCGAGGGCCTTGAGCGCGAGCTGCTTGGCCGTGCTCAAGGCCGCCAGATTGGCTTCATAGGTTCGAGAGGCGATGATCATATTCGCCATCTCTTCCACCGGATTGACGTTCGGCATCTCAACCACGCCCTGCTCGTTCGCATCGGGGTGGTAAGGATCGTAGACCTGCTTGAAGGCTCTGCCGTCCGAAACGATGCTGTCGACGCGCACCTTCTGAAGACCCTCGCTCATGGCATCGCCGAGGACCTCGCCAAAGCTTTCCTCAACCGGCACGCTCTCGTAGATCACCGTACGTCGCTCGTAAGGCTTGCCGCTTGCCGTCCGTGTGGTGTTGACATTGGCAAGATTCGAGGACAGCACGTTCAGCCAGGCGCGGCTGGCCCGAAGTCCCGATCCACTGATCTTCATGGAGCTGTCAAAATCCATCAGGCCTGACCTCCTTCGGAAATGGCGTTCTTGATCATGGTGAATTTCTTGTTGAGCATGCTGATCATGAACTGGTACTCAATGCTGTTGCGAGAGAGCTTCATCATCTCGGTGTCCAGATCAACGGGACCGGATTCCACCACCTCCGCGGCTTGCATGGCCCCGATGGGGTCGCCCGGGTCGATGTGCTTCAAATTGGATCGCACGAGCCTCGCACCCTGATCTTCCATCGACTCGCGGAGCACGTCTTCAAAGGCCATGGACTTGGCCTTGTAGCCCGGCGTGTTGATGTTCGCGAGATTACCCGACACCACTTTCTGGTTGGCAGAGCTCAGCTGCAAACGGTCCTGCATCAACTGAATGGTGCGATCGAACACAAATCCAAAATCACCCATGAGTGCTCCTCCCTTGTCGCAGGTTCGCGGCAAAGCAAAAGCAAAAGGTGTACCGGCGTGATGGAGTGCGCCTTTGGAAGGATAAAATCAATTTTTTGACGGTGCATTGGCAGGGGGATACCGTCAGAATTCTGACAGCATCCGGGAGGGAATCTAAACGGCGTATCGGCGGCGATTCAAAGCACGTCAGGGTCGTGTGGGATGGGCAGGCAAGCCCGCAAAGCTGCCGTCCACGCAAGACCTCCCATCATGCGGGTGCACCTTCGCCGAAGACGCCCGCCAGCGCCAGGGGGCACACACGCCATGATGGCTCATAGCCAATCATCCAAGCTAGGCGGCAGGAACTTCCGCTGTTTTCAAAAAGTTCCGGTGAGCTTGAAACCGACGGAGATTCCCGCAAAATCTTTTTCCAACTCTTCTATGCCTTCCCGCCTGAAGACAGACTGTCGCAGGATCAGCGTCTCGTCGTCATGCATATAGAGCCCCTTCAAGC
This sequence comes from uncultured Syntrophobacteraceae bacterium, assembly GCA_964538515.1. Taxonomy (GTDB): domain Bacteria; phylum Desulfobacterota; class Syntrophobacteria; order Syntrophobacterales; family Syntrophobacteraceae; genus CALBZH01. The sequence goes on from CAZIEW010000001.1 coordinate 129,291, forward strand.
TCACTTCGGCATCCAGGTGAGGGATCAGCTTCCTGATGAGTGCCAGTTGCAGGGAGACAAGCTTCCTTTGATCCACATAGAACTGAGTGTCCGAAACCGATTCCGGGGGGTTGGCATCGTAAAGATAGCGAAACGACAGCTGAGATTGAAGTGTCGTCTTGTCGTCGAACGAATAACCGGTTCCCAGCTCCGCCAAAACCTCGTTCCCCTCGGCAAATGGATTCACGGTCGTGAGAGCACTCGACCCCACTCCCAGGACATTCTCGCTCCCCACGCTCGGATCCCCCCTGAAAATCGCCGACAGGGTGGCGTGAGACGCCCATTTGCCAGCCGAATGGCTCAAGCCGACTCCCGCCATGTAGTGGTCTCCCGGCTGAAATGCGTCTCGCCCTTCGACTTCCTGAGATCCGAAGTGGCTGTAGTTAAAGAAAAGCCGGACGGTCCATGCCTCGTTCAGATAGTAGCGCACCTCGGGCGCGACGCTCAGGACATCCCCCGGATCGATGTCGTTCAACCGAGGGTTTCTCAGGACGATGGTTCCGCCCCCGAGCAACACCTGGGGAAACAAATATCGTTTGTAGTCGCCCCGCCACGCGTACCCGAACCCGACGCCTGTCGTCCATTGATCGTTCCATTCTTTGGTCAGGACAAGGTTGGGGTTGATGTTGAAGCCCTCTCCAAGACTCGACACCGAAACCAGGTCGGGATCCAGCACGAGAAATGTATCTTTCGAGTCTCGGAATTTCGTCTGCCCCGTGGGAAGGTTGAAGTCCAAGCCCAACAGCAGTCCGACGGGCAACCGCTCGCCGAGGTCATAGGAGAGATTGACTTTGGTATCCAGCACGCCCGACACGACACTGGTCACATGATCTCGAGAGCCGACCGCCCTGAACAGAGCGGTCCCTTCAGGGAATTCGAGACGTGAGCTGGTCCAGGCATATCCCCCGAGAATCTTCAGCGAGAAATCCTGCACGCTGCACTCGGTCAGATAGGGCACAAGGATCTGTTCTCCCACGCTCCCATCGTCACTTCGCCACCAATCGTAATGAAAACCGGTCTGGAAGGCGACTTCAGCAGCCTCCGTCGGCATCGCGTGCATACCGACCAGCGCAACCAGCAAGGCAATGCCAGCGGCAGATCGTCTCATGGCTTTCTCCCCCTCCTGATGTGCTCCTTCGTGGCTCCGACACAGCGCTACTTGGGCCGCCTGGGGACATTGACCACTCCCGGCTCCTGTGTCCTTCGGGTAGGCTCCTCGGCAGTCACCGAATCCGTGATCGACGTGCTCCCCCTCAGGGAGTCTCTGAATTCCTTGGCCCGTTTCCCCTTGGACACCCCAGCCACCCCTTTCACCTTCACGAGCCCCAGCCCTTCCAGCTCACTGATCGCCAGTTTCGGCAGGTTGAAATTGGAATCTTTCATCAGGCAAGTCTGATACAGCTCGTAGGCCTTTTCGTAATTCCCTCGGTCGCTTTCGTCCAATCCCCGCGCCATCAGCAAAAGAGCTTCGATGCTCGTTGTGATGGGCTCCCGAAGAGCCTTCTCCTCCTCGGGTGTCGGCTTCATCTGCAGGAGCGCGATGGTTTCAAACAAAACCTCCTTCTCCATGCGGAAGATTTCCTCCAAAGGCCCCTGGGAATCAGGCTGCCCCAGACTCTTCTGAGGAGCCACATCCAGCACATCGCCCTCGATCTTCAGCACCGCGGGCTGGACACCACCGATGCTCCCCCCCACAAGCCAATGGGCACCCAGCAGCTTGCCCATGCGCGGGGCTGTCCCGGGCTCGGCCAGGCCCGACGTCCCAAGCTTCATCTCGTCGAGCAACGCTTGAAGTCTGACCCGCTCGACGACTTGAATCCCCTTGACCTTGCTCAGGTCGGTCATGAGCATGAGAGCAAAGCCTTTTTGCAGGGGATCGACGTCCGGTTTTCCTGTCTGGTTGAAGAAGTAGAGAACGGCCACCGTGTTTTGGCTGGGAACCGTCTTGAGCCCGCTCTCGCCTTTCAGAGCGTCCTTTGCCCAATCCTTTGTCTCCTGCGTCACAACCTGTCCACCCCATGCGGAGCCGACGGCCACCGTCCACACCAACAACAGAGAGAGGATCAATCTAGGGCACTTCTCGCTCATGGCATTCGCCCCCCATTGTGTTTTTAGGAATGGATAATCAGGAATTAGAGAAGCTATACGACAATTAAACAGGGAATACAAGTCATTGCAACCCATGCTCGTCTTTTTTGAAGCATTGCGCTTCTTGACATGATTGCAATTCATCTTAAGCTTAAGCATCGGTTTAGAAATAGGGCTAGGACAGGGGAAGTCATGGCTTTCCCTTGAGCCTCAAACGGTGCAACGGAATGATTCTGCTCCTCAAACCTTACCTGAATTCGGGAAAGCATATGCGTCACCCTCGTTTCAAGCCCAAATGGATTCTCTGGCTGCTCCTGTGCTGCATGCCTCTTTTCGGATCAGCTTGCTCAACCCAGCACGTTGAGCCTGGCAAACTCAAAGCCAATCCTGCGGCCAAGCACATCATCCTGTTCATCGGCGACGGCATGCACCTGGAAAATGAAATCGCCGCCAGCCGCTATTTGTATGGGGAAGACGAGCAGCTGAGCTTTCATCATTTCCCCTATCGGAACCATGTGACCACCTGGGACGTGACCGCATACAACGAAGTCGCGAGGCGAGCCGGACAGGCTCCCTACAGCCCCTCTGCCATCGCTCCTGTGCTGGGTTATGATCCCATCGTGGGCGGCATTCATCCACGACTCGCCCAGGATTCTGATATCACACGTAATTATTTTCTGAATCCACGATTTGCCACCGATTCCGCATCCGCCGCAACGGCCATCGGAACCGGGCGTAAGACCGAGAAAGGACGCATTGCCTGGGGTCCCGGAGACACCCGTGACGGCCGCCTGACAACGGTTGCGGAATTGCTGAGGGACAAGAAGGGAGCCGCATTGGGTGTGGTGTCCACCGTTCCTTTTAACGACGCAACACCTGCGGCGTTCGTGAGCCACGGCACCGACCGGAAGGATTTCGTTACGATCGCGCGCGACATTCTTTACCAGAGCAGGCCGGAAGTCGTGATCGGAGGCGGCCACCCGCAATGGAGCACGAAAACGATGCCCCGGGAGCTTTACAGCTCCGTCGCCGCAGGGGGGCTCCCAGAATATGTCTTCGTCGAGCGCGTCTCGGGGGATGATGGAAGCAGAAGGCTCGAGCAGGGCGCCCAGCGTGCCGCCTCCCAAGGCAAGAAGCTGTTTGGTCTCTTTGGAGGCCCTGACGGCAGCTTCGCATCCTCTATGCCCGGCGATCTGCCCGGAAGCCCGTTGGTAACGCGGCCATCAAAGGAGGATCCTCTCTTACGCGACGCCGCTCTTGCCGCCCTCAAAGTGCTCAGCAGGGACCCCGACGGTTTCTTTCTCTTGGTGGAGCAGGGAGACATTGACTGGGCGAATCACAATAACGACTTCAAGAGCATGATCGGATGCGTCTTGGACCTTCATTCGGCCGTGGAGGCTGTGGTGGCCTACATCGATGAACCGGGTGACGATGTCACTTGGGAAAACACCCTCGTCATCGTGACGGCCGATCATGCCACCGGTCACATGCGCCTAGACGACCGCAAGCGACTGTTGCCGGGAAGCCTGCCCAAACAGGAGGGACGATCCTATCCCGACGGCCAAGTGACCTATGGGACAACGGGCCACACGAACGAGCTCGTGGATGTTTACGCGCGCGGAGCGGGAATCGATGCTTTCGCGAGGTACGAAGGATACTGGTACCCCAAGACCCGGCTCATCGATAACACCCACCTCTTTCATGTCATGACGGACGCCGCAGGGCTCCCACAAGCGTCCCCCCTCAAGCTCAAGTGACCGTCACTGCAGCATCCCCTTTTCGCCTCTCCTGACAGCCTTCCCGGCCAGAAAGCCCGTTGTCGGTCTTTCCCGAGTGTCATCCGCGCCTCTCTGCCGCTCACCGCGTCCCATAAGCCCGGTGCCAGTTCTCCATGATATTCATGAAACGCTTCCCCTCGCTGACCTCTAGGACCGCGATGAAGCGCTGACCATCGGCACTGACGTCGTAGCGCCGCGTAAAATAAAGCCCCAAATGCTTCCAGTCGAACAGTCTCTCGGGGACAGCCGCCTTGAACGAGGGGCCGGCAAGGACCTTGGCTGCCATCAACGTGTCCCCGTTGACATAAAACAGCTCATCACCTCGACTGCTCCATCGGGGATATCCGCCTCCACCGCTGGACACCAGGGATTCCCCGGAGCCATCCGGGAAACGCCTCACATACACTTCCCACTTTCCGGAGGCATCCGACATGTAGGCCAGATGCCGTCCGTCCGGGGAGATCTGGGGGACCGCTTCGTCAAAGGGTGTCTGCAGAAAGAGGATCGACGGTTGCTCCAACCGCTCGACGGCCCGCTCCACTCTGGGCAGAACGGGGAGATACCAGAGATCCCGCTTCGTCCTGGCGGAGACCATCTCATAGGCAATCGACCTGCCATCGACCGACCAATGGGGATTGAACTTGTCCCCGACGCCGCGGACTAGAAGCTCCGCCCGAGCATTGGGATCGACGAGCTGGATGAACAGATCGCTCATTCCCTCCTTTTCAGAGGCGAAGGCAATCCGGGCTCCGTCGGGTGACCAGGCCACATCGGCATCCCGGTAAGCATTGAAGGTCAGGCGGGTTCTTGTGCCCCGGTCCAGGTCCACCACCCAGGTGTCTTCCGGCCCGTTTTCAAAGGCGTCGACGGCCACGCGAGCCTGATCCGGAGACAACGCCAGCCCGCCAATTTGCGTTCCCGGCAGAGGGGGACCGATCGCTGACAGCATTCTCCCTTTTCGACTCAGCCACACCAGCTGCTGCTTGTAGGGTGGCTCCGAAACGTAGGTCAGGGTCCCGTCGCGAGAGACGCTGGGCCAAGCACCGTTTCGCGCCACGAGGAACGGCTCGCCCGTCGTTTCCAACCGCGCGAGTGAGAAGGGAACCGCCCAGATGCCATAGCTACTCGCAAGCCCCCTCTGGTACACAAGATGCCCCGATGGGCAGTAAACGGGGTAGAACAAACGCTCCCCCTGCACCTTTAAAAGGCTGTGATTCGTGCTCCCCGTTTTGACCACGATTTCCGAGACGCCGTCCTGACGGGCCGCAACAAAGATCAGGCCTCTTCCATCCGGCAGCTCATACGGCGCCTGGTAGCCCTTGCCTTCAACTGCGTCGAATTGCAGGATTCGCTCCGGCTTCCCCCCATCCGGTGAAACCTGGAGGAGCCCCAGCCCCCGCGTCCAGTCGCCGCCCCAAAGGTCGAAGACGATCGAGCCGCTGCTCCCCCACGTCGCGGAGCTCAGATAGCCCCATTCCGAGACATCGCACACGGGCGTGCTTTGATGGTCCTTGACCGAAACCTTATTGAGGGATCGGCCCATATTGGTCACGTAACCCACGTGCCGGCCGTCGGGAGACCAGAAGGGCTGTCCTTCGACGCCGCTTATGTCGGGGACCCGGGCCGATTCGCCCGTGTTGAGATCCAGAAGCCAGAGGCCCTCGTCCTGGACGTAAGCGATCATGCGACCATCGGGGGAGATGCTCGAGCCCCCGCCCGTGATCGGGCTGGACGCTCCCTCCAGCGGAATCCGGTACACGCGGTGCTTCAAATCCAAGGCCTTCGGTCTCTCCCGGAAAAGAAGCCACCCGAAAACGACTCCGATCAGCAGACAGACCGCTCCCAGCCCAATCCCAACCTGAGGTACCAGTCGAAAAGGCTTCAGCATCGCCTCCACGGGAGAGAGCGTTTTCGAGACAGCTTCCCCCGCAGGCTCGGTCCTCACAGGGACCAAGCTTGCAGCCCTCAGGTCGTTGGCCATGTCCTGGGCCGTTTGATAGCGTTTGCGCACATCCTTCTGGAGAGCTTTCTTGAGGATATAGATCAGCAGGTAGGGGATCTCAGGCCTTAGAGCGTCTGCCGGTATCGGCTCATCTTTCAAAATCGCTGAAATGACTTCGTGCAGAGTCTTCCCTTTAAAGGGCCGATCGCCGGTCAGAGCCTCGTACATCACGATTCCAAGACTGAAAAGATCGCTTCGGCTGTCCACCCGTTGCCCCGAAGCTTGCTCGGGAGACATGTACGCCGGGGAGCCCATGATGGTGCCGATGGCCGTCAGGCTTGCATCGCATGACCGCTCGTCCCCCTGGTCGCCGCGCGAGGAGCGGATGCGGGCAATGCCGAAATCGAGGATCTTCGGCACGCGCTCGGGTGTGATCATGATGTTGCCGGGCTTGATGTCCCGGTGCGTCACCCCCTTGTCGTGGGCATGCGCCAGCGCTTCCGCCAGCGGGACGAACAGCTCAAAGAACGCATTCAGACTCAGCCCCGTTTTCGAGATGAGCTCCGTGAGGGGAGCCCCCTCGACATACTCCATCGCGATGGCGAACTGACCGTCGATCTCGTCGATGGTGTACAACGTGGCGATGTTGGGATGGTTGAGCCGAGCAACGGCTTCGGCTTCGATCTTGAACCGCTGCAGGCAATCCTGCTCCTCGCGGAGATTGGCGGAGAGCACTTTGAGAGCAAGCAACCGCTTGAGGCGCGCGTCTTCGGCGAGATACACCACGCCCATCGCCCCCTTCCCCAAGAGCTTCACGATCTGATAGTGTGAAATCGTTCGACCTTCCATGACGTCACCCGGATGATGGACCCCAGACCCGCCGCGCTCGATTCGACACGGCATAGAGGCGTGGACTGACACTTTGTTACCTGGAGGGTGCAACGGGAGCCGTGTGATCGGAGCTCACGACCACGCTTCCCAACATCGGCGAGCGGACTCGGTTTGCAGCAAAAACCGAGTCAGGGCATCGAGCCTGTTGCTTCAGCTCTGAAGGGGTAGGAGAATGCTGGCAAGGAACGGTGTGGCGGCAGAGCACAACTCGCCGCACGCCCCGACGCTCTGGTCCCTTCTCCCGCCTTCAAGATCTTCCCACCGTCTCGTGTTTTCAACCATGCCGCATCACCGCTTCCAACTGTGAGGGAGCAGAATGGGCCAGCACATAGGACTGATCGGGGCGGATGTTGGACAAGATACTCTTTTTGATACTGAAAAGAAAACGGGGTTATGCTTTGTAAGCATAACCCCTTGATTTTCTTGGTGGCGAGGCGGTGAATCGAACACCGGACACGAGGATTTTCAGTCCACTGCTCTACCGACTGAGCTACCTCGCCAAAACGCGATGGAATCTAGCGAATTCATTCCGGTGTGTCAAGCGTTTTGTCTCGGTCGCAAAACGGCTCAAACAGAGGCCTTGGCCCCTTTTTTGGGGTCTTCAAGCTCCTGAATGAGGCCGGTGAGCTCCTCGTCGCCCAGGTCAATCACCATCTCCTCTTCAAAGCCGGCCGCCTCCGCTTTTGTCTCCGCGCCTTGCGACGGGACGAGCTCGCCCAGGTCCAGCTCGAAGTCCATACCCGTATCCATACCCAAAGTGATGTCGCCCTCATCCCCCTTGGCCGCACCACTGGCCGATTCAGCCTTGGGCGCTTTGGCGGAAGCCACCGGTTTGGACTCCTCCAGATCGAAGGCCAGCTCAAAATCGTCTTCCTGAACCTTCGGCTCCGTCGGATCATCATCGAGGGCGCTCATGTCGACGGCCAGCTCCTCGTCCAGGGCCGACCCGATCACCAGCTCAATGTCATCCAGCTCCTCCAGATCGCTCCCAGCCTTCTGCGAGGCCGATGTCGCCGCAGCTGCCGTTCCTGACTTGGGAGACGTCTCCTCGGTCAGGTCAAACTCCAGATCATCGGCGCCGAAATCGATCTCCGCAAACAGGGAATCCATATCCTCGTGCGAGGCTTCCCTCTGGGGCGCGGGCGACGCCGCCACTGCCGCCGCAGGAGCCGTGTCCCCGCCGCCGATGAGCGCTCCCAGGAAGAAGGGCATCGTCGGTTTGCCCGCCACCAGGCCGAGCATTTCCCGCGCGGCGGTCGCATCATTGCCGCACTTCTTGCAAGCCAACAGATGATCGAAGCTGACGTAGCCACATTTTTGACATCTCATGATTGTATTCCTTCTTTCAGTTCACCCCAGGTACAGAAGACCTATCCCCCATTGGCGGCCCTTCTCCTCTGCGCTCCCCCGGCGGATCTTCGGGGACAGCTTTTCAACCCGGGACGCCCAGATCTCCCCACAACAGTTGAATAGAAGCCAGCATGGCCGCAGCGGCTGTTTCCAGCCTCAAGATTCGCGGACCGAGGCGGACAGCCTCGAATCCATTGTCATCAAAGCGATGGGCTTCCTCAGCGGTCCATCCACCTTCCGGTCCGACAACTGCAAGAAAGGTCATGCAAGAAGGAGACCTACGCTGCAGATCCAACAGACTTTTCCGGGCTTCACCTTCAGCAGCAAGGATTTTCAGGGCTCCCTCGGCGGACAACGTCCATCGAGCGGCCCACGTGAGCAGCTGGTCGATGTCCGAGAGAATCTCGCATTCCGGTTCCCGTTGTCTTCGGCACTGACAGAGGGCTTCACGAGCAATTTTTTGCCAGCGCTCGCGCTTTTTCCGACTGTCGGTCGGCCCCAGCCCGTATTGGCTTCGAGCGGCCCGAAAACCAATCACCCGGGTAGCCCCCAGTTCCGTGGCCTGCCTGACCACCTGGTCCATCTTTTCGGAGCGCGAAAACGCCAACGCCAGGGTCACATCCAGCGCAGACTCGTTCGAAATTCCGGTTTGCGCCAGCAATTTGACCCGAACGCCGCTGCTGGCCAGTGACGTGATCTCGGCGACCCATTCATGGCCCACCCCGTCGACAATCACCAGCTCCTCTCCCTGCCTCATGCGAAGCACGGTCGTCAGATGGCGTGCGGTCTGCCCGCTCAGGAGTACTTCCTCCTGCCCAACCTCTATCCCGTCCACCCGGAAACGTCTCCGTCGCATCGCGAGCACTCCGGCTGGCAGCTCAGCTCAGAAAGCTGTCCACATACCATTGAATGAGGCTCTGCCCCCAGAACAGGTACACCAGTGCGCCGAGGGAGAGGAAGGGGCCGAAGGGAACCATGGCCGTTAGCCCCGTCTTCTGGCGCCGCATGACGATAATGCCAACGATGGCCCCAACGATCGACGCGATCACCACCGTCAGCAGAACCCCCGTGATTCCAAGGAAGGCGCCGATCATGCCCAGCAGTTTGATGTCGCCCCCACCGAGCCCGTCCTGGTGCCTCAAGTATTGATACCCGACCGCCACGGCGTAGAAAAGGCCACCGCCCAGAAGAATGCCGAAGAGCGAGTCCATCCAGCCGAGCCGCGGCGTAAAGAATGAGAATGCAAATCCCAAGACAATCCCCGAAAGGGAGAGCACATCCGGGATGAGATAGGTATCCAGGTCGATAAACGCGATCGTAACCAGCACGTAGACGAAGAGCAGCTCGATAAAAAACTGGGGATGAATCCCGTAGCGCCGAAAGAGCATAAGGGTGAAGAGTCCGCACAGAGCCTCAACGAGCGGGTAGCGTCCCGAAAATGAACCTTTGCAGTGACGGCATTTCCCTCTCAGGATGAAATAGCTGAGGACGGGAATGTTGTCGTAGAACGCGATGGGCTGACCACATTGGGGACACGCCGAGCCCGGAGAGACGATCGATTTCCCTGCGGGAAGCCGGTAGACGACCACGTTCAAAAAGCTCCCGATGCAGCAGCCGATTGCGAACGCCAGAACTTGTTGCACCGCAAAGAATGTCGTTGCATCCATCTATTGGCTCCCTCCGGCCTCGCTCGGCCCGGCCGCCGGCTGCTCCTTTTCGGAATAGCCACACTTGGGCTGGGCACACACCCACTTCACCCCCCCGCCCTTCAACCGCTTTTCCAGAAGGAAAGGAGCCCCGCAGCTTGGACACGGCTTCATGACGGGCCGATCCCACATAACCGTCGAGCACTCGGGGTACTTGTTACACCCATAGAAACGTCGTCCCTTCTTCCCGACCCGTTCCACCAACTCACCCCCGCAGCCATCCCTCGGACACGGGACTCCGGTCCCCTGAGCCCGGGTATTCCGGCATTCCGGGTACCCGCTGCAGGCGAGAAACGTTCCAAACCGTCCTTTCTTGACGATCATCTCGCGTCCGCATTTGTCGCAGAGCTCCCCCGTCTTGGCCTCCGAAACGAGCTGGATCCGCCCCTGCTCGTCGCGCCGGTAGTCCGACGTAAACGTGCATGCCGGATACCCACTGCAGGCGAGAAAAGTCCCGTTGCGGCTCATTCGGATATGGAGCGGCTTCCCGCACGTCGGACACGAGACGTCCGTCGGCCAGCCGAGGGATTTCATGTTGAGCATCTGGGATTCCGCCGACTGGACGCTGCCCTTGAATCCTTCATAAAAGCCGTTCAGCAGCTCGAGGTAAGCCTGTTGCCCATTTTCGATCTCATCCAGGCTCTTCTCCATGTTCGCCGTGAACTCGACGTCGACGATCTTCGGAAAGCTCTGGACCAGCAACGCATTGATCAGCCACCCCAATTCCGTTGGCTGAAGCCGCTGCTTGTCGATGGTCACATACTCGCGGTCCATGATGGTCGAAAGAATTGTCGCGTAGGTGCTCGGCCGGCCGATGCCCCGCTCCTCGAGCTCCTTGATGAGGCTCGCCTCGGAAAATCGAGGCGGCGGCTGCGTGAAGTGCTGCTTGGGAGTAATCCCCAACAGGTCGAGCGCATCCCCCTGGGCGAGCTCCGGGAGCCAGCCTTCCGCCTGTGCCCCATTCCCTTCCCCGTCTTCGACGCTTTCAACATAAACGGCCATAAACCCGGGCGATTCAATCACCGAGCCCGTGGCGCGCAGAGTATGCTCGCCGGCCTTCACATCCACCGAAGTCTGGGCGATGATGGCCGGCACCATCTGGCAGGCCACGAAACGCTTCCAGACGAGCGTGTAGAGCTTGAGCTGCTCCCGGCTGACAAAGGGCGCCACCGACTCGGGCGTCCGGTTGACGTCGGTCGGCCGTATGGCCTCGTGCGCATCTTGGGCGCTCGCCTTTGTCTTGTAGACCGCTGGCTTTTGAGGCACGGAATCCGGCCCCCAGGTCTTCTCGATGAATTCGCGCGCCGCCGCGATGGCATCATTCGACAACCGTGTGGAGTCTGTTCGCATGTAGGTGATGAGGCCGACAGCCCCTTCATCGCCGACCTCGATGCCTTCGTAGAGGCGCTGTGCGACGCTCATCGTCTGCCGCGCCGAAAAGCGGAGCTTGCGCGCGGCTTCCTGCTGCAGAGTGCTGGTCACGAACGGAGGCGAGGGATAGCGCTTCTTCTTCTTGCGCTCCACCTTGGCGACGGTGAACGGTTCCTGCTTCAGAGCCTCGACCAGAACGGAGGCCTGGGATTCCGAGCCGATCTGGCACTTCTTGCCCCGAACCTTCCACAGAGCCGCGACAAAGCTTCCGGGAGCTCTGTCGCCCTGCTCTCCGTCGGCCTTGCGCAGTTCTGCGTCGATGGTCCAATACTCTTCGGGCCGGAACGCCCGGATCTCGTCCTCCCGCTCGCAAATGAGTCGCAGCGCAACCGACTGGACCCGCCCGGCGCTGAGCCCGCGCTTGACTTTGAGCCAGAGTATCGGGGAGATGAGATACCCGACGAGACGATCCAGGATTCTTCGGGCCTGCTGGGCTTCGAATAGACCGTGATTGAGTGGCAGGGGATGCTCGAGGGCGGTTTGAATGGCCTTGTGGGTCAGCTCGTAGAACAGCACCCGGTGGATCGGCTTGTCTTTTCCTTTGATCTCCTCGGCGATGTGCCAGGCGATGGCCTCCCCCTCGCGGTCCGGGTCCGGCCCCAGGTAGATGGCGTCGACCTGAGCCGCAGCGGAATTGAGCTCGCTGATGACCTTTTTCTTGCCGCGAATCACCTGGTATTCTGGCTCAAAATCCTTATCCAGATCGATGCCGAGCTTGTTTTTCGGAAGATCTTTCACATGGCCCACGGAGGCCTTGACGATGAAGTCCTTGCCCAGATACCGGCCGAGAGTCTTCGCCTTGGTGGGGGATTCAACGATGAGCAGCGCTTTCGCCATACAATTTCCTCATGAACGTTCGCAGGAACACGTGCGACGTAAAAAAACCAGGGATTCCTTCACCCTCACAGGGGCAAACCACCCCGGCTGCGAGCAACAGCAAACACTGGAGACCATTTGGAGGCCCCATGATTCGGGGCGTTTCATGGGAGATCACCATCTTGGAGCTGCCTTCAGGCGGTTGGCTCGATCACGAAGTACATCCCTGGCAATTGCCTCACGATGCCCTTCAGCTCCAACGCGGAAAGAGCACTCATTACCCGAGCGACCGACCAATCCTTGGCTCGGGTGAGCTCGTCGATGTGACGGGGACTCTCGTCGAGCAGGGCGAGAGCGAACGCTTCATCTTCGCTCAGCCCTTCGACGGCACCCCGAGCCCCATTCGAAGTGGATGCCAACGCGATCTTCTGCCCGCTGGGCCGGAGCATCGACCGGAGCTCCTCCAGCACGTCTTCGGCGTTTTCGACCAGCTTGGCTCCCTGCTTGAGCAGCCGATGGGGCCCCACACTTCGATAGTGCCGGGCGAGCCCGGGGACGGCAAACACCTCGCGCCCCTGTTCCAGAGCGAGCCGTGCCGTAATGAGGGAGCCGCTGCGATGCGCGGCCTCGACCACGACCACTCCCAGTGCGAGCCCACTGATGATCCGGTTTCGCTGCGGGAAATGGCCCGGCGCGGGGACAGTTCCCAAGCAAAATTCGGTCACGACGGCACCCGATGACGGGACGTCACCTCTCAACTTCCGATTCTCACGGGGATAGTCCACGTCCAAGCCGCAGCCCAGAACCGCGATCGTGCGGCCTTCGCCTTTTAAAGCCCCCCGATGGGCCGCGCCGTCAATGCCCACGGCAAGCCCGCTGACCACGGTCACTCCCGATTTAGCAAGATCCATGCACAGCCGTTCCGTAAAGGCGCACCCCATGGGCGATGCCGCGCGGGAGCCCACGACCGCCACTGAAACCAGGTCGCGGGACTCGATCGATCCGTCGACGTAGAGCACGGCAGGGGGATCGGCAATCGTCTTTAGATTCGACGGATAGTCCTCATCCGTCAGGCAAAGCAGCCGATAGCCCCTCTCTTCCAGGGCTTCCCACTCCTCTTCCACCGGTCGCGTCAACCGCCGCTGCAGCAAGGAATCCACCGCTTTTCGCCTCAAGCCGTCGACCTCATGGAGCGATTTGGCGTCGGCCCTCAAGACCGCCGACGGGCTTCCGAAACGCTCCATAAGTCGCAGCAGGGACCGGTTGCCGAGCTCGGGGGTCAATTTGAGCGTCAGCCACGCTCTGCGTTCATCAGTCAGCGGATTCACGGCCTGTTTCCCAATCCGGGCTTGGGGGTGCACTGCGATTGTCCTGACCACACGTGTGGAGAATTCCGACTTGTTCTCGTCCATGCTGGAATGATAACTAGCCATGCACGAAACTTTTGTCAAACCGATGCTGAAACCACGTTGAGAGGAAAGCAGTCGTGATGAGCTTGACGGCGCTCGCTCCCACTCCTGAAACACCGGAGCTGCTCGCTCCCGGTGGCAGCCTGGAAAAAGTCCGCACGGCCGTGCTCTATGGTGCGGACGCGGTCTACGTGGGGGGAAAACGGTTCAGCTTGAGGAGCCAGGCCAGGAATCTCAACCGGGAGGAGCTGGCTGCCGCCGTGGTCCTGACTCGATCTCTCGACCGGAAGCTTTACGTCACCGTCAACGCCTTCGCAAGGGATTCCGACCTCCGCGCCCTTCCTCCTTACCTCGAGTATCTCGAGGACATCGGCGTCAGCGGGATCATTCTGAGCGACCCCGGAGTGCTCACCCTGGCTCGCCGCCACGCGCCGACCGTACCGCTCCATTGGAGCACCCAGGCAAACACGACCAATGGACTGTCGATTCGCTTCTGGCAACACCAGGGGGTCCAGCGCTTCAATCTCGCCCGGGAGCTCACGATCGACGAAGTGCGCGGCATCCGCGAAACCGTCGATGCCGAGCTCGAAATCTTCGTTCACGGCGCCATGTGCCTGGCCTATTCGGGCCGATGCCTCCTGAGCGCTCACCTCAATCGACGGAGCGCCAACCGGGGCGAATGCACCCAGCCCTGCCGCTGGTCTTACCAGCTGGTCGAATCGACTCGGCCCCAAGAGCCCCTGCCCATCGAAGAAGACCGCAACGGAACCTATATCCTCAACTCTAAAGACCTGTGTCTCATCGGTGAGATCCGAGCGCTCTCCAGGTTAGGATTGAACGCCTTCAAGATCGAAGGACGCATGAAGGGACTCCTGTACCTGGCGACCGTCGTCCGAGCCTATCGTCAAGCAATTGACAGCATCGAGGGCCGCAGTCCCGCCGGCCTTTCTCCGGAGGCGCTTTGGGAAGAAGTCTGCAGCCTCAGCCACCGCCCCTACACGAAGGGACTCTTGTTTTCCGAGGCTCACTCCGACGGGACGGCCGTCGCGCCGGACACGGCTTACGTGCAGACGCACACGCTTGCCGCCGTCGTCCGCCAGGCACCGCACAGGCTCTTGGGCGATTCGCCCGTTTCCGTTCCTTTTCTTCCCGACGAGACCGGTCATGCGTACCTGGAAGTCCGAAGCCCTCTGAGAGTCGAAGACCAAATCGAGCTTCTGTATCCGGACGGGAGCACGCAAGCATGCCACGTCACCGGGATGGAGTCCCTTTCGGGCGACCGGCTCACGATGGCGCATCCCAACACGTGGATCCGCATCCCAGTGCCGTTTCCGACGATCCCCGGTCAGGTGGCCCGCATGATCCGCCCGCGCGAACCGCTCAGGACACCCGGAAAACGAAGGTGCTGAAGACCTCCAGGTGTCTTCCTCTGCAAAGCGCGCAGCGATAGTACTTGCTCGCCGGGATCCATCGCATCCACCGTTTCCTCTCCAGCCTCTTGATCGAGCGGCTTCCGCACCGAGGGCATCGCTTCGCGTAAAATGACACCATGGGCTTCCTCCATTCGGCCCAGCTAAAAGAAAAGCCGGAGTGCTCCAGCTCTGGCAGAGCACCCCGGCTTTCTATCCCCGTCCTCCTCCGGCGAGCCCGTTGTCGAGGACCCGCCCGAGAGACCTTGTCATCGGCTTCCCGACTGGCGTCTAGTGCCTGGCCGAGAAGAATCGGAACTTCGCCTTTCCGTCGTCGGAAACCATCAGCCGTTCCATGCCCTGTCCGTCCGTCACCGGCCACTGCACGCCCTCGATGGGAAGCGACTCGTACGTCACGCCGCTCAGCTCCGTCATCAACTGCGTGGCCTCGACAAAGGCGGCTGCGAGGTCACTCGTTTTAAGCTCCGGCTGGAGGTAATCCAGCAGGCCGTTGATGAGGCAGAAGTCAGCGACCGCAGCACCGGGACTCGGAATGGCGTTCACCAGTCCCTGTACCCTCCGCTCGCAGTTTGTGGCGGTCCCCGATTTTTCCACAAAGGAGGCAGCGGGCAGAACCACCTTCGCGAAAGGAATCGCCTCCGTCTTGACGCAGTCCTGGACCACCAGGAAGTCCAAACGACCGAGGGCCGCCTGCACGCGCTCTTTGGCCAGCCCCAGCTCAAACGGGTCCACGCCCATCAAGTACAGCGCCTTGATCTCGCCTTTCTCGATGGCGGCAAACATTTCCGGCCAGCTGAGTCCCGCCTTTTCCGCCGGCTCAACACCCCAGACCTTGGCGGCTGCCTTGCGCGACGCGGAGGCCGTAGCGGGGCGATATCCCGTGATGTATTTCGGCACGGCACCAAAATCCGCGGCACCCTGGGCATTGCCAACGGCTCCCATGACATTCACACCCCCGCCGACTTCTCCAACCGCCCCAAGGAGAAGCTGCAGGGCCGCACATAGCCGGTAGAAGCCTTCATGGGCCGGCGAGCTTTGAGGATCCACACCATAAATGAGGCAGGCAGGGCTCTGGCTCGCATACAGCTTGGCGGCTTCCTTGATCTCGTCTTCGCCGATTCCGGTCTTCTCGGCCACCTCGGAGAGCTTCACCTTCTCGAGGCTCTTCGACAGCTTGGCGAAATCCTGCGTGTTCTTTTCGACATAATCCTTGTTATACATCTCGTCAGCCACCAGCACCTTGAGGAGACCAAGCAGCAGGGACTCCTCGCTCCCCGCATTGATCTTGAGATGCATGCTGGCGGTTTTGGTCAGCGGCACCTCGGCAGGGTGGGCCACGATCAAGCTGGCCCCTTCTCGGGCAGCCTTACGGGCCTTGAGGGCCGCAATGGCATGCTTTTCCAGCGTATTGGACCCTAGCACCAGGATGCTTTTCGCCGACCCGATGTCCCCCAGGGTGTTCGTCATCGCTCCAAGCCCAAGCGCATTGGCAAGGCCGTCGTACACAGCCTGCTGCCACGGCCCCCCGACGTTGTCGACGTTGTTGGTGCCCAGCGCCGCCCGGGCCAGCTTCTGAGCCATGTAATATTCTTCGTTGGTGAGCATCCCGCCGCAAATGAGTCCGATGGCTCCGCCCCCGGCACTGTCCTTCACCTTCTGCAATCCGGCCGCAGCGGCCTTCAGGGCATCATCGAGAGACGCGTCCGCACCGCCTACGCTCGCGGAGGTCAGCCGGTTGGGCGAATTGATAAAATCGAAATTGAACCGGCCCATCTTGCACAAAGCTCCGACGCTGGCCGGCGAATTGAAGTCACCGCGCACGCGGACGACTTTCCCCTTGTACCCTTCGTACTGGGCCCTGCAGCCGGACGAGCACTGCAAGCAGACCGTCGACGTCTTGCAGGTTTGCCAGGACCGGATCTGACCTCGCCCGCCGCGGAAACCGATGGCGTCCACCGGACAGAAATCCGCGCAGTGTCCGCAGAATTCACAGCCCGCATCCTGAAGCGGAAGCTCGAAGGCCGTCGAAATACGCTGATCGAAGCCGCGTCCCACCTTCGTCCAGATATCCGCCCCCTCCACATCGTGGCACGCGCGGATGCATCGACGACAGAGGATGCACTTGTTCATGTCGACATGCAGATAGGGGTTCTTGTCGGAATCCACCGGGTACTTGTGCCGTTCCCCCGTATAGGACACCCCCTTCACCCCGTAAAGGTGAGCCATATCCTGCAGCTCACAGTCACCCGTCGCATAGCAGGTCATGCAATCGTTGGGGTGATCGGACAGGAGCAGCTCCATGATGGTTTTACGGGCATCCTGCACCATGGGCGAATCCGTTAGCAGAATCATTCCGTTGCGGACAGGATAGACACACCCGGCCACCAGAGTGGACCAGCTCCCGCGCACTTCCTCAACGACACACAACCGGCACGCTTCCTCGAGCGGCAGGTAGGGGTGATAGCAAAGCGTCGGGATGTACACGCCGATTTGCTTGGCAGCTTCCAGGATGGTCGTCCCTTTTTCGACAGTAACCTCTTGGCCATTGATCTTAAGCGTGACTTTTGCCATAGCAGATTATCCCTTTGAGAATTCCTTCGAAGCTTAGCGATATCCTACAGAGCCCGTTTCCCTCTCGTCTTCACCTTATTTCTTCTTTGGCTTGCGGTGTAACCGCTCTCGCACAGCCCGTTTTCTCTGGATCTCCACGAGCGCACTGCACACCCCGGCGGGGCATTCTTGCCGTTCCACATGCGCTTTGAATTCGTCCTCGAAATGCGTGATGGCGCTCAGGACGGGGCGGCTACTCGTCATGGCAAACTCACACAGTGGCGTATCCATCATGGTCTTGCAAAGGTCCAGGATCTGATCGATATCCGCAGGCGTTCCCTGCCCCGAGACGATCTTCTCCATGCTCTCATTCATGCGCTTCATACCGATTCGACACGGCACGCACTTCCCGCAGGACAACCCTTCCTCGAAATCCAGGAAGTATTTAGCCACCTGCACCATGCACACGTCATCGGTCATGGCTGCCAGGAGGCCCGTATCCTTCTCGTAATACAGGTCCGTTCGGTAGGAGCGGTCGGGATTGATGGACAGGTACGGGAAAAGCACGTAGCCTTGGACCAGGGTCTTTTCAACAATCTCGGCAACGTTCTCAGGCCGAACCCCAAGGTAAAAATAGCCTTTCTGGGGAAAGCCCACGAACGGACCTTTCTTGCACTTGCCCCCGCATCCGACTTTGCCCTTGCCCACCGAAATGCTCAGTCCCTGCCTTGCGATCTCTTCCACAAACGCCGCTCGGACCCCCTCACTGTTGCACTCACAGCCACCCTTCGAAGCGCACACCGTGATACAGGGAGCCCCAGACTCCGGGTCACAGAAGCTCTTGGGGCGCAGCACCTCAGCAGCAAATCCTGAAGGCGTACATTCCGTCTCTTTGGCAGTGGCACCCTTCGGCTTGTTTAGCTTTCCTTGTGTCAAGTTCTTCAGCAGTTCCATCATGGCTATTCTTCGCTTCCTTCCATATGCGGATCTGAAGACCCTGTTCGCAGCAGGCCGACCGCACCGTCACCGTAAACAACCATCAAAGCCACGTCGGCCTCCGCTCTCCGAGCCTTACGGCAGGCTCCGAGCCGCAGCCTCAGTCAACGCCACAAACTGATCCGGGAAGACTCCAAGGTAAACCATGGCAAGCACCAGGGCGATGCACATGTACCGTGTCCAGGAATCCATCTTAACGGGTGGGTACGGACGGACAGGCTCCAGCATATACGCCGCTTTGATGACGATCATATAATAGTACAACGATATGGTCGCGTTGATCATGCCGATAATGGCGAGCACCAAGTGCCCCTGCTCCACCGCAGCCGCGAAAACCAGGAACTTTCCAGTGAATCCTACGGTCGGCGGAATGCCCGCCATCCCGAAGAGCGCGAGCATCAAGGTCATCGCGAGAAGCGGCGAGCGCTTGTGCAGGCCGGCAAGCTCCTTGATATCCAGGTTCTTGCCGTTGTCGGCAATCTTCATGATGACGAGAAAGCAGGCATACCCCATAATCAGGTAGGCAATCGCGTAGTAAATCGCCGTCGCATAGCCGCGCTGGGAAACACTCAAAATACCGATCATCATGTATCCGGCATGCGCGATGCTCGAGTAGGCGAGGAGCCGTTTGAGATCTTTCTGGATGATCGCAACCAGGTTGCCGAAGGTCATGGAGAGGACCGACAGGGCGATCAGCACATTGACCAGCACCGGGCTTTCCGACCCGGAGAAGCCCACGAATCGGATGACCATCGCCGCAGCGGCCATCTTCGAGGCCGTACCGATATAGGCCGTGACCTGGTTGGCCGTGCCCTGGTACACATCCGGCGCCCAGATGTGGAACGGGAACAAGGCCTGCTTGAAGAAGAAACCGGAGAGCGCGAGCACCAGCCCGATGATGGCGGCGGGCTCCTTGATCACCGTCGGAAGCACCTTGGCTAGCTCGGCGACGTAAGTCGTGTGCGTCACCCCGAAGAGGTAGCTCAAGCCGAACAGCATGAAGGCCGAGGCCGTCACACCGACCATGAAATACTTGATGCCCGTTTCGGAATATTCCGGCGCGTTGCGCCGCATGTTCGCCAGCAGGTACAGGGAGTACGACGACAGCTCGATCGACACGTAGATCGTGAGCAGCTCAACGGAGCTGACCAGCATCATCATGCCCAAGGTGCACACGGACAGGAACAGGAAGAACTCCGGATGCTGTCGACCGTCAATGCCGTTCAGCTCACTGCAGGAAAAGATCACGAGCAGCGTACCGATCGCGATCAGGAGCTTAAACAGCTGGCTGAAAAGATCCACCCGATAGGCATCGAAGAAGACCATCCCCTGCATGCTCACGCAGATCAGCGTCGCCAGCACGCCAGCGGCGGCGAAGAAGAGCGCTACCGCATACACACGTTTCTGGTCCACCCTCTTTTGGAGTGACAGCCAAAAGAGAACAGCGGCCATCAGCACATACACCAGCTCAGGAGCAAAAAGGACCCACTTCGTCATAGTCAACTCTTCCCTTCACTCAGCCTTACAAGCTGCCTACGAATGGGATCACTGCACACTGGATCACATCCAAGATGACCCGGGGGAACATTCCAAAGAACAGGATCACGCCCACCAGGATGATCCTCGGCGTGGCCAGGTACAGCGGCACATCCGGGATGTGAGCCCACCGCTCGTTCTTCTCACCGTAGAATGTCTTCATCACCACGCGCAGCATGAACAGAGCACTCACCACGATCCCGCTCACCGCCAGGATACCGCGAACCGGATACACCTTGACGGACGACACGAACACCAGAAGCTCGGCCCAGAAGCTCGCCATGAAAGGAACACCGATGCCAGCGAAAGCCGCCATGATGAAGAAGGCCGAAGCTTTTGGCATCGTCACCGACAAGCCACCAAGCTCCGGGATCATCTTGGTATGCGTCTTGTCGTAGATGTATCCGACAGAGGAAAAGAGAAGGGCTGTCATCACGCCGTGCGCAAACATCTGGAAAACGGCCCCGTTGATGCCGTTCACGGTCATGGTGGAGAGACCCAGCCCGACGATGCCCATGTGCGAGACACTCGAATAGCCAATGACGTACTTGAGGTCCGTCTGAGCGAGCCCCACGAAGGCCCCGTAGACAATTCCGATGGTGGCGAGCAGCGCCATGAAGTCCGCCCAGTAGGCCAGGCCGTCCGGACACAGCGTCATGCCGAGGCGCAGGATCCCGTAAGCGCCGAGCTTCATCAGAACGCCCGCATGGATCATACTCACGGCCGTGGGCGCTGCAACGTGGCCAACCGGCGACCATGTGTGGAACGGCCAAACACCTGCGAGAACCCCGAAGCCCAGGTAGAGCATGACGAAGGCGATCTTCTGCACCTCCGGGGAGAACCCGATGCGCTGCAGCTCGAACAGGTCAAACGTATGCCCGCCGGCTTGGACCCACAGATAGATGATCCCGGGAAGGATCAAAACGCTGCCCGCGAGCAGGTACAGCGTGAGCTTCATGCCGCCGTACTCTTTGCGCGTACCGCCCCAGACCGCAATGAGCGGATACATGGGGAAGAGCGACACGTCGTACCACACAAAGATCCAGAACAGATCCATCGACATGAACACGCCATAGACTCCGGCAACGAGGAGGAACGTGAAGGCAAAAAACTCCTTCACGCGGTTTTCAAGCTCCCACATGGTGAGCACGCCCGTGAAAAGCACCACGGCAGTCAGCAGGATCATCGGCGCGTTGATGCCGTCCAGCGCCATGAACCAGTAAACCCCCATGCCTTTCACCCACAGGTATCGCTCCACCATCTGGAGGCCGCCCTTCGTCACGTCGAAGGAGTGATACACATAAAGGCTAAGGATCAACCCGATGCCCGAGAAAAGGAGAGAGACCTGCTTCACCAGTTTAGGACGGTCATCCGGGATAAACAGGATGACCAGCATCCCCACGATCGTCGACATCAAGATCGCAGTCAGGAAGGGAAATTGTGCCATTTCCATCGAAGTCATAAGCCAGCCCGTCCGCTCAGATTATATGGTTTTGTTCTTTCTTGACCCCTCAGTAACGATGCCACTCCCACCGCCGCTGCAAGCCGGAGTCACCATGACTCCGGCTCGAGCCTCCTTAGGCGAGGAGGAAGTAGAGCACAACCAATCCCACTGCCGCGATCATCACGAGCAGGTTGTATTGAAGCATTCCGGACTGCAAGAAGCTGAACAGACGACCGCTTCCGATGGTTCCCTGGCAAATGCCGTCGATGCCGCCGTCGATGATACGCCGGTCGTTTCTCGTGAACACATTCGTGAGCCCGCAGTACACCACGTTGTCCAGGGTCTTGCGCAGAAAGTCGTCCATGTACCAGCGCCGTGCAAACAACTCCTCGACGGCCGGGAATTTCTTGAGAAATCCTTCCTGGCTGGCGCCTTTGCGCCCGAATTCCATGTAAGCCCACACGATACCACCAACCGCCAGGGTCACTGCGGTGATCAGCAGCATGAAATGTCCCGCCCCGTGGCCGCCTTCGGCCCCATGCGCCGCAGCAGCCTGGTGAGCCGTTTGCGAAGCGCCCATCAGGAAATGCTCCAGGGACGACTGGGAGAAACCGAGTACCACCGTAACACTGGCCAGGATGATGAGAGGAACCGCCATACACCAGAAGATGTACCCGTGGTGGCCCTCTTCCTCATGACCATGCCCCCCGCCATGAGCCTCCTCATGCCCATGGTGAGCCTCGACCCCGCCTTTCGGGAACAGCATGAAGAAAATCAGGCGGAAGGTGTAGTAAGCCGTCATCAAAGCGCCCAGCAGGCCGGCTCCCAGCCAAATCTTGTTCGGATGGTTGGCCAGAACGCCAAGGATCGCTTCCTTGCTGAAGAAGCCCGAGAAGGGGAAGATGCCCGAGAGGGCCAGAGCACCGACGGTCATGCACACCATCGGAATGGTGAGCGACCGGCCTCCGTGCTTTCCGATCACCCGGAAATCATTGGTGTGGTATTCGTGGATGAAAACACCCGAGCACAAGAAGAGCAGAGCCTTGAAGCCGGCGTGGGTCGTCAGGTGGAACACGCCCGCGAAATACCCGCCGGCGGCTAGGGACATCACCATGAACCCAAGCTGACTGACCGTCGAATACGCCCAAACCTGCTTGAGATCATACGTCGCCATGGCCATCGTCGAGGCAAGCAGCATGGTGATGGTGCCGAGGGCCAGGGCCATCGACATGGCTTCGGGCGACGAGGAGTAGAACGGGAAAATGCGGCTGAACATGTACACGCCGGCGGCGACCATGGTCGCGGAGTGCAGCAGCGCGCTGACGGGGGTCGGACCTTCCATGGCGTCAGGCAACCAGGTCAGGAGCGGAAACTGCGCGCTCTTGCCCATCACGCCGCCGAAGATGAGCATGGCCGAAACCGTGATCAGCCTCGGGTCCATCGTACCCGCCTTCGCCGCCTCATTGATGTTCAGAATGTTCAGGTTTCCGAAGCCGATGACCAGGATGATCAGGCCCAGGAAGAAGCCAACGTCACCGAACCGCGTCATGACGAAAGCTTTCTTGCCCGCCTGGGAGGCGCTGTACTTTTCGTAGTAGAAGCCAATGAGCAGGTAGGAAGCCAAGCCCACCAGCTCCCAGAAAATGAACAACTGAAGCATGCTCGGGGAGATCACCATGCTCGTCATGGCCCAAGCGAACAGGGACTGGAAGGCGTAGTAGCGGCTGAAGCCCGGGTCGCCCGCCATGTAGCCGAGCGAATAGACCTGCACCAGGAAGCTGATGACCGCGACGATGGTCAGCATCAGCAAGCTGAGCGGGTCGAGCAGGTAGCCGAACGGAATGATGATGTCATCGGCGATGAGCCAGGGGGTCTTGTACTCCACCGGCACGCCGGCCCCCCAAAGCTTGATCAGCAAAAAAAGCGCGCAGCATAGGACGATCGACGCGGAGGTTATGGAAATCGTGCAGGACACCTTCGGGTCGTGGCGCGTGAAAATGAGGATGATCGCCATGGCGAGGAAAGGCAGGCTCGTCCCCAGGGCCGCAGCAATCAAAACCGGATCCGAGAAAAACGATGTCATGACCTCTTAACCTCTCATCTGCTGGGCACGCTCGATATTCACCGACCGCAGCGTTCGGAACAGGGCCAGAATGATGCTCAGCCCGATCGCAGCTTCAGCCGCGGCCAGACCCATCACGAACAGTGTGAAAATCTGCCCGACCGTGGGATCCGGCGCAAGAAATCGATTGAATGCCATGAAGTTCACATTGGCCCCGTTCAGCATAAGCTCGACGGAGATCAGCATACCGATCAGGTTTCGGCGCTGAAGAACTCCGCACAACCCCAGGCTGAAGAGACCCGCTCCGATAACCAGGTAAACGCCCAGTGTGTTCACGAGCTCAACCTCCGAGTGAATCCTGCCGTTACGATTGCACCAATGATGGCAATCAGCAGCACCAGCGAAATGGCTTCAAAGACCAGGTCATACCTGGTGAGCAGCATGTGCCCGATCGTCACCACGGACCAATCCGAGCTTCTCTCGGCCGCGGGCGCCCAATGACTCTTCGTCCCCGCCACCGCGATGCACAGGAAGAAGATGGTGCTCGCCAGGGCCGCCATCGCCACCTTGGGCACCCGCCGTTTGGGAACTTCCAGGTGCAAGGGCCGCGACAGCATGATGGCGAAGACGATGGCAATCGTGATCGCCCCCACGTAGATGAGCAGCTGCATCATCGCCATGAAAAAGCTTCCCAGGTACAGGTAAAGACCCGCCACACCGGTCAGCGCCAGGGCCAGCCCGAGCACGTTGTAAAGGATGTTGCGCGGGAAGACTGCGATGGCAGCCCCTCCAAACGTCAGGCCCACCACAATCCAGAACGCCATTTGAGCGAATGATTCCACACTCAGAAAGCTCATGAGACTCCCTTTCCTCCCCCCGGGTCCTAAAACTAGGACGTGCTCTTTTCCAGCCTCGCGACAAGGTCGATCACGCTGTCCCAACGCGACGTCCCCTCCAGCTGAAACTCCTTGGAGTACTGAAGCGTTTCGGTTGGACAGCATTCCACGCAGAGCCCGCACAGACTGCACTTGTTGTATTCAATGAAATAATGCGTCGCGACCTTGGGCTTGTGGGCGTGCTCCTTGATCCCCTGAACCTTGATCAGCTGGGAGGGGCACGTCCGCTGACACGTTCCGCAGGCAATGCACCGGTGCGTCCCGGTCTGTTCGAAACGCTTGAATTCGATGTGTCCGCGATAGGCATCGGACATCGTCAACTGTTTTCGCGGATACTGGACCGTGACGACCGGCTTGAACAGCCGACGCACCGTGACCTTCATACCCTCAACGAGACTCCAGCCGCCGTCTTTAATGTCTTTCCAGTAACTCATATCTCCTCCCGAGCGTCACACGAGTTTCAACACGATTGCCGTGATCAGCAGATTGGCCAGGCTAAGCGGGATCATCACCTTCCAGGAGAAATTCATGAGCTGGTCGAACCGCAGCCGTGGAAAGGTCCATCGTACCCACATGATCACAAAGATGAGCACATACGTTTTCGCCAGGAACCACACGATGCCCGGAATCCCAAGAGTGAATCCGAACGGCCCCTGCCATCCCCCGAAGAACAGGCTCGTCGCCACCGCGCTCACAATGAACATGTTCGTGTACTCGGCGAGGAAGAACAGACCGAAGCGCATCCCACTGAATTCGGTATGGAACCCTGCGACCAGCTCCGACTCCGCTTCCGGGATGTCGAACGGAGCCCGGTTCGTCTCCGCCGTGGCGCAAATGAGATAGATGAGGCCCGCGACCGGCTGCAGGAAGATGAACCAAAGCTTTCCTTGGGCGTTAACGATCTCGGAGAACTGCAGCGAGTTCACCATCAGCACGACGCTCATCACCGACAGCAGGAGCGGGATTTCGTAGGCCACGTTCTGGGCAACCGACCGCACCGCACCCAGAAGAGCGTACTTGTTGTTGGAGGCCCAACCGCCTGCCAGAATCGCGAGAACCGTGATGGTAGAGAAGGCGAAGATCAGGAGGACACCGGCGTTCATGTCTCGGAGGATGAGATCGGGGCCGAACGGCAGCACCAGGAAGCCGATCAGAACCGGCATGAAGACCATCACCGGCGCCATGACAAACAATTTGCGGTCGACCGTCCCCGGTGTGATCAGCTCTTTGCCGACCAGCTTGATACCGTCAGCGATCGTCTGCAACAACCCGAACGGTCCCACTTCCTTCGGTCCCGGCCTCAATTGGATATGACCAGCGACCTTCCGCTCCAGCCAAACCAGGAACAACGCGTTCAGCTGAGAGAAGGCCAGTACGATGACCAGGCCGACGATCAGTCGGAACCAATCTGAAGCTACAATGCTGCCCATAACAATGCTCTCCCTCGAATAGAATGGAGTCAGGCCCCTACGTCCCTGCCTAAATGGTCTACCGGTCGATTTCGGGTATGACCACGTCAATGCTTCCCAGGATCGAAATGGCGTCGGCCACCATCGTCCCTTTGAGCACCTCGGTGAGAACATGCAGGTTCCCAAAGCTGGGCACACGGATATGACACCGATACGGCGTGCCGCTCCCGTCGCTCACCAGGTAATAACCCGTCTGTCCGCGTGCACTTTCAAAGGCGAAGTAGAGGTCACCCTTCGGAGGAACAACCTTGAAAGATCCCTTTTCGTTCAGGTACGGGCCGGAGGGAAGCTGATCGAGCGCCTGATCGATGATGCGGCAGCTCTGCTCCATTTCCTCCAAGCGCACGCGATACCGATCCAACGCGTCGCCATTCACTCCCACGGGGATTTCGAAGTCAAACCGATCGTAGATCTCGTAGGGCTCGACCTTGCGCATATCGAACGGAATGCCGCAAGCACGCAGGTTGGGGCCCGTCACACCGAACTGACTGGCCAGCTCCGGGGTGATCACGCCAACTCCCTTCACGCGATGGATGAAGATGACGTTCTTGGTGACCAGGTTGTCGTAGTCCGCGTACCGGCTGCGAAGCCGCTTGACAAACGACCGGGTCATGTCGACGAACTGCCCGTCCGCATCCCGGCACACGCCGCCAAACCGGCAGTACGAATAGGTCAGACGCGAGCCGCTCACCCGGTCCAAGATATCCAGGATCTGCTCCCGATCATCGAAGGCATACAGAAAGGGAGTGAACCCACCCAAGTCCATGACGTAGGTGCCGAACCAGAGCAGGTGACTGGAGATGCGGTTGAGCTCAGCGCAAATCGTGCGGATGTACTTGGCCCGCTCGGGAACCTCGATGCCGGCGAACTTTTCGACGGCCAGGGCGTACCCATGATTGAAGAGCATCCCCGAGAGGTAATCCATGCGGCTGGTGTTGGGCATGAACTGCTTGTAAGCGCGGTTCTCCCCCATCTTCTCATGACCGCGGTGACCGTAGCCGATGACCGGATCCGCCTTGACGATGAACTCCCCGTCGAGATCCAGCAGAACCCGCAAGACGCCGTGGGTGGAAGGGTGCTGCGGCCCGAGGTTCAGCTGGTAGACACGTTCAACAATCGGTGCTTGCAGTTGTTCAGCCATAGATCTCTTCCCGTCTGCGATAAGCATTTACGCTGCCAAAGGTTTTCTTCAACGGGTAATAATCGGCGTCTTCGGGGAGCAGCAAATTCCGGGGGTCCGGATGACCGGCGAACTGAATGCCGAAGAACTCCCGAATCTCCCGTTCCTGCCAGTCGGCGGTCGGGAACAGGTCGCTCACGGTCTGCACCGTTGCCCCTTCCGCGACGAGCGTGCGGATCACCATTCGCGCCTTCGGCTCATACGTGTTCAGGTGGTAGACCAGCTCGGCCGTGTCCTGAAAATCAAGGGCGGTCACCGATTCCAGGTAGAACCCCGCATCCCTGAACCACCCGAGTACGTCGCGCACCTTCCCAAGCTCCACCGAAGCCGAGAAGACCACTCCCGACCGATACGCGTCGTCCCTGCACACGGCATTCGTCGGAAGCGCGGCGCTTACTTTCGCGATGATGTCATCTTTTTTCGCCATGATCAGCACGTACCTCCCTTACGACGGAAGCGGCGCAGGTAGTTCTTGTGCTCGCCCTTCGTGATCATATCCTCCAGAGCCAGAAAGCCCTGAATAAGACCTTCCGGCCGAGGGGGGCAGCCAGGAACGTAAATGTCCACCGGCACGATGAGGTCCGCTCCCGGCACGATGGCGTACTGACCGTCGTACTCGAAAGGACCGCCCGAAATGGCGCAGTTTCCCATCGCGATGCACCACTTGGGGTTGGGCATCTGGTCCCACAGCATTTGAATGGCCGGAGCCATCTTCTTGGAGATCGTCCCCGCCACGATCATGAGGTCGGACTGCCTCGGGGATGGACGGAACACGCCAGCTCCAAAGCGGTCCAAGTCGAAGCGCGAAGCTCCGGCCGCCATCATCTCGATGGCGCAGCAGGCCAGCCCGAAGGTCATCGGCCAAAGCGAGTTGGCCCGGGCCAGGTTCAGAACCTCGTCCAGAAGCGCGAATCGAATGACCGGCTCGCCCGGTTCTACTTTTTGGATTCCCACTCAAACACTCCTTTGCACCAAGCGTAGACGATGGCCAAAGACAAAATGCCAACAAATATGACCACTTCCACCAGATCCCGGATGGCGTACTTCCCATAGGCCAGGGCCACCGGAAAGAGGTAGAGTACGTCGACGTCAAAGGCTAGAAAGATCAGCGCATAAATGTAGTACGCGACCGTAAACTGGATCCACGCGCTCCCGATGGTCTGCATACCACTTTCATACGTCTCATCGCGCTTGGCCCCCTTGCTCCGCTTCACGATCAACGAAGACACGATGATCGGGACAATTGCGAAGACCAGCCCGACCAGGAGGTACAGGGCAACGGCCAGAAAATCTGTCATCAGCTCTTTGGGCAGCATGCCATTCCTCACTATTCGATATAGATGGCGCCAAACTTACAGCTCCCGATACAAATACCGCAGCGCACGCACAGCTCTTCATCGATGCAGTGGCATTCCTTCTTCTCACCGATGATGGCATTCTCCGGACATTTTCTGCGGCATACCCCGCATCCCGTGCACTTGTCCGTGTCGATCTCGTAGCGAATCAGCGGCTTACAGACCTTCGCCGGGCAGCGCTTCTCGAAGACATGCGCCTCATATTCATGGCGGAAGTACTTCAGCGTACTCAGAACCGGATTGGGGGCGCTCTTTCCCAGACCGCACAACGCCGCTTCCTGCATCGTGCTGCCCAGTTTCTCGAGCTCGGCGAGGTCTTCCGGTACGGCGAGCCCGGAGCACATCCGGTCCACGATTTCATACATCCGCTTGACGCCAACCCGGCATGGAACACATTTGCCGCAGGACTCCTGCACCAAGAAGGTGAGGAAGTACCGCGCAACGTCCACCATGCAGGTTTCCTCGTCGAGAATGATCATGCCGCCGGAGCCCATCATGGATCCGGCCTCCTTGAGCTTCTCGAAATCAACCGGGAGATCGATCAGGGATTCTGGAACGCAGCCGCCCGAAGGGCCGCCCGTCTGAACCGCTTTGAACGCTTTGCCCCCCGGAATGCCGCCACCGATGTCGTAGACGATCTTCTTGAGAGGGGTCCCCATGGCGACTTCGACAAGCCCGGGATTGTTGATCTTCCCGACCACGGAGAAGATCTTCGTGCCCTTGCTCCGCTCGGTGCCGATGGACGCGAACCACTTGCCGCCCTTGTTGATGATCAGGGGAACGCTGGCCCAGGTTTCCACGTTGTTGAGGTTGCTCGGACGGTGCCACAGCCCCTTTTCGACCGTGTGAATGTGCTTGCCTCGAGGCTCGCCGATCTTGCCCTCGAGGGAAGCCATCAGGGCCGTCGATTCCCCGCACACAAAGGCCCCGGCTCCGCGGGTGATGAACAGCTTCAGTCCAAAATCCGTCCCCAAGATGTTCGAGCCCAGGAGTCCGTAGGCTTCAGCCTGCTCGATGGCGCGCAGCCCATTTTTCACGGCCACGGGATATTCGTACCGGCAATAGATGTAGGCTTCCTTGGCTCCGATGCCGTAAGCCCCGATGATCATGCCTTCAATGACCTGGTGCGGATTGCCCTCGAGGAGGGCGCGGTCCATATAGGCGCCGGGATCCCCTTCGTCCGCGTTGCAGATCACATACTTGATCTCCCCTTTCGACTTCCGGCAGGACTCCCACTTGACCCCTGCGGGAAACCCTCCCCCCCCTCGACCGCGCAAACCGGAGAGCTTGACTTCTTCGATCACCTCTTCGGGCTTCATGCCGGAGAGCACCTTCGCGAGGGCCGAATAACCGCCGCGCGAGATGTAATCATCGATCTCGGTGGACCAGTTCAACCCCGTATCGTTGAAGATGATCCTTTCCTGACCGGCATAGAAAGGGATGTCCCTCTCGCGAATGATCTTCTGTCCCGTTGAGGGATCGACGTAGAGCAGATCCTCCACCAGCTCATCCCCCAGCACCGACTTCTCGATGATTTCGGGGACCCTCGCTTCCTGCACTCGCTCGTAGAAGATATTTTCCGGCTCGATGACAATGATCGGCCCGCGGGCACAGAACCCATGGCAGCCGGTCACGGTCACCATGTAGTCGTTGGCCACCCCTTTCTCGCTCAGCAGCTTCTCGAAGGCACCGATAAGATGCTGCCCGCCTCCGGAATGACACCCGGGCCCGCCGCATATTCTGATACGCTTACGAACCGATTTCCGCTTCTCATTGATCTGCTGACGCAAGACTTCGAGATCATGAACACTGTTCAGCCGCATCTTGGTTTCTCCCTCAAGCCCCTTTTTCTCTCAACTCTTTGACCAGGTCGGTCACCTTGCTGGGGGTCACTTCCGCGTAGGTCGTCTCCCCGACAACCACCACGGGAGCGGCCGCGCAGGCACCCACACAGTTGACCGTCTCCAGAGTCACGAACAGATCCTCCGAAGTCTCCCCTGGCTTCAAGCTCAGCTCCGTCTCCAACCGCTCGATGATGCGTGGCCCACCCTTGACATGGCAGGCGGTGCCGGTACACACATGCATAATGAAGCGACCTCTGGGCTTGAGACTGAACACCTTGAAAAAGTTGGCCACGCTGTAGACCTGACTGATGGGCATCTTGAGTCTTTCGGACACCCGGCTGATGCTTTCGTGTGGCAGGTAGTGATAGCGGTGGTTGATGTCCAGCATGATTTGGAGCAGGGATGCTGGGCTGGGGTCCCACTGATCGATGATTGCATCGACATCCTGAATATTGAATTCCATGCACTTCCTCCGTCCATGCTCCCGCAATGCCGGGCAGCCGGATCAAGTTGTCCCGAATGCCTTTTACGCCGCAAATTTTCTCGCACAAATTTTCACTTGCGTCAAGCGAATCCTTGTGCAATGTCAGTCTCTGAAGCTGTTTATGATCGGGGGTGTGCCTTATTGACGAAGACCGAGAATGTGGAACCTTTCCCAAGCTGGCTCCTCACCTGCATCTTCCCTCCGTGCGCCCGCACGATTTTTTCCACGATGGCCAGCCCGAGCCCCGTCCCCTGCTGCTCCCGGACCTCCTTGGACTTGCTGCGGAAGAACTGCTCGAACAGGAACGGGATTTCTTTCTCTTCTATGCCCATTCCGTCGTCCTCAACCTCAACCACCACCCAGTCTTCTTGCTGGAAAGCGCGGATCCGAACATACCCATTGGGACGATTGTACTTGATCGCATTGGAGATGAGGTTGCTGAGCACCTCCCTAAATGAATCCGGATCAACCTCCACCAGGGGGAGATCGTCGGGGACCTCGGTGCTGATCTCGATCCCCTTCTCGCGGGCGGACCATTCGAGTCCTGCCAGAGCGGCATCCACACAGGACGCCAGGGCCGCGGGCCGGAGCCGATGCGTGATCTCCCCCGCCTGAAGCCGGCTCATGTCGAGCCAGTCGTTGATGAGCTGCAGCAGCCCGTTCAATCGCTCGCGAGCCCGCTCGAGCATTTCGCGCTGCATTTCGGAGAGCGTTCCGCCAATGTCGCTCAGGAGCACCTCGATATACTGGAAGATGGCCCCAAGCGGCGAGCGAAGCTGGTGCGTGACCATGGTCACGAAGTTGCGCTCCATGGCCGCCTTTTCTTCCCGGAGGGCACGGGATTCCCGGTCCAGCCGGCGCTTTTCAAGGCCACGGCGCACGACGATGATGAGCTCATCCGGAGTGAATGGCTTTGGAAGGTAGTCGTAAGCGCCCTCTTTCATGACCGCTACGGCGCTTTCGACAGTGGCATAGCCTGTGATGAGGATCGTCACCAGATTGGGATCGAGCGCACGGACGCGTCGCGCCACTTCGACCCCATCCATCTCGGGCATCTTGAGATCGACCAGCACCAGGTCATGGGGCTGGCGCATGAGGATATCGAGTCCTTCGCGCCCCCCGGAAGCCATGGTCACCTGGATGCCTTCCCGATTCAAGACCCGCTGGCAGGAAATCCGAGCGATTTCCTCATCATCGATCACAAGAACTTTGGGAGCATCCACGGTCGTCCCCGAGCACAACGAGAAGGAACAGCATTTCAGGCCGGTGATTCAGCGCGCCCCTCACCCTCGCGGACCCGTCTCACTTGGGCTTCTGAATCATCTTGGCTACCTTTTCCAGCAATTCCTTCGGCTTCAGGGGCTTGTCCAGATATTCGTCCGGCGCGACATCACTGGTATCCTGCTCGTCTCCGAATGAGAATCGAGAGCCCGTATCGGCTTTCACGCTGGACACCATCAGAATCGGGGTGGTCGACACGGATTCGTATTCCTCGGCATCCCGGATGGTCCCGAGAAAGCTGAATCCCTCGAAAAGCGTCTCCATCATGATGTCCAACATGATCAGATCAGGCTGCAGCTCCTTGGCCTTGACCAGCCCTTCCTTCCCGTCCCCAGCCCAAAACACCTCATAGCCGTCCGTAAGGAGAATCATTTTGGTCGTTTTTACGAAATCCGGGTCATCGTCGACGATCAGGATCTTGCCCTTTGTTGCCATGCACACACCTCCAGGCCCATGAGGAGAAAACGTTCACAATGTGGCTGAAGCCCCTTTCAGGAGACAGGAAATTGTCGTGATTTGTAGCGGAATCAGCCTTGCGTGTCAACTCCAATTCTAGTAACCTAATTCACAAGCTCACAGCACACCCCCGGATGGAATTGGCCGGCTCAGGGCTTTGCCGGCATTGCGCTGCACTCCCTTTCACGCGACTTTCCTCGACGAGGCGACCATGTGGTTCAAGAGGCTGACGTGGTACAAGCGCATCGGGACCAAAATCAGCGTGCTCACGAGCGTCCTCGTCATCGCGTTCACGAGCGGCTACACTTATTTTTCCATCAAGAGCCAGCGGGAGCACCTCATCGAGGAGATCATCCGCACCGTTAGCCTCTTGAGCGACACCATCAAGCTTTCCTCCCGCGCCGACATGCTGCTCTACGCCCCGGACCGGCTGCACCAGACCGTCGACACCATCGGAAAGCAACAGTCCATCGAGAAGATGCGGATCTTCAACTATGTCGGGCAGATCATCTACTCGTCCGACAGGTCCGAGATGAACCGCCTGGTCGACAAGCATGCCGAGCAATGCACTGCCTGCCACGCCGCCGAAAAGCCGTTGGAGCGCCTCGAGACACCGGAGCGCACCCGCATCTTTCGATCCCAGGCCGGCTACCGGGTGCTCGGGATGATCAATCCCATTTACAACGAGCCCGACTGCTACAACGCGAGCTGCCACGTGCATCCTCCCGATCAGAAAGTGCTTGGAGTCCTGGACATCGACGTTTCTCTCCAGGCCACGGACGAGCGGGTCCGAATCGTGGAGGCCAAGCTGCTGATGAGCGGGCTTGCGACCGCCCTGGCCCTCGCCTGCCTCATCAAATTCCTGACCTACCGCTTCCTGAACCAGCCCCTGCGGGAGCTGATCGAAGGCACCCAGCGGATTGCCCACGAAGACCTCGACTTCCAAATCCCCATCCGGACGGAGGACGAACTGGGGATCTTCGCGCAGTTTTTCAACCAGATGACCCGGGAGCTCAAGCGGGCCAAGCAGTCCCTCACGGAGTGGGGGAATCGCCTCGAGCAGATGGTTTGCGAACGGACTAAGGACCTTCAGGATGCCCAGCAGCAGCTCGTTCGCAGCGAAAAGCTGGCGTCTCTGGGCAAACTGGCCGCCGGCGTCGCCCATGAGATCAACAACCCGCTCACGGGTGTGCTCACCTTCAGCCAGCTCCTCCGGGACGAGTTCCCTCCCGAAACCAGCCAGCACCAAGATCTCAACGTGATCGTGAACGAAACGGTCCGATGCCGCAGCATCGTCCGAGGTCTTCTCGAGTTCGCACGCCAGACGGCTCCGGAGAAGGCGGCCGCCGACGTGCATGAGATCGTTGAAGAAGTGCTTCGGATGGTCGCCAACCAGGAGCTGTTTCAGAATATCGAGGTGCACAAGGACTATGATTCCAGGGCTCCACACCTGATGGTCGACCGCGACCAAATCAAACAGGTGATCCTCAATATCGTGGTGAACGCCGCCGAAGCCATGGGCAAAACCGGCGTCCTCCGGATTCGCTCGGAATGGAGCGAGGATAGCGCCCAGCTGGCCTTGCATGTCATTGATTCTGGACCGGGAATCGAGCCGGAGGTCCTCAACAAGCTCTTCGACCCGTTTTTCACCACCAAGGAGATGGGAACCGGCCTGGGAATGGCCATTTCCTATGGGATTGTAAAAGGGCATCGCGGAAGCATCGACGTGAAGAGCAAGCCCGGGGAAGGCTGCGAAGTCATCGTCACGCTGCCGGCCGGACAGCCCGCTCAGCCGGCTGGCGAGGAGGAGCCCCGGGACCGGGTGATCTCCTAGAAGAGATAGAACATCTCTTCCTCGAGTTGAACGATGAGCCGCTTGATCATGAGCACCACATCGTGCATTTCACCACGGCGGTTCATGAAGTACTTTTCGAGGGTACACTTCACCTCGAAACCGAGCTGACGAAAAGCCTTGATGGCGAGCTCACTTTCGGCGAGGATCTCCGCCTTGAGGAAATGGATTCCCAACCGATTCCCGGCGTCGATCAGCTCCTTGATCATGGCGGAGCCCAGGCCCAGCTGGCGGTAATCCTTACCGACGACGACGCGAACTTCCGCGATGTGCCGGTGCACGCCGGTCATGAAGTGCATGGTGGCCACCGCGATGATGTGATCCATGGCCTCATTCAGTGCGATGACCGGCAGCACCCGCTGGTAATCCAGAGAGCTGACCCAGGAAGTGACCACCGCGGGATCACGCACGTCGTGCCGCAGCTTCTCGGCTTCCTGCTCGGTTATCTCGCCGAAGAAGGTCTTGAGATCCGCTTCGTCGGCCTTCTCCATTATCCTGAAGTGGACTTTTTCGCCGTTGATGAGGATGCTGGCCCGGGGCGCGTAGAGCTGTTCAACGGGGATTTTGTTCATCTCCAGATCCTGTGGCTTCACGGGTATTGGATGCACCGGGAGCTCGAGTCGTTCTGCAGTCAGCGCTGCACTCCCAGCCAATCACTGATTCTGCCGACGAAAACGCGACGAGCGAGGCAATTCGGGGCTGGACGCACAACCGCCAAACCCTTTAGGCGGAATAGTATCGCTTTTCCCACATGCGCACAAGCGCTTTGGCTGTTCGGGGCCGGGACGTGACAAAGGATTTTGCAGCACAAAGGAGTGGTTTCATGTTCGAGCATACTCAGGTCGGTTTCATTGGCGGCGGCAATATGGGCGAAGCCCTCATCAAAGGATTCCTTGCGTCCGCGCTCCTGCCTCCCAACAAGATCCTCGTCTACGATGTCAGCCAGGAACGGATGCAGCACCTTGCCGCCGTTTACGGAATCGTGCTGGAACAAGACCTCCCCAGCCTCGTTTCCAGCTGCCAGATCCTCATTCTGGCGGTCAAGCCGCAAGTGATGCAGACCGTCCTGCAAACCATGCGTCCCCATCTCGGCCACGCCCCTCTGGTGATCTCCATCGCGGCCGGCATTCCCCTCGGCGTGCTCACCAACGGGCTGCCGGTGAACCTCCCCATCGTTCGGGTCATGCCCAACACCCCCGCTCTAGTCCTCGAGGGTGCATCGGCTCTCTCGAGGGGGCCGAGCGTGACCGATCTGCACATGGCCCAGGCGTTGAAGCTCTTTCAAGCGGTCGGGAAAGCCATGGAGGTCGAGGAGAAATGGATGGACGCCGTGACAGGACTGAGCGGCAGTGGACCAGCTTATGTTCTGCTGCTTCTCGAAGGAATGATCGACGCCGGCGTCCTCATGGGGCTGCCCCGCCCGATCGCCCGGGAGCTTGTGCTCCAGACGGCCAAAGGCTCCGTGGAAATGCTGTTCGACACGGGCAAGCATCCCGCCGAGCTCAAAGACATGATCACCTCCCCCGGCGGCACAACGATCCGCGGTCTCGCGATCCTCGAAGAGCAAGGCGTCCGGGGAGCGTTGATGCGAGCCGTGGAGGCGGCCACCCTGCGCTCGCAGGAGCTCGGCAAAGGGTAACCGGCCAAGAAGCGATCTCACGACGACTGATGAAAGCGTAAAATGCTTCCGCTGGGCTTCCAGGGAGAAAGGTGGCCTTCGCGCGCCGGCTCGTAGCATTCCACAAGGTCGCCGATCTTCGCCCGGTTGAAGCCTTCGAGCTTGATGCCTGCCTGCTGGCCGACTTTGGCCTCGCGCGCCTGTCTGCGCTCGATCTGGAGCGATTCTATCCGCCCTGCATAGACCGGGCCCATGGCGGAGATGATCCGAAACTGCTTGCCGACTGCGAGAATGCCTTCCTGTACCTCGCAACCGATGATGCTTCCCTTATGACTGCTCTTGAAAAGCGCGATGACGCTCGCTCGGCCCGTGACGCGCTCCTCAGTCGGAACCGCGACGAAGCTTTGGGCGATCTGCCTGACGTCCTCAACCAAGCCGAAGATAACATTGTACAATCGAACCTCACCGCCATGCTCTTTCAGCCATTGATCCCCCTTGGCCATGACCTCCACGTTGAAGCCGAGAACCAGCCTGGAGCCTGTGAGAGCCATGAGCAGGTCCGACTTCGAAACGTCGCCGACACCCGCATGAATGATCCGGACCTGAACACCGGGAGCCTGGATCGCCCTGATCGCGGCACTCAGTGCTTCCACGCTGCCGATCGTGTCGCATTTGACCACGACGTCCAGCTTCTTGCTGGACTCCTCTTGCCGGACCTTGAGAAGCCCTTGCGGGGAAACGGTCCTGGCGTGCTCCGGAGCATCCCCATGATGTCCGCGCTTCTTGTGCGTCATAGCATCCTCCACTTCGTGGCGGTTCTGGGCTAAAATGCGCCTTGACTGAGCCAATGATAAGAACGTTTGGCTCATCTCACCACACGATGGCCACCAGAAATGAGGTCCGGATTGCACGGCAGAGCAGGCGCAATACCCCTGAGAATCGCGATGGCTCCCTTTCTGGGCTCCTGCCAACCGGTGCGTACCCTCGGCATCCGGCCTGCCATGGGCGACTACAGCGAGGAGGAGCTGCAACTCTTGCGACAGGCGGACAGGGTCTTCTTTCCGTCAGCGCGCTTTGCGACCCTATTTCAGGCAATCGACAAGCCCACCTTCCCGTCCGCGGCCAGCTATCTGTACCGCCGGTCCCGCCTCCATCAGCAGATTCTGCTGAAGGTTCTCGCCATTCCGCACGGGAAGTCCCGTATCTGCTTCGGTCCACGACAAAAGGAGAGGATCCGAGATGAGCTCCGGTTGCCGGTCGAGGTGATGGCACCCGAGACCCTGCCGGGGAGAGTCCATCTTGCCGATGATTGGGCCATGGCATTGGCATACGCGGCTCGGTACAACCCCGTGATCGTCCGGGAAGCTCTGCCCGTCAGGGATTGCCTCCGGCTGACCCTCGTTCGGTTTCGGTGTATCGGCGCAGCAAGAGGAGCTTACGCACTGAACGGGATTACCGAGACCAAAGCCCTGGCAGCGGACGACCCGTCGCTTGCCGAGCTTGTCTCCCAAACCGAGAAGCTCGCCGTCGCGGTGGGGCTCGACGACATTTCGATCGATTGGGGGCTCGTCGACGACACCTGGCAGGCCTTGCAGTTCACGCACCCCCCTTTGCGCATCGAGACCCCCGGACATACTTTACACAGACACGACTATATTTGCTCGCTCATCGAGGCAGGGGTTCTGTAGAGGGACGGTAAGCCCTTGGTCGGTGAGCTTCTCCGCGACACACGACTTCCGATAAGGACAGGATGCAACCCATGCACAACCGCACGTTCACACTCAATCCGATTCTGGCTGGATTCTGCCTTTTTCTCTGCGCAGCCGCAGCCCATGCAGCCTCCCCGCGCGAGAGCACTCCTCCCGAATCCGCCGCTCAAGCAATCCGAACCGTTTTGACCTCCAAGCCTGGCGATACATTCGTCGTTCTCAAAAACGGCCTGACCCTGCTGGTTCGCGAGAAGCCGGACTCGGATGTGGTCTCTTCTCAGGTGTTCGTACGGGCGGGATCCATCTACGAAGGCCAGTACCTGACGGCAGGTCTCTCCCACTACCTCGAGCATGTGGTCTCGGGAGGAACCACGCGCTCCTTCAAAGAGTCGGAGGCGAAAGAGCGGCTGCAGCGTATCGGCGGCATCAGCAACGCCTACACCTCCATGGACCGGACGGTCTATTACATCAACACGACCGGCCCGAACTGGAAGGAAGCCCTGGACCTTTTGCTGTCTTACGTCAGTGAGACCACCCTCGACCCCGTCGAAGTGGAGCGCGAGAAGGCCGTCATTCAGCAGGAATTCAAGATGGGGGAGAACAGCGTCGACCGGGAGCTCTGGAAACTGTTTGTCAAGACGGCCTACCAGACCAGCCCGGTGCAGAACCCGGTGATCGGGTATGAAGAGGTCTTCGTGCAACAGAATCGAGATGCCCTGCTCGATTACTACACCCGCCGCTACCAACCGGAGAACATCGTCGTGGCCGTGGTGGGGAACATAAACAGCCGCGAGGTGGTCGAATTCGTGGCGAGCAAAACCAGGAGCTTTTCAAGGCGGGCCGATCCTCCCGCAGTGATTCCCGATGAGCCGCCCCAAACATCGCGGCGCTCCGCCGAACGACAGCTTTCCTTGGCACGCCTGGATCAGGTCATGATCGGCTTCCCGTCCGTCACGCTGCACAGCCGCGACATGGTCGCCCTGGATGTGCTTTCGTTTCTGCTCGGAGAAGGGCGAACGTCGCGTCTCTACTGGCGCTTGAAAGAGAAAGAGGGGCTGGTCCTTGGCATCGGATCGTCCAATTGGACCCCGTCATTCGTGCATGGCCAATTCACGATCTCCCTGACACTCGCGCACCAAAACTGGCCCAAAGTTTTGGAGGCCGTCGAGATGGAGATCGACCGCTTCAAAAACGAATTGGTGACCCCTCAAGAGCTGGATAAGGCGAAGAAATCCACGATCGCAGGACACGTCTTCGGCAAGGAAACGGCTGCATCCATCGCCACATCCCTCGCATCTTCCTACTTTGACACGGGAGATCCGTACTTTGACGAAGCCTACTTGGAGCGCATCCGCAAGGTGACTCCCGAGGAGATCCAGGCCGTTGCCCGGGGATACCTGCGAACCGATCGCATGACGGTCGCAGCCATACGTCCGATGGCGGGCGCCGAGGCAATGGGCTCCGATGAAGTCCGCGAAACGGCGAGTCGGGAGGAACCGGTCACGGCAACGCGCCTCGAGAACGGTCTCCAACTGCTTGTAAAGCAGGACAAGACGCTCCCCTTCGTCACCCTTCATCTGTACGGGCTGGGGGGACTTCTTTTCGAAAAGGACGTCCAGGCCGGCATTGCGTCCTTCACAACGTCCCTTCTTACGGCAGGAACCACTACGAAGTCCAAGCAGGAGATCTTGAAGACCATCGAGGACGTGGGCGGATCCCTCTCGGCCCGGTCCGACAACAGCACTTTTCATGTATCCGTCAAAGTGCTCAAGGAAGACCTCGACCTCGCCCTGGGAATCCTGGCCGATGTGATTCAAAATGCTCAATTTCCCCTCGAGGAGATTGAGAAGAAGCGCAAGGAAACACTGCTGGCCATCCAGAAGCAGGACGAGAGCTGGCAGTTTGAGATCATGCAGCTCTTCAAGACGAGCTATTTCAAGAGCTCACCCTACAAGCATGACAGGCTGGGAACGCTCGAATCCGTTTCGGCGTTCAAGCGGGACGATATCGTGAGCTTCTACCGCGCGATGGTCAACCCGCAGCGGTGCGTGCTGGCCGTTTTCGGCGATCTGGACCCCATGGCCGTGACCAACGGGATCAAGACTGCTTTCGGCTCCTGGAAGGGTGAGCCGACGCCTTTGCCCCAATGGCCCTCCGAATCGACTCCCCTCCATGCCGATGCCGCGGTGGAGAAGAAAAGCGAGAAGTCTTCGGCGGCCCTCTTCATCGGGACCAATGGTCTGGACTTGCACGATGACAGAAGACCGGTACTTGACGTGCTCGACGCCATTCTCGCTGGGGCCAGCTACCCAGGCGGACGTCTGTTTGAAGCACTCCGGGGGGGCCAGGAGGACCTGGTCTACGTGGTGGGAGCCGTGCCCTTCTACGGCCAAAACGCTGGATATTTCGGCGTCGTCACGCAAACCACGATGGGAAATCTTGCGAAAGTGGAAGGCATCATCCGCGAGCATCTGAAGCGCATCGGAGCCGAGCCGGTCCAGGAGGCCGAGCTGACCACCGCCAAGGACATGCTCCTGATCGCTCATGAAATGCAGAAGGAAAGCCTGGATTCCCAGGCGCAGGACGCCGCCGTGAACGGAGTCCTCGGCCTGGGGTGGGACTATGACAGCCGATACCCGGCCCTGGTCCGCGCCGTGACGGCCGAGCAGGTGCAAGCCCTGGCGCGGGAGCTCTTCCAACACACGCTCACCGTCCGCACCCTGCCGGAAAAACCGGTCGAGGTGCTGCAGGTGCCCAGCGAAGACCGGCACATGCACCCGAATCCGTGATCAAGGGATCGCGCGTGGGCAAGCTTCGATCAGCCCGCAGCACCCAAGACCCGTGAGCGCGGTGTGCTCACTTGATCTTCGGCGACTCGAGCAGGATAAAATTCCTGCAGATCCCGAGGGCCTTCAGCTTTTCGGTCCCCAGCCGCGCTTCGTAAAGGCTGAAAATCAGATAGTCACTGCGGACCGTCTGGCTGGTCACCACGGTTCCGGCCAGACCTCCGACAATGGAGCCCAGAAAGCGCCCCATGGAATCCTGGGTCTGCTTCTCGCTTTCTTTGATCACGCTTTGCCGGATGTACGTATCGAAGTCATTCATGGTCGGATTGGTGAAAACCATCAATCCGACCAGCGCCACCACCGCAATCACCACACTCAAGACCTTCATCCGCCCCCCTCCCTTTTCCAATCCCAACGCCCCCAATAGGATCACTGCAACAACCGGCGACCTCGCTCCAACCACCCGCTCCCGAGGCACTCTACCACAACGGGAGCGGTCGCCGTTTAGAAGATTTCGTCAAAGAAGGTCCTCATGGCTTTCCAGGAGCGTCTTTCGGATTTGGCATCGTAGGCCACCCCCCTGGCGGGATCGTTCGCCTGCGGATTCGTAAAGCTGTGAACCGTGCCCCCGTAGACCACAAGCTGCCAGTCCACGCCGGCCTGACGCATTTCGGCTTCGAAGCCGCTCACCTGCTCCGGAGGCACCAACGGATCATCGCCGCCGTGAAGGACCAGGACCTTCGCTTTGACTTGCCCGGGCTCGGCTGGCATCGGCGTATCCAGCCCG
This sequence comes from uncultured Syntrophobacteraceae bacterium, assembly GCA_964538515.1. Taxonomy (GTDB): domain Bacteria; phylum Desulfobacterota; class Syntrophobacteria; order Syntrophobacterales; family Syntrophobacteraceae; genus CALBZH01. The sequence continues at coordinate 170,476 of CAZIEW010000001.1, forward strand.
CCGTGGAAGCTGACCACCCCGGAGATGTCCGCTCCGCTGCGCGCCAGCTCGAGCACGGTCGTACCCCCGAAGCAGTAGCCGATGGCGGCGATCCGTTTCGGATCCACCTTGGGCAGCCCCTTGAGGACGTCGAGCGCGGCCTGGATCCTGCCCCGCATCAGCGGGCGGTCACCTTTGTATTTCCCCGCGAGCGCCGCCGCTTCCTTCGCGTCGGCCGCCCGAATCCCCTTGCCGTACATGTCGACCGCAAAAGCCACATACCCGAGCTGTGCCAGCTGATCGGCGCGTTTCTTGGCGTAATCGTTCAGCCCCATCCATTCATGGACCACAAGCACGCCCGGGTGGCGTCCCTTCTTGTACTCCGGGTAAGCCAGATAGCCTTCCAGCACGGCCTCTCCATGGCGATACTCCACCGTTTTGGTCGTGACCTTGGCATGCCCCAACACAGGAATCGACACCAAAGCCATGAGCACCGTCAGCACAGTCATTCGATTCATGATCCACCTCCATGGGAAAATGAATGGGACCGGAGCTCGCAATCGTTACAGCCCGTCACGCCAGGTGGCGACGCTGCCATGAAAGCGTCCGGGACCGCGAAGCAAGACATTGACAAGACACCGTGCCGCAGTCTCGGTCGAGATCAATTCGCCTCGGTCCCGAAAGCCATGAAAGAACGCCTGAACCGCGGCCGAAGCCCCCCCACGCGCTTCCCGAGCCTCTTGCTGCATTCGTGTTTCAACCACCCCCGGACGGAAGATAAAGGATATGATCTCCGGTGCTTCCGCGGCCAGCTGTTTCGCCAGATGCTCCTCGGCCGCCTTCGCCGCTCCGTAGGCCCCAAGGCCGGGTGTTTGTCGTTCGGAAGCTCCCGAGCCGAAGAAGACCGCCACGCCTTCACCACGCTCGCTCAGCACGGGCACAGCCTGTCGCATCAGCTGAAACGCTCCCGCCACGCTGGCGTCAAAAACGTTCTGAAACTGCCGAAAGGAAAGCTCCCACAAAAAGGGACCCGGATACAGCACTCCCGCCGCGTGAATGAAGCCATGAAAACCACCGATGCCCAGCGCCAGACGAGTCAGCTCGGAAACAACGCCCCCCTCCGCGCAGCTGCCAGCCACGGCCTCGGCTTCAACCCCCAGCGATCGGACCTCATCTCGAGCCTCATGCAGCAGGGCCTCGCTCCGAGCGTTCAAGACCAAGTTCACTCCCTCGGATGCCAACGCCGGCGCCAAGGCTCTCCCGATTCCCGTAGAAGCCCCCGTCAGAATGAGGGTCTTACCCCAAAGGGGGTTATCAGCTTCTCCCATATTGTGTTTCTCCATTGGCTTCAATTATGCTCTCTTTAAGGACAGGAAGGAGGGGATTCAAGCCGATGATGGACTGTTTTCTGCTCGGAGCGGGTGGGATGATGCCGATGCCTGACCGGATGCTGACTGCCATGGCGGCAAGGACAAACGGCCGGATCTACTTGTTCGACGCCGGAGAAGGCGCCCAGCTGGGCTGGAAGCAGCTCGGTCTGGGGCTCCGCCGCCTCCAAGTGATCGCGATCACGCATCTTCACGCCGATCATTGCCTGGGGCTGCCCGGCCTGCTGATGCTCCGTGCTCAACTGCAGGATCCGCCACCCCTGACGATTCTAGGCCCTCCAGGAATACAGGATTTCGTCGAGAGTCTGCAGCGGGCCATCGCGTTTTTCTGCGGATACAGCATCTGCTTCCGGCAATGGGCTGAGGGTGGTTCGGACGTCGCCTACGAGGACGAAGGGGTCCGAATCCTCTGGCGGCCTCTCGAGCACACGCGGTTCTGCATCGGCTATCGCCTCGAGGAGAGGGATCGTCCCGGAAAATTCGATCCGGACCGTGCCTTCGCCCTCGGCATTCCCCGGGGGCCGCTCTGGACGGAGCTGCAACGGGGGAGACCCGTGCTGAGCGACGCGGGTGAGTGGATCGAATCCCGAGAGGTGGTTGGCCCGCCCCGTCCCGGTCGGAAGGTGGCTTTTGTCGTGGACACGCGCCCGACACCCGCCGTCGTGGAACTGTGTCGAGGGGTAGATCTGGCGTTCATTGAAGGCATGTTTCGGCCGCAAGACATATCCCACGCCCTTGCAAAGGGGCATCTGACCACCCTGGAAGCCGCAGCCCTCGCATGGGAAAGCGGAGCACTCAAGACCGTGCTGGTCCACATCAGCCCCCGGTACACGAACGCGGACTTGGAGGTGCTTGAATCGGAAGCACGGGAGCGTTGTCCCAGTCTGACCGTTGGCCGGGACCTCGCCGTCTACTCAGTGCCAGCTCCGGCCTAAGAAGCGGCTCGAGCCGGCCAGGGACGCCGGGGTTCAGTACAGGAGGTCGTAATCGGGAATGCGATTCAGGCGGCGCACGTGGGAAACAAGTGTGTCGGGAAGGTAGCGGCCCCAAAGGCGAAAGGGCAGCTCTCCCATTTCCACGACGGGGCTGAATCCGACCGCAAAGAGGTACCCCAGGAGGAACTCGACGTTCGTGGGGATATACCCTTTATAGACCTTGTCTTCCCTCTGGGTGATGATCCGTTGCTCATGAATGCTGTTCCCCAGCTCGGATTCCACCATGTTCGGGAACGTGGCCAGGATGAGCTCCACTTTCAGATTCGGCTGAGCACCCGCGAGCAGCGGCTCGATTCCCTTTTTCAGCTGCTCCGCAGGAATCCCCCGGTTGCTGTAACGCTCCCAGGCGCCGGTCTCAACGAACCGGCGACAGATCCATTCGGGATTCCACAGCACGTCCAGGATCATGCTGTTGGCCTCGTAGCTCCCCCGATGGTTTTCCATTTCGACGATGGTCAACGTGGGATCCCCCCGGATCACGGTGACCAGACGGGCCAGTTGCTCCTCATCGGCGATGATCTTGATGCCGCCGACGTCGGAAATGGACATGGGAGCACGATCCAGCTTCATCGTTCCGAAGCTGAACCCCCGAGCGATCTCTTTCTCCGCCTCGACGAACTCGCGCACCATTTCGGCTTCGGGGGTCAGCAGATGCTCGAACGGAATTCCGGAGCGTGACGCCCGCTCTTCGGCCATGTGACGCGCGGCGTCCTGAACCGTGTGAAAGAACCAGGCCGCGATCCTGCGGTTGGCCTTCTCAGCGATGCGTCTGGGCCGCTTCACGCGGTAGAGCGCCACCAGATGGCCGGTCTCATCCAGGCACATGACGCCGTTGATGGGGGCTTCCCGATAGAAAAAGTCAGGATTCTTCCGGTACTCGGCGAAAAGCTCCTCGACTCGAGGCGTCAGGCCGCGCCGGGAGCGGCAGATGGTATCCCGCAGCTCCCCCTTGAACTGGATGCAGCGCTTTTCAGTCGTCTCATTGGAAATAGCCCCCAGAAAATGATCGGCGAGCACATGCAAGGTTTCTCCGATCACAAACCCGTCGCTGATCAAGATTTCCGTGAGGCGAAGAGCGTCGCTCGATTCCGGGCGATGACAAAACCATCGCTCGACAATGTCGAACAACTCCTCCCTGTGGATGAAAGACGTCAGGTACACGCGCCACCTCGCTGCAGCAGTCCCAGGACGTTGTTATACTTGCATTAATTCGTTCACGCAGCAAGCACTTTCACCAGATCCTCCCGCTCCCGTTTCCGTTGGCTCGATCGGTCGCGTGCCGAGCTGGCAGTCGCTCCGAGCGAAGCACATATTCCCAAACGAGCGTCCAGGAATTAACATAGGGGCGCCGCACGGGGGATCAAGACGAGCGAGCAACGGTGCTGCACTCAGTACGAGGGAGAGTCATCGCAATTGCACGCCATCCCGGCGAAGGTCGGGATGAAGATGTGTTGTCAGCGAAAACCCGGATTGCGGCCAGAAGACCGCCGGAATGACGTTCCCTGGCACTCCGGACACTTCATTGGGTGGTGCCGTCCTCAGGGAGCCGCCTCCGGGGCCCACCTCGGCAATGGAAACGGCAAGGCATGGGAACGGTACGACAGGACATGATCGATCTGCTGACGGGGCGCGCCATGACAGCCCGACAGATCTCTCAGGAGCTCGGGATCCGGGAACGGGAGGTCTACGACCATCTCCCCAATATCGCGCGATCCCTCGCGGGCCAAGGCCGAAAGCTCGTCGCTCTGCCGTTTTCATGCATGGAGTGCGGGCACGTCTTCGCAGAGCGCAAACGATGGACCCGACCAGGGCGCTGCCCGAAGTGCAAGAACGCACACATTCAGGAGCCCCGATTTCGCATAGACAGGACCTAAGACGGATGAAATACGACCTCCATGTCCATACCTCCCGGTATTCCCCCTGCTCCATGGAAACTCCCGAAGCCCTGTGCAGAGCTGCCCTTGAGCGAGCGCTCAGGGGGATTGCCCTGACGGAGCACGAGTGCTGGTGGCCCGATCGGGAGCTGGATCGCCTTCGCCGGCAGTTCCCCGATCTGGTCTTGTTCCGAGGCTCGGAATACACCTGCAACGAAGGTCATTTTCTGGTCTTTGTTCCTGAGCACTTGGACGATCTGCCTCCTTACCACGCGGAGGTGCTTCGGCTCATCGATGCGGTGCACGAACGAGGGGGGATCGTCATCTGGGCTCATCCGTTCCGGTTTGGAGAGCCTTGGTCCGAATGGGTCGATCATGCGGACCTGGACGGGGTGGAAGTGTCAAGCAGCAACATGAACGGAAGAACCGGTGAGCTCGCTCGGAAGGTGGCTGACAAGAGAGGCTTTCGGATCTTCCGCAACAGCGACACCCACAGTCTCGATACCCTTGGCGCCTATTTCAACGAATTTCCAACGGACCTGCAGAGCACCTCGGAATTGATCCAGACCCTCCGCCGATCCAATGACGGCTAAACGCTCACCCCATAACAGTTCGACCTTGGTGACAACGCATGCTCGGAATGAAAATACTGTAATTCTTTTCTCAAAATACTGGTTTCACCCCATTTCAATGCACAAATCGGGAGTGTATTGTACGTCCCCAGAGACAGCAAGCTTCCCATCCCTATCCGTTTTAGCAGGGGGACCCGCTGACCCCACCAGCAGGTCCCCCACCCCTTTTTTGGGGCCATGGTGATCGATCCCTTATCTTCCCCGACCCGCCGCAACCTCTTCGAGAAAACCGTCGATGGCACTCTTGGCGTCGGCCAGGCTTTTCACCTCATTCATCAAGACAGTCACGCCGTACGTTGCACCGGTCGGGGTTTCCACGTAGCCAGAAAAGCCAACCACATCGCGCAGCGTCCCCGTCTTGCCCCGAACGGTCAGGCTGGAGCCTTTCATCCGGTTGCGCAGCGTCCCCTCCTGGCCCGCCACGGCCAGCGACGCGGAAAAAGGCATCCTTAATCCAGGGTCCGCGTAGGCAGCGCCCAGCACTCGGCAGAAAGCGCTTGGACTCACGCGGCATTCCCGACTCAAGCCGGATCCCGTCTTGAGCGACACCTCCTGCGCAGGAACACCCAGCTCGAGCAGGGCCTTCCGCACCACGGACAGCCCTTTGAGCTCTGTACCCGGCGCGCCGAGGACGTAGCCTCCCACGCATCGCAGCAGCATTTCCGCCATGAAGTTGTTGCTGTACCGGTTCAGACCGCAGCAAATCTCGGAGAGCGGATTGGATTCGTACTCGACGAGCTTGCGGGCTCCCGGGGGCACCACGGCCGCTCCACCCGGCGAGCGATCGATCCCGATCCCGGCCTCTTCCAAAGCCGCATGGAGAACGGAGGCCACAAACACGGCCGGCTCGAAAACGCTGAATCGGTGCTCGTGGCTGCCGCGCTCTTTCAGGGAGACGGCCCCCGTCACCTGCACCCGCTCGCGCCCGTCGACCCCGGTGCCGCCGTGGCGGACCTGGATCGGACTTTTGGATCCCTTGGCGACCGTTGTGCTTAGATTTTCCACTTGGAGGTAGCGCCCGGCCGGGACCCAGCTCACCTGGGCCGGCGCCCCGACCTGCCGGCCCGCCGCCGCACGGACGAAGAAGCTGTTGAACTCAAGAGCGGTCCCGGAAAGCGTCGGATTGTAGGCCTCGCTGCAGTCTTCATCGAGGCAGACCCGCTCGGTTTGCGGCGAGAAATAGGAATTGTCCACGTAGACCGACCCCGTGATGCGCTGAATGCCGCTTTCCTTCAGGCGCCGCACGAGCCAGAGCAGCTTGTCTTGCACGAAGAAGGGATCCCCTTCACTCTTCAGGTAGATCGGACCGGACAAAACCCCACCCTGCTGACGCCCCGTCGTCCAGATCGCGGTGCGGAAGTGATGCTCCGGCCCCAGCCATTTCAGCGCAGTGAAGCTGGTGAGGATCTTGAGCACCGATGCGGGCACGAGGGGATCGTGCGCCCGATGCTCGAGCAGCACGCGCCCGGACGGCAGCTCCACCACTTCGAAGCCCACCTGCCCCGCGGCTCGAGTGAAGCGAGACAGGCTCGATTCATTCCTGGCGGCGGGCTTCGTGGGCTTGAGAGGCTTGCTCTTGACGCGTGCCCCAAGGGCATCGCCCGTACCCACAAGGCAGACCGCTGAAAGGAGAACGACCATCCATGCGCACCAGTGGCACCGCCTTCCGCGGCGGATTCCCAGGACTCGACCGGCAGACAGCTCTTCGCCCCTCGCCGCCGTGGAAGGCGGCGCTGCCGGTGCTGGACCTCGGAGCGCAGACTCTCCCTGTGATCCTAAGCTCTGCATATCGATTCGAACAACTCCCAGAAAGAAGGAAACGACTTGGCAACGGATTCGGAGCCGTCGATCACGACCCCGAACACCCGCAGTCCCATCAAAGCAAACGCCATGGCAATGCGGTGATCGTCATGGGCGTCGATGGGGCCGCTCGGAGCGCCGACCCTGCCGCCTTCGATCACCAGCCCGTCCTCGAGCTCCTCGACGGGCACCCCGAACTTGGAAAGCTCCCCGGCCACCACACTGAGGCGATCCGATTCTTTGATCCGCAGGTGGGCGACGTTGGTGATTCGGGTAGTCCCTTCGGCAAAGGCCGCCACGACGGCAAGGGTCGGGACCATGTCGGGGATCCGGTTCATGTCAAGCGTGATGGCGCGCAGCACGTCCGAGCCGGTCACCTGCACGCCGTTTCCCTCCCAGCGAACCTGGCACCCCATGCGCTCCAGCACATCCAGGAGACGGCGATCGCCCTGATGGCTGTCCGAGTGGATGGGAAACGTCGTGACCGTTCCCCCCATGATCGCCGCTGCGGCCCAGAAGTAGGACGCCGACGAGCAGTCGCCTTCCACTTCATAGTGCATCGCCGGGTAGACCTGCGGGGCCGGAATCACCACCTGGTTTGAGTCGACCCGTTCGACGCGGATGGCCATCTGCTCCATCATGGCGAGCGTCAATGCGACGTAGGGGTAGGACGCGACGGGATCGAGCCAACGGATCCGCATGTCCCGCTCCGCCATGGGGGCCGCGATCAGCAGGGCGGACAGGAACTGGCTGCTCTGACGCGCATCCACGGTCACCTCGCCACCCCGCAATCCGCGCCCGCGAATCTCGACCGGAGGAAACCCCGGCGTTCCCCGGTAGATGCACTTGGTGCCCAGCTGTCCCAGCGCGTCCACCACAGGGCCGATCGGGCGCTCCCGCAGCCGGTCGGTTCCATCGAAGACGAACGTCCCCTCGCCCGCGGCCGCCAGCGGCGGCAGAAGCCTCATGCTAGTCCCGCTGTTTCCAAGCTTGATGGACTCAGCCGGACTGCGCCAGCGGCGCGCGGGGGGCTTCACCGTGAACTGATCCGCGGCCCGGGTGATCGTGGCGCCGAGCTGCTCCAGCGCCCCCGCGGTCAGAAGTGTGTCTTCCGCGAGCAGAGGATTCAAGAGGGTGCTTTCCCCGTCCGCGAGCGCCGCCATGAGAAGCGCCCGGTGGGTGATCGACTTCGATCCGGGAATGCGCACCTTTCCGGCCACGGTGCGGACCGGCTGGATTTCTCGTGACACTTTAGCCATGCAACAATGCTCCTTCCACGGCAGCCCGCATGTGGTCGACCACATGAGGCGGCATGCTTCTCCCAAGCCACCACTCGAGCTGAGCGACTCCTTGATAAATCAGCATTTCGGATCCCTGCACCCCCGTACACCCCGCTCCTTCCGCCGACTGGAGAAAGTCGGTCCGGGCGGGCCTGTAGACCGTATCCATGACCACCATCCCCGCGCGGAAAAAGGAATCGGGCACCAGGGGCTCGGTCCCGCTCTTCATCAGGCCAACGGAGGTACACTGGACGACAACGTCGAACGAACGCGCCGTGGGATCGGCCCGGAGCGCATCGAGAGCGATGCAGGAGCAGTCGAAGAGCTCGGCCAGCCGCCGGCCTCGGTCATGATCCCGGTTGGCCACCGTCACCCGGGCCCCTTCCCGCTTGAGTCCGTAGACGACCGCCCGGGCCACGCCGCCCGCTCCGAGAACCAAAGCGCTCTTTCCTTCGAGGGCCGTCACGCGCTTGAGAGCCAGCGTCGCGCCCATCCAGTCCGTGTTCCTCCCCTGCCAGCCGGCCCCCTCCCGACGCAGCGTGTTCACCGCCCCGATCGCCTCGGCCGTCTCATCCCGCTCCAACGCCAGCCGAAACGCCTCCACCTTGTGCGGCAGCGTCACGCTCAGCCCCCGCAACCCGACCGCCGCCAGCACGCGCAGATCCTCCTCGAAGGAGTCGACCTCCAGAGCCAGGTAGACGGCGGGATGGTCCAGTGCCTCGAAGGCCGCCGCCATCATGATCGGACTCAGACTGTGTGCCACCGGATTCCCGATGACCGCGTAAAGCTCTCGTTGCACCGGCTTGATCATAATGCCAACCTCGATCATGAAACGGGATTTCAAACCGAACCGGGAGACAAACCGCCCACCAGGGGCCGTCTCGCTCGCATGGAGCACAACTCCCCCATGGCCATGGCAGTTGTCAAACAAAAAAGCCAGCCCCAGCGGGTCGGCCCGCCAACCATGCGGCACCCTGTATCGCGCAAAAAGTCGCATCTTGACGACCCTGTCACCCTGTGTGGTGTGACAAAAGTGCGCCCGTTAGTCGGACTGCAGGGTGTCTCAGCCATTCTTCGGGGGAGGGAACGAGGCGAAGAAGATTAATTTTAGCTTTATCTAAGAGTATCGCAATGTTAGATTCCAGGCACAAACTCTCTAACCGGCCCGCCGGCGATTGCCGTCTTTCTCTGACCGCTTTCCTATGGTATTTGAAAATGTTCGCAGGTGACCATTCGGCTCGGCATCGGCCGCCCGAGGAGACGAACAGGATTACGGTCGGCGATGCAGTAGGCTCGAATACGGACGCCGACCATGGTTTTGAACCGTAGGACCGGGAGAGGATCACGCCGATGAATGCAACGCTGCAGCGGGCAAGCCTCTGTTTCGCGGCCGGTTGTGTGGGCGGGGTCGTGAATGGGCTCCTCGTCTGGTACCTTGGGAGCAAAGGCATTCCCCAGAAGTTCGGCGTCAGCATCGCGCCGGCTCTGACGCTTGCCTTTCTTTACCCACGCGTCGTGTGGGGAGGGCTGTGGGGGCTCGTGTTTCTGCTGCCCTTCGGGCGGGGAGGGTTTTGGTCCGGTGTGTTCGGGCGAGGCGTTCTGCTCAGCATTTTTCCGACGCTGGTGCAGCTCTTCTACGTCTTCCCCGTCATGCTCGGGAAGGGCACGATGGGACTGGCACTCGGGCGCCTCACCCCCGCATTCGTGTGCCTTTACAACGCCGCCTGGGGATTGGCGGCCGCACTCTGGCTCCGTTGGGCGGGGGAAGGCAAATGAGGGCGCGACAGCTGACCTAAGGGACTTCCCGCGTTATGTTATTATCATTGACTGTTGATCAGCGGATCGATTCCCACTCGGGATGGGTCCGCTTATGCCTTTTACCATGCGATCTCATTGCCGGGAGGATTTTCAGTGAGTCTCACCATTGCACTTGGAGGAAAGGGCGGAACCGGGAAGACCACGATCGCCGGGCTTCTCGTTCGCTATCTCGTCAACAACGGCATGAAGCCGGTGCTGGCGATCGATGCCGATTCGAACGCGAACCTCAACGACGTCCTCGGATGTGAGCTGATCGAGACACTTTCCGACGCCCGCGAAATGATGAAGAAAGACGTGCCCACGGGCATGACCAAGGACATCTTCATGGAGATGAAAGTCGAGCAGGCCCTGGTGGAATCGGACGGCTACGATCTCGTCGCCATGGGACAGCCCGAAGGACCCGGCTGCTACTGCGCCGCCAATAATCTCTTGACGAGCCTGATCGACCGCTTGATGAAGAACTACGAATACCTGGTGATCGACAACGAAGCAGGCATGGAGCATTTCAGCCGCCTGACCCAGAAGGACATCGACCTGCTGATCCTCGTGTCCGACCCCAGTCGAAGGGGCTTGACGGCGGCCTGCCGTATTGCGGAGCTGGTTCGCGGGCTGCCCATCCACGTGACGGAAACCCTCCTGGTGGTCAATCAACTGAAAAACGGCGACCAGGACTGGCCGGAAGACGTGCTCAAGACCTTCGGGGAAGACCACATTTACGGGCTCCCGTCAGACCCGCTCCTGGCCCAGTTTGACAAGGAAGGAAAGCCGACCTCCCAGCTGCCCGAAGACTGCCCCGTGGTGCAAGCGGCCAGCACGCTGTTCGAGAAGCTGTTGAAAGCCAGGCGGGGGGCCTTTGCCGCGTAGGAACTGCCGCGCCGTGTCAAGGGCTCCCGAGAGGGAGATCCGGCTAAAGCCCATTGGCATCATTTCAGGGACTTACACCCTGGAATCAGTGACTTATGAAAGTTGGGAGCAACTTCTCAATACGTGTAAGTCGGGATTTTATCCCGACAGGCTAAGGGTCAAGGATGTCGGGTTGAAAACCCGACCTACAGCTACACGACGATACACACGCTTGCCCACGGTTATTGAGAAGTTACAGCTGGGAAGCCTCGTGTCGTCATTCCGGCAGGATTGCAGCCGGAATCCAGGCTCTTTCGAAACGACCACTGGATCCCGGCTAAGAGCCCGTCGGGATGACGTCCAAGGTACGATATCCATCCCTGAATTGATTCAAGAAACCCCATGCCGGAGAAGAATTCATCGGCAGGGGGGCCAGCAAGCCGCAGGAGCACAGACCTAGTGAGGAGGGGATTCATGTTTCAAGTCCGTCGTGCGTTGATGAGCGTGACCGACAAGACCGGACTCGCTGATTTTGCGAAGGGTCTCAAGGCGTACAACGTCCACATGCTGTCCACCGGGGGCACCGCCAAGCTGCTGCGGGAAAACGGCGTGGACATCACGGAAGTCTCGGATTTCACGGGGTTTCCCGAGATGCTCGATGGGCGCGTCAAGACGCTCCACCCGAAGATCCACGGGGGCATTCTCGGCATGCGGGACAATCCGGCCCATGTGCAGACCATGTTCGAGCACGGAATCGAGCCCATCGACATGGTTGTGGTCAACCTCTACGCCTTCGCCAAGACGGTGGCCCAACCGGACTGCACGCTGGAAGACGCCATCGAGAACATCGACATCGGAGGCCCCACGCTCATCCGCGCTGCCGCCAAGAACAACCGGCATGTCGCGGTGGTGACGGACCCTTCCGACTACCCGGTCATCCTCGACGAAATGAAGCGAAACGACGGAAAGATCACGACGGAAACCAGCCTGCGGCTGGCCTGCAAGGCCTTCTGCCTGACCCACGCCTACGACGGAAACATTTGCGACTACTTGCAGGAGATCCTCAAGAAGCGCCAATCCAGCGACTGAGAGCCAAGGGAAGTGGATCACCTATGAAAGTGCTTGTCATCGGCAGCGGCGGCAGAGACCATGCCATCGCGTGGAGCTTTACCCGGAGCAGCCGGGTGAAGCAAGTCTATGTCGCCCACGGCAACGGGGGCATCGCCCGGACCGCCACCTGCGTCAACGCGAAAACCGTCGAGGAGATGGCGGCCTTCGCAGAGAGAGAAACGATCGATCTCACCTTCGTCGGCCCCGAAAAGCCGCTCTCTTCCGGGATCGTGGACGAGTTCGAGCGACGCGGCATCCCGATCATCGGCCCAAGCCGGCGCGCCAGCCGCCTGGAATCCAGCAAGTGCGACACCAAGGTGATGCTCCAGGAGCTGGGCATCCCGGTTCCGGAGTTTGCCGTCTTCTCGGACCCGGACGAAGCCCGCTCGTATGTGCGCCAGGTGGGCTATCCCGTGGTCGTCAAGGCGGACGGCCTGGCCGCGGGCAAGGGATCGCTCGTCTGCGACACGGTGGCCGACGCCGAAACCGCCATCCACGAGATCATGGAGGAAAAGGTTTTCGGGGATGCCGGAGCGCGGGTGGACATCGAAAAGCGGCTGTACGGTCGTGAGCTCTCCTTCTTCTGCTTCACGGACGGCTATTCGATCGTCCCCATGGTCGCGGCGCAGGACTACAAGCGGGCGCGGGACAACGACGAAGGGAAGAACACGGGCGGAATGGGGTCCTATTCCCCCCATCCGTGGCTGACCGATTCCCTGGTCCGGACCATCCTGACCCGCGTGGCGGAGCCGCTCATTCACGGTGTTCGGGAGCGTTATGGCTTCCTCTACCGGGGGATCCTTTACCTCGGGCTGATGCTGACGGAAGAAGGATCCGAGATCGTCCCGCACGTGCTCGAGATCAACATTCGGCTCGGAGACCCGGAGGCGCAGGTCATCCTCCCCCGCCTCGAAACGGACCTGGTGGAGATCTGCGAAGCCATCCTCTCCGGGCGGTTGAGCGAGGTGAAACCCGTCTGGGACCCCGCCTACCGGCTGTGCCTGATTGCGACAAGCGGACCGACCAAGGGCAAGAAGGGGCGGTACAAAGGCTACCCGGACCGCTACCGGATCGGCGTTCCCATCGAAGGGATCGAGTCAGTCGACCCGTCGTGCCTCGTGTTCCATTCGGGAACCGAACAGGACGCCTTAGGACAGTGGATCACCACCGGAGGCCGCGTGCTGTGCATTGTGAGCCGCGGCGCGACCCTGGCCGAAGCGCGGGACATCGCCTACCGGGAAATGACAAAAATCAGCTTTGACGGCATTTACTGCCGCGGTGACATCGGCCTGGAATAAGTAGGGCCGGACCGCATCGGGAGGTTTCCAGCAATCATGACTGTCTATCCATCACGCCCACTCGTGGGGATTCTCATGGGAAGCGATTCGGACCTCGAGGTCCTTGAAGAGGCGTTTGACGCCCTCGACTCTTTCGAAATCCCTTTTGAAGTCAAGATTCTCTCCGCCCACCGGTCGCCCCACGAAACGGCGGCCTATGCATCGAGCGCGGCGGAGCGGGGCTTAAGAGTCATCATCGCCGGTGCCGGCTGGGCGGCTCATTTGGCGGGCGTTGTCGCCGGACACACCACTCTTCCCGTGATTGGCGTCCCCATCGATTCCTCACCGCTTCAAGGCATGGACGCCCTGCTTGCAACCGTCCAGATGCCGCCCGGAATCCCCGTTGCGACCATGGCCATCGGAAAGGGCGGGGCGCGAAACGCGGCGCTTTTCGCTGTCCAGATTCTTGCGACGAGCAACGCTGACCTTGCCGCGCGCTTTGCGGCCTTCAAGGCCCGGATGGCAGCCGACGTGGTCACCAAGAAGAACAAGCGGCTTGAAGACTACCTTCAGCAGCGCAAATCCGGGAAATCCTCCTAATGGACCCGAGGGGTCTGCGATCCGGCGGCCGGCGGCGACCGTGATCGACGGGGAATCCTTTGAACGGGCAGCCGCTGTCCTCCGCCGAGGAGGCGTGCTCATCTATCCGACCGAAACCTTCTACGGGCTGGGAGGCGATCCAAGGATGGAGCCGGTGGTCGATCGCATCTATCGCATCAAAGGGCGAGACAGCGGCAAAGCCCTCCCCCTCATTGCATCGGATCTCATGGCGGCCCGAAACGCCGTCTCCTTCTGGCCCGAAACGGCGGAACGTTTGGCTGCCGCCTTTTGGCCGGGCCCCCTCACGCTCCTCCTGCCGGCAGCCCCATCCATTTCCCCCGCGCTGCATGCGGGGACCGGGCGCATCGCATTGCGGATCTCATCTCACCCACTGGCGAGGACTTTGGCGGAGCAGGCAGGAGGACTCTTGATTGCCACGAGCGCCAACCGCTCGGGCGAGCCCGCCTGCCGCAGGGTGGCGGACGTCCCTCCTGCGCTGGCAGCTCTCGTGGACGTTGTGATCGATGGAGGCAATCTCCCCGGGGGGCTGCCGTCGACCATCGTGGCCGTGACGTCCTCGGGGATCGAGCTCGTTCGATCGGGTTGCATCTCGTTTGAAGACGTGTTAGGCGTAGGCCGCAATTGAGGTGTGGGAGACCGAGAGGAACGCTTTCCCCAGCGCGCCTCCCCGCCATAGAGCGTCCGAAATAAGACTGAACGTCATTCCGGTAGGCTCTAATCCGGATTCCAGTGTGCTTTTGAGCATCCTGCTGGATCCCAGCCAGGAACCGGCCGGGATGACGACCTTTAATAAATCGGTTCCTTCGTTCTGTGCAGGTGTGCTCAGGATCTGACAGCAGAGATCACGAACGTGTCATTGCTCATTTATCTTCTATTGGGTGCATCCCTTGCCGGCCTTATTCTCGCCTGTGCGCGCTGGCGCTGGCGAAAGCTCGCGGCAGGAGAGATGCGCGTCGTTCTGTCGGGCGGCGGAACGGGAGGACACGTGAACCCCGCCCTCGCCATTGCCGAAGGGATTCGAAACCGGGAGCCCAACGCCCGTTTTCTGTATCTCGGGGTTCGCGGGAAGGCCGAGTCCGTCATCGTCAAGCGCGTGGGGTATCCGTTGATCTTCGTCACGTCGGAAGGGTTCCCCGGGCTTAGACCCTCCGTCGCCACCCTGCGATTCCTCATCAAGCTCGCCATCGGCGTCACCCAATCCGCACTCCTCCTGGTGCGGTTCGCGCCCAGGTGGATCATCGCGACCGGAGGATACGTCAGCGCGCCGGTCATCCTCGCGGCCATCCTGCTCAAGGCCTGCCGGATCGCGCCCTGCAAGGTTTTTCTCCACGAGCAGAACAGCATTCCCGGGCAGCTCAACGGTCTATTGGGACGGTGGGTGGACCGGGTCCTGCTCACGTTTCCGCAGACCCTTACCTTCTTCCCGCGCAACGGGGTCGTCGTCGGCTATCCCATCCGCCATTCCATCGTTCCCGCTCCCCGAGAAGAGGCTCTCTCCCGGCTATCCTTCACGATTCCCGAAGGACGGCAGGTCGTGTTCGCGTTCGGAGGATCGCAGGGAGCCCGCACCATCAACAGGGCGGTGGTGGACGCCCTGCGCCATCTCCTTCCTTATCGGGACAGGCTCTTTATCGTTCACGGGACGGGTCTGTCCCACACGGGGAGATACGATTCCACGGCCGACACGGAAGCCAGGATCGAGAAAATGCTTTCACCGGACGAGCGGCAGCTCCTGGACGGCTTCTATTATCGGCAGGATTATTTCCACAACATCGCGGATGTGTATTCCGTGAGCGACCTCATCGTCTGCCGAAGCGGGGCGGGCAGTCTCAACGAAATCTCGAGCCTCGGCAAGGCCGCCATCCTGATTCCGAAGGCCAACCTCCCCGGCGACCACCAGGTGATGAACGCCCGGGCCATGAAGCACGCGGGAGCGGCGGAAGTGCTCTTCGAGGACACGGTCGTCGAAGACGGCCAAGTCCTGGAGAAGCTGTCGGGGAAGCTCCTGGCCGACCGGATCTTGAAGCTCCTGAACGATCCGGCACGCCAGGCGGAGATGAGCGCTCGAAGTACCCAATTCCTGCGCCGGCACGCCAACGAGCGCATCCTGAGCGAGCTTTTCGAGGACAACAGCTTCAACAACGGGGTTGGCACCCGAAGCGTTCCCTTCCGTCCGCTCCTCAACAATCAAAGGCTGCTGGGAGTCTTGCAGACCGCCTACAACCGGGATCCGAGCCATTACGACCCCGCCAAGGCCGTGGGGGACGAAGACGATCTCATTTACTACCGCCACCGGGCGGCTGGCCTCCTGAGCCACGAAGCCTGGCAGGACAGGAACCTCGGCGTGAAGCTGATCGGTCTCACCCGATACGAGCAGAAGATCCCCACCCTGCTTTACATGCTTGCGGACCGAACCCCCGTCTCACGCCTCAAGCGGGCCTTCGGAGGCGATTTCAAGGAAGTCGGCTTTATCCGGCGAAACATCGTGACGGCCCTGAAGGTGCTGAATTTCTACAACGCTGAAATCGACCATCACTTGCACCGTGCCGCCGAGGACCCCTATTTCGAAGTGCGATCCCAAGTGTTCCGCACCGTGGCTCATTTCGGCTCGTATGTCTCGGGAAGCGAGCCGTGGATTCAGGCGACCTTCCGCGGTCTCCAGGACTCGTGCTTCGAAGTCGTGGTGGAGGCCGCCAAGGCGCTCGGCGAGATCGGAAGCGACGACGAGGCGGTCAAGGCGCTTCTCACGATGAACGAGCGCCGATACTGGCAGGTGCGCGATGCCGCCCTGCGGGGCATCCTCCGGCTGCTCGAGCGGCGGGTGGTGGACGTGACCCCGACCCTGCTCTCCGAGCTCAGCAGCTTCATCCTCACGGCCACGGACTTCAGACCGCACTTTTCCATCAAGGAATCGTACAAGCAGATCCAGAAATGCTGCCAGGAAAGGCTGCTGGCGGAAAGCCCGTCCGCGACACCGGCGGTGCTTCCGGACGCGGCGGCGAGGAAACGATGACATGATCTACGAAATTGCCAATTTTTTGATGCAACTCTCCGATGTCTTCTCCTTCTTCCGGCTGGTGAACTACATCACCTTCCGGGCTATCATGGCGGCCCTGACGTCGGTTCTGTTCCTCTTTCTCTTCAGCCGGAGCTTCATTCTGTACATGCACCGATTCGCTCTCCTCGACCAGGTGCGCGAAACCGGCATCCGGTCGGCTTTCGACAAAAGCGGCACCCCCACGATGGGGGGGCTGCTGATCGTTGGAGCGGTTTTGAGCTCGATGCTGATCTGGGGGAACTGGCGCAATCCGTTTCTGCTGTGCTCCGTGGCGGGCATGGTGTGGTTCGGACTGCTCGGCTTTCTGGATGACTACTCCAAGGTGAAGCGGCGAAGCGGCGACAAGGGGTTGTCCGAGCGCTCCAAGCTGCTGCTGCAAGGCCTCTTCAGTCTCGGCTTCGCGATTGTGTGCGTCGGTCCGCTCGCGCCGCTGGAGCCGGCCATGGCAACCAAGCTTTACGTTCCGTTCTACAAATACCCTTTGGTCGACCTCGGCCCCGTGCTCTACGGCGGGTTCATCTTCCTTTTCGTCATTTTCGTATCCAACGCCGTAAACATCACCGACGGTCTGGACGGACTGGCCATCACACCGTCCCTCTTCGTGGTGGGCGTGCTCGGCATCTTCGCCTACGTGGAAGGCAACCGGGTGTTCTCGGGATACCTTTACTACCCCTTTCTGCGCAATGCCGGAGAGTTGACGATTTTTGGCGCCGCCTTCGTGGGAGCCGGCCTCGGCTTTCTCTGGTACAACGCCTATCCGGCCCAAATCTTCATGGGCGACACCGGGTCGCTGGCCATCGGAGGCACGATGGCGGTTGTATCGGTGCTGCTCAAGCAGGAAATGCTGTTTCCACTCCTGGGGGGCCTTTTCATCGCGGAGGCGCTCACCAGCCAGATCCAGGACAAGATCGGAGTGCAATGGATCGGCCGGCGCATCTTCTACCGCGCGCCGCTGCACATCAACCTTCAGTACAAGGGAATCGCCGAGACCAAGGTGGTCATCCGCCTCTGGATCCTCTCAGGCATCCTGGCCCTGATCTCTCTGGCCACCCTCAAGCTGCGGTGAGCCATTCGGCCCCGGTCAGTCTCGGGTGCAATACACGATCGTTGGTGGTTGACCATAGACCAAGGTGTCGAGTGTCTGGTTTGGGGTGTCAGGGAGAGAGGCGAGAAGCCGTCAGACTGACAGCTGAGCACTGAAACCTGAAACCAACGGTCTCGAATTGCACGCGTTAGTCTCCCCAAAGCGTGATCATGACCGCACCGCCCACCATGAGCAGCGCTCCCGCCAGGCGCCGCGTCATGTGGCTTTCCTTGAACAGGATGCCCCCATACAGGACGCCGAACAGAACATTCAGCCGCTTGACCGAGATCATGTAAGAGGCCTTGACCAGGGCAATCGCGGAATTGTGCAGCAGGGCATGGGCAAGAAGAATGAGCCCTGCGAGAGCACCGAGCTTCCAGCCGTTCCCAAGCGATCGTAGGGAGATTTTGCGCAAGGCGGTGAGGATGATTAATAGACCAAGGCTGAGAAGGATGTAATACACACAGGCGAAGAAGATGGGCGAGGAATGGAGCACGGCCTGCTTTCCGAACACCGAGGCGAACGCATACAAGAAGGCCACGAGGCACATCATCCATGAGCCCCTCACTTTGAGGATATTCTTAAGCGGAGCCAGCACCCCCGTCTCGCCGCGGTCCGCATTCAAGATATAGCCGCCGGCGACCGTGACCAGGATTCCAGCAATCCCTGCCGCATTGGGCACTTCCTGCAAAACCAGCTTTCCCGTGATCAGCATGAAAACGGGGGTGAAGGCAAGATAGGGCACGGTGAGGGAAAGCGGGGCGATCCGGATGGCTTCCATGTATAGCAGGAACGCCACGCCATCGAAGGGAAGGCAAGCGGCGAGGGACCACCAGAAGGTTTCATCGAGCTGCGGTTGCGGCACAAACGGGAGAATCACGAAGAAGGCCGGTAGACTGTAGAGCAGCGGGAAGAGGGCCATCTCAAACGGGGATGTGTGGGCAAACCACTTCTTCACGCAGGCGTCCTGGGTCGCAGCCGCAAACGCCGTGAGCAGGGAGAGGACAAACCATTCCATGGCATCGTTCCGATTGGACGGCCTGACGCAGGAGTCAGGTGGAGAGAAATGCTGAACCGAAGGGCTGTCAAGCTGAAACCTTGCTGAGCACGGACGTCAGAAACCACCCCTTTCGATCGACACTCGCGGCTCGGCTGAAACGGCCGGGCCTACTTATAACAGAGAAAGCAAAGGCATTGACATGGAGACAACCAGCAGGCGGGCGATCCTGTGCCCCAACTGTCGCCGTTTGATCAATCCTGACGAGCCCCACTGCCCCTTCTGCGGGATCCCGAGCCCGGGCAGCCGGAGGTGGGCCGGTGCCAGGCTCTTCAACCTGTCCGATCCCATGCAGGTCATCCGGCTGATCACCTACGCCTGTGGGACCTTGTTCGTGCTGTCGCTTCTGAGCAGCGCCCGGTGGGAGAGTCCGTCTTTTAACCCCTTCGGGCTCCTCGCTCCGGACAGCAGGGCGTTGGTGCTCCTTGGCGCCACGGGCCGGGGACCGATCGACCAGTACGGCCGGTGGTGGACCGTCTTCACAGCCACCTATCTGCACGGAGGAATCCTCCATATCCTGTTCAACATGATGGCCTTGAGGCAGATCGGCCCGCTGATCATACAGGAATTCGGCCCAAGCCGCATGTTCCTCATTTACACCCTGGGGGGTGCCCTGGGATACGTGGCCTCCTACCTCGCCGGGACCTGGCTGACCCTCGGGGCTTCCTCGGCGGTGTGCAGCCTCATCGGGGCGGCGCTGTACTACGGCAAGAGCCGCGGCGGTCAGTTCGGGCAAATGGTCTACCGGGAGGTCAGCGGATGGGTGATCGGCATCTTCGTGTTTGGCCTCCTCATGCCGGGAATCGACAACTGGGCCCACGGTGGCGGCCTCGTTGGGGGCATTGTGCTCGGAATGGTGTTTGGCTATTCTGAACGGGAGGCGGAAACGTCGACGCACAAGGTCCTTGCCTTCGTCTGTCTGGTGGTGGTCGCGGGGGCTATATCCTGGACAACACTCACCGGACTGTACCTTCGCTTTCTCTACTGATCACACGAGCTTTGAGGTTCAATCATGTTCAAGTTCCTGGACATGTTCAGGAAGAGTAAGGCCTTTCACGAGGACTCCCCCGAAAAGGCCGCCTTTCAAAACAAGTATCACCATTTCCAGAACCTGCTTGCGGGCAACAACCGAGCACTGGAGATCATTACCGACCTGGAGCAGGTCTGCTACGGACCGAAGCCGTTCACCCTCGATTACATGGTCGAGCAGTCCGAACGGCTGTTGTCCAAGACCTACGATATCGCCGAGGACCTCAACGCCCTCTCCGGGGGCAAGTATCCGGGCCTGTTCGATGCGGTCGAGCGAATCGGGATCTCGATCCTCAAGGATCTGGCTCAGAAGCGGACGGTGGAGAAGACCAGCCTCACGCTACCGCTCCAGCACCTGAGCCTCGACCGGTTGTCCGAAGTCGGGGGCAAAGCCGCCAATCTTGGCGAAATCTACAACCGTATCCACCTGCCTGTCCCGAAAGGCTTTGCGGTGACGGCTTACGCCTGTCATCAGTTCATGCACGAGAACCACCTGTACGAGGAATCCGAAAAGATCCTCAAACGACTCGATGTCAACGACACGGAACGGTTGGTCTTCTGCAGCGAGGAGATCCAGTCGCGGATCATGGAGGCGCCGCTGCCGCGCGAGCTTGAAGAGTGTCTGCTGAGCGAAACGGACGCCCTCATCGCCGAACTGGGTCCGGACGTCCGTCTGGCCGTTCGGAGCAGCGCGACCAGCGAAGATTCCGAGGCAAGCTTCGCCGGGCAGCATTCCTCAGTGCTTGGCGTCAACCGGGAGACCATCCTCAGTGCCTACAAGCGCGTCGTGGCCAGCACGTTCAACCCGCGGGCGATCTTTTACCGGCGGAGCAAGGGGTACCCGGACGAATACGTCATCATGAGCGTGCTCTGCGTCGCGATGGTGGATGCCAAGGCGGCGGGGGTCATGTACACGCGCGACCCCAACGACAACCGGCGGGAAGTGATCCTGGTGAATGCCGCATGGGGACTGGGCGTAGGTGCCGTCGACGGGTCCGCAAACACTGACTTCTTTGAGGTGGACAAAGCCGACCTCCGCATCACCAGATTCGAAACCTCCCACAAGCCGACCAAGCTTGCGATAGACGAAGCCGGGCAGTTGGCGGAAGCGCCGGTCGATCCTGAGCTTCACGACAAGCCCAGCCTCACCGAGCGGCAGCTTCTCGCCCTGGCCGAGTACGGCCTGACCATGGAGGAGCATTACGGGATTCCGCTCGACATCGAATGGGCGCTGGACCGCAACGACCGGTTGATCTTGCTCCAGGGACGATCCCTGAACCTGGACCTCACGACGCCCGGAAAAGGCGGGGCGCCCAAGGAAAGGGACACGGACGAGCTCCAATCCAAGTATCCCGGCCACCCCATTCTGCTGCGCGGCGGCATGACGGCATCCCGGGGCAAGGCAAGCGGCCTCGCGTATGTGCTCACCTCGGATCACAACCTGCTCAACATCCCGGAAGGGTCCATCCTGATCGCTCCTCAGACCTCACCACGCTACGTGGCTATCCTGGGACGCGTCCAAGCCATCGTGACCGATGTCGGCAGCGTGACGGGCCACATGGCATCCGTTGCGCGCGAGTTTGCCGTGCCGACGCTGGTGGGGACCGGCAACGGGACCAAGGTCATCGCCCACGGCGAGGAAGTCACCGTGGATGCGACGAACCGCGTCGTGCTCCAGGGACGGGTTGAGAGCATTCTCGAACGGAAAAAGCCCGTCAACCCCATGAAAGGAAGCCCCGCCTACAAGACAGCGCACGCGGTCCTGAAGCGGATTGCGGTGCTCAACCTGATCGACCCGAATCGGGAGGATTTCACACCCGATGGGTGCCGGACGATGCACGACGTCATCCGGTTCGCGCACGAGATCTCCATGCGCGAGATGTTCCAGATCAGCGACGAAATTGGGGTGGACGAAACTTTTGCGGTTGACATCAAGGTGCCTCTTCCCATGAAGATCTTCGCCGTGGACCTGGGCGGCGGCCTGAAGGCACCGCCGGGCACGCCCGTCGCGAGGATCGAGAACGTTGCGTCTGTGCCGTTTCTGGCCCTGCTCCGCGGCATGACCCATCCGGACGTTCAGTGGCTGGGAGCCGTCGGGTTGGACTGGAAGGGTTTCGCGTCGATCCTGTCCGAATCCATGCTCAGGGACCCAACCCAGGAAGACCGCATGGGGGGACCGAATTACGTCGTGATCTCCGACGAGTACCTCAACTTCAATTCTCGACTTGGGTATCATTTCGCCGTTGTGGACTCCTATTGCGGCGACCAGGTCAACGACAACTACATCACCTTCTCGTTCAAGGGCGGAGCCGCGGATATCGGACGTCGCTCCCGGCGCGCCGCGCTCATCACCAAGATCTTGAAGCGGTTGGGATTCAAGACGGAAATCAAGGGCGACATGGTCCGGGGCGAGCTGAAAAAATACGGGCGAGAGGACATCGAGGAGAAGCTCGACATGGTCGGACGGCTTCTGGGGTCCGTCCGCTTGCTTGACATGGTCCTTTCCGATGATGGCCGAATCGACTGGTATGTCGAGGAATTCTTCAAGGGCAACTACACGTTTCAGAGGGTGGCATGAGCACAGAGCCGAACAAGGTCATTTACTCCATGGTGGGCGTGAGCAAGTATTACGACAAGAAGCCCATCCTGAAAGACATCTACTTGTCCTACTTCTACGGAGCGAAAATCGGCGTCCTGGGCTTGAACGGCTCGGGCAAGACGTCGCTTCTCAAAATCCTCGCCGGTGTCGACAAGGAATTCAACGGCAAGACGATCCTCTCGCCCGGCCACACGGTGGGTTACCTGGAACAGGAGCCTCAGCTGGATTCGTCCAAGACCGTGCGTGAGGTTGTCGAGGAAGGCGTCCAGCCGATCGTCGATCTCCTGAACGACTTCAACCAGATCAACGAGAAGTTTGCCGAGCCCATGTCCGACGAGGAAATGGAGAAGCTCCTGGAACGGCAGAGCGAGGTGCAGGAGAAGCTCGACGCCGTCAACGCCTGGGATTTGGATTCACGGCTGGAGATGGCCATGGACGCACTGCGCTGCCCGCCGGGTGACACACCCGTCAGCGTCCTTTCCGGCGGAGAAAAGCGCCGTGTGGCCCTGTGCAGGCTCCTGCTGCAGGAGCCCGACATTCTGCTCCTCGACGAGCCCACGAACCACCTGGATGCGGAAACCGTCGCGTGGCTCGAGCATCACCTGCAGCGCTACCCGGGCACCATCATCGCGGTGACCCACGACCGCTATTTTCTCGACAACGTTGCCGGGTGGATCCTGGAGCTGGACCGCGGCCAGGGGATTCCGTGGCAGGGGAACTACTCGTCGTGGCTTGAACAGAAGCAGGCCCGGCTCAAGAACGAGGAGAAGGCCGAATCCGAGCGCCAGCGCACCCTCGATCGCGAGCTGGAATGGATCCGCATGTCCCCCAAGGGCAGGCACGCCAAATCCAAGGCGCGCATCAATGCGTACGAAAACCTGCTCAAACAGGACACGGAAAAATCCATCCAGGAGCTCGAAATCTACATCCCGCCCGGACCTCGCCTGGGCGACGTGGTGATCGAAGCCCACAACGTGACCAAGTCCTACGGCGACAACATCCTCATGGAGGGGATGAGCTTCTCCCTGCCGCCCGGCGGGATCGTCGGCGTGATCGGGCCCAACGGCGCCGGCAAGACAACGCTCTTCCGAATGCTCACCGGGGAAGAGCAGCCCGATGCGGGATCGTTCCGCATCGGAGACACCGTGAAGCTCGCTTACGTGGAGCAAAGCCGTGACGCTCTGAGCCCGGAAAAAGCTGTGTGGGAAGTCATCAGCGACGGCGAGGACACGATCCAGCTTGGCGATCGACAGGTTAAAGCGCGCGCCTACGCCGCCCGCTTCAACTTCACGGGAGCCGACCAGCAGAAGAAGGTCGGCCTGCTCTCCGGGGGCGAGCGCAACCGGGTTCACCTCGCCCGCATGTTAAAAGCGGGCGCCAATGTCATTCTGCTCGACGAGCCGACCAACGACCTGGACGTGAACACTATGCGGGCACTCGAAGAGGCGCTGTTGAACTTCGCGGGATGCGCCGTGGTGATCAGCCACGACCGCTGGTTCCTCGACCGGATCGCCACCCACATTCTGGCCTTCGAAGGGGAAAGCACCGTGGTCTGGTTCGAAGGGAACTACTCGGACTACGAAGCGGATCGCAAACGACGGTTGGGAGCCGCCGCCGACCAACCGCACCGCATCAAGTACCGGCACTTGACACGGGCATAGGGGCGGGAGTCATAACCACTCGAACCATCCAGGATAACCTGGCTCACTCGGTAGCGCCGCCTTCCCTGGCGGCGCCTCGTTCAGACAGCGAGCACCCCAACCCGCCATTCGCCGCCGTGGAAAGCGGCGCTACCGTGAGACGTCATTCCGGCACGTCTCTGGCCGAAATCCATGTCTCCTTTCGGGAAATCCCCTCAGGGCTTCGGATCGAGCAGCAACTCCGCCGTGCCGATCGGATCCCCCGTATCGAAGCACAGCGCCCGGAGAACGTCCCGCTGCTGGCCGACGTTGAACGCCGGCACCGAGCCGAAGCGCTCCATGATGGAGCCCGTCTCCATCGGCGATTCGTGGATGTGGCCGTGGAGACTTGCCACGAGCCGACCGCGCTCCGCCCAGCGCTCGATGAATCGCCTCACCGCGCGGCTTCCCACGTGGCCCCCGTGCAAGGTGCGATCCAGTGCCGTCCCCCTTGGTGGGCAGTGGCTGACGAATAGAAACCGGGAAGTCGCCCATTCAGCGGTTTCCAGGCGTGTCGAAAGCGCATCCAGGTCGTCTTCGATCGTCTCTGCGACCGCATGCAGGCTCACCGCCGTCTCAACGCCCCCCGCCGTTATCGAGCCCTCCAACCGCACCCCCCAATCGCGCAGACCATTTTCGTCCCTGCAATCGGGCCTTTCGCGGTCTTTGATACGAAATGGTGTCGGATTGACGCTCATGTACCCCGCAACGGCCAAGTCCGCCCCGATCGGGACGATCTTCATGTGCAGCAGCGAAAAGTCGCGCCCATCCCGTTCCTGCAGCAGGGGCAGCGCCGCGGCGATGTCGTCGTTCCCCAGGTCGAGAAAGACACGTGTTTCAGGACACATCCGACAAAATGCCTCGACACGGGGAAGCAGCCTGTCCCGGACCCAGTTGCAGTGCGGTTGGATGGATTCTTGAATCGACTTGCGCCAGGCAGGAATCAGGTCTCCCCCGAGGATGGCGGCACCCGGACGCATGAGCGCCGCCAGGCGCAGAAATCGATCCAGATGAGCCGGATGGACGTGCGTGTCCGCGGCAAAGAGCACCTTCACGGCTGTTGCCCCGAATACGAGCGCAATGTCCTCTTCAGCTCGTCCACCACGGGCGGAACCTGCATGTCGTAAGTCCGGAAGATCTGCATGGGGAGGATGGCCGGCCTGCTGTAGAAGGTCTCATTGGCATCGTAGTCGACCTGCAGAGCCGCTCCCTCGACCGAAAGCCCGGCAAAAAGGCCTCGGCTCCTGGAATAAGAGAGGATTTCGGCAGAGAAGGTCACATCGGTTTCGGCAGAAGCGTGACGTCCCACCGGACCGGCTGCCACGGACGCGTCGGCCCCCAGAGTGAACTTGCCGCTCGTGATGGCATCCAGACTGCGGATAGTTCTGAAAACAAGAATGATATCCGTAGATTGCGCCCCGATCTGCCAACCGATACTTCCCCCGATGAGCGTGAAAAAGACCGGGTTGCTCCACCCCTGCTGGTCGGAGCGCACCATCATGACGCCCCCGCCATAGCGCGCCCCCAAGATGAAGCCCGCCTTCAGGAGTCCTGGAAAGATCGCAATGCCGTAAGCCGAGCGCAGGAGAGAGTCGGGAATTCCCCCCTCGGGGATGGACATGATTTCGTTCAGCACCTGCATCGATTGGTAGACTTTGGCTGTTTCTTTGTGCTGCGCCTGCGCGGCCGAAGGGCTTAAACCGAGCACACAACCCAAAACCAGAGCTGAAATCTTGAACAATCGACTCATATGGCCCATTCCTTTGACGGGGTGTTCGACAGGAGCTCACGGACGGCACACAAAGCGCGTCCACCTGACAAGATAATGACACGAAACGGATGGGAGTTCAAATCATGTCTCGCTCGCTGCCGTTGGCCGTTTGCCCCCGGCCCACCATCGTATTCCTTCGGGCGGATCCTGGCGCAACTGCCGAGGATGGCATGAGATTTGGATCTCACCCTTTCCGAGATGATTCTTGGACGATTGCCGGACAGCAAGAAGGATGTTACACGTCAACCGGCACGGCATGCGGGTGAGCAAGCGGTAATGCACGGACAGAGAGACGATGCAAGAGACTCAAGACCTGACCAAGCGCATCCGATAAGTGGTGAAACCTGGCGAGCCCTCAAGAAATCGATCACGTGGGGAAGGGGTCCAAGGTTTCGATTCAAGCGACAACAGAGCGATCGAGCGAAATGAAAGAAAGGATATCCCAATGTCGACACTGGCCGGCTATTTGTTGCTTCTGGGCGTATTGTTCTACTTGGAGGAATGGAGCAGCGAAAATCCCAGCTTTCTGCGCGCGGCCATCTTCGGGTGCGCCGTGATCGAAAGCACCCTCGCGATGGCGTTCGGGGCTTGACGGCCCCACCCCACCAAGACAAAGACCCCACGACTTGGTCCTTGTCGACCCGCGAGAACCCTTGCTCCATGGCGGCACTCGCAACCCAGCAACAAGACAACCCATGGTCCGTGATCGTTCCAAGCAGCAAGCGGTGCTCGGAACGACCACGATCAGCAGGAAATCTCCCAAGTGATCGTCCCCAAAAGGCTGCTCCAACAGGCCGTGGAGAATGGCCCGCCGTACCGGCACGGGACGCCTCACTTCGCAAGGAGCGATGAGAGGACGTCCGGTTCAAGGCTCCGTTCGCTCGCCTGAAACCTGGAACGCTCGCATGAAGCGTCTGTCAACATAGTCCTTCAGCAGGAACACCCAGCGCCCCTGAAAGGCCCAGCCTCGTTTGCACAAGATCCCCCGTCCGTCCCCCAGGCTCAGGATCAGCATGTAGTGCTTTTTCGGAACGAAGGGGCGCATGCGTCGTCCCTCGAGAGCCGCAAGCAGGTTGTGCCGCAGCACCCGGCTCTGCCCCACCGCATGGACTCCCACCTTGGCAAGATGGTAGCCGTTCACGCTAACGCAATCACCGCCGCCGAACAGGTCAGGATGGGCCACGGATCGAAGATCCTCATCCACGCGAAGGCTGCCGTCTTCGGTCACCGGAAGGCCCGATTCTCGAAAGATTTCAGGGGGACGAATCCCTGAGGCCAGAAAGGCGACATCATACGGAGTGTCCGTGCCGTCCGAGAACCTCACGTGAGCGCTTTCCATCGAAGCCATCCGGACGTGCTCCCGAACCCTTATACCGCGGGCTGAGAACGACTCGAGTGCGAGACGCCTCGCCCGGGCGGGAAACTTCTCCAGAATGGCCCGACTGCTGATCAAGGAGATCCGCGCCGTTATTCGATGCTCGTTGGCCAACCGCCAGGCGTTCCCCGCAAGCTCGATCCCCGCCGGCCCCCCGCCGATAATGACGATCTCGATCCCACGTTCCCGTGCAAGGTCAAGAATCGCCCGGCGGGCCGTGAGGAGATTGATGATCGGCTTCACGGGAAAAACACGCGCCGGCGTCGGATCAAGGCCGTCCAGTGCTCTGTCAGCCATGTTCCGCAAGGCACACCCCCCTTTGATTCCCCCCTCGAGGGGGGATGGTGGGGTGTTCTCTTGCCCGGCATGACTTCTTTGGCGGCGTACTGGCACGACTTCGCTCCCCAGATTGAACGAAGCCACATCGTAGGGCACCGATCGTCCGTCGGCCAGGATCGCGGCGCGACTTCCCGGATCGATGCGCGTGACACGGCCCTCGATGAAGCTGCCTCCCCCGCGCTCAACCATCTTCCCCACATTGAAGCGCGCCTCCTGGGGCCGGTAGAGTCCCGAGAGCAGCCCAGGCCCCATCCCGGAATAGTAATGGTAGGTCGATGGATTGATAAGAGTCACCCGGTGGCCTCGGCTCACGTAGCCGCCGATCCCCTTGAGTGTGGCAAGGTGCGCGTGACCGCCCCCGACGAGAACCAGATGGCCGCCCATGAAACCCTCTTTGATTCATCTCGACGTTTTCAGATGTAGCCCAGCAGCCGGAGCATCCCGAGCGAGAGCGGCGGGATGTAGGTGATCAGCAAGACCCCGACGCCCAGGATCAACACGAAGGGCAGCACATGCTTGTACAAGGAAGCGAGCGGCTTATGGAACCGGGATGACGACAACAGCAGGTTCAGCCCGACCGGCGGAAAGAGGAAGCCCAGCTCCAGGTTGGCCAGGAAGATGATACCCAGATGGACCGGGTGGATCCCGAAGGCGGTCCCGAGCGGGATCACCAGCGGGGTCAGCACGATGATGGCCGAGAAGATCTCGAGGACACTTCCCAGCACCAGCAGAACGACGTTCAGCACGAGCAGAAAGACGAGGGGCGAGTGGATGTGCGTCTCGACGCTCCGGAGCAGTTGATCGGGGATCTGCGCGTCCACGAGGTAACTGGTGAGTCCCATGGCGCAGCTGAGCAGAAGCAGCACGGCACCGACGAGGGCGCCGGCCTTCACCAGCACGCGCGGCAGCTGGCGCAGCGGATGGATGTCGCGCCGAATGAAACAGGCGATCAGCATGGTGTAGGCGCAGGCAAACGCGGAGGTCTCCAGCAGCGAGGCGAGCCCCGTCCCGAAGAGCAGCACGATCGCAAGCGGGATGGACAGCTCCCACTTGGCTTCCCAGGCTGCGGCCAGGGCTTCCTTCCAGACAAACGGCTGTCGCGCCTTGTCGATCTGGAGGCCCGTGTGGATGGCGTAGCCCACCACCAGCAGAAAGAGCACGAGCCCCGGCACCATGCCTCCGATGAACAGCTGGTCCGCAGGGATCCCGGCCACCACGCTGTACAGGATTACGGCCAGACACGGGGGCCAAAGCAGCCCCAGACTCCCGGCCGCCGTGACCAGGCCCAACGAAAACCGTTCCGTATAGCCGTCCTCGAGGAGCATCGGGTAGACCAGCCCCCCCAGCGCGATGATCGTGACCCCGGAGCCTCCGGTGAGGGACGTGAAAAGCGCGCAGACGGCCGCGACCAGAATCCCGACCCCTCCAGGCATGAAGCCGAAGAGAGCCCGGAAGAGGCGCACGAGCCGGTGGGGTGCCTGCGTGTCGGCAAGGACAAAGCCGGTGGCCGTGAGAAGCGGGATGGCGGGCAGCGTCGGGGACGCGATGAGGCGATAGATTTCAGCCGTAACGGCCGATACCGGGGTGGCTTCCCTCCAGAACAGGATCATCCCGATGCCGGCCATGGCCGCAAAGACGGGCGAGCCCAGCAGCGTCGCCGCGATCAAGAGGGCACACAGCAGCCAGACCAAGGGGTCCGACGAGGAGATCCATCCCAGTCCGAACACCGCCCCCACGACCAGGACGACGCCGAGCCGCCCGAGCCAGCTCCGAGACGATGAGACCACGTAACTCAAGGCCATCAATCCGAGAGCGAGCGGCATGACGCTCTCGCTGATCCAAAGCGGCAGGCCGAAGGAAAGCATCTGCCCCTGCTCCCGCTCGGCCAGCACCACGCAGACGCTCGAATAGGTCAGGACAGCCGAAACGGACGCCACCGCGCACGCGGCGACGTATTCGGCCACGCGCCGCCCGTTTCCCTGGGGCAGCAGCGCCGCCGTCGAAAGGGTCAGGTGGCTGCTCGTCCAGGTGGCGAGCAGTCCTCCCAGAAACGCCAGGTAAAAGGTGAGCTGCTGGGTATAGGTGGAGGACCCCGGGATGTGAAAGCCGGCAAGAGGACGTCCCAGAAAGTCGATGAGGGGCATCGCGGTGAGCAGCAGGAAGGCCAGGACGAGCACCCCCTTCCCGATGCCCTCGATGAGCGCGCGCACGTTCAATTCCCGCTGCCCTTACCCGCCTGCTTGCGGCACTGGTCGCGCAGCTTGAGCACCGCATCGAGGTATTTTTCGGGCAGATAGCTCCCACGGACTTTCGGCAGGACCCCGTCGATGAGCTGTCGCCACTGGGCAATGGCCGCCGCATCCACGGGAACCACCTTCACGCCCTGCTGCTTGAGAACCTCAATGTCCTTGGCCTCGGACTGCCGGGAGAACTCGCTGAGACGCTTGCAGGCACCCACGGCGGCCTCCTTCATGGCCGGACGCACGTCCGCCGGGATCT
>CAZIEW010000001.1:200592-202448 GCA_964538515.1 uncultured Syntrophobacteraceae bacterium
ACCACGATCCCCCCGAGGAGCACCGCCCATTTGAGGTCGCACATGTGGTCGACCTGTTTGTACCATTGCAGCAGCTCGACGCCTTGGACGGTCGAAGTCACGGCATTCACCAGCCCCGTCTGGAGGGCCGTCGAGATCTCGGTGGAAGGGAGCGGCACGGGGTTGAAGCCGGCCTTTTTCCACAGCTCCACGTACTGGTCATCCCCGGCCCACACGAACATCTTGAGCTGCTTCATGTCCTCGGGCGTTCGTACGGGGGATTTCGTGAAAAAGTGCGCCCACCCGGCGTCCGTCCATCCGAGCAGGATGAAGCCCTTCGCTTCGAGCTCCTTTTCGATCTGAGGTCCGATCTGCTGCCGCACGCAGTCCAGCTCGCCGTAGTCAGCGAATGCCATCGGCAATTGGATGGCCAGAGCGCTGCGATCGATGTCGCTGAGGCCCGTGCCGCTCAGAAGCCCCGCGTTGAGCGTCCCAAGCCGCATCTTCCGGACGACATCGCCGTCGTCTCCGGCAACCCCTCCCGCGTAGAGTCGGAAAGCGACCCGCCCGTTGGACACTCTCTGCCACGTCGCGCCCATCTCCTGCAGCACCTGGTGCCACTCGGACCCCTGAGGCGCAAGCGTCGCCATCTTGATCACCACTTCTTCCTTCGCCCACGCACCATGCGCCGCAGCCAGAATGGTCACGGCCACCAGCCAAACCAGGCCCCCCTGTCTCCCCCTACGCCAGACCACCACCGCCCCTCCTTTGCTTACTCCACAAAAAGCCGATCCATCCGCCCGAGCAGCCAACGCGCTCGCCGCTGAGCCAGCACGTTCGCAAGCCGCTGCTCCGGCAGGCCGTTCACATCGATGGCCAGCGCCTCCTTGAGGAGCTTTTCGAACTCCGCCCGATCCTGAAGCCCCACATCCACTGTTTCGGCAAACGAAACGAGCGGCGCCCCCCGGCCCCCCTTCGACAGCTCGAGCGCGCGCTTCAGGTGCCAGCGGGCCTTCTCGACCGAGCCGCCCGCGGCCGCCGGCCGCCCCCCTTCGTACAGGATGAAGAAGTCGTGGATTGAGCCAAGCTGATAGCCTTCATCGAGCTCGAGGGCACGTTTCATCATCGCCTCCACCAGAGGAAGTCCGGCCCCCAGCTCCGTGTCCGTCTTGTTAAGCGAAATCGCGGCTCCCCAGGCCATGGCCGTCCAGTAGAGCAGCCCCACGTCTTTCTTTTGGAACTTGTTGAGCGTCCCTTCCTGGTCCGCCCGAAGCGACTGGATCACATCCGGGTGTATTTCCTCAAGGCCCCGGATGCCATACCCCTGGGCTCGACGGTACAGCCGCCCGGCCCGCTCGCGCAGCGCCGTCGCGCGGGCAAAATCGGTGTCTTCGACGAAATCCGCTTCCGTTTGAACGAACGCATAGGAATACTGGGTGAAGCCGCTGGTCGCGGCCAGAAGGAGCTGCTTGTGATGGGGCGATTCCGCCAGGAGGCTTTCGATCGTCTTGAGACCGAACGGCAGAGCCGCGCCAACCAGGTCTGGGTCGTCATCGGTCGCATAGACCGACGAGCCTTCGGACAAGGCATCACCCAAACTGTTGATCGCCATCCGCTTGATCGAGCATCCCGACAGCGCCAAGGCTCCCACCAACAGAAGCAGAAGGCTCAACGTGATTCGTTCCAGGGGTGTATCGCGATTCGATCGATCAACGGACAATTTGCTCGGCTCGGGCATCGCTGGGACCATCCTCTCAAGTGACTGTCGGCCGGCCTGCCCCGAACACCGACGCAAGGGGTCTTCCATCGCGACGAGGCAGCCTCGGAAAACGCTACACGATGGGCTGTTTTCTCATGCGATGCCTGAAATTGTCAAT
>CAZIEW010000002.1:0-167854 GCA_964538515.1 uncultured Syntrophobacteraceae bacterium
GATCACTTCCCAGTCGCGCATGGAGCCGCCGGGTTGGACGACAGCGGTGATTCCCTGGCGGAGACCCACATCAACGCCATCGCGGAAGGGGAAGAAAGCATCCGAGACCATTGCGGCGCCGATCAGGCCAGCCTTGGCCTCGCCGGTTTCATGGTCGATGGCGTCTTTCTCTTCGCGCGGACGCTGTCCTTTCTCGATCGCAAGCTCAAGGTCTTTATAAGGAATGCCGTAGCGGTCGAAGCACAGGGCATCGGCGTATTTCTGGTAGGCTTTGAAGACCGCGATCTCCGCGACTCCAACACGATCCTGCTCCCCCGTGCCGATTCCCACCGTGCACTCGTCTTTGACGTAAAGAACCGAGTTGGACGTCACTCCCTGCTCGATGAACCACCCGAAAAGCAGATCGTTCATCTCCCGCTCGGTCGGGGCGCGTTGAATCCGGTAGGTTTTGCCATCATGGGAGGTCTCGGCCAGAGTCAGGTCCTTGGCCTCAAGGACCTTGTTCAGCGGGGACTGCTGCACGATGAGGCCGCCGTCCATCAGGGATTTGAAATCAACGAATCGTCGCTGAACATAGTCGCGGAGGCGGTCGATACGGGCCACCTGGATGATGCGAAGATTCGGCCGGCTCTTGAGCGCTTCGAGCGCTCCTTCCTCGTAATCCGGGGCGGCAACCACTTCGAGATAATTCTGCGAGACCATCGCCGCCGTCTCTTTGTCCAGGGGCCGGTTCACAACCAGACACCCCCCGAATGCGGCAATCCGGTCGGCCCGGTTGGCACGATAATAAGCCTCGGAAAGCGACTTCCCCAAAGCAGCCCCGCACGGGTTGTTGTGCTTCAGGATGACCGCCGCGGGCTTGTGCATCATAAATTTTAAAATATTGAGGCCGTTATCCAGGTCCGTCAGATTCGTCTTGCCGGGATGCTTGCCTTCCTGGAGCATGTCCTCTTCCCGGATTGCACTCACGAGCCCATTGCCGGGATCGATGAACCGACAGTCGCCAAGCGACAGGTGCCCTCCCACCAACTCGAACAGCGCCGCTTCCTGCCCGGGATTCTCACCATACCGGAGCCCTTTTTCGATGAGCTCGCCCGTTTTCGAATCCGGAAACTTCCAGGCTCTCTTGCGATACTGGAGCTCCTGGTCCCCGAAACGAAGGGTGAGGGAGTCGGGGAAATGGTCTTCCATCACCGTCCGATACATCTTCTTTAAATCATCTGCCATGGAGCCGCCTCCTCGCTCATTCAAAAGAAAAGGAGGAGCCAGGCAGCTCCCAGGCGGCCTGGCCCCCCAAAACGGTCAATTCAACAAAGCGACTAGAACTTGCGGGTGACACTGAGCCCAAACAAGTGGGCATCCCCGTCCCGAAACTTGGAATCGAGGACGCCGTCCGTCCGTTGCCTGGCATCGACGTCCCGGTCGGTGATCAGCAGGTACATATAGGAGAGGTCGAGATTCCAGGGACCCCAGTGAAGTCCTGGACCGAAGGCGAAAAGATGCCGGTCGTTGGCAGGAACCAGATAGTCGGCGTGCTTGTCGGGAATGGGCTCCATATCGTATTCGTAGCCGGTCCTGAGATCCAGCCAGTTGCAAACCTTGTACTCGACTCCGCCGTGGATGCGCCAAACGTCGGTCCAATTCTTCTCGCGGGTTGCAGAATCCACTCCCGGAGCAATGGCATTCTTGTAGTGGATCGTCAGCTCGTCGAAAGTGCTCCAATTCGTCCAAAACGCACCCAGCTCGATGCTCCAAACCTTACTCGGATAGAATGTGACCCCCAGGAACAGCTCATCGGGAAGAACGATGGACCCCGTCGCGTCCGTGTCCTTGAAGAATGGTGTCCTCTTCAGCGCTGCCGGCCGAGCGAAATCCGCCCGACCTTCAACCGTCTGTTTCATCCGACTGCGGTAGGAAGCCCCGAAAGCCAGCCAATCCAATGGCTGATAACGGACGGCAACGTTCCCACCGAACCCCCAGGAATCACCTTTGAGCTGCTGGTCAACGTTGAAGAAGTTGCGCGGGTTATTGCCCGTCCGGATCGGATCGATCTTGTTGCGCAGATCCAGATTGAACCACATGGCATTGAAGCCTGCCGCAACCGACCACTCGTCGTTGATCTTCCACGCGATGTTGGGATTCACATTCAGAGTCTCAATGATGACCCTGTAGCTGTTGAAGCGCCCGGGCCAGTCCCCGTCGAATTCAGTTCCCAGACCGAAAGGAGAGAACATGCCGAAGCCAAACCACAGATGGTTGTTGATTTGATACGTGGCGTAGAGATGGGGAGGAACCCAGATGTGGTCGTCAGTTGAGGTGCTTACATCCCCAATGCCCGGGACATGCGTCGTGACGGTCGTCCCCGGCGCAATAAGAATGGCTCCTCCCATCACCTGGAATCCGGGGAGCTGGGTGATCCCAGCTGGGTTGAAAAAGATGGCCGACGGGTCATCCGCGCGTCCGACCATGGCCGATCCCAAGGAGTTGGCACGGGCCCCTGTCTCGTACAAGGCAAACCCAGCCCCCAGAACCCCTTGAGGATAAGCCAGCATACACGCCAAACCAAACAACACCACGCATGATAAACCTTTCACGCCCCTTTTCATAAAACATCCCCCCCCCTAAATTTTCCCGTATGTTTTCAAAGGACTCTACATGTCGTTTGCCCAATTTTTGGTTCGGTGTCAACCAATTTGGGGAGCCCGCTACAATCCTGGCCACACCTCAGCTGTTGACCCTTTCCAGGCGCCTATGATAGGGGGATGAAGATGCCCGTCGGGCAGGCTCAACCATACCTGAAAGCCTATTCTGAGGAGACAGCCCATGGTGAACTGGCAGCCCCGAGCGGCGGGGACCCTTATCGGAAGCATGCCGCACACGGACCCGGACAGCGCGATCGACCTTGTCCTGAAGGCAGTTCCGGAGGTTCCAGCCTGGCCACAACTGTCAAGCATCCTTGCGGAACAGATGATGGTTCAGTATCTCGAAGGGCTGCCGGGAGTCCGTTACGAAGGGGACCGTCTATCCTTTGCTGCTGAATCCGCAGATTTCGAAGCAGATGCTTACGCCTTTTACGAAGCCTATCTGGCCGTGTCGGAAGGAGCCCAAGACATTGCTTCTTCTCGATTCCAGATGGGAAAGGAAACGGCTCGCACCTTTCTCCGCTTTTTGGAGATGCTTCGCAATGTGGCCGGGCTGAAGGCAATCAAAGGGCAGGTTGTCGGACCATTCACGCTTCTCTCCGGTCTCAAGGACGAAAAGGAGCGACTCCTGCTCTACGACGAACGCTGGCAGGACCTTGTGATCAAGCTTGTTGCGATGAAGGCTGCATGGCAGGTCCATCACCTGAGTCAATTCGGATGTCCGGTTATCGTCTTCATGGATGAGCCTGCGCTGGCGGGCTATGGCTCCTCGGCATTTATCAGCGTGACGGGGGAGCTCATCCTCGGCATGCTCCGGGAGGTTGCCGACATGATACACTCGCGAGGCGCTCTCGCAGGCATCCACGTCTGTGCCAACACGGATTGGGGACTCGTTTTCGATTCCGGCATCGACGTCGTCAACTTCGACGCTTACAGCTACTTTGACCGGTTCGTGCTGTACCGAAAGGGTTTAGAAGCCTTTCTGTCCAAGGGTGGGATCGTCGCCTGGGGAATCGTGCCAACCAACAATCCTGAGATTCTTGAGCAAGAAACCGCGGACGGTCTTGCCCAGCGCTGGTTGAGCTCCGTCCAGACCCTCGTCGGAGAGCACCTGCCGCTTTCCCGACTGCTGACCCAGTCCCTGTTTACTCCCAGCTGCGGCTGCGGCAGCCTGCCTCAGCGCGCGGCGGAGCGCGTTCTGACTCTCACCCGGGAGCTGAGCCACATCATGCGGCGTCGACTCGAGCAATGTCAGGTCTGACGCCGGCCGGATTCGAGGGAATCTTGATTTGCAGATGACAGGAGCACCCGGCTGGGAGCTCCTGTTATTTTGCCTCCCATCAGCGTCATCCCGCATGAAATCTCTAATCTCCTGTTGACTTCCGTGCGATGTTTATTTACGGTAGCGATGCTTCCGAACCGCCCGCTTTGCACGCGGTTCAATACCCTCAATGGTTTTAACCATTCCAGGCTGTGCCCCCATTAGTACGTGACGCAGCGAGGATTCATTATCGCATCCTACCGGCAAGGGTGAAGTGCAGCCGCTTTCTAGCTTGCATCTCACCGTCCGGATGTCTGCCGTTAAGCCGGTTTGCGGTGGGTCATTCCGCCGGAACGGGACGTGCGCATGGGACGGACTGATACGTTCAACGAGCAGGTTCGCCTTCTTTCAAGGCGGGCCCCTTCCTCAGGAGATCTTAGGAGAGACAATGCAGGTCGAGTACAAGAACATTGACGCCAAGCTCGTCGTGAATGAAATCCGCAACGGGCGCTCGCTGGAGTCCGTGCAGAAGCTCTTTGGAATTCGCTTCAAGAGTGAGGTCCAGGACCTTTACATGCGGGGTCTGATGGAGCTTGGAGAAATCCCCCAGGTCGGCTTTTCGAGGCAGGATCTCAGACCTAACGCCACGGCCGAGCGCCCAGTTGTGATACGAAGGGAGAAGCAGCAGCCCAAACCGCCAGTCATGCTCATCAAGACCAACAGTTTCAGGACCATCGGTCAAAGCGGCAGCATCACCCTGAACAAGGTTCTCCTCATTGAGCAGCTTGGGTTTGAGGTTGGAGACTCGTTCGAAATCTTCAGAGAAGACGACCGGATTATCCTCAAAAAAGGCGCCACACCACTCCAGTGATCCTCCTTGCGACCTGTGACTTGACTTGCCCGTTCTCCCACGAGATGGCGTTTTGGGGCGATCCCGTCTTAAAACTGCCGCCGGAGGTTGTTCAACACGTGCAAGAACCGCCAAATGGCGGTCAAATTGGTTCCGATCGCCAACGTGAGCAGCACGGTCACCAGAACGATATCTTGGATCCAGTGGCCGCTGGGAGCCCCGATCCACCGATTGACGAAAGGATTGAATATACCGGCCAGTCCGATCAGAATAATCCGCTCTCCCCTCTGAAAAACCCCGACCATGCAACGTTCACCCAAGCCTTCGGCACGGGCTCGCGTATAGCTCACCATGAGTGAGCCGAACAAAATGAGCAGGAAGGTCAGAGAAAAATAAGGGGAAGTCGTCCCCTGTCGATAAAAATAGCACCAGATCCCGAGATAGATGAGCAACTCCGTGTAACGGTCCAGCACGGAATCGAGGAACGCTCCGAATTTTTTGCTCTGGCCCGTGGCCCTGGCCAGGCTACCGTCGAGTGTGTCCAATAGCCCGGTCAGCAGCGTGAAGATTCCTCCCAACAGAGGATAAAACGAAAAGCTCACTCCCGCCAGCAGACTGCAGAAGAGCCCCAGCAGGGAAATGTGATCCGGCTTCAGGCCAACTCGAGTCAGACGGGGTACCAGAGCTCTCTCGAGTATCCGATAGTAGTGCAGTTCGATCGTTGTCCCTTTGAGCATCCTGACCTCTCTATCCGTAAGCTGACCACCAGGTATCAGGCTCCGGGCTCGCAAATGACGCTGGCTCTACTGATCTGGTCATTTCTGTTCACTTTACCACCGAGAACAAAGGCGAAGCAAGCAAGGGGAAATCGTGAAGCCGAGCCAGAACCCATTCACCGGCTTTCGCCTCCGTTCTCCCTGCCTCCATAAGGGCATAGGCCGGCTCAGTCTTCAGCCCTGAAAACCGGGATCCCTTCCGGCTCGATGATGGACAGAAACGCACCTCGCCCTCCGTGAGATCAAGTGTCCCCCGGATGGCCTTGAAGCCGTCCGTTCTGTTTTTCGCCAGGCCGGTGAGCCTGGCCTTAACGCTGAACGGCTCCACTTCCCTCACCCCTTGCATGCTCCTGATCATGGGTGAGACAATTTCGCTGCAAACCACCTGGGCTCCCCATGGACTCCCAGGAAGACCACAAAAGAGCGTTCCATTCTTCCCGACACCCATTGCCGAGCGTCTACCGGGTGATAGATTCAGCTCCGAAAACAGGGGGCGAATCCCGAGCATCTCCCACGCCTTGAGGATGAAGTCCCGATCTCCCTGGCCCATTCCCCCCGTGCTGATCACAAGATCCGCGTCTGCCTCGGTCAGTTTGGCCGTGATCAGGGCGGGCTCATCCCTCACCGTCCCCAAGTGGAACGGCTGCGCCCCCTGTTGGCAGATCGACCATGCCAGGAGATAGCGGGTGTTGCCGGGCATGAACATCCCCCCCAGGGGCTCCCCAAGCTCCTGGACCTCGTCGCCAGTCGATAGAATGGCGACCTTCGGCCTCCGGACAACCGACACTTCGCACAAACCGAGGCCCATCGCGAGCGCCATGAGGGTTGGGGTCAAGACGTCACCGGCGTCCAAGACTTTTTCGCCCCGGCGAGCATCCGTGCCTGGAAGAAAGACGCCGTCCCCTGCGGAGCAGGGCTCAGAAACCTCCAGCCCCCCCGGGCCGAGCTTCACCCATTCCTGAGCCAAAACGGCATCGCCCCCCTCGGGGAGAAGGCCCCCCGTCATGATACGCACGCACTCGCCTCGCCGGACCTCCACATCCGCATCGTGTCCGGCGACGATCGAGAGACTGCGTACCTTCAGAGTCACAGGGCTCCCGGGGCTCGCTCCGGCGAGGTCCCCACTGCGCACGGCATATCCGTCGAATCGGGAACGAGGCACTGCCGGAACATCCCGTTCGGCTTGTATCCCCGCAGCCAAAACCCTCCCCATGGCCCTATTGAGCAGGACCCGCTCCGACTCCAGAGTGCGGCAATGACCAAGCGCCAGTTGTCGGGCGTCATCTAGATGCATGAGAGGTCACGCATATCATCCTGCGTATTCACATTTCGAAAGCTGAGCCCCTGAGGGTCGAAGGACCGCCAGATCGTTTCGGGAACCGTGTTGACCTTCACCCGGTCGTAAAAGGCGATGACTTGTCTTCTCCCGCTCTCGATCACTCTTAAGACGGCCGGAATACAGCTGCGCCGATAGAGAGCGCTAAGCGGCTCGTAGCGGTCCCCGGTGAGTGGCACGACCACATCGAAACCCTCCGTGCGGTCCAGAAGAGCCTCAAGAAGCTCCGGAGCCAGGAAAGGCATGTCCGTTGCGCGCACGAGCACCCATTCATGCGGACTGAAGAAAAGTGCCGTATGGATCCCTCCAAGCGGACCCTGCTGAGGCCGGAGGTCCAGCAACAGATGAGCCTTCACCCCGAAGTACGGCGTCAAGTCATTGGCGATCACGAGCAACGGATCACAGCGTGAGCGCAGGGACTGCAGCGCACGGTCGATCATCCGCTCACCGCGAAAAGGCTCGATGGCTTTGTTTCGTCCATAGCGAAGACTCTGGCCGCCCGCCAGAATCGCTCCCGTAAGCACGCTACTCGTCTCCAAACTGGATGCTGATGGTGAGCGATTTGGGGTCTTTCCACCCCCTTAGGCTGGAAAGCATGCCCTGCACCGTGCCGATGACGAAATCCTGAACGAACTCATTCATGGGAAGCTTCTTGCCGTCAGCGTGAATGGAAACCCGCGCCTTCTTGCGATTCTTCAGAAAGCGCGATTCAATCAGATCCGCCACCTCCCTCAGGCTCTCGAAGCCATAGACCGGCACATCCGTCTCAAACGGATCATCCGTCACAAAAGCCAACAGATTGTCTCCCGCTGCGCAAATGGGGGCTGGCTCGATCGCTTGTCGGAAAATCTCGATCTTCGGAAAATGGGACCGCTTGAAGCCTTCGGCCAGGACGAGATCTTCCGTCCAAAAATACCGGGTCACCACTTCTGAAAGCTCCATTTCGACGGCAGTCCCTCGAATGGTGGCCACCTGTGTCGGCGAGCTGATGGCAATGGTGGATGCGCCCGCCTGCCGGTGACGCCACGTGTCCTTTCCTTCGCGGTCCATTTCGAAGCCGTGGGCGTCGTGCTTGATTGTCCCGACCCGATATCCCCGCGAGGACAGCTCAGGAATGAGCCGCTCCAAAAAGGTGGTCTTGCCCGAATCGGATGCACCGACCAGACACACGATTGGTATCATAAGAGACTCCAGATGTTTTGACCTCAATAAGAAAAGTACACGGACTTAAGCTCCGTGTACTCTTCCAGTCCCGACCTTGATTTCTCGCGCCCCAGGCCGCTCTGCTTCATCCCTCCGAAGGGTGTCTCCGGGTACGCCTGATGGATGGCATTGATCCAAACGCTCCCGGCCTCGAGGCGGCCGGACCATTCGAGAGCCGCGCCAAGGTCCCGCGTGAACAAATAGGCCGCCAAGCCGTACGGTGTCGCGTTCGCTTCGCCAATCACCGCTTCGATATCGGAAAACCGCCTCACCAGAACCACCGGGCCGAACACCTCTTCATGCATCACGCTGGCCCGTCGTTCGACCCCGGTCAAGACGGTCGGCGCAAAGTAATACCCTTCTCCCAGCGATTCCAGACGACGCCCGCCCGTTTCGATCCGAGCCCCGCAAGCCACGGCATCGGCCAGCTGCCGCTCGACGATGGCAAGCATCTCGGCGTTGTTCAGGGGGCCCAACTGGGTATTGGGTGCAGATGGAGGGCCCACCCGGATGGCCTCGGTCAAACGGATGAGCTGCTCGAGGAAGGGTTCGTAGATCGAATCCTGAACGTAGAGACGGCTGATACGGTAGCAATACTGGCCGCTGTTTTTGTAGCACTGCTTGACGATGTCGGGCAGAAGCTCCCGCCAGGCTGCATCGCTGCAAACGATCGCCGGGCAGTTGCTCCCGAGCTCCAAGATCACCTTGCGAACCCAGCGGGCGCTCAGCGCCTGGATTTCCTTGCCAACGGACGTACTTCCCGTGAAGCTCACCAGCCGTGGAATCGGATGCTCGACGAGGAGTCGACCGGTTTCCTCGCCGGAGCCGGTGACCACGTTGAACACGCCGGGGGGCAGCCCAGTCTCGACCGCCAGCCGACCCAGGAAAAGACTGCTCAAAGGAGTGTGCTCATCGGGCTTCAACACGACCGAGCATCCGACGGCCAGAGCGGGCGGGACCTTGCAGGCAAGCGTGCTCAAAGGGTAATTGAACGGCGTGATGGCAACCACAACCCCGACCGGGACCCGAGCAACGGTCACCTGCTGCCGGGCTTGCCTCGCAGGCTGAACCTCCCCGCTCATGCGGAGGCTTTCCTCGGCGAAGTAATCGACGAGGGTCGCCACGCTCCTGATTTCATCTCGCGCTGCCCACAGTGGCTTACCGACTTCTTCGCTCAACAGAGGCGCCAGGACGTCCTCAGAACCGCGGATCCCATCGGCCCAGCCATGAAGAATCCCGGCACGCTCAATCGCAGGCGTCCTCCTCCAACCGATGAGCGCGTCCCGAGCACTTCGAAGCGCAAGCGTCACCATCTCGGCATCTGCGCAGGTCGCCTCCGCATAGGGCGCACCCGTCGCAGGCCGCACAAGCTTGCAATACTTCCCACCCGTTCGCCACTGCCCGTGGATCCAACAGGCATGGCGCTCCAGAGCCTGATCGTTCAAGCCTCTTACCCCGTCAACCTGGAATGGTGCCCGTCTTCAAAGCGAGCGAGACCCTGCACTATGTCACACCGCTCCCAGCACTGTCAACGCGGTGCCGACTCCTGCTCCTTGTGGAGCAAGGTCAGGGCCTCTCGAAACTTCTCGTTCTGGCGAACCGTCTCGGCTGCGATCTCGTCCAGGATCCCAGCCGTGAGGTCCTCTCCCAGGCCACGGGCCCGCTCGGCCCACTCACCATACGATTTCGCATGCTCCTCGTTGTGGTGGATCCAGTGCTCCAGGACCTTCATCAGCTTGGTCCTGTCCGAGAGGGGTGCTTGAGAGTGCTCCTCGGACTTCTCCCCAGGCCCGTGGCAGCCATGGTGATGCTTCTCGTGATGGTGGTGGCTCTGGGCATGGTGCTCGTCGTGCGAGTGGTGCGAGTGGTGCGAGTGGTGCGAGTGGTGATGATCGTGGCCGTGATGGTGATCGTCGTGGCGGCTCATTTCGGCATTGTCCTCCTCACAATTGACCCGGCAAAAACCGTGTGCTAGCTTTCCATCCGGAAAGGAAACCATGAGATGATTCCGTACCCTCGTATCAATCCCGACATCATTGCCATAGGTCCCATCCACATCCGTTGGTATGGGCTCATGTACGTTTTGGGCTTTGTCGCGGGCTATTTCCTTATTCAGAAGCAGAAACGCTCCAAGGAGGTCGGCCTCGTCGGCACAGTCGCCCAGGACTTCATTTTCTACCTGGCTATCGGCCTGGTGGTGGGTGCCCGGTTGGGCTATGTGATTTTCTATCAATACAGCAATTACTGGCACTACCTCACACACCCGCTTGACATCATCGCCACGTGGCAAGGCGGCATGTCCTTCCACGGGGGCTTGATCGGTGCGGTCATCGCCGGCGTTCTGTTCAGTCGCAAGAGGAAGATCCCTTTCTGGGTGATCGCTGACAGTGCCATTGTGACGGCGCCGATCGGCCTGGGGCTTGGCCGCATCGGGAATTTCATCAACGGTGAGCTGTTCGGGCGCCCCACCGATCTTCCCTGGGGCATGGTTTTCCCGGACGGCGGTCCCCTGCCGCGTCATCCTTCCCAGCTCTACGAATCCTTCATGGAAGGGTTTGTACTTTTTATCGTTTTATGGACTCTGCGTCAAAGAGCTTTCCGAGACGGGATGATGGTTGTCTTTTTTGTATTCTTTTATGGCATTTTCAGGTTCTTCATGGAGTTCTTCAGAGAGCCCGATGCACACCTCGGGTTTGTTCTGGGCGTCTTGACCATGGGGCAACTGCTTTGCCTGGCAATGGTCGGAGCCTCAGGATGCCTGGGATGGTATCTATCGCGAACCGCTCCGCCAGCTCCTTCACCAACCGCGAAACAAAGCAGCAAGAAGACCTCCTGACCTCACGTCCGGAGGGAATCCGTGCAAGGGAGAACGATGGGAGAGGAATCGTCCGTGCAAGCGCAGGTGGTGATCCGGGACGAATCGCCACGTCCTTGGCTGTCTCTTTACAAAGAGCGCATCAAGACGGCCGAGAAAGCCGTCAAGGCCATCCGACGAGGCCACCGTGTATTCATCGGCTCCGGGTGTGGCGAGCCGCAGCACCTGGTGCGGGCACTAGAGGCGGAAATGCCGTATCTTGCCGATCTCGAGATCCTGCACATTCTGAGCATCGGCCACACCCATTACACGGATGCCAGTTTCTTCGACAAGTGCCGACTGAAGTCCTTCTTTGTGGCGGCCGCCAGCCGAGAAGCCGTGTCGGAGGGACGTGCCGACTACACGCCCATCA
The DNA here is from genome assembly GCA_964538515.1 of uncultured Syntrophobacteraceae bacterium. GTDB lineage: Bacteria > Desulfobacterota > Syntrophobacteria > Syntrophobacterales > Syntrophobacteraceae > CALBZH01. The sequence goes on from CAZIEW010000002.1 coordinate 11,296, forward strand.
ACCTGGGAGACGTTCCCGAGCTGTTTCGGAGCGGAGCCATGCCCCTCGACGTGGCACTCATTCAGGTTTGCCCGCCCGACAAGCACGGATTCTGCACCTACGGCGTCGCTGTCGACATCGTTCGCGCCGCGACGGAGAACGCCAAGCATGTGATCGCTCAAGTGAACCCCCAAATGCCGCGAACCTTGGGCGAATCCTACATTCACGTGCGTGACATCGACGTCATCGTCGAGCATGAGGAACCGCTGCTGGAGATGCCACAGGCACCGATGACCCCGATCGCGGAGCAGATCGGCAAGAACGTCGCCAAGCTGGTGGAAGACGGCTCCACGATTCGTGTGGGTGTCGGCAGCATTCCCAATGCCGTTCTGTACGCGTTGGACGAGAAGCGAGATCTCGGCGTCCATGCCGACATGCTGACGGATGCCTACCTGCACCTCATCAAAAACGGAGTCATCACCAATGCTAAGAAGACGCTCCACCCCGGGAGGATCGTGACCAGTTTTTGCCTGGGTACCCGGGAGCTCTTCGATTTCGTGCACAACAATCCCATGGTTGCGTTTCACCCGGTTGAGTACACCAACAATTACCTGGTCATTTCGGCGAACGACAAAATGGTCTCCATCAACTCCGCCTTGGAGGTGGACCTGACCGGACAAGTGTGCGCGGACTCGGTGGGTTATGAAATCTTCAGCGGAGTCGGCGGAGCCATTGACTTCCTCCGTGGAGCCCGCCATTCCCGGAAAGGGAAAGCCATCATCATCCTACCCTCGACCACGCTGGATGGAAGCCGGTCGCGCATTGTCCCCATGCTCACCGAGGGTGGGGGGGTGGTGACGACCCGGGGAGGGGTGCAGTACGTGGTAACCGAGTATGGCACGGCCCAGTTGCACGGCAAGTCCATTCGAGAGCGGGCGCTTGCCCTGATCGGAATCGCCCATCCTGATTTTCGGGAAGAATTGATGCGGGAAGCCCAGCAGCTTAGGTATCTGAGGAGAGACCTGGCGCCGTTGCCCAGCCCCAGAGCCGTCTATCCGGCCCACTTGGAGGTGACTCAGGTTTTCGACCCCGAGACTACCGCCCTTTTCAGACCGGCAAAGCCGACGGACGAACGGGCGCTCAAGGAGTTCTTCTACTCCTTGCCGAGAGAGGAGTCGTACATTCGCTTCCTCTCGCTCATGAAAGTTTACCCTCACTACGATGTGCAGCGCATGGTCAACATTGACTACGACAAGACCATGACCATCGTGGGGCTTACGGGCGACATGGATGCCGAGCACATCGTTGCCGTTGCCTGCTACGAGCTCGACGAAGAAACGATGACCGCCGAAATCGATTTTGCCGTCCATCCCAATGCCGCCCGGAAGGGGATTGCAAGCTTCTTGATCGATCTCCTGGTTGAGGTCGCCCGAAAGCGAGGCGTCCGATTGGTGAAAGCCTACATCACGACCGGAAATGAGCGTGTGTTTGGTGTCTTCCAAAAACTCGGTTACCTGGTCGAGAGCTCCTTTATCGACGGAGTCTACGAAATTCGCCTCTACCCCGGTCAACTGGCCCAGGTCTGCCTGACCGAATAAGCGGCCACCTTCCGATTCACGAGCGTTCGGGGCCCCTTCCGTCTTGTCCCCCTTCGCTGGAGCAGACCCAGGCCGCCGACAAGGGCTAAGGCCACCCCAGGAGAGAAACAACCGCTCTTTCGATCACTCCAACAGATGCGTCGATGCATCGTAGTGCTCCGAAAAGACCGGACCCCGCCCCTTGAACATACTGACCTGAGTCAGCACATAATCGGCAATCCGCTCCCGATCTTCGGTGCTCAATGAGTTGAAATAATTAAACATATCTTGATTCGCCGCGAGCGACTCCATCGTCTTCCAGGCTTGAGCGGGATCGACGGAAGCCGGCTCGAGACCGCCGCTCTCGATGGCCCGCATTTTCCGGCGAGCCACCTCGAACAACTCGTCCAGCTCACCCTTCATCCGCGCGATCCCAGCTTTCAGCTCCTCCACGGACCCGCATGCAGGAATCACCTCAACGCCTTCAGCTTCGGTCACTCCTTTGACCAGCACACGCAGCGCATAGGTCCCATCCGTGCTCCCAGCCTTGATATCCAGCTCCCAATTCCCCACCATGATTTTCCCTTTCTCCCGGAAGCTGCTTCCGGGCAAACACCCCAAAGCCGCGTCGAGGTGGCTTGAAGTTGTCACTCCCTCAGACAGGAGGCGGCTGCATCTGCTTTGTGAATGGTACATGCTGCAGCCTGAGGCCTTGAGCTTTTCCTGCCTGCCACAGGTCGCGGCTGTGCTGTCGCTGATCCCCATCTTCGAGCGTGATGAAATGAACCGCCACCTCGTAACGGCTCATGAATTGGACCGACGCCAAGGCATCGCACAACAGAACGGGAAATCCAGGAACAAAGATCTCTCCGACGCTAACGATCACGGGCTCCCTCGGCTCGTTTCCATCACACGATGCAACGACACGATGGGGAATGAAGCTCGCCTGCGAGAAGGTCCAAAGCAGCTGATCCAGGTGCTGTGCCGTCACGGTCGAATCGGCAAGGACCTGAACGCGCTTGCCCATTTCATAGTAATGCTCCACCCAGCGGCATAGCACATTTCTCTGCTCCGCCATCCGCATTTCAACAAAATAGAGGATCCCCATGACTCCCTTTCAACAGGTGAGATGAAATGCTCCGGCAACCTTCCTTCCATCTTGAAAAAGTCGGTTGAAGGTGTGGATGGCCTGGTCCGTCGGCTCCTCAATGAGCTCGATTCCAAGGTCTGCAAGAATGCCGGCAAGCTCGGCATCGACCCTCATACGTCCCGGCTGCCCCATTCCCACGACTAGATAACGGGGGGATGCGGCCAGCACGTCATCGATATCCCCCGGTGACACGGTGTGACTCTCCCTGCGCCGCCACCGGGGAGCCACGATGCCTTCTATGATCTTAAGATCATGGACGTGAGCCTGATTGTCCACCGTCATGGTGCCGAATCGATACGCCTGAATCTTCATCTCAGACCCTCTTCGACGCGCAGATGCGCCGCGAGAGCGCTTTTTCACCAAACGCCGGCGGCAGGCCGTGCCCGCCCTCTTTACAACAATGCGTCTCTAGAAGATAATCCTTCCCGTGAACGCCTCAACCCGAGATCGAGAAGGTGACTCTTCATGCAGCCAGGTTATCCGTTTTCGGCCCTCGTCGGCCAGGAATTAATGAAACGCGCCCTCCTCCTCAACGTCATCGATCCAACGATTGGAGGCGTACTGATCAAAGGAGAGCGAGGCACGGCCAAGTCAACCGGCGTGCGAGCGCTCATAGACCTTCTCCCCACTATTCGCGTCGTCGAGAACTGCCCGTTTCAATGCGACCCCGATGAGCCGTCGAGCCATTGTCCGTATTGTCTCGAAAGAAGCCGGTCCGGACAGCAATGCTCGGTCAAAGAGAGAAAGATCAAGCTGGTCAACCTGCCCATCGGCACGACGGAAGACCGACTCCTTGGAACGATCGACATCGAAAAGGCCTTGAAATCGGGTCAGAAAGCCTTTGAGCCGGGTCTCCTGGCGGAGGCCCACCGGGGGATTCTTTACGTCGACGAAGTGAATCTGCTCAACGACCAGATTGTTGACCTCTTCCTGGACGCAGCCGCATCCGGAATGAATGTGGTCGAACGGGAGGGCATCAGTTTTTCCCATGCCAGCCGCTTCGTCATCGTCGGGACCATGAATCCCGAAGAAGGTGATCTCAGGCCGCAGCTCCTGGACCGATTCGGACTTTCCGTCGCCATAGAGGGAATCCACTCGGTCCCCGACCGCGTTGAGATCATCAAACGGCGGCTGGCTTTCGAGACGGACCCGGCAGCATTCAGGCAACAATGGGCGGAGGCGGACGCCGAGCTTGCCAGGACGATCGTTGCCGCCAAGACTTCCCTGCCCCGGACGTCTCTGAGTGAAGCCGTGCTGGAAACCGCCGCAAAACTGGCTGTCGCCATGGAAACCGATGGGCACCGAGCCGACATTGTGATGATGAAGTGCGCCCGCGCCAACGCAGCCTTGGAAGGTCGTGAGCGCGTATCCTTCGAGGACCTGCAGCTGGCCGCCAGGCTGGTCCTTCCACATCGCATCAAGCGGTCTCCCCTGAAGAAAAGCGAGCTCAACGAGGACAAGCTCAAGGACATCCTTGAACAGAGCTCCTCGCTCGAGAGTGTGTCCGAGGAATGGAGCCCCATCCATCAGAACAAGCCCAAGCAGACCTCACGCACCCGTCGCTATGCATCCCCAACCGAACTGGTCACGCATCTTTGTCCTGGAGCCAAGCTCCTCCATGCGGAGATTCCCTGGTACCGCCTGATGAGCGGAACGGATCCCGGTAGGCGGTTCGTCATCCCTGACCCGCCCCGAGGCGGCATCACGCGAGGAAGCCGGATCATGAGAAGCGATGAAGGTCTGGCCGACCTGTCCATCGTCGGGACGCTCCGGGCGGCGGCCCCCCATCAGGTGGCACGGCATCGCAAAGGCTCTCTTCTTATCTCGAGGGACGATTTCAGGCTCAAGCGACGATCCAGCAAATCCGGTCTTGCCATGATGATGATCGTCGATTCCAGCGCATCCATGCGCACCAACGACCGCATGTCCGTCACCAAGGGGATCATGGAGGCACTCCTGCAGGACCTGTATCTCCGCAGGGACAAGCTCGGCATCATCACGTTTCGCCACACGGATGCCGAGCTCGTGATGCCCTTGAGCCAGAACATCCGGGATGCCATGGCTGGCATCGAACAACTGCCGGTTGGAGGCAGAACCCCCCTGGCAGCCGGTCTCGATCTAGGCCTTCGCCTGCTCACCCAGGAAAAGCGGAAAAACCCTGATTCGATTCCCGTGATGCTCGTGTTCTCGGATGGCAGACCCAACGTGAGCTGCTTTGGAGGAGACCCCCTGGATGAAACGCTCTTCTATGCCAATGAGGTGCGGGCACAGGGAATCCAAGCCATTCTGGTAGACACCGAGTTCAACCCCATGGCAACGGGATACGGATACGAGATCGCCCAGCGCATGGCCGCCACGTACTTGACCATGGACCGGCTGTATCGCTGAGCTTGTCATCGCCGGACAAGGGCAGGCTGGTGGGCCACCTCCGTCATCTCGTCGGAGGATAGCCCAGCTCCAGCAGCATCCGCCGGTCCTGGCGCCAGTTCTTCTGCACGCGCACGAACAGCCCGAGATAAACGTGGCGGTCGAGGAGATGCTCAATATCGCGCCTCGCCTGGATGCCGATCTCCTTGAGCATCTTGCCCCCCTTCCCGATGATGATCGCCTTCTGCGAGTCTCGCTCCACGTGAATCGTTGCCTCAATCGTGGTCCCTTTCGCTTTCGACCCCTCTTGAAACTGGTCGATGGTCACGGCAACCGCATAGGGCACCTCGTGCTGCGCGAGGTGAAACACCTTTTCCCGAATCAGCTCAGCCACAAGGAACCGCTCGGAGAGATCCGTGAGCGTATCCTCGGGGTAATATGGAGGACCTTCGGGCAGGCGGAGCTCAATTTCCTGGATCAGCCGGTCGGTGCCGTCTCCGCTCAGAGCGGACAACGGGACAACGGCTGCTGGCTCGAGCCGCTGGCGGTAATCGTCGATGATGGGAAGCAACCGGCTCTTGTCCGAGAGCAAGTCGACTTTGTTGACCACCAGGATCACCGGGACTGTGCCTCCCTTGAGATAGGTGACAATCTGGCGGTTGATTTCACGCTGCGCGGCCTCGGGCTCGATGAGGAAGCAGATCAGATCGACCTCCTTGAGGGTTTCCAGCGCATAGTCGACCATCGTTCGGTTGAACGTGTCTCTAGCCTGGTGAATCCCCGGGGTATCGACCAGAACCATCTGGGACGACGGACGCGTGAGGACACCGACGATGCGGTTCCGTGTGGTTTGAGGCTTCGATGCCGTGATGGATATCTTCTCCTGGAGAAGCTGGTTGAGCAGCGTCGACTTCCCCGCGTTGGGCGCCCCGATCAACGCCACATAACCGCACCGATGAGCCGACGCTTGGCCGCCTTTTGATTCCATGCCTTTGGTCTTCACATCTTCCACAGAGACTCCCCTTCCCCTGGACTATTTTACGAACCGATCTCTCGCTCGGTGAAGAGCGTGCCGGACCACCGCCTTCATTCCCACACACACTCAAAGCCATGGAGCGGCCAGTCTCGCTCCCCCTGAGCTCGAATCGTCGCCAATTGCCATTTCTCCTTCCAAAAGGCAAGGTTTTCCCGCCCGGGTCCGAGGACTTCGCTCAGGGAGCGCTCCGGCACGCGAACAACCACGGATCGTCCCCCACCATGAGGCTGCGTGCTTCTGATCGCCTCATCGATGCGGACTCGCCAACAGCGGACCCGCACAAGGTATCCAAAAGCGGGGTGAAAGGGTCCGGCAACAATATTGCCGGGTTGCATGAGCTCCGGATCGGCATGCAGCCCCATCCGTGCCACGCGGATTCCTGCACCCGCAAAGGCCTCGTAGGCCCACGAGCACCAGTCCAGGGTCTCTTCCAGGCTCATGACCGAATAACTGCCTTCCTTGAGCCAAGAGGCCAGCTTCGTGTCCCGCAGCACGAGCGTTGGGTAGAGGCGAGCCATTGCCGGCGCGATGGCTATGGCTTGAAGGACCGAGTGCCTGAAATGGGTCTGACTGTCACCGGGCAAGCCGATCATCAGCTGAATTCCGAGCGCCCAGCCCGCATCCTTGACGAGGGATGCCGCAACGATTGCCGTTTCGGCGTCATAGCCTCTTCCCGACGAGCGCAGAACCTGATCGCTGAAGCTCTGAATCCCCAGCTCGATCGTCCGGACCGGGTAATTGCGGAGGAAATCGCAGACGCTTGGTGAAATCCCATCCGGGCGGGTGGAAAACCGGATTCCTTTGAAGATCCCCCGATCCACGTATGCCGCCAGCGCCTCGAGCATCTCCACTTGGATCGCCCGAGGAAGCGCTGTGAAAGTCCCCCCGTAGAGCGCCACTTCGCCCACTGACGTCCGATTCCGTGAAGACGAGACCAGGGCCAGCAGCTGGGCATGGAATGAACCGAGCGGATCTGAGCGGCCCGTTCCCTTGCCGGGATAAGCCGTGACACAGTTCTGGTTGCAATACACGCAGCGGAAAGGGCATCCGAAATGAGGAAGGAAGATCGGGTAAACCACCTGCTTCTCAGGATGTGTCGAGCGTTGCGGATCGCCCCATCGCTTCTCGGACGGATGAATGGCCTTCACGTTCTTTTGAAACCTGCTTTCATGGGTGAGACACGTATTTCTGGATGGACTCCCACTTCATTATTGCATATTTCATTGATGACAGCCCAGATTGGTGTAGACCCCATCGCGTGAAATTGCCGGGAGGAAAAGACCCCGCCTTCGACCAGTGACGTTCGCCGAGTGCGCGGATCTCGTCCCCCAGAGAGCCAAGAGAGCCCACAATCCAATATGGCCGAATCAAACCATGGAGCTCGGAAAACGCATCTTTGGGTCCGGCTCGCCGTCAGCGTGCTCCTCCTGGGATTCATCCTGTATCGCGTGGACTATGCAGGACTCACGGAGCTCCTCCCAACCCTTTCTCCGCTTCTTTTCGTCGCCGGCATCGGCCTCTTGCTGACCGACAGGGTCATCATGTCCTACCGATGGCATATCCTGGTCAAGGCAAAAGGCTTCACTATCCCGTTCTTGGACATTGTCCGCATGTACTTCGTCAGTGCGTTCCTCGGCCTGTTCATGCCATCCAGCGTTGCCCCGGATTTCATCCGGGTCTACCTGGCCACCAAGTACCGATTTCCACTTTCGGACGCCCTTTCCTCGGTCTTCCTCGATCGTTTCATCGGCTTTCTGACCCTGGCCGCCATCGCGTTCTGCTCGGCGATTGCCGTCCTTCTCTTCAGCCAGACGGTTCACATCTCATCCTGGCTCGTTTTCTTTACCCTTGCTCCAATCCTTGTCTCTCTCTTGTTAATCCTAACTCTTCAACACGACATCCCTTCAATACAGCATTCATCTTCGTCAAATCGTTGGATAACAAAAGTATGGACGGTGCTTTCTGATTTCAGAGTATCAATCACAACCTACAAGAGACACATAAATTCTCTGATTACGGTCTCCATTTGGTGTATTATCAATCACATCATTCAAATACTAACTACTTATACCATTGCCATGGCTTTAGATATTCATACCTCCTTTCTTTACCTATGCGTCATTGTGCCGCTTGTAAGCTTCTTGACCATGGTTCCGATATCTCTCGCTGGACTGGGCATACAAGAAGGAGCTTTCATTTACTTCTTTTCCCAGATGGGTGTTTCGTCACAAGGGGCTTTCGCGATTGCCGTGCTCATTCGTATCGTGATGACACTGGGATGCATTCCAGGGGGCATCTTCTACCTGCTTGGGACAGACCCCGGTATCCGTGAAGAGAAATCCCATTGACAAGCGGTCGAGCCTTGAGTAGCTTGCTTCTTCCAATTCGCTTTGCCAGTCACCTGCGAAACCCATTGTCGGATGCGCTCATCGTGGAGGAAGATCCAATGACCAAACGTATTCATAATTTTAACGCCGGGCCAGCGGCCCTGCCCCTTGAGGTTCTCCAGACGATTCAGGACGAAATGCTCGACTTCCAAGGGTCCGGGATGTCCATCCTGGAGGTCAGCCATCGATCCAAATGGTTCGACGCAGTGATTGATGACGCCATTGGGCGCATCAAGCGGTTGCTGGGTCTGGACGACCGGTTTCATGTTCTGTTCCTCCAAGGGGGCGCCAGCATGCAGTTTTGCATGGTGCCGATGAACCTGGCGCTGCCCGGCAAGCCCGTCGATTACACGGACACCGGCACCTGGTCTACCAAGGCGATCAAGGAAGCCCGGATCCAGAACAAAGACGTTCGGGTGACTGCGAGCTCGGAAGACCGGGAATTCACCTACATCCCCAGGAGCGTTCCGGTGAGCGAAGGGGCGGCTTATGTCCACCTGACTTCGAACAACACCATTCGCGGCACCCAATGGCGCACTTTCCCCAAAGTTGGCGACACGCCCCTGGTCTGCGACATGTCCTCCGATATCTTCAGCCGCAGGCTCGATCCCGAGCCTTTCGGGCTCATTTACGCCGGTGCTCAGAAGAATGCCGGCCCTGCCGGGGCGACACTGGTGATCGTTCGCGACGACATGTTGGCACGCGTGCCCAAAGAGCTCCCGACGATGCTCAAATACACGACCTATGCCGAAAAGAAGTCGATGTTCAACACGCCGCCGTGCTTCGCGATCTACGTCATGCAGCTGGTTGCCAAGTGGCTGGAGGAGACAGTTGGGGGCCTCGACAAAATGGAGGCCGTGAACACGGAAAAGGCGAGCCTGATTTATGGGTATCTCGATTCCCAGGATTTTTTCAGGGGGACTGCCGAGGCCGACTCACGGTCTTTCATGAACGTCACCTTTAGACTTCCTACTCCGGAGCTGGAGGCCAAGTTCATCGCAGAGGCGGCTGCGGCCGACCTGGGCGGCTTGAAGGGCCATCGCTCCGTCGGTGGCTGCCGGGCATCCCTCTACAATGCCGTTTCGACGGAATCCGTGCAAGCACTCGTAGAATTCATGAAAGACTTCGTCAAGAAGAACGGATAGGGGCCTGCCAAGCGCCCGCCATCGTCGGCGGGCGCACTTTCGCTCTCGCCTCGCCCTCCGCTTCCTTCTCCATCGATCACCGAAATTCAAAACTCTTGTCGAACAGGCTCGGATCGTCAAAGTGGGCTCTTCCCACAAGATCGATGGCATGATGGCCACGCTGCCGCATGCTCCCGACAGCAGGGATCCCCATGGGGAAGAAAATCAAGGGCTCGATGCGTCTCGTTCCTCGAGCGATGCCCCGTTCGGAAAAGAGGCTCACATGGAGGCCATTGGCCTCCTCAAGGGATTCAAGCTGTTCGTAAGGCAGCAGCTGGTAACCTTGACCGTCTGCCGACGCTTCGTCCACACGCATCACGCGCTCGACCTGATGCCACCCCGAGCTCACGCGCAAACCAAATCGTTCAGAACGGTCCACGGACGGCAGCCACTGCGGAACAAATGGATCGAGCTTGAAGCGCCGGGGCTTGACCCGAGCCACCGCACTTCTTTCCGGCACGAAGAAATGGTAGCAGCCGCAGTTGTTCATGACATCCATCATGAACGGACGGCCTTCCCGATCCAGGGTTATCCGGATGGTGAGCCCGTCCAAATGACCATGCTCGATCCACGGGGCCTTCTTCCCCGCACGCTCCGGAAGCCACAGCACGTAGTTGACCTGCACAACCGGCTGGCTTCGCTTGAACGCATGGGAAACGTAATAGTAAAGAACGGGCTTCCCGGAATCCACCTCGAAACCCTGCTTCCGGGCAACGATCGCCCCAGGCCGGTCATAGCTCCCGGCTCGGTCGATAAAGAGAACGGGGGCGAAATCGTGCGCAAGCTCCCGTTCCTCCTCAGGCGTCAGCATTGGAATGCGAAGGGGGTTCTCGGCAGCCCGGCTCAGAACATCCCGGACGGCCGTCTCCGTTTGCCTTTCCCACCCCGTTGGCCGGAAGGCCGTCAGCGTCCCCGACACGGGAAGATTTTCAATTGGCATCTCAAACGTTTTACGAATCTTTTTCCGCACGCGGTCTGTGACCGCTGTCACGGGAAGCGCAGCGATCGGATGGAGTCCGATTGTCCGCATCACGTACGAGTACTCATCCGGCACATGCACTGCGGAGCGGACGAGATCGTGGTAACCGGGAATCCTCCGATGCGCCTCGTAGAGTTGATCTGAGCAGGATAAAGCCCGATCGAGGAGCGCCTCCTTTGCCATGGGCATGGAATCTGAGCTCGTCTGAATCGAATAGACTTCAGCAGGCAGATTGCGGATTTCCTTCTGGATGGACTGACGGAAAAGGTGCCTCATCCCGTCAACCCACTGATCACGCTCCTCGGGTCGTGCGGCGTGCTCCCACAACGCTTCCTGGAATCGATTGGCGCGGAGATACGGGAAGGACCCCACCATCGCCGTCGAAGCGTCCCGCACGCCGTTTTCAGCGATGATCCGATCAAGGCCATACAAGAAACCGGTGCAGGGCTGAATCGCGGGCACCAGGCGATTGACTCTGATCTCACCCAAATGGGCGCAGCTCACGATACCCAGACTCAAGAGAGCGAGAAAGACGGTCTTCCGACGGCTCATGCGCCTTCCTTCCACAGCAGTGGCCCCGTTTTGCCGGACAGCTCGATGAGGTCTTTCCTCATTACATCCTAGACTCATTTCGCGGAAGACAGAACGTCAAGGGAGGGGCCAAGAGAACAGCGAGGCGTGAATCAAGGCTGCAGTGAGGCCGGTTTGCCCTCAAACCCTCTCGGAGCAAACCGGCTATAATCGGGATCATGTCCTGCGGTCCGGCGTCAGTCGGACGTCTTTTGAAACGCTTTCCCAATGGAGAAGCCCATCCCCAAGAGGTTGCCCACTCCGAAATAGCCGCGACCTTCCGGCGCGAAAACCAGCGGGGCAATCCGTTGCATGTCCGGGAATCCGGCGGCATCCAGCAGCTCTTCCTCCACTTTGACGTCCACCACCTCTCCCACAAACTGCGTGTGGAGACCGAGCTCGAACGTGTGGACAAGCTTGCACTCGAGAATCATTGGGAACTCCTTGATGTAGGGCGCGTCGACGAGCTCACTCTTGACCGGCGTCAAGCCCGTTGCAGCGAACTTATCCACCGAACGACCGCTCGCCATCCCAAAGAAATCGGCCTCCTTGACATACTTTTCCGACGGCACGTTCAGCGTATAGGCTTTCCGCTCAAGGATGCAGTCGTAAGTGTAGGTCGCTTTGCGAAGCGAAATGGTCACACAGCAAGGCTTCGAGCAGCAAATGCCTCCCCAGGCAATGGTCATGACATTCGGTTTGCCGTCCCTGTCGTAAGAGCCGACACACCAGACCGGCGTCGGATAGATCAAGGTTTTGGAACCAAAGGACTTCTTCATCACTCACCCTCCCACAGCAAAGACCGATTCATACCCGGACGTTATGGACATCCAGATCTCAAAACCCAATTGCAGACTCTACTGCAGGAAGAGTCTCGCACGGTACAGGCAATAAATCAACGCTCAGAATTGGCCGGATCATCCCCAATGGGGAGGAAAAACGGAGAGCCGGATGGGATCTGGTATGAGTTTCGAATAAAGGGCCTACGACCTGTGGCGCGGCCCGTCATCACCCCATCCAGCCCCTGGGAGCTTGCGGGGTGGAGCAATGATCCGGCGGCAGTGCCGGACTGGTGGACGGACGAGAGAAGCTCGGAAAGCCGTTTACACTCCGAGTGTCTGGAGTTTCACGATGGTAACCCGTTTCCAAAAGGAGTTGACCCGTGGGCCACAGGCGACGACATGGAGCACGAGGAGGGGAGCAATGAAAAGCATGACCGACATTAAGCTGGACCGCTTCTTCACCGATACGAGAATACGTATTTGCTACGCCACGCGTTGTCGGTTCAACGTTCAAGCCAACTGCAATCTGAAGAGTGTCAGCGTGGATTCCAACGGAGCATGCCAAAACATCGAGCCCAAAGAAAGACTCACGGCAGACGAGGAGCAGCCGATTCTGAGCCTTTGATTTCTCTTTGCATCCTTCATCTCCATTACTAACTTCCATATGGTACCATCGTGATGCCGGCTCAGGGCGTCCATTGGAGCCCGACCGGCTTTGATCGCATCGGAGCAGCCTTGGCCGCTATTGATTCGCCGGCATGAGACGACCGCTTCGAGTGGTGTACCGTTGCCAACTCCGGGGGGAAGTTCAATTCATGGCTCTCAAGATCCTCGTCGTGGATGATGAAGTCGATTTTCTGGAAAGCGTGGAACGGGCCCTCACCATGGCCGGATACTCAGACGTCCGCCTCGAAGACGACCCGCGGCAGGCGGCTATGCGTATTGCATCGGGGGAGGTCTACGACGTTGCCCTCCTCGATATCAGCATGCCGAGTCTAAGCGGTTTGGAGCTCCTCCAGCAGATCAAGGCCGGGAGTCCGACGACGGAATGCATCATGGTCACCGCTGTCAATGAAGTATCCGTCGCGGTCGAGTGTATGCGATGGGGCGCCTACGATTATATGACCAAGCCGATCAGCAGAGATGAGCTGACGCTGAAGGTTGCTCGTGCGCTTGAGAGGAGGAAGCTGCTCAACATCCTGGAATTGAAGAGCCGGGAGACGATCCCCGATCTAGCCAATCCAGAGCCCTTCAAGGAGATTGTGACGCGGGCACCCAGGATGATGAGGCTCCTTCGCGAGGCAGAGCTTCACGCGGTCAGCGACGTCCCCGTGCTGATCACCGGAGAAAGCGGCACGGGCAAGGAGCTTCTCGCACGAGCCGTTCATCGCGCCAGTCGCAGATCGAGCCGACCCTTCACCGCAGTCAACATGGCATCCGTTTCCGATCCTCTCTTTGATGCCGAGTTCTTCGGTCATACAAGAGGGGCTTTTACGGGGGCGGAACGAGACCGAGCCGGCTATCTCGAGCATACGAACGGCGGGACGCTCTTTCTCGACGAGATTGGCTACCTCCCCGCAAGCCTACAGGGAAAGCTCCTTCGCGTCTTGCAGGAGGGGGAATACATGAAGCTCGGCAACAGCCGTCTCAAGAAAGCGGACATTCGCTTCATCGCCGCCACGAACATGGACATCGAGCACCTGGTAAAAAAAGGCTCGTTCCGGCAAGATCTCTATTACCGACTCAAAGGGGCCTGGCTCCATCTCCCTCCTCTCTCGGATCGCTCCACCGACATTCCGCTCCTCGTTGGCCGGTTCTTGGAAGAACTGTCCGTCGATGGATCTAGAATCACGATGAGCCCCGACGCCTTGGAGCTTCTGCTCAACTACAGTTTTCCCGGGAACATCAGGGAGCTCAAATCGATCCTGTATGCAAGCGCCAATTTAGCCGCCGGAAGCGAGATCAGCCGTCAAGTCCTTCCCAAATACCTCAATTTGCCACGAACCCGTTCAGCAGCGAAAGTGTCGAAGCCCACAGAGCGGACTCTGACCCTCGAGGCGTTGGAGAAACGGCACATCCTGCGCGTATACGGTGAAACGGGAAAGAACAAGACTCAAGCGGCCAAGCAGCTTGGCATCGGCATCAACACTCTCCGCAGAAAGCTGGATTCATACGGTGTGGAATGAGTCAACCCTTCCAGACTGTTGCTCTACCAAAATGGGACTATTCACTCACCCAATTGATTTAATTCAAATAAGTCTTCTGAGCTGATCCGTTTTGGGCTGCTCGTCCCCCAAAGCTCCTTGCGCTCTCGGTCGCAAGAGACGTCCACAGCCACCTAACATAGCGCAATCAAATGCATTTCATTCCCTCATTCCGTCAGGGCTCACCTTGGCATGCTGAGTGCTCCTATGCGATGCGACGCGCATCACCACTGATTTGCACCTCAGATCAACACCATACAATCAAGCTTTTCCTGACGGGCTAGGTTCTCAACGGTCCAAGCCTGCCGTCGAGCCTGGAGCAGCCTATGAACATCCTGGTCTTGGATACCCAAGAGATGCACATCGAAAGCCTTGCGCGTGGTTTGATGATCAAAGGGCATGAAGTCTTCGCCGCCTCTGACGGCAAGAAAGCACTGGCTCATCTGCTTAGTCAGAATCCCATGATCGATCTCATCATCACAGACCATGCGATGATGATTCCGGACGGGGGGGAGCTCGTTCTTCATCTTGAAAAGAGCGGACGGAAGCCCCCCGTTATCATGATGACGGCAACCGACAATCCCCTCGGTATTCTCAATCCACTTGAAAAGCTTTGCGGGCTCTTCTTGGAGAAGCCTTTCAGCATCGAGGGGCTGTTAGACGCCGTGGAGGAGTGTGTACGGAAGCAGTGCTCATGACCCTTCGGCAGCGTGTCACGGCAGAACCTCATGAATCCCGAGGATCATCGGCCAGCCGAGGAGCAGCTTAATGGGCACGGCAATCTCCTGGCCGCGGCTAGGGAGCAGGTGGCCTATCAAGGAGCATGTGATGTCTAGAATCGAACTTCCAGGACCATCCACCTATGTGCCGGTGGCCCGAAGCTTTCTTTACAGGTCGCTGTCTTTGGGCTTTGCCCGCCCGACTCGAGACATTCACGCGGCCTTGAGAGACGGACGATTCATCCAGGATCTCTGGGATAAGCTCTCCTTAATCGCCTTCATGGAGCCTCTGCTCTCAGAAAGGGATCCTTCCATCCGGTGGGTCTCTGAGAACATGAGGTCCCTTTCCTTCGAAGACGTTGAGAGGGGCTACACCCTGGGCTTGCAGTCGACCGTTTCCCCGGCGAGGCTAACTGGAAGACGCAGGATTCGAGAGGGCGAAGGGACTGGTGACGCCACAATCGCTGAGATCAGGAAGTGTTATGAGCTATTCGGGCTAATCACAAAAGGAGAGGAAGTCCCCTGCGGCCAGCACGACCATTTTCCCATAAAGCTTGAGCTCCTTCACTACCTCACCCTCAAAGAGTTCCAAGCCGGAGGCCATCGAGACAAAGTAAAGCTGCTAGACTTGCTCACGACTCAAAAGGACTTCCTCGAACGACACCTTATCAGTCAACTTCCCCGTTGTCTCGCCGCGCTCCGAAAATCGCCGGGCGTCCCCGCCGTTTACACCGAATTGACCCGTATCGCCTCTGAATTCGTCTCGCGGGACATCGACTGGATCACTCTCCGCATCAGCGAGGAGAGCGCTTCCTCCGAAACGGCTCAAAGGAGCCCCAGAGCGAGCATCGACGTCGGATCCCAAGGTTGACTTTCCACTCCCGGTTGGATCCACGGGCGCTGCTGTCCGCCTCCTATTTTGGCTTACCGAAGACGAGAGCTCCGTTTTGTCCACCAAAGCCGAACGAGTTGGAGAGGGCCGCATCGACACGGATATCCATGGCATGATTGGATACGATGCTCAGGTCGCATTCAGGATCATGTGTCGTCTGGTTGATCGTAGGGGGGATCGTTCCGTGATAGAGGGTCAGGACCGTGGCTGCCGCTTCGAGAGCCCCTGCTGCGCCCAACGTATGCCCGATCATCGATTTGTTTGAGCTCACCCATGGCTTACGATAGCCCTCCCCGAACGCCTGCCTGATGGCTGCACTTTCGACCCGATCGTTCACCTTGGTCGACGTCCCGTGCGCATTGATGTGGCCGATGTCCTCCGCATTGAGCCTCGCATCCCGCAATGCCATCTGCATGGCCAGCGCGGCGGCGCTCCCGTCAGGCTCAGGAATGGCGATATTGTAGGCGTCGCTCGACATGCCAAACCCTTTGAGCTCCGCAAGAATCTCGGCCCCCCGTCTGCTTGCGTGCTCGAAGGTCTCCAGAACCAGGATTCCAGCTCCCTCCCCCATCACAAACCCATCCCTCTCCGCGTCGAAAGGACGGCTGGCCGCCTCAGGCGGTTCATTGCGCTCTGAGAGGACACCCATGCACGAATAACCATCCAGAACGAATGGGGTAATGGTCGACTCCGCCCCCCCTGCCAGAATCACATCTGCCTGCCCCTGCCGAAGCATGCCGAGGGCCGTTCCAATCGCATGCGTCCCCGTGGCGCACGCCGCTGAGACCCCAAGGTTCGGTCCGCGAATACCCAGCGCAATAGCCACATTGCATACGGGCATATTGGGGATGACCTTTGGAATGGTGAGGGCGTTGACAAAGCCGGGCCCTTTTTCCCGAAACCTCACGAACTGCTCCTCGAGATTGGCGTAGTCCCCGGCCGCCGATCCCACAACGCAGCCGATTCGCGACACGTCCTCCTTGGCGAGGTCCAATCCGGAATGGCTGACGGCGTCGAGCGCAGCACTCACGGCGAACTGGGAAACCCTTGCCATCCTTCGGATCTGCTTATGCGTGAGTCTGACAGAAGGATCGAAGGACAAGGCCTCCGATGCGATTCGGGTCTTGTGGCCGGCGGGGTCAAAGGCCGCGATCGGCCTAATGCCTGAAGCACCGGACACCAGTCCCCTCCAGAAGCTCTCTATGGTGCAGCCCAAAGAGCATACCACCCCCAAACCCGTTACAACGACTTTACCCGAATGACTCATCTGTGGCCCTTCAATGGAGTATCAACGTGGCAGCGTGCGATTTGCGAAAAGCAGTCTCAAGCCTGCGTCCTTTCACCCTTGCTTGGCCCGCAAGTACTGGACCGGCCAGGGCACGTCCACATGGAGGGCACGGGCGGCATGCAACGGCCAGTAAGGATTGCGCAACATCTCCCTGGCCAGCAAAACCACATCCGCCTGGCCGAGCGCGATGATCTGCTCCGCCTGAACCGGGCTGGTGATCAGGCCGACCGAGCCTGTCGGGATATGAGCCTGTTTACGGATGGCTTCCGCGAAAGGAACCTGGAAGCCCGGACCCACCGGGATTTTGGCATGGGGTACCAGCGCTGCACTGGAGCAGTCGATCAAATCGACACCGATCTCCCTGAGACGCTTGCAAAGCTCAATCGACTGCGGAAGGTCCCATCCGCCATCGACCCAATCCGTGCAGGAAATCCGGACAAAGACAGGAAACGCGGAGGGCCAGACGTCCCTAACCGCCTTGGCCACTCGCAAGGGCAAACGCATGCGATTCTCCAACTCCCCCCCATATTCATCCGTTCGCCGATTGGAGAGGGGTGAGAGAAATTCGTGCAGCAGATAGCCATGCGCCATGTGGATCTCGACGATCTCAAAGCCCGCACGGAGCGACCGAGCGGCGGCCTCCACAAATTGTGAAACCACACGCTCGATGTCATCGATCGTCATCTCGCGAGGCATGGGAGAGGTCTCCGAAAAGGAAATCGCGCTTGGAGCCAGCGGCTCCCAGCCGCCTGCCTCCTCGCCCAGGGGAAGATCCCCTCGCCAGGGAACATCCGTCGAAGCCTTCCTCCCCGCGTGAGCCAGCTGAATACCGGCGACGCATTCCTGCTCTCTGATATAACGGCTGATTCGCTCGAACCCCCTTGCATGCTCCTCCGACCACATCCCGCTGTCCTTCAGGGTGATACGCCCCTCCGGAGCGACAGCGGTGGCCTCGACCATCACGAGGGCAGCCCCTCCTACCGCGCGGCTGCCCAGGTGCACCAGATGCCAGTCGTTCGGCATGCCGTCGTCGCTCGAATACTGGCACATGGGCGATACAAAGATCCGATTCTTGAATTCTATATTTCGCAACCTGAATGGACTGAAAAGGTGACTCATCGCGACATCCTCTCCTCATGTCGACCGTTGAAAACCGTTCATCGTCGGGATTTCATTCACGGCCACCGCGGTAGTCCGTCTTGGACAGAGGCAGCAGCACGCAGCTATCCGGCACGATTCCCGTTTGAACAGACACGTCGATCGTAATGCCTCCGCGAACAGACCACAGCCCAACGACGCGGATAAACTTGGGAGCCATGGCATCCCGAAGGCGGTTATGCACAGCAACAGTGCAATCCTCGTGAAACGCCCCATGGTTTCGAAAACTTCCCAAAAAGAGCTTAAAGGACTTGCTCTCGACAAGTCTCGCTCCCGGAACGTAATCGACGACCATCACCGCGAAATCGGGCTGACCCGTGATCGGGCACAACGACGTGAACTCGGGTGCCGTCAATCGAACCACATAGTCCAAATCCGGGTGCGGGTTCGGGAATGTCTCGAGTATCGCTTGCTCGGGTGACTCTGGAATCGCGCTTGGCCCGCCGAGCTGCGTGAGGTCGGGGTAGGTCGGGTGACTCACGAAAAATCCTTTCTGCCTGCAGATACCGGCCTTGTGGGCGCATAAACGGTCGGGTCGGGAACGCCCGACTCCTGAAACCCCTTGCGGCGCAGTCGGCAACTGTCGCAGCGGCCACAGGCCCGCCCTTCACCATCCGGATCATAGCACGAATGCGTAAGCCCATAGTCCACGCCGAGCTCCAGCCCTTTGCGTATGATCTGTGCTTTGGTGAGATGGCTCAAGGGAGCTTCGATTCGGATCCGCATGGAGCCCTCCACGGTCTCCTTGGTGGCCAGGTTTGCCAACGTCTCGAAGGCCTGAATGAACTCGGGACGGCAGTCCGGATAGCCTGAGTAATCGACTGCGTTGGCACCAATGAAGATGGCTCCCGCCTTCAGCACCTCGGCCCACGCCAGGGCAAATGAGAGAAAGATCGTATTGCGCGCCGGGACGTAGGTGGTCGGTATGCGCTCCGCCATCCCATGAAGAGGGACGTCCTTGGGAACGGGAATGTCGCTGGTCAGGGCCGACCCTCCGATTCGATCCAGCGGCAGGTCCAAAACCAGGTGATGCCGGATTCCCATGCGCTCGACAATTCGACGGGCCGCCGCTATCTCAACCTCATGACGCTGATGGTAACGGCAGCTCAATGCATAGACCTCATAACCTTGCGATTGTGCGATCGCCAGACAGGTCGTTGAGTCGACTCCGCCGGAAAACAGCACCACGGCTTTCTCTCGTTCACTCTGACTCATGTCGCTCCCTTTGGACTCCCGCGATGCGTGATGCTTGATGAAACCCTCTCGGCCTCGCATCGGTCTTCTCCAGCGTCCGGCGTCCGGTCCCGCTATGCGGGACGTTCGTCCGGACGCAGGGCTAGACGCCACGCTGACTCGGCCCCCATATGACCTTGTGCAATTGAAGATTCAGACGAACGCACAATCGATCCTCAAGGATCCACTGGACCAGACGGCTTGGCTCCATCCGCCCGAAAACCGGCGAAAAGTGCTTCACGTTCTGCTTCCCCTCGCCCGGACGCATGCCAAGAACAAGCTCACGGGCGAATTCATAGTCCGCCCGATCAGCAATCACAAACTTGACCTCGTCGTTAGGACGGAGCCGTCCCAGATTTGCAAGGTCATTGCAGTGCGACTGTCCACTGGACGGGCATTTCACGTCCATGATCACCACACTGCGAGCGTCTAATGGCGAAATGTCCATGCTCCCGTTGGTCTCCACGAGGACACGAAGACTGCGATCCGCAAGCTCCCGCACCAACCGAAACGCCTCGTTCTGAAGAAGCGGCTCTCCCCCCGTCACTTGAACCAAATCGCATGAGCACGCATCGACACGCCGCAGGATCTCGGAAACCTCCATGGCAACGCCGTCATCATACGCGTATCGTGTATCGCAGTAGCTGCAGCGGAGGTTGCAGCCCGAAAGTCGGACGAACGCGCATGGCCAGCCAGCAAAGCTCGACTCCCCTTGGATGCTGTGGAAGATCTCGCTCACTTTCAGCACAGGAGCTCCATCTGCTTGGTTTTGATAAGCTTTCTCCAATTCCCGCTTGCAATGCGTTGAATAAGTTTTATCATGGCACGGTATCCTGCGATGAACCTTTTTTGCAAGTGATCTCTGATGATGCGTCGCCTGACAAACAGACTCGATGCCGGAGCGATTTTCTCGCTGGCTCTCCTCATGATGCTGGCTACGACAGGAGGCTGTAGCAGGTCGATTGAAGTGGCTGGGCCAACCGCCTGCCCCTTACCGGAGAGGACTTGCCCCCCTGACTCCAGACCGCCGACACCTCCGGGAGCCGCGAAGGTCGTGGAGCGATGCCTCACGAACATGGGAGGCCCCAAGACCATTGTCCACGAGGTGGGGCCACTTGAAACGGTATGGCGCATTTCGCGCATGTATGACGTGCCGGTGGAGAGTATTTATCGAGCCAACGGGTTGAAACCGAACGATTCCCTGCGCGTCGGTCAGCGGCTCACGATTCCCAACGCAAAGCAGCTTCGGCACGTCATTTCGCTTTACCCAAACCCACAGTGGAAATACATCATTGTGCATCACACAGCAACGGACATTGGGAAAGCGCTCCAAGTGGACCGCGCCCACCACGACCGAGGTTTCTGGAACGGGATCGGGTATCACTTCTTGATTGACAACGGGACCCTCGGCAAGGGCGACGGCCAGATTGAAGTGTCGCCCCGGTGGATCAAACAGCAAGTCGGGGCTCATTGCAAAGCGGGAGGAATGAACGATAAAGGTATCGGCATCGCTCTTGTGGGAAACTTCAACGAGGACCTCCCGACTCAGAACCAGATCCAATCCCTGGCTTATCTGATCAATACGCTTTCGCAGTATTACGGCATTCCCTTGAAGAATGTGATGGGGCACCGGGACGTCGAAGGGGCCAGCACGGATTGCCCTGGCAAACGTTTCCCGTGGTCCAATCTCCGTCAGTGCCTCACCAGGCGCTGACGAGCATTGGAATGGGCTCAACCAATGCCATTGGGCAATTACCTGTTCACTTTTGCCGTGAGCTTCAGTATTATAATTTTGTTGTGGAATTGGAGACATGCTGAATCCTGGCGCCCACGTGGGTGCCGCTTTTTGAGGTTGGGTGCCGTATTGTTCGAATGATCAGTCAAGGCCGTGAGCGCTTGCTCCTGTTTGGGATAGGAAAGCTCACCGGCCCTCCTGCTCCAAGGCACATCCACCTTTCACTGCGCTCACGCTGGACTGCTTCAAGCTGTTGCATGCCGATACACTTTCTTTCGCAGATGGACGGAGGGAGGTTGCTATGAATGAGCTTCTGGCACCGGGTGGAAGCCTCCAAATGGTTGAAGCCGTGTTTGCTCAGGGCGCCAACGCAGTCTATGTCGGCTCCAAGGGCTTTAGCCGGCGCAAATGTGCGTGGGAGCTCGAGGACTCCCAGATTCGTGAAGCCGTCGAAATCGCGAATCGCTTCGGCGGAAAAGTGCGCGTCGCACTGAACGCGGAAATACCCTCGGAGAAAAACATGGTCGCGCTGAGCAAGATCTCCAAATACGCTGCGTACGGCGTTGAAGGAGTGATCGTGAAGACCCCCGCGATCATGCAGATGGTAAAACAAAACTTTCCTGGCCTCGTGATCCACGCCAGCGTCGGCTGTAACATCCAAACCCCCTCACAGATGCGTGAATACCAGGGATACGGCGCCTCCCAGATCGTGGCAAGCACCGAGATCGACACGGTTGAGAAGCTCAGGCGTTTCAAGGAGGCTGCCGATGCCATCGGGGTTCAGACGGAAATCCTGGTCCACGGAAACCGGTGCGTCGGCGGCGTGGGCAATTGCGCCTTTCACGAGCTCATCAGCGACTCCTACATCAAACGATCCTACCATGACGAGGACGGCAACGAGATCATCGAGCTCGAAGGATGGCCGGACAGGAGCGGCAGCTGCTTCCGACTCTGTCTCCTGACCGACGAGCAGCGGAGGAAGGTGCTGCGGCAGCGCGGGCGAAAAGAAGAGGAGATCGAATCCATCAACGAGCGCATCCGGGTCCGCCCCAATGTCGCTTTTGTCATCAACGGAAAGGAGCTTTGGGACATTATGGATCTCGGGCTGCACACGCTCAAGGTCCAAGGCCGCGAATATCCAGTCGATCTCATCGCTCGGATGATCTCCCTTTACCGAACCATGATCGACGCGCATCGTGCCGGAAAACCCCATGATGATCCGGGCCTTCTCCCGCTGCAGGCGGAGCTGGACGATATCGGCCGGGATCGCGACCGCGTCCGCATGGAGAAGACTCGGGAGCTTCACGAGAATATCAAGGGGCTCCACGCATAAAACACTGCGGCGGAAGTCATCACGACGTATCCGGACAACCCTTTCGATGCCAGACGCAGACGTGCCGAATAAAGACCGTTCCGGCCTGGCATTGGCTTTATCTTGCCTCTGGCATCCAGCATCGCCTAGGTCTCTGGACGCAGCCCTTCCGCCGCGCTGAGCTAAAGCGTCTTCAGCAGAGGAAGTAGCGCCCGAAACTCCGGCGTTCCCGCTCGGTTCAGCAGCTCGAAGATCATCATCTCCGTCGAGCTCACAACGACCCCAGCCTCCCTCATCCGCCCGAGTCCGATCTCCCAGTTCAAGCGACTCCGCGAGGTTACCGCATCCGCCGCCACGTGCACACGGTACCCCATGCGTACCGCTTGCGTGCACGTGTGAAAGATGCACACGTGCGTCTCCAGTCCCGCAACCAGCAAGGTCTTCCTGCCCATCCCCAAGATGGCCTTCATCATGCCCTCATTTTCAAGACAGCTGAACTCCACCTTGTTGAGCACCAGGGGACCATCGACCTTGTGAAGCAGCTCGGGCAGGAACCCGCCCAGCTTTTCGGCATTGTGCACGGAAAACAGAATGGGGAGGCCGAAGACCTTCGCCACCTGGATCAGTGCATCCGTGTGCTTGACCAACCGGGCGTGGTCCTCGCAAAGATCCAGCATCACTTTCTGGACATCCACCAGCAACAGCATGCAATCGTCGGGTTTCAGCAATTCAGCGTTCGGATTCACCGCAATATCTCCCTCTCCAGAACCTGGTCGCACCGAGTGTCCGTCAAAAAACACGATGCCGACAGAGTCCGTGACCCTGCCGGCATCGCTTGCTACCTGAGTGTTGTCTGGATCAATGTCACTACTTGATGAGCGGCACGATCAGCAGAGCAACGATGTTCACGACCTTGATCATGGGGTTGATCGCAGGACCGGCCGTGTCTTTGTACGGGTCGCCTACGGTGTCGCCGGTGACCGCTGCTTTGTGAGCATCGGAGCCCTTGCCGCCGAAGTCGCCGTCTTCAATGTACTTCTTGGCATTGTCCCAAGCGCCGCCGCCGCTGGTCATGGAGATGGCCAGGAACAGACCCGTGATGATCGAGCCGATCAGCACGCCGCCCAGAGCCTCTTTGCCCATGAGGAAGCCAACGATGATGGGGGTGGCCACGGGGATCAGAGCGGGCAGCATCATCTGCTGAATGGCGCTCTTCGTCACGATGTCCACACACTTGCCGTATTCGGGACGGGCCGTGCCTTCCATGATGCCGGGAATCTCACGGAACTGACGGCGTACTTCCTCAACAACACCACCGGCTGCCTTGCCAACGGCTTCCATCAGGAGCGAGCCGAAGTAGTAGGGCAGCAGACCGCCGATGAACAAGCCCACGAGGACCTTCGGGTTAGACAGGTCGAACGCCAGAGCCGTGCCGAAGGAGCGGGAGTACTCGGCGAAGAGCACCAGGGCGGCCAGAGCGGCGGAGCCGATCGCGTAACCCTTGGTAACGGCCTTGGTCGTGTTGCCAACTGCATCCAGCGGATCGGTGATGGCGCGCACGCTCTCATCGAGCTCTGCCATTTCAGCGATACCACCGGCGTTGTCCGTGATCGGGCCGTAGGAGTCAATGGCCACGACGATGCCGGTCATGGAGAGCATGGCCACGGCGGACAGAGCGATGGCGAAAAGACCGCCGCCCATATTGCCGGCAAAACCGCCGCCCAGGGAGTAAGCCCAAAGGATGGCGCCGCAGATCACCAGAGCGGGGGCTCCGGTCGCCTTCATGCTGACGGCGAGACCAGCGATCACGTTGGTGCCGTGGCCGGTGACACTGGCGGCCGCGATGTGCTTAACAGGATTGAAGCTCTTGGACGTGAAGTACTCGGTGATCATAACGATCAGGCCGGTCAGCACGAGACCAATGACGGCCGTCGTGAAAACGCCCATCGCCGTGAAAGCGGGCTCCACGCCGGGAAGGGCCAGGAACCACTGGGATGCGAAGTAAAAAGCACCAGCGGCCAAAATACCGGCCACGGCCAAGCCCTTGTACAGAGCGCCCATGATGTACTGGTTCTTGCCCAGGCGCACGAAGTAGGTGCCGATGATGGAGGCAATGATGGAGATGCCGCCGATCAGAAGGGGAAATTCCACCCAGAGGGATTCCGCGTTGAAAACGGTCTTGGCCAGCAGCATGGCCGCAACCAGCGTAACGGTGTAGGTTTCATACAGGTCCGCGGCCATACCCGCGCAGTCGCCCACGTTGTCGCCAACGTTGTCGGCGATAACAGCGGCGTTGCGGGGATCGTCCTCGGGGATACCGGCTTCCACCTTGCCCACGAGGTCGGCGCCGACGTCAGCGGCCTTGGTGTAGATGCCGCCGGCGATACGAGCGAACACGCTCATCAGGGAGCAGCCGAAGCCCAGGCCGACCAGAGCGTGGAACGCATCATCCACCGGAGCAACGGACTTGACGAAAAGATAGTAGCCGGAGATGCCAAGAAGGCCAAGACCAACCACCATGACGCCCGTAACCGAGCCGCCCTTGAAGGCAACGGACAGAGCAGGCTGAAGGCCACGCTTCGCAGCTTCCGTCGTACGCACGTTGGCCTTCACGGTAACCATCATGCCAATGTAACCGGCCAGAGCCGAGCCAACCGTACCCAGCACGAACCCGATCGCCGTGTACTTGCCAAGGTAGGTGAGTGCGCCGGCGAGAATCACGGCGACGATGGCGACCGTCCTGTATTCACGATTCAAAAAAGCCGTCGCGCCTTCGCGAATTGCCTCGGAAATTTCCTGCATTCTCTCGCTGCCGGCAGGCTGCTTCGCAACCCATGCTGCAGTGACCAGGGCATAGATTACGCCCAATCCGCCACACCCAAGGGCAAAAAGAATGATCTGACTTACTTTCATCTAACTACTCCTCCTTGTTATCAGGACCCTGTTCCCTCACCTCGTGGTGGACGACGCCATGTCTCCACCCGTCGCTCAAAACTGCCTCTGCTGCCCTCACCTCCTCTTCTTGAAGCCGTTGTCATACCTGTTCACCGTCAACTCTTACCCGACCCTTTCCAAGCTCGCCCGAACGGAAGGTGCCTCCTGACATCTTGGCCCCCATCCCATGGGAAGCTCCGGGATAAACTGCTCCGAGATCGCCCAACCGCTTCACGCATGCTCGCGGTCCCCCCGTCGCTGCACGGACCGTGTGAGGGTGAAAAAAAGGACAATGGAGAAGGCTGGGGGGATGGATCAAAATAAAAACTGCCTCACGCGCTTTCCGTATCCGCCTATGTTGGCTGCGTGAACGGCAAAGGCCAAGCAGTCGAATCCCGTGACTCCTAAAAACATCAAATAGATACTTTTTTCACATGCGTCACAGAAACTACTTGAGCATCCCCTTTTTGTCAAGCACAAAAGATCCTGCCGATGCTCAGTGCAGGTAAGCCTCTTGCCGGATTTTCAGCAGCTCCTCCCGTACGGCCTCAAGCTCCATAAGACCTGTCGACAGCTCACGCCGCCGCCTTTCAGCCGCCCGCTCACCCTCCTCCCTCCGGTCAATGCCACGGTGCACGGCTTGAGCGATGGATGCGACAGCCGTTTCAATCCGCTCCTGCATCTCCATCCGAAAGCCGGCACCGCTCTTCTTGAGACGCTCCACCAAATCGTAGCGGATCCGTCCGGCCTGCATTCCAACGAGGTGCTCCATCTGTGAGAACCGTCGCTTATAGAAGTAGGTCCTAGCGCGCTGGAACAGGAAAAAGCGCAGCCGCTCGAAGCGTTTGGCGATCAACCCCGGAAGTGCACCCGAGATCGAATCGGCAAGCATATCCAGACCCACTGGATCTTCGCGCAGCCTGAACTGGAATTTGGAGTCCTCCAGCCAGAAGCCGGAAGTGGAAAGCGGCTCGAAAACAACCTCAAAAAGTCCCGAAGCGTACTTCATCAGGACCTCGATGATGTCGTTCGTCTTGACGGCTAGGGCCCTGCACTGCTCCTGAAAGGAGCTCCCCAACCTCTTTTCCAGCGACAGACGCCAGCCTCGGTAAGCATTTTCGACCTCGCACACCAGGAAAGACTCCAACAACGCGTCGAGCTCCTTGGGAAGCATCTCCTGGTGTGCGTCGAACAGCCGTTTGAGCTCTCCGCCCATGCGCTCCCGAAGCTCGCGCGT
Source organism: uncultured Syntrophobacteraceae bacterium (assembly GCA_964538515.1). Taxonomy (GTDB): domain Bacteria; phylum Desulfobacterota; class Syntrophobacteria; order Syntrophobacterales; family Syntrophobacteraceae; genus CALBZH01. The sequence goes on from CAZIEW010000002.1 coordinate 38,019, forward strand.
GAATCGCTTGATTTCCGGATCCAGCTCGTCTCGAACGAGTCGCTCGATCTCGCCGTCCATGAGCTGACCGATGCGGTCTCTCTCCCTGGCGATTTCCCTTCCTTTGGCCTCGATAAGCTCGATCTTGTGGCGTAGCTCATCGATGGGCTCACTGAGGGATTTCAGCTCCAGCTCCATCGCCAGCTGCCCTTGGGAGGCGACTCGCAGAAGCTGACCCGACGCGGCAAGCAGCAGGACCCTTCCTTTTTCGTGAACGAGAAATTCATCAAGAGCTCCAGAAAAGGCCGGCAGTCGACTCCGCTTCAGAGCTTCCTCCGATTCATCGAGCTTTCCCTGCAGGGCGAGCTTGGCGGAAATCGGGAAGACCCGCACCTCTGTCTCCATGGCCTCTCTAAGAACCTGCCGCGAAAAGGCCAGCGACTCGGTCACCTCGGAGTCCGAGAGATAGTCGATTTTGTTGAGCAGGAAGAAGATCTTCCCGGAATATTCCCGTACATCTTTAAGAAAGTCGAGCTCGGCCTTGCTCGCCGGCTGCTCGACTGAAAGCAGAAACAGCGCCGCATCGCACTTGGGAAGGTATTCGTAAGCAGCGTCCGTGTTGTGAAGATACACGGAGCCGACGCCGGGTGTGTCGATCAGTCGCACGCCGTCCCGCAGGTAGGGGGAAGGATAATGAATGAGGACTTCTTTGACGCAGCGCTCATTTTGGGGATTCCCCGCCTCCGTCACATAGTCGGGCAGCACCACCGGATCGATGGCTTCAATCCGACCGTCGAGAAAGTGCACTTCCATCCGGACGGTCTCCCCATAGGTCAAAATGGTCACGATTGACGTCAGGGGAACCACTGCGACCGGCAGAATGTCCGCCCCGATCAGTGCATTGATCAGGCAGGTCTTGCCCCGTTTGAATTGGCCGACGACAACCAGATGAAACCGATTATGCTCGATCTTCGACTTGAGCTCGCCCAGCGCCTGGAGTGGAGCCTGATCGACGCTGGCGAGACGATCGATGCAATACGAAAGCCGGGATCGAAGCTGGGCATAATCCCTGATGACCGATGGCTCCGCAGCGGGCACGTGGCTCTCGGCAGAGGGTTCCTCCATGTGAGCTCCTCACAGTCGGGTTCTTGGACGATCTGTATCTCCATGACAGATGAACCGGGACACATCCGGGCAGGAATCCTTATTAACGCTCGCGGGGCAACTATTCAACCTCTCTTTGCTTTTCTTGCATTCCGAGGCGGCCTTGCTTATGATCCAACGGTCTGGTTTTTTTCGGTGAGTCCATTGTCAAGCAAGATGACAACAACCGTTTCAGGGGGATGAAAGGTGCGGCAAAACGGTAAGCCGAAAAGCGCCCAATGGTCGGCACTCGTCGGTGTGATGGGACTTCTGTGGGGCATTCTTGGATTCGCGGCACTGGGGCTGACCGCCGAGGACCCCTTCCGGAGCATCAAGCAAAGGCTGCTCCAGGAAGGCTTTGGAGCCGCTCAGGTCGAAGACTTGTTCTCTTCAGACCCGACCCCTCTCTTCAAGCTCGTGGCGGGGACGTTCCGCATCCAGGAAAGTAAGCTGAACTACGGGCGTTTTCTTGAGCCTGGCTCTATTGCACTGGCAAAGCGATTCATCCAGGAGCATCAGACGAGCCTGGCTCGGGCCGAGAAAACATACGGCGTCGAGCCCCCCGTTATCGCAGCGATTCTTCTGGTCGAGTCGGGATTCGGGAACGGCACGGGAAAGACTCACGTCCTCTCGGTGTTTGCCACGTTCGCTCTCATGGATCAGGTCTCGTACCGCAACAAGATCTGGGCCATGCTTTCCCCGAAGGATAAGAAGCGATGGGAGCGAGACGCGTTTGACGAGAAGCTTCTCAAGCGATCGGAATGGGCCTACGGAGAACTGCGCGCCTTGCTGAAGCTGGCGCAGAAGAACAGCCTGGATCCTGGCACAATTCACGGCTCCTATATGGGTGCCATCGGCTGGCCCCAGTTTCTTCCATCAAGCATCGTCAAGTACGGCGCGGACGGAGATCAGGACGGTCGGATCGATCTCTACACTTCTGATGACGCCGTTTTCAGCATCGCCAACTACCTTCGCGGATTCGGCTGGTGCAGCGCCAAAACGAGAGCGGAAAAGGAGGAAGTCATCTATCATTACAACAAGAGCCGCCCGTACGTTCAGACCATCCTCGACGTGGCGGCTCGTTTGGGCGGGTCATAGGCTCTGACCGACTCGCAGCCGCTCGGCCAGCATTTTTTCGACATGCACGTGCACCAACCCTTCGACGCATCCCCCCGAGGCGACAACTTCCTTGATGATGCGCGAGCTGATGTAGATCCACCGCATACCGGTCATGAGGTAAAGGGTCTCGATCTCATTGCTGAGCTTTCGATTCATGAGCGCCATCTGGAACTCGTATTCAAAATCGCTGATGGCCCGCAGCCCGCGCAGGATAGCCTTGGCCCCGGCTTTCTTCACGTATTCCACCAGCAGTCCGTCAAAGGCGTCCACGACCATCCGGTCTCTCAGCGGATGAGCTTCAAGGGCCTTTTCGATCATTTCCACGCGCTCCTCAACACTGAAGAGCGGCTTCTTGGCCGGGTTTCGGGCGATGGCGATCACAATGCGGTCGAATATTTTGAGGCCCCGTTCGAGAAGGTCCAGATGTCCGTTGGTGATGGGATCGAATGAGCCGGGGTAAACTGCCACTTTGTCCATGCACTATCCTTTCCAGGATCCACTCACTGCGCAACCCCCACAGTCAAGGGCAGCTCACGCTCGTAGAATGAGATTGTCGTATCCCCATAACGCCGCTCGTCGATCCGCCTCCACGGCCCCAATCGCTCCGGAAGCAGCTCTTTGGCCCCATGCTCGGCGATCGCCAGTGCCCCTTCCTCGGCGACCGGTGCCACCTGCAGCAGCACCCCCTCGAGAAATCCCTTGGCATAAGGCGGGTCCAGGAAGATCAGCTGAAAGCGCAGGCCACGCTTCGCGAGCCGGCGTAAAGCCGCATCGACCGAGGCGTGGATGACCAAAGCACGGTCTGCCGCCCCGCATCGGGCAATATTGGAGCGAGCCAGGCGAACGGCTTCCTGACTCTGATCAACAAAAATGGCTTGCGAGGCCCCTCGACTCAGGGCCTCCAAGCCTAAAGCTCCGGTACCCGCAAAAAGATCCAAGACCGTGGCCTGGTCGATCCTGTCCGCGATGATGCTGAAGAGCGCCTCGCGGACCCGATCGGCCGTCGGCCTGATGCCGCCCCCCTTGGGCGTCTCCAGCCGACGGCCCCCGAACGATCCGGCTACAATGCGCACATCGCCTCACTTGCCGACAGGTCGGCCCTAGTGCTCCGCCAAAGAAGTTTTACCGGGCGAGACAACACCCCCGGCCCACTCGAGGGGGGAATCAAAGGGGGGGTGTACCTTGCGAAACAAAGTTGGCAAAACACTAGAGCAGGTCTCGCTCCGCCAGCAGCTGCGCGATCTGAACCGCATTGGTGGCAGCACCCTTGCGGATGTTGTCGGCCACAACCCACATGGCAAGGCCGTTCTCGACCGAGGGGTCCTTGCGGATGCGTCCCACAAACGTGTCATCCTGACCGGCCGCGTCGATCGGGAGCGGATACATCGCCTTCGAGGGATCATCCACCACGCGCACGCCCGGTGCTCCCGTCAGCAGCTCCCGAACTTTCTCGGCCGCAATGGGCTGCTTTGTTTCAATATTCACGGACTCCGAATGTCCGTAATAGACCGGGACGCGAACCGTCGTCGCGCACACCTTGATGTCGGGATCTTCGAAGATCTTGATGGTCTCGTTGACCATCTTCATCTCTTCTTCGCTGAACCCGTTTTCAAGGAAAGCGCCAATGTGCGGAAAGCAGTTGAAAGCGATCTGGTGCGGATAGATCGCCCGCTCCAAGGGGTTACCCGCGACGACGGCCGACACCTGCTGACGCAGCTCCTCGATGGCCCGCTTTCCGGTCCCGGAGACCGCCTGAAACGTCGTCACGACGATCCTCCGGATTCCCACCGCATCGTAGATGGGCTTGAGTGCCACGACCATCTGAATGGTCGAGCAGTTCGGGTTAGCGATGATGCCCGGAGGGGTCACAATCGCATGGGGGTTCACTTCGGGCACGATGAGCGGGACGGTTGGATCCATACGGAAGGCGCTCGAATTGTCGATGACCACGCAGCCGCTTTCCACGGCAATGGGCGCAAACTTCTTGCTCACCGATCCGCCAGCCGAGAACAACGCCACACGGATCCCCTGAAAGGAATCCTCCTTGAGCTCCTCAACCGGAAGGCTCTGCCCTTTGAACTGAAGCGACTTGCCAAGCGAGCGTGCGGAAGCAAGAAGCTTGAGCTCCGATACCGGAAAGCCGCGCTCTTCAAGAACCTGAACCATCAGGTTCCCGACGGCTCCTGTGGCTCCCACCACTGCAACGTTGTACGATTTTTGTCCCATTGTAAACTCTGCCTTCTCTCTTCCTATCCCCACTACGCCTTCGCGATGTAGTTAGCGACCAAATCCCCGACTTCGGACGTGGAATGCCCCATGCGACCGGCGGACAGATTCTTGACGTCGTTGGCCACGACTTTGCGGATCGCGGCTTCAACTTTCGCAGCCGCGCTGGTCTCGCCCAGATGATCGAGCATCATCTGGGCCGCACCGATGGCCGCCAGCGGATTGATGATGTTCATGCCCGTGTACTTGGGTGCGGATCCCCCGATGGGCTCGAACATGGACACGCCCTTCGGGTTGATGTTCCCCCCTGCGGCGATCCCCATCCCACCCTGAATCATGGCTCCAAGATCCGTGATAATGTCGCCGAACATGTTGTCGGTCACGATGACATCAAACCACTCGGGATTCTTCACCATCCACATGCACGTCGCGTCAACGTGGGCATAATCCGTCTGGATATCGGGATATTCCTTGGCCACTTCGTAGAAGACGCGCTCCCAAAGATCGAAAGCGAACGTCAATACGTTGGTCTTGCCGCAAAGCGTCAGCTTCTTCCTCTGGTTCCGCCGACGGCAATAATCGAAGGCAAAGCGGATGCATCGCTCGACACCCATGCGCGTGTTCACGGATTCCTGGACCGCTACTTCGTGCATGGACCCCTTGCGCAGAAACCCGCCCGACCCGGCGTACAGTCCTTCCGTGTTCTCGCGGACCACGACGAAGTCGATCTCATCCGGCCCCTTGTCTTTCAACGGCGTATCCACGCCCTCGTACAGAATGACGGGCCGCAGGTTGATGTATTGGTCCAGCTGAAAGCGGAGCTCCAACAGCAGGCCCTTCTCCAAAATTCCGGGCTTCACGTCGGGATGCCCGATGGCCCCCAGTAGAATCGAATCGAAGGACTTCAGCTCATCAACGGCGCTCTGTGGCAGGACTTCGCCCGTCTTCAGGTAACGGTCGCCCCCCAGATCGTAATGCACCTCTTCGTAAGTAAACCCTTCGACACTGGAAGCGGCCTTAAGAGCCTTCAACGCTTCTCTGACAACCTCGGGTCCGGTCCCATCGCCAGGGAGAACCGCTATGCGGTAATGCTTTTTTGAATTCATCCGTTTCTCACTCTCTTCAAAATGGTAGGATCAACGTCCTTCTTGAGCCATCTGCTGACGAACGTAAGGAATCAGGCCGCCGGCCTGGAGCAATTGCTGCATGAAGGGGGGGACCTGCTGCGCCCGATACGTTTGCTGGCGCGTGTGGTTCACGATCAGACCTTCGTCCAGACTCACTTCGATGTCGTCGCCGGTCTGAATCGCCGCGGCAGCCTCAGGGCATTCCAGGATCGGAAGGCCCATGTTGAACGCATTCCGGTAAAAAATCCGAGCGAAGCTGCTCGCGATCACGCAGCTCACTCCCACCGCCTTGATAGCGATGGGAGCGTGCTCCCGGGATGAGCCGCAGCCAAAATTTTTTCCCGCCACGATCAGGTCGCCCGCCTTGACCTTATTGACAAACTGGGCGTCCGCATCCTCCATACAATGGGCGGCCAGCGCGGCGGGATCGGACGTATTGAGATAACGGGCCGGAATGATGGCATCCGTGTCCACGTCTTCGCCAAACTTCCAGGCGGTTCCTCGCATTTTCATGGTCGATTCCTTCTCAGATTTCATCCGGATGCACGATGCGCCCCGCCACAGCCGATGCAGCGGCTACCGCGGGATTGCAGAGATACACCTCGCTTTCGGGATGTCCCATGCGACCCACGAAGTTTCTGTTCGTCGTAGCGACAGCCCGCTCTCCGGCCGCAAGGATCCCCATGTGCCCGCCCAGACACGGCCCGCATGTGGGCGTACTCACAGCGGCTTCAGCGTCCAGGAAGATCTTGAACAGCCCCTCGTTCATGGCGTCTTCATAAATGCGCTGGGTTGCCGGGATGATGAGACAGCGCACATTGGGAGCCACTTTCTTTCCCTTGAGCACCCTCGCGGCCTCGCGGAGATCTTCGAGGCGGCCGTTGGTGCATGATCCGATGACGGCCTGCTGTATCTCGATTCTGGGAAGCTCGGTCACGGGCTTCACGTTCCCCGGCGAATGGGGCAAAGCCACCATCGGTTGAAATCCGGACACATCCCAATCGTAAACCGCTTCGTACTGGGCGTCGGGATCGCTCTGGTAGAAGGCATAAGGCCGCTGTGCACGCCCCTTCACATACTCTTCCGTGATCGCGTCGGGGGCAATGAGCCCGGCCTTGGCCCCCGCCTCGATCGCCATGTTGGACATGGTGAAGCGATCGGCCATGGGGAGGGCATCGATCACCTCGCCAGTAAACTCCATGGCCCGATAGCGCGCGCCGTCAACCCCGATTTGGCCGATCGTGAACAGCACCAGATCCTTGCCTCCCACCCACGGTCCCCGCTTTCCTCGGAAAACAAACTGGATGGAATGAGGAACCTTGAACCAGATCTTTCCCGTGATCATTGCGGCACCGAGATCCGTGCTTCCGACCCCTGTCGCGAATGCCCCCAGCGCGCCGTACGTGCACGTGTGGCTGTCCGCCCCGATGACGACGTCCCCAGGCAGCACCAGACCCTGCTCGGGGAGCAGAGCGTGCTCGACGCCCATGCGGCCGACTTCATAGAAGTGGCGGATGCCAAGCTCCCGGGCAAACTCCCGCATGAGCTTCACCTGCATGGCCGAAGCGATGTCTTTGTTGGGGGTGAAATGGTCGGGAACAAGGGCGATTCGGTCCTTATCGAAAACGCGCGAGGCCCCCGCCTGTCTGAAGGCTTCGATCGCCAACGGGGCCGTGATGTCATTCCCCAGAGCAAAATCGACCCGGACCTCGATGAGCTCGTCCGGCAGGACCTCGGCGCGGTCTGCGTGCTTGGCGAGGATCTTTTGACTGATGGTCATGGACATGAGCGTTCACCTTTAAGATTATTCAACTTGATCCACTTTTGGATTTTCCGTCGCCCCGCCGGCGTCTTTGGGCGGCTCACCTCTAGTACGACGCCAGAGATAACCCAACGGCCCGGAGAGCAGATAAACCACCAGCATTCCGAACAGCATGGCTGCGGGCTCGATGGCCACAATCGTAACCAGAATGATCACTCCGAAAAGGACCGGGATGGGCTTGGCTTTGAGCACCTCCACATCCTTGAAGCTGAAGAACGGGATGGTGCTGACCATGAGGAACCCCAAAACATACGTCATGACGAGCAGCGACGGCTTGATGATTGCGGCCGGGGCCACACGCCAGCTGTCGAGAAACAGGACCGTGGTCGCCACCATGGTCGCGGCCCCCGGAATGGGCAGTCCCGTAAAATACTTCTTGCTGCTCACTTCCACCTGAACGTTGAAACGGGCGAGCCTCAAAGCGCCGCAGGCCACGAACACAAAAGCGGCGAGCCACCCGAGTCGCTCGAAGTCCTTCAGCCCCCACAGGTAAATGAGGATTCCCGGGGCAACTCCGAAAGCGACGAGATCGGCAAGCGAATCGTACTCCACGCCGAAGCGGCTCGTCGCATGTGTCAAGCGGGCCACCTTGCCATCCAGGATGTCAAAGACATTCGAAACCAGCACCGCAAACGCAGCCGAGTGAAAATCCCCCTTGATGGAGCTGACAATCCCGAAGAATCCGCTCAAGAGGTTTGCGGTGGTAAACAGATTGGGCACAATGTAAGCGCCAAGGGGCACCTCCCCATCCTCCCACTTGCGCCATTTCTTCCGTCGAAAGCGCCTCTTTCTTATGTCAGCCGGCATAGAACCGTTTCACCCCCGTAGGCACGATCCCCGACTGCTACCCGGATCTCGGCGCTCACTGGAACGTAGACATCCACGCGAGACCCGAACCGGATCATCCCGTAGCGCTCACCCTGCTCCACGCGATCACCCTGGCGAGGCCAGCAGATGATCCGTCTCGCGATCAGCCCAGCAATCTGGGTGACCACGACCTCATGACCGGAATCGGTCCGAACCCAGATCCAGCCCTGTTCGTTCTCAATGCTGGCCTTGCTCAAATTAGCCGCATGAAACGCGCCCTTCTGGTACCGGATCGCCTGGACAACTCCCGAACAGGGAATCCGATTCACATGAACATTCAGAATGGTCATGAAAATGCTGATCTTGATGCACGGCGCCTGGATAAACCGGGCTCCCTCGACTTTTTCGACCACAATCACTTTGCCGTCGGCGGGCGAGAGGACCTCCTCCGGCAAAGCGCACATCATGCGCTCGGGATCCCTGAAAAAATGCCACACGAGCAGCGTCGCCACGAGGAGCAGCACCGCCAGACTGGCAACACCCAGAATCGCCATGACCAAGGCTGCAAAGGCGACCGCGAGGATATACGGGATCCCCTCGCGGGCAACAGGAATATGGCGAGCCTTCACTCTAAAATCCGTCGGGCTCAATCGTCGGGTCCTTCCACACTCAGATCATTTTCTTGGCGTCGAGAAACGGCATCATGTCACGGAGTCGCGCGCCCACTTCCTCGACCAGCAACCGTCGCTCATGCTCCCGCATGGCACGGAACATCGGCCGGCCGGCCTGGTTTTCCAGGATCCACTCCCGGGCGAAGGCACCGCTTTGGATTTCCCCCAGGATCTTTTTCATCTCCTTACGGGTCTCGTCCGTGATGATCCGTTTGCCGCGCGTGAGGTCACCGTACTCCGCCGTGTCGCTGATGGAGTAGCGCATGTAGGCCAGTCCGCCCCGGTAGATCAGGTCGACAATCAGCTTGAGCTCGTGCATGCATTCGAAAAATGCGATCTCGGGCTGATATCCGGCTTCAACAAGCGTCTGAAACCCAGCCTTGACGAGCTCGGAAACACCACCGCACAGGACGCTCTGCTCCCCAAAAAGATCGGTCTCCGTCTCTTCCCTGAAGGTGGTTTCGATGACCCCGGCCCGCGTGGCACCGATCCCACGCGCATAAGCCAGCGCCGTCTGCAGGGCATGTCCCGATCCGTCCTGGTGAATCGCGACGAGTGCCGGAACGCCGGCGCCCCTCACGTACTCACTCCTCACCAGGTGTCCCGGCCCCTTGGGCGCCACCATCACAGTGTCCACTTCCGGCGGTGGGACGATCTGACCGTAGTGGATGTTGAACCCGTGAGAGAAAAGGAGGGTCTTTCCGGCTTTCATGGACGGAGCGACGTCTTCCGCATAAATGCGGGCCTGGGTGTGATCGGGGGTCAGGATCTGGATCACGTCACACGCCTCGGCGGCCTCCCGTGCGGAGACGGGCTTGAATCCATCTTCCACGGCTAAGTCGTAGTTGGCTGATCCGGGCCGCTGGCCGACGATCACTTCGATTCCACTGTCCCTCAAGTTCTGAGCCTGAGCGTGTCCCTGGCTGCCATACCCAATGACCGCTACCTTCTTGCCGCGAAGCGCGTTCGCATCCGCGTCCGCCTCATAGTACATCCGCATGAAAAAACCTCCCTCAATGCTTGATCAATTCGTGATCCCGCGACCCTGAGATCCCGGGGATCGATGAGATTCTCCGGCACCGATCATCAGCGCTTTTTTGCCCGTGCCAGGGCTGCCTTGCCAGTCCTTGCCAGCTCCACGATCCCGATCTGCTCGAGAAGCTCGAGGATGGCCGCGATCTTCGTTTCGTTGCCCGTCACTTCGAGCGTGTAGTAGTGGGGACTCACATCCACGATCTTCGCGCGGAAGATGTCCGAAATGCGGAGCACCTCCGCACGGGTCTGAGCTTCAGCCTTGACTTTGATCAGAGCCATTTCCCGATCAACGAACTCCGTTTCCCGGAAATCATAGACCTTGATCACGTTGATCAGCTTATTCAGCTGCTTGATGATCTGCTCCATAATGTGCTGGTCGCCCTCGGTCACCAATGTGATGCGCGACACCCCGTGCTCATTGGTCTCCGCCACTGTCAGGCAATCGATGTTGAATCCCCTGCCGCTGAACAACCCGGCCACGCGTGACAGCACGCCAGGCTGGTTCTCAACCAACACGCCGATTGTATGCTTCTGCTTGTCACCTTTTTCCATGGCTTACACCAGCAACATTTCTGAGATGTTCTTGCCTGCGGGCACCATCGGATAAACGCCCTCTTCCCGGGCCACCACAAAATCCATCAAAACCGGCTTCTGGATGGCAAATCCCTCACGGATCACCGTCTCAACCTCATTGGGCTTCGTCGCCCGAAGCCCGACCGCCCCATAAGCTTCCGCAAGCTTCACGAAATCAGGAGCCGCCTCCATGCACGTCGAGCAATAAGACCGGTCGTAGAACAGCTCCTGCCACTGACGCACCATCCCCAGGTAGCGGTTGTTCAAGATGGCCACCTTAACGGGCAGGTTGTTGCAAACGGCGGTGATGAGCTCCTGGATGTTCATCTGGATGCTCCCGTCACCGGCTATGTCGATCACCAATCGGTCAGGAAAAGCCACCTGAGCCCCGATCGCGGCGGGAAGCCCGTAGCCCATGGTTCCCAACCCACCGCTGCTCAGGAACGACCGGGGCTGACTCAGCTGAAAATACTGAGCCGCCCACATTTGGTTTTGTCCCACTTCCGTGGTGATGATGGCATCCGGACTGCACAGCTCGTAGAGCTTCTCGACCACATACTGCGGTTTGATGACATCGCCTTCCATCATGTAAGAGAGCTTGTGGCCCGTCTCCCACTCATGGATCTGAGAAAGCCAGGGCTTCCGAAGGGCGTCGAGATCCTCGATCGGGTCCGCGCTCACCTGCTCGATCAGCTTTTCAACAGCGTCCATGCAGTCGCCCACAATCGGAATGTCCACCGGGACATTCTTGCTGATGCTCGTCGGATCGATGTCGATATGGACAATCTTCGCCTTGGGAGCAAATTCGCTGATCTTCCCGGTAACACGGTCGTCAAAGCGCGCCCCGACAGCCAAGAGCAAGTCCGAATGCTGTACGGCCATGTTGGCCTGGTAGGTGCCGTGCATCCCAAGCATGCCCAGCCAGAGCGGGTGCGGCTCCCGCTTGTCCTCGGTACTCGGTATCACCGCGGGAAAACAGCCGATCCCCATGAGCGTCGTCGTGACCGGCAACTGGAGCATTTCCGCCAGCGTCTTCAGCTTCTCCGATGCGCCCGAAAGGATGACCCCACCACCAGCATACAGCACGGGCGTCTTCGCTTTCTTGATCAGCTGGTAGGCGCGCTTGATCTGACCGAGATGGGCTTCGTAGGTCGGACGATACCCCTGCAGCTCGACTTTCTTGGGATAGCGAAACTCCGCCTGCGCCTGAATCACGTCCTTGGGGAGATCGACCAGCACCGGCCCGGGACGACCCGTCCGCGCCAGATAGAACGCCTCTTTGATGACCCGGGCAAGGTCATTTACATCCTTGACCAGATAGTTGTGCTTCGTACACGGCCGGGTTATCCCGACGATATCCACTTCCTGGAAGGCATCGTTGCCGATCAGGGCCGTCGGGACCTGCCCGGTGAAAATCACCATGGGGATGGAATCCATATAAGCCGTGGCCACACCGGTTACCGTGTTGGTGGCGCCCGGCCCCGAGGTCACGAGGCATACACCGACGCGTCCGGTTGCCCGTGCATATCCGTCAGCCATGTGCGCCGCTCCCTGCTCATGGCGGACGAGAATGTGTCGAATGCCGGATTTTGGCATTTCGTGATAGATGTCAAGCACCACCCCACCGGGAAAGCCGAAGATCACCTCCACGCCTTCCTTCTTGAGGCATTCAAAAAAAATCTGGGCACCTTTTAGCTTCATTGTCCACCCTCAGCCACGCTGAAGCTGAAACCAGCCTTCGCCTCTACTGACTCCGACTTTGTTTGCAGCTCCGAAAGATTGTTTTACTCGAACAATTCTCGCGAGATAGAAGAGTGATATTATGGAAATTACCGACGACTGTCAACGGAAGGCCATCATTTTTATTTGGAAGGGGTGCAGCGTTGACGATACGGCCTTGTGTAATATAGACAATAAAGCGTGAACGGCTCGACATGGGCCACTCACCGAATCTGACTTCTTCGGACCGATGGGGATGGCCCTGGGTCTCAATCCGGGCGATCGCGCTACCCGGAGTCAACGCGGAGCCTCGTTGACGGATTCTTCCTGAAAACCGAGGGCTGAGCGCTCATGGACCGCTCGGCCCGTGCGGTCACTCCATTCAGCACCCAGGAGCTGCAGCCCCATGCCCTTGCTCTCAAGAGTCTCAATCAAGCACAAGCTCACGCTGATCATGATGCTCACCAGCACCATCGTCGTCCTTCTGTGCTCATTAGCCTTCGTCGTGAGCAGTCTCGTGAGCTTCAGACTGTCCATGTTGCAGCAGGTATCAACGCTTGCCGAAGTCCTCGGCGTGAATTGTACGGCACCCCTCACCTTCAATGATCGGGGCGCTGCCGAAGAGAACCTTGCCGCCCTGCGCGCTGTCCACTCCATTGTGTCCGCGACGGTGTATGGAGCCGACAACTCGCTGTTCGTGCGCTATGTTCGTCAGAATGCCCTTCAAGCAGGAAAATCCCCGAAGCAAGATGATTCAGGGGCCGATCTCTCGAGCGACGCCGAGTCCTCCGACTTTTCAGTCTGGAAATCTTTCACCCTCAATCACGTGGACGTCAGCCGCCCCATTGTATTGAATGGAGAGCGCATCGGCACCATCCAATTGCGCTCAGACCTCACCGAGTTCCAAACGGCCATCATACGCTCCCTGAAGGCGCTTCCTCCCATCATATTATTATTCATGATGATCGCCTTTTTCCTCGCCGCCATTTTCCAGAGAGCCATTACCTCCCCAATCCTCCGCCTCTCCGATGTCATGAGGAAGGTTTCGGAGGAAAAGGACTATGCCATGCGAGTCGAGCCATCCAGTGAAGACGAGCTGGGATCGCTCATCAACGGCTTCAACGACATGCTGACACAGATCCAGGAGCGGGATGCCAAGCTTGAACGACATCGAGACGACCTTGAGCGCCAGGTAGCGGTTCGAACCGCTGAGCTTCGGCAGTCCAACCTCGAGCTGGAGCATATCGTTTCGGAGCTGCATATCGCCAAGGATCGAGCAGAAGCAGCCAGTCGCGCCAAGTCGCAATTCCTGGCGAACATGAGTCATGAAATCCGCACGCCCATGAACGGCGTTCTGGGGATGACCGAGATCCTGTTGGGCTCGCAGCTCACGGAGCACCAGCAGCAGCTCGCCGCGACCGTGATGCAGTCCGGCCAGTCCCTGCTCCAGATTTTGAATGACATCCTCGATGTGTCCAAGATTGAAGCTGGAAGGCTGGAGCTGGAGCATATCCCGTTCACTCTTCTGGATTGCATCGAAGAGTCGGCCCAGTTGCTCGCGGAGCAGGCGTGCAAGAAGGGGCTGGAGCTGATCTGCCACTTGGATCCGTGCGCTCCGAACGCCGTCGTCGGCGACCCGGTTCGTCTGAGACAGATCATCACCAACCTTCTGGGTAATGCGGTCAAGTTTACCGAGCGCGGCGAGGTTGTGCTCAAAGGGATGGTAGAGGAGGAAGACGAAGCTTCAGCCCTGCTGCTCTTTGAGATCACCGACACCGGGATCGGCATTCCGCAGCACAGGCTGAGACACATCTTTGACGCATTCGCACAAGCCGATGAATCCACGACGCGGAAGTATGGGGGCACAGGTCTGGGGCTCGCCATCTGCAGACAGTTGAGCATCATGATGGGAGGGGGCATCGACGTACGCAGCGAGCCGGATGAGGGAAGCTGCTTTCGCTTCAGGGTGCGTCTGGAGAAGCAGCCTGGCGGGGTGACCGTTGCCAACGCCTTCGATGGAGGGTTACGGGGAGCTCTCGCGCTGATCGTCGACTCCAACCCGACCCATAGCCGGTTCATGGCGGAGCTGGCTCGTAGCTGGGGCATGGAGCTCGACGTCGCGCAAGATCGTCATGGGGCCGGCGCCCAGATCAGGAAGCGTCGCACCAGCGGCCTTTGTTATGACGTGATCATCGCCGATGCAACCGTCTTGGAAGCGGAGAAGCGCGAAGCCTTTAGCGCGGAGAACGACATCACGACCGAAGCCCTCGATGCCAATATACCTCTTGTGGTCTTGGCTGGCATGGGGTCTCTTGGAAAGATCGCCCTGAGCCGCGGCACCACGATTTGCGCGGTGCTCGGCAAACCCGTTCGCCGAGCACAGCTCCACCAGGCCCTGCTCGATGCGGTCACCGACTCGTCCCCTCGAAAGGTTCAGACAGAGGCTCCTTCCCTACCTGAAGCCGATCTGGAGAGAAGCTACGCAGGAAGAATCCTCGTGGCTGAAGACAACCCGGTGAACCGATTGGTGGCCGTAACCATGCTGGAAGGATTGGGCTGTGAAGTGCACATAGCCGCCGACGGCCTCGAAGCGATTGCGTCCCTTGAGAGCAGACGATACGACCTCATCCTGATGGATTGTCAGATGCCCAGGATGGACGGCTACGAAGCGACCCGCAAGATACGGGACCTCGAGCGGGAGAACGGTTTGCCTTCGACTTCGGCTTCACCGAATCAGCCCCCTCGGAGGATCCCCATCGTCGCCCTCACGGCTCATGCACTGGAAGGTGAGCGGGAGAAATGCTTGGCTTCCGGAATGGACGACTACCTGAGCAAACCATTCTCAATCGAGCAGCTTGCCACCGTGCTCAGCCGTTGGCTGCCTCGAGGCTGACACTCCTCCAGAAGCACTCGCTCATTCATTCCTTTTGT
This sequence comes from uncultured Syntrophobacteraceae bacterium, assembly GCA_964538515.1. Taxonomy (GTDB): domain Bacteria; phylum Desulfobacterota; class Syntrophobacteria; order Syntrophobacterales; family Syntrophobacteraceae; genus CALBZH01. Next base: position 53,171 of record CAZIEW010000002.1, read on the forward strand.
GATAGGTAATCTGATCGTTTCTTCTGGACGGCAGAGCGGCGCATTCATCGAGGCGAGGCAGTCCCTGGATCGCCAACCCTTTGGCGAGCTCGGTTAGATCTCCAGGGCCGTCTTTCATCGTATCCGACGCAACCACGCCTAGTGTTCGGAGGGGAGAGAGGCTGTGTATGGCAGCCTTCTGAGGAGGATCTATGACATGTCGATCCATGCGCAACACTCGATGCCCCATCCGTTGCAGACCGGTGCTCGCGCTCACCCTGGCCAGCCTCCTCACCATTTCCTCCTTGTCCATCTCAGTGACTCCCGCCCCTTGCACCGCTTCCCGGACGGAGCCCGATTTGACGGACCTCAGTCTGGAAGCCCTAATGGATATCGAAGTGACCTCCGTGTCCAAGAGGGCTCAAAAGCTCTCTGACGCCGCAGCGGCCATCTTCGTGATCACCCAGGAAGACATCCATCGGTCTGGAGCATCCAATGTGCCGCAGCTCCTTCGGATGGTTCCAGGGCTTCATGTCGCGCAAATCGACGCCAACAAGTGGTCAGTGACGTCCCGCGGTTTCTCCGGTCGCTTCGCCAACAAGCTTCTTGTCCTGATCGACGGAAGGAGTGTCTATACCCCGATCTTTTCGGGGGTTTTCTGGGAAGCCCAGGACATCATGCTGGAAGACATCGATCGAATCGAAGTCATTCGAGGACCGGGGGCCTCCCTTTGGGGTGCCAATGCCGTGAACGGCGTCATCAACATCGTGTCAAAGAAGGCCAAGGACACCCAGGGGGGGCTGGTCACGGCAGGGGGTGGTACGGAAGAGCGGGGCTTCGGGAGTGTCCGATACGGATCGAAAATGGGCGACTCAACCTTTTGGAGGGTCTACGGGAAGTATGCGGACCGGGACGGCTTCGAAACCATTCGCGAGGAGGAGGGCGCCGATGACTGGCGTTCCTATCGAGGCGGATTTCGGTTGGACCACTCGATGTCCGGCACCGATTCGCTTACGTTCCTGGGCGATCTCTATAAGGCTGTCGCAGGGGTCGAATATGGGAGCATCCCCTCCCTGCGGCCTCCATTCAGTCGGAAAGTCCGCTCGGATATGGTCTTTTCGGGAGGGGATATTCTAGGCCGCTGGAGCCACTCCTTCTCCGACACCTCCGACTTGACGATCCAAGTGTATTACGATCGCCTCGCTGGTGACGATTTCAACTTTTCAGTCAACGACGACACCTTCGACTTTGACATGCAGCATCAATTCAAGATCGGATCCCGACAGGAGTTGATTTGGGGTCTGGGATACCGCTACTGGCGCGACCACACCAATGGGTCCTTTCTCGCCTCCTTCGACCCGCCCAAGCGATGCGACAATCTGTTCAGCGCGTTCGTGCAAGACGAGATCAGTCTGATCGAGCAAAAGCTCAGTTTGATTGCCGGCTCGAAGCTTGAGCACAACGACTACACCGGATTCGAGGTCCAACCGAGTGGCCGGCTCATTTGGACCCCCACAAAACAGCAGTCGGTCTGGGCGGCCGTATCGAGAGCCGTGCGGACTCCATCGCGCGCTGAAGACAACGCGACTCTCAACACGGCGGTCATTCCTCCGCAACCGGAGCAAGGACTGTTCGTGCCGCTGTCAGTCCCCTTCTACAATAGAGCTGAGCTTCTTTCCGAGGAGCTGACGGCTTTTGAATTGGGGTATCGCATTCAGCCAAGTGAAAGGCTGTCCTTTGACTTCGCGACCTTTTACAACCTCTACGACCATCTCGCCACGCTGAAGCGGGGACGAGCCTTTTTCAGCCCGACTCCCGTTCCCCACGTCGTGAGCCCACTCCTGGCATCCAATGATCTGAGGGGCGAGACCTACGGGTTCGAGGCAGCCATGGGATGGCAAGCCTTCAAGTGGTGGAGCATCAAAGCGGAATATGCATTCCTCGAAATGAAGCTGTACACGGACCCGGTTGCCCATGAATTCTCCATCGAGAGGCGAAGTGAAGGCTCCACCCCCCACCATCAGTTCTCCGTCCGATCCATGATGGATCTCCCGTACCACCTCCAGCTTGACCTGTGGCTCCGGTTTGAAGACAAGCTGCCCGCTCTGGACGTGTCGAGCTACGCCAATCTGGACGTTCGTCTCGCCTGGAAGGTCCTGGAAAATCTAGAGTTTTCCATCGTCGGCCAAAACCTGTTGCAGGACCGGCACCTTGAGTTTCGTCCCGACTTCCTGAGTACGCCTGCGACGGAAGTTCAACGGGGCGTCTACGGGAAGGTGCTCTGGAAATTCTGAGGCTGTGTGGCCATAAAACCGGGAGCCCTTTGCGTCGTTTCCAGGCGAGCCCCAGGCTTTGCCTGAAACGACGCAGGGGCCCGATGAAAATCGAGGGGCGAGGACTGAAGAACGGATGAAGGGCAGGTTACGGTTCACATGGGTGCTGGCTCTAACGGTGCTCGCTGCACTCGCACCAAGTCCGTCCTTTGCCCAGGGGGCCGAGGAATACAAAGTTAAGGCTGCGTTTCTGTTTAATTTTGCGAAATTCGTCGATTGGCCTGCCGAGGCCTATGCACCAGCCGGAAACGCCCTGGTGATCTGCATTTTCGGCGAGGACCCCTTCGGCAGCGCCCTCGACTCGCTTGTCGGCAAGGCCGTTGGCGAACGGCAGCTGTCGATCAAACGCACCAAACGACTGGAGGATGTCCGGACCTGCAGTATCCTCTATGTGTGCGCTTCGGAAAAGGAGCGTCTGCAGAGCATCTTGCAGACCGCACAAACTGCGCGAGCCCTGACCGTCAGTGATATGGACCGGTTTGTTCATCAAGGAGGCATGATCGGGCTGGTCTCCAGCGACGACAAGATTCGATTCCGCGTGAATGTCACGGCAGCGAAGGCGTCCGGAATCCAGATCAGCTCGAAGCTGCTCAAGCTCGCCGACCTTGTCGTTGAGTGAGCCGGTCCCTTCCGAGCAGCTGGCGCGGAGTCTCCCTTACGAACCGCTACGCCAGGAGCAGCATGGCCACGACTGGGACAGTCAGCACGAGCATCGTCAGAATCCGCCAGGCCGACAGCTCCTGTCCTCGGACCCGGGCCATCACCCCTCGGATGGCAAGCCCCACGGCCGCGAAGCCGCTGCCGAGCGACACGGTCAGGGCCAGCAGTCCTCGCGTACGGCAGCCGAGCACATCGACCGGGGTGAGAGCAATCGCGAAGAACAGCAGGGGAACAGCCCCTGGAATCAGAACATGGCGAACGAGACGACTCATTGGAAGCCCTTACCATTGGATGCAGTCATCAAAACGAGGTGCACGAAACCATCGTGAGCCGGGACACCCACGAATCCCCTGAAACAGAGCCGACAAGTCCACCTTCGGACGCGTCCTTCAAACACATGATTCACTTTTTCTTCGAGCTCGGAATGCTGAAGAAAACGCCTCGCTCCGGCTACCAGTTTCTCGGATCCGGCGGGGAGTCCGTCGCGGACCACACCTTTCGGATGACCCTGATCGGCTATTCCCTGGCCCGCCTGACCCCGGAGATCGATCTCCTGAAAGTCCTCAGCCTCTGCCTCTTTCACGATGTTCCCGAAGCGCGCACCGGGGACCTCAATTATGTGAACAAGCAGTACGTGAAGGTGAACGAGGATGGGGCCATCGTCGATCTGGCCGAGACGCTTCCATTCGGAGAAGAATACCGCGCCCTCATGGAAGAGTACCGCGAGGGTCGAACCCTCGAGGCCAGGCTCACCCACGACGCGGATCAGCTGGACCTGATCCTGGAGCTCAAGGAGCAGCACGACCTCGGAAACGGCTACGCCATGCGATGGATCGAGTTCGCCTTGAAGCGATTGGAGACCCAGGTGGCGAAAGATCTGGCCTCGAAAATCCTCACGACGGATTCCGCTGCCTGGTGGTTTGAAGGCCACGACCACTGGTGGCACCGCAAACAGGAAGACTGAGATTCGGCTCGCCGTTGCGATGTTCAACACCCTAGGATCAAGCGTTCGGCACGATGCTCTGAATGTCCCCAAGAGCTCTTTCCTCGGGCGGCCCCTTGACCTGACAACCCGGGGACATCCAGCTCTACAGCCTACTTCACCTTGCAGGAACCGTGGATCGCACTGCACGCTTCCGTGAACATCCGCCCGATCCAGTCTTCGTGTCTAGGATATGGAGCACCGGACTCGATCTCCGCCAGGCGCCCCGCATAGTGTTGGGTTGTGCTTACAAAGGTCGCGTGGCTCCATGTGAGCGGTGAAACCGAGAGGGGCTCACCGGTGTGCGGATGGATCTGCTCGGCCATCACTCCGGACGGGAGGGTATGGTCGCAGGCCCACAGGAGGATCTTTTCGACCTCCCGGAGGTGATCTCTTGTTTCGGCGACATTCAGGAGGTACTCGGCGAGCCAGAGCGTCGCAATGAACCATGGGTTCCCCGTGACCTCCGGCCCGACCCGATGGTAGTCATCGTGCTCGTAGCGGGCCATGCCCCCCGTCGCTCCCCCCACCCACAACCGCTCGCGCAGCGCGGCCATGGTCGACACGATCCGAGGGTCATCCGGTTTGTACACGCCGAAGGCAAACAACCCCCAGAGGCTCGAATCACAGGTGCCATCGACTTGCAGACTGCCGCCCCCGTCGCGCGACAGCATGCGGCAGAACCGCCCCAAGTCCTCCCGCCACAAATGCTTGGAAGCGCCGTCCCGGATTTCAGAGGCGGCTTTCCGATAAACCCGCGCCCGTTCCTCCTCGCCGAAGACATCGCAGAAGAGCGACGCCGCCGTGAGCCCTCCGAAGACCGCCGCCACGGTGAAGCTCAGAATGCCCCGCCTCTCCTCCCACAGGTCGTAGGAGGGCCCCGGCAGCCCGGTCTCCTCATCGCGATAGGCGACCATGAAATCGCCCGCCCGCTTGATGAGCTGCCGATAGAGGGGCTTGATGAAATCGATGTCGCGATAGAGCACAAAATGCTGCCAGAGCGCCCAAACCACCAAGGCCGTCTCGTCTTCCTGGATGGGGAGCTGGTTTTTCCCGCCATCGACCCAGGGATGCCAGGACGATGCAAGGCTGCCGTCGGGATTGTACTTGTGGAGGAAATAGCCCTCCTCGCCCAGAACCGAAGTCGCGAAGCTGTAGAATCTCCGAGAGTGCTCGGGATACCCGGCAAGATCCAGGGCATTGGCGACCAGCGCCCCGTCCCTGGGCCACACGTACGAGTAGGTGTCGCGGTTGTACTGAATCACATCCGAATCGTTCCCCGCAAGGATCCCCCCGTTCCAGTCGATCTGGGTGCTCAGGATCAGCAGGCTGCGTCGGTATTGGACCTGGATCGCCTCAGGCAGAAAGCCGTCGGGGAGCGGCTCCTTGCGCACCCACAGTCTCCAGTAGTCGGCCGTGCGCTTGATGAGGGTCCGTGGATGCTTGTGCTTCACGAGTCCATTCAGACGACGCACCTCGTCCCACTTCTCTCCCGCGCAGATCCAGTAATAGGCCGCCCCGGACCCGTGCCCTTCCAAATCCAGATGCAGGGCGATGACGGAGTCGACGGAGCCCTGCGCGATCGCATTCCCCGACAGGATCCCATCCTCGGCATCCCGAAAGGTTCCTTCCCTCCCGCCCACGTTCTTCACTCCCACGGCATACTGCGAGATGCTCTCGGAATCGTCCGTCATCCCATTGGCGAGGAAATACCGGGAACCCTTGTAGTGCACCACGCCCCCGGCGTGCGGGTCGAAGACCGCCGTGTCCCCGATGCTGTTTCCCGAAAGATTGAAATCGTGGGATAAGAAGAGTCGAACCTCGCGCCTCTCAGGGAGAAGATTCTCGACGACGATCTCCCTCACATAGACATTTTCATGGAAATCCACCGCACCCGTGCAGGTGATCAGCAGTCCCATCCGACGATGGTGGAGATCGACCCTCGCTACGAGGGCATCCTCCTCATAAAGGAGCTCCATCGCCCAGTCCTTACCGACCCAGGAAAAATGCGGCGAGACATACACGCCAAGCCGACAGGCATTGCCGCTCAAATGGTTCTCCTGACCGACATGCGGGAAATACAGGTCCCGAATGCAATAGTCCCGGTCAAAGCAGAGCAGCAGTCTTCCATTTCCGAGGGGAATATCGCGTGGCATGGTGCCTCTCCATCGGACTCAGAGGAGTTGAAATTTGTGGCTCATTGTGGATTGACTTGAAAGCGCGGCAAGACTCCCAAGCCGTCATTCCCGCGTGCTTCCGGCGGGAATCCTGATTTTCGACAGCCTGGATCCCCGTCTGAGCCTGCCGGAACGGCTGACGAAGCGGAGTGGCGGCTGTCGGGTATTCGCAGGATTTGGGGTTTGTCACGCCAATCCGCCATGAGCCAAATTTGTAAGCGCGTCGGGTCCAATCGCTCTTGGGAAGCACCGAGGCGAGCTGCTCGTCGGCGGTCTTGAGGTGGGCGGGGTCGTGCCGGAGTCTGTAGGGGCTGCGTCCCCGCAAATAGAGCGCTTCCGGCACCGGTTCGGTCGACGGGTGGTCGTTGATGACCCGGTCGAGCAGCACGATCGACGATGATGAATCCCCGGGTATGCGCCTACCCTTTCAATGCCGTGCACGATGACAGCACACGGCGCTAGCCCGTCACCCAACCTCGAGCAGCCGAGCCGCCTCGCGGTCCAGGAGCCAGAGCAGCTCTCCCTTCACGGGACGAATCCTGCCGGCGGGCAGGGATGCGCCGGAGCCCGACAGGACGGCCTTGACCCTTTCTGCCTTCCCCGCCCCGCTCACCAGGAAGACGACGTGTCTCGCCCGGTTCAGCACCGGAACCGTCAGCGTGATGCGGTCCAATGCGGGAATGCCCCCGTGGACGCTGAGCACGCGCCGTTTTTTCTCGCTCAGCGCCGTCGATTCGGGAAAAAGGGAGGCGGTATGACCATCACTCCCCATGCCGAGGATCACCAGGTCCAAAACCGGGAGCTCGTTCTTTCTCAAGTGGAAGGAGCGAACCAGCTCAAGCTCGTAATGCGCCGCGCCATCCTCGGGCATGAGCTCCCCGTTGACCGGATGCAGATGATCGGGTGGAATGGGCACGAGACTCAAGAAATCCGCCCATGCCGCGCCGAAATTGCTGTGGGGGCTCGCCCAAGGCACGCACCGCTCATCGACCCAGAAAAGATGCGTGCTGCTCCACGGAACTGCGGAAACGGCCGGCGGCGCGGCCAGCCGGCGATGCATCTCCCGCGGTGTCTCACCGCCCGATAGGGCAGCACAGAATCGCCCTTGCCGCGCAACACTCTCCCGGGCAACCGCGATGAAGCGCTCGACCGCCCGCGCGGCCAGCTCCCCGGCATCCGAAGCGACCGTGATGGATGCATCAATCATGAAGCCGCCCCCCTTCAATCCCCTCTCCAGACTCCGCCGGCGTCTGATTTCGAACGATGCCGGCCAACCACGATCCATCCCCTGTCCTCTGGTCAACCAGTTCAGGACTTTCGCCGCGCAGTACTAGCCGGCTTTGCGCAGTTCGCCGACAGCATCCGGTCCCATGGTGCCCGCCGCGTAGGGGTGGAGCATTCGCCCACGCGCGTCGCACTCTTCGCAACGCTCCAGTATGGGCGACAGGAAAGCCCAGCTCAGCTCCACTCCGTCCTGGCGCCAGAACAGCATCCGGTCCCCTCGGATGCAGTCGATGAGCACCTTTTCGTATGCATCGAGCACAGGCCCCGTGTAGCTCTGGCTGTACAGGAAGTCCATGGCCACGGCCCTCAGACGCAGGGAAGCTCCAGGGTTCTTGGTTTGAAACACCATGCTGATCTTTTCTTCGGGGTGAATGCCGAGTGTGAGACGATTGGTCTGGATCTTCTCGCCGAGAATGTTCCTGAAGATGGAGTGCGGCACCTCCCGGAAATGGATGTCGATCTCCGTGACCTTGCGCGCCAACCGCTTTCCCGAAGTGAGATTGAACGGGACTCCCTGCCAGCGCCAGTTGTCGATATAAACCCTCATGGAAGCGAAAGTCGGGGTGAGCGAGCGCGGGTCCACACCGGACTCGTCCCGATATCCCGGAACGGCTTTCCCGTCGAGGACCCCCGGCCCGTACTGCCCCAGCACCAGGTAGTCGGAAAGCTGCTGAACGGGAAAGGGCCTCAACGAGCGAAAGACCTTGGTCTTCTCGTCCATGACCAGGTCCGTCTCAAACCGAGGGGGCGGCTCCATGGCGGTCAGCGCCAGCAGCTGCATCATGTGATTCTGGAACATGTCTCGAAGGACCCCAGCCTCTTCGTAGTAACCCGCCCGGTGCTCCACTCCGAGCGTTTCGGCGGCCGTGATGTCGACGTGGTCGATGTACCGGCGGTTCCAGACGGGCTCGAAGATGGCGTTGGCAAAACGGAGGATCAGGACGTTCTGCACGGTTTCCTTGGCCAAATAGTGGTCGATCCGAAAGATCTGGTGCTCCCGAAAACTCTCCTGAAGGGCCCGGTCCAGGGCCATCGCCGTGCTCAGGTCGCGACCGAAGGGCTTTTCCACCACCATGCGCACCCATCGTTCGCCGTGCGCCCCTTCTTCCGCCAGGCCGACCCCGCCGATCAGCCCCGCTACGGTTTCGTAGAGCATCGGAGGAATGGCCAGGTAGAAGATGCGGTTGCCGAGCGTGCCCGACTGCTCGTCCAGATCGCGAAGGTAGCCGGCCAGATCCTCGAAGGGTTTCCGGTCGGTGTAGTCGACGGACCGGTAGTGGACCAGGGACGCGAATCGCTCCCACTCGGCCCCGTCGTCCTGAGCCAGACTCGCACGGAGCCTTTCTCGAAAAGCCGCGTCGTCCATCCGGGTGCGTGCACACCCGACGATGCGAACGGGGTCCGGAAGGCCGCCGATCCGATGCAGGTTGAACAGGGCGGGGAGGAGCTTCCTTTCGGCCAGGTCACCGGAAGCCCCGAAGATGACAAGCGTACACGGGTCGAGGGGCTCCGACACGATGCATTCGCGATCCGATAGCCCCAGGTCGCTGACTGCACACGAGGCCCGGGCCGGCTGAGCGTTGGCGATAGACTCCCGCGTTTGTTTGCTCGAAGCGCTCTCTTCCATACGATTCTACTCCTCCTGCTCGCCCCCCGCATGAACCACCGAATGTCCGCCGCCCAGCAGACGCCGCGCCATGTTCCCCCCATTGGCCCGAGCCCGATCATCGCCAGCTGCACGATTCCCCCTGCTCATCTCGAGGATCGTCACGCCAGGATCGCTTTCGCCGCTGCAACAACCGCATCAACGGTGATCCCGAATTTCTCGTAGAGGACTTCAGCCGGGGCGCTGGCTCCAAAACGGTCCATCCCAACCACCGCACCCCGGAGGCCGACATAGTGCTCCCAGCCGAGCTTGACTCCCGCCTCCACGGCGACGCGCGCCCAAACCGCAGACGGAAGAACCGACTCTCTGTATCCAGCGGTCTGCCGATCGAAAAGCTCCCAGCTGGGCATGGAGACGACCCGAGAGCCGATGCCTTCCGACGCCAGCCTTCGGCCCGCCTCCAGGGCAATCGGAACCTCGGATCCCGTGCCGATGAGGATCACATCGAGCCGTTCAGAGCCACTCTCCCAGAGTATATAGGCACCACGGTGGACCCCTTCGGCCGACGGATAAGCGTTCCGGTCAATCAGAGGCAGATCCTGCCGGGTCAGCACGAGCGCAGTCGGCCCGTCGATCCTTAAGAGAGCCGCCCGCCAGGCTTCTGCCGTCTCGGTCGCATCGGCGGGGCGGATCACGGTCAGTCCGGGCACGGTGCGCAGCCCCATCACGTGCTCAATGGGCTGGTGTGTGGGTCCGTCCTCACCAAGACCGATGCTGTCATGGGTGAAAACGTAGATCACACGAATCCCCATCATGGCCGCCAACCGCATGGGCGGTCGCATGTAGTCGGAAAAGGTGAGGAAGGTCGCCGTATACGGAATCACACCCCCGTGAAGGGCCATCCCACCGGCGATGGAGCCCATGGCGTGCTCACGGACTCCGAAATGCAGGTTGCGGCCATTGTAATGGCCCTTGGCAAAGTCCGTTTCACCTGCGATGAGGGTCTTGGTGCTCGGAGCCAGGTCCGCCGATCCCCCAAACAGGCCGTCGACCTTGCGGGCGATGGCGTTCAGGGCCACGCCGGAGCTGGCCCGAGTTGCCGCGGGCTTTGAGCCCGGAGGAAAGAGAGCGTTGAGACCCTCGTCCCACCCCGAGGGCAGCTCCCCCCGAAGCTGCCGATCGAAGGCCGCTGCATCCTCTGGGAACGATGCCGCGTAACGGTTGAATCCATCCCGCCACCCCGCTTCGGCGGCACGCCCCCGATCGAGAGCCCGTCTCATGTGATCCCGCACCTCCTCGGGAATGTAAAAAAGCGGCTCCCTCGGCCAGCCCAATCGGTCCTTGGCCGCTTGGACGTTGGCCTCACCCAGGGGCTCACCATGCACCTTGGCGGTCCCCTGCTGAGGGCTGCCGTACCCGATGGTGGTCCTGCAGATCACGAGGGATGGACGATCGGCATCGGCCACAGCCGTTCTCACGGCCGATTCGACAGCCGCCGGATCCAACCCGTCGACCGGCCCGACGACGCCCCATCCGTAGGCTTCGAAGCGGTGAGCCACATCCTCGAGGAAGGCCAAATCCGTACTGCCCTCGATCTGGATGTCGTTGTCGTCGTACAGCACGATCAACTTGCCCAGACCGAGCGTCCCCGCAAGACTCGCCGCCTCGCCGGCAACCCCTTCCTGAAGGTCACCGTCGGAAGCAAGCACAAACGTCCGATGATCCACGACGCAATGGCCTGGCTTGTTGTAACGCTCGGCCAGCCAACGCTCGGCCAACGCCATCCCGACGGCATTGGAAACGCCCTGCCCAAGAGGACCGGTCGTGACCTCCACACCCGGCGTGACCCCATATTCCGGATGTCCCGGGGTCTTGCTTTCCCACTGCCTGAAGGCTCGGATTTCTTCGAGAGGCAGATCGTAGCCCGTCAAGTGGAGCAGCGCATAGAGGAGCATGGACGCATGTCCCGCAGACAGCACGAAGCGATCCCGATCGGGCCATTTGGGATTGGCGGGATTGTGCTTCAGAAACCGATCCCACAGCATGTAAGCCATCGGGGCTGCCCCCATGGGTGCTCCCGGATGGCCGGATTTCGCCTGTTGGACCGCGTCCACCGCAAGGAAACGGATCGTATTGATGCATTTTTCATCGAGCTCGAACTGTCCCGGCATACATCCTCCCCCTATTTTTTGAGTGTGTGATGGGTGATCCCAAGCTTGTAACATCTCCGAGTGACGAATCACAGGATTGGTGGCATGATCGAGCGATCAAGGTGAACCAAACACAGGAGACTGTCATGAGTGAAACACAGATCACGGTCTATGGCGCTCACTGGTGTCCCGACTGCCGTCAGAGCAAACTGTTTTTGGGCGAGCATCAAATCCCTTACAACTGGGTGGACATCGAGGAAGACCCGGAAGCCGAGCGGTTTGTCATGGAGAAAAACGCCGGCAAACGGATCATCCCCACGATCGTCTTCGGGGACGGCACCTTCCTGACAGAGCCAACCAACGCCCAACTGGCGGCCAAGCTCGGGCTCAAGACCATAGCGCTTCGATCCCACTACGACCTCATCGTGATCGGGGGCGGTCCGGCCGGATTGACCGCGGCCCTCTATACCGCGCGGGAAGCCATCGATACCCTGGTCATCGAGCGGGCGGCCTTCGGAGGACAGGCGGCGGGGACCGAAAAATTGGACAACATGCCCGGGTTCCCGGAGGGCATTGCGGGAATCGAGTTCTCACAGCGTCTTCGTCGCCAAGCGGAGCGATTCGGCGTGGAGCTCCTGCAAGTGCAAGAGGTGACAGGGCTCACGCAGAACGGCAACCTCCGAGGGGTACGCACCGATGACGGCAGCCATTACAGCGCCCGAGCCCTGCTGATCGCGACCGGAAGTCGATACAAGCGTTTAAACGTTCCCGGAGAAGTCGACTACCTTGGATCCGGGGTTCATTTCTGCGCAACGTGCGATGGCCCTTTCTACAAAGGCAAGCAGGTGGCGGTCATCGGAGGCGGAAACAGTGCGACGGAAGAGAGTCTGCTGCTGACCAAGTTCGCCGACCGAGTCACGATCCTGGTGCGGAGCGGAGCGTTCAAGGCAACGCGATTGATCCAGGAAAAGGTGTTCGAGCACCCCCGCATCGACGTGCGCTGGCACACCGAAGTCAAGGCATTCCACGGTGCGAGCTCCAAGCTGACGCACCTCACGTTGAAAGACACTCAGACGGCACTGGAAGAGCAATTCCCCGTAGACGGCGTTTTTGTCTTTATCGGCCTCAACCCGAATTCCGCCTTTCTCGTGGGAAGCGGCGTCATCCTCGACCCATGGGGCTTTGTCGTCACCGACCATGACCTTCCGCTGCTCGATCCGAAGCCGGGGCCTTACGAGAAACGGGCTCCCTTCATGCTGGAGACCAGTATCCCCGGGGTATTTGCTGCCGGTGACGTCCGTGCCGGGAGCACCAAGCAGGTGGTGAGCTCGGCCGGAGAAGGTGCGGCGGCAGCCCTGGCCGTACGCGAATACCTGAAGCGGAGCTGAGCCCCAAGACCGGAAGACGGCATGCAGAGCATCAAATCTCGAAGCTCCAGATGTCTCTGAATGCGTACATGCGATCCTTGATTTCTTGAGGTCCCAGGGCACCGCTGCCGGCCGCCGTCCAGTCTTCCTGGTCCAGGGTTCCCGCTACCACGTAGTCGCTCCCGATGAGCTCAGGAGCCTCTTGCCTGAGTCGGTCGGCCATGGCGGCTTCCAATTTCTTCCGGTTGGCGATGATCAAATCGCATTCCCGGCAGACGCGACATGGCACATTCATCAAAAGGAGCTGGCCCGGCTTCAGGTTGACGACCAGCACATGATCTCGAATCTTGGTATTGCTGCTGCAGACCGGACATCGCGCAACCACTTTGTCGTTGCGCGGATTCAGGAAGAAGCGATGCCGTCTCTTAACGGCATCGCCCTTTCGTTTTCTTCCAGCTCGGCCAGCCATGATGCGACTCTCTTCTCCAGCAGCCATCTCGATCCCGGCTGCACCCGCTTGCAGCAAGGTGAGGCTGGGCCTTTGTTACAGGATGCCCAATTCTTTGCCAAGCTGTTTGTGTGCTTTGGGAAAATCAGGCTGGTAGTTCTGATAGGGCGTCACGGGATAACGAGCGCCCATGGCCTTGCCAACTTCCTTGAGCCCCTTGAGCAGGTCCATCAGGGACTCCGCTGGGAGCACAAAGGTCATCTCGTCGTCTTGAGTCCCGGCAAAAATCCTCTCGCCGTTCCCGGGGATGACCATCCGCGGGGACTGGGTCTTAAAAGGTGTGATGAGGTACTCGTCGCATTCCACCTTACCGCCGAATTCCCCGGAAACACGCTCACCCGTCATGTACGACCATGCTTGCGCGAACCGCATCATCTGAGCAGGGTTGCCGTAGAACAGCACGAGCTGGGGATCGAAGGAGGCCTTCGCCAAGGGGGCCATCAGGATGCCTTCGATCTCCCCTTTCTCGAAACGGCTCATGGAAGACGTCTCCGACGCCGCGCGGTCACGATCGATCGAAAAATTCACTTCCGTAAAGAGCCCGGTGACAGCTGCGGCCGGGTCCTCGGCTCCGCTGAGCCCGAAAACAATCGCCGCCGGGACGCAAACGACGTCTTCCTTCCTGAGCCCAACCGTCCAACCGTAGTTGCGGGCCATGGTCACGCCCTGACAAATAGCGATCCTTTTCCCCAGGGCCGCGGAAGGCTGTCGGGTCTTCTCCGGGAACGACTCGCCTTCTTTCAGAAATCTGACCGCCACCGGAAACGTCTTCATCCTGAGATCATTGTAGATAAATTGGGCAGCATCCCTGATGTCTTCTGCACTCATAAGGTGTCTCCTCCCCTGGAATCTTTGACAAGACGACGTCCCGATCCCCGCCGAAGCAGTCGTTCAATCTCTGAAGCGCTACTCGGGCCGCCGGGGGATCCATGCGGCGAAACAGACGCGACCAGCGCACCGAGATTATGAAGCAGAGGGCTTGCACCCGCAAGGGACAAGATTCATCGATCACGGGTCACGATTGAGCCGGACCGAGAAGGTGCCTGTCTGGATCGTTGACCCCCCTGAGCTCCTGTGCTAGTCAGAGAACAACTGGACCATCCCATTGACCGTTCGCTCGAGGATAGTGCTCCGATGGATCTGACAGCTCGCGAAATCATGGAAAGCCGATTCTTCACCCTCACCCCCGATATGACCATTCGGGAGGCGCTGCAGGTTTTCAAACGAGCGAAGGAGGACAGAGGGCAAACGGTTTTCGGCCTCTTGGTTACAGATGCCGAGGGACGGTTGATCGGCATGCTTTCCATGTACGACATCTTCCTGCTGCTCAGGCCCAAGCACATCCACATCTGGGGGGAGATGAGCGATCTGGATCTGCCGGGAATCCTCGACGCAGCATGTGAGCGCGTTCTGCCCGTTCCCGTCGGGGACGTCATGAGCACCGAGCTCATCACCATCACTCCCGATACGCACGTGCTGCACATCGTCGATATCATGATCATCAAGCACGTTCGCCGACTGCCGGTACTCGAGGATGGCAATCTCATCGGGATTGTCTACCTCTCGCGCGTCTTCAACCACCTTCTCGAGCGGATGACTGGATGATATGCCGATTATCGACCACAAGGGAGCGCTGAAGGGCATCATGGTTCACGAGGCCATGCGGCGTCTCGTTGTCGAGATTCCCCTGCGCGCACCCCTTCAGTCTGCCATTCGGAGCTCCATCAAATACAAGGTAAACGCCCTTCTGGTGGTCGACGGAGATCGACAGGGAGCCGGCGTCGTCTCAAAAACCGACCTGATGAGCGCTTACTACGCCGGGCTGCCTCTGGACACGCCCGTGGAAGCCGTCATGGTGGGTCCCCCTCTGTTTTGTGATCGAAGCCAGTCCCTGGATACGGCTCTCGACACGATGCGCACCCACAGAGTGCACCGGTTGTACGTCTTGGGCGACGCCCCGAACCGAGCGGTTGGGGTCCTTGCTTATCCCGATATCGTTGGGATGCTTTATCGCTTCTGCACGAAGTGCGAGCGGAGCCTTCTCAGACATCGATCCGATGCCTCCAAGAACGTCGATATCGACCAGTACCGTATCCGGGAAGTCATGACGACGACCGTGTATGCCCAGATGGCATCCGAAAGCCTCGCCGCAATCATTGAAGGCCTTGCCGCGGCTCGACTGGGCGCCCTGCTCGTGACGGATTCAAATGGATCGGCGATCGGTATTCTATCCAAGACCGATTTGATCCGTGCCTATTTGCACGGCCTTCCAATAGACTCACCTGCCGAGTCGATCATGAGCCGGCCCGTTCAGTCCTGTGATCAGGAAAAGCCCGTGATCGAAGCGCTGAAGCGCATGATCTTTTCAGACATTCACCGGCTGTTTGTCTATAAAGATGATCCGCGGCGCGTCGAAGGGGTGTTTTCTCTGACAGACGCGGCACGCATCCGATCCGGTACCTGCCGAGCCTGCGTGATCAGCCGCATCCAAATCGGTTGAGCCTCCCCAGGCTTTCTCTTCCTTCCTTCCCGCATCAATTGGAGTTATCTTTAAACTGCTTTATGAGCAGCGATCTATCCATCGACTCAGCAGGAGGTTCCAATGGTGGGGAGCCGTTTCTTAAGGGTGGCTGTGCTTGTGTTGTTGGGACTCACCCTCACGGGATGTGCCCACGTGATTTCCTACGACCTGCGTGAGAAGGCCCGCAGTGACCTGAGTTTCTCGACCGTCCTCCAGAATCCGGATTCGTACCGAGGCGAGACGGTCGTCTGGGGCGGGGAGATCATCGAAACGGTCAACCGTGATGGGAGCACGGAGATCAAAGTGCTCCAAATGCCTCTCGATTTTTACGGCATGCCGATTTCGGAGGAGCGTTCCGCAGGCCGGTTCATTGCCCGGGCCTCCGGCTACCTGGACAACCAGATCTATCGGAGCGGCCGGTGGGTGACAGTCGGTGGGCAGCTCGTCGGGCAGGAAATGCTCCAGCTTGGCGAAAGCCAATACACCTACCCGGTGGTGGCGGTCAAGGAGATCCACTTATGGGTAGAGCCGCGCTATCCTTACTATTACCGCGACTATCCGTATTGGCATGGGTATCCCTATTGGTACTGGGGGCCCTACACCCCGTTCGGTCCTTTTTGGCCCTACGGCCCCTACCCGTACGGGTGGTGATGGCGCAACCGGTTTTGAAACCGTAGCTGTCGTCTTCCCCACTCAAGCCTCGGCAGAGCTGTGCAGGGGCCTACCCCGCCCAAGCCGCAAGGGCAAGGTGCGCCCGAGACCGATGCCGGCTGGAGAGACGACCGCTTCGTAAATCCAGGCTTCGACTCCTCGATCGTGGGCTTCATGAAATAGCTCGGCAAAAACGGGATCGACATAATCCGCCGGGGCGAAGCAACGCGCATCCGAACGCTGGACCAGGTAGAAGCAGGCAACCCGAGCCCCGGTTGCCGCGAGTCCCATCAGCTCCCGAAGGTGCTTCTGCCCACGCTCGGTGATCGCATCCGGGAAGCCCGCCACGTCGTCCTCGACCATCGTGACGTTCTTGGCCTCCACCCAGAGCGGCTTGCGGCCTTCCTGCACGAAGCAGGCATCGAGGCGGCTCGCGCCAAAGCGCACCTCTCGCATCATGCGCTCATACCCCGCGGCCTCGGGGAGGGCTCCCGCAGCCCACGCCGCATGGAGCAGGCGGTTGGGGGTCAAGGTGCTCACTCCCACCCACATCTCGTCCAAGCGAATCATCTCCAGCGTATAGGGAAGCTTCCGACCTGGCCTGTCAGACGGCGAGATCATGACTTCCAGCCCCGGCCTCACGAGACCCATCATGCTCCCGGAATTGTTACAGTGCACCCAAAACCGCGTACCGTCCCGTTCTACCTCAACAAGAAACCGTTTCTCCCGTCGAACGAAACGCGCTTGCAAGGACCCGTCCGGCAACGGCAGAAGGCAGGCATTCTCTGCCCCTTTCGCTGCTAGACTCACCCTCGACATCCCCCCACCAACCGCGCCACCCATCTTTCGCCCCACCCTTCTTCCGTGTCTATCCGTGCCTCGAAGGAATCCCCACTTGAGCGGGCACCCGCAAAGCGCCGAAAAAAACAGGGACGCCCCCCCAAAGGAAGCGCCCCCGAACCTCGGATTTCTGAGCGTGCCTGTCAAACCCGATCGTTAGTGCGACTCTCCATAAGCCAGGTCTTCCGCGGTCACCTTGTCTTTGAAGAACCGGTAAACCCAGGTCTGGTAGGCAATGACCACAGGCACGAAGGTCAAGGCAACCCCCAGCATGATCTTGAGCGTCAGTGGACTCGACGAGGAGTTGTAGATCGTCATACTCCAAGCCGGATTAAGGCTTGACGGAAGCAGATTGGGATACAAGCCGGCAACCCCGAACAGAGTGGCGCTCACAATAAGGGCGCTCGAGGCGAGCCAGGCCTTCCACCATTGGGACTTCCCGATGAAAATCCGAACGGCGAACAGGGATGCCACCGTGATCACAGGGATGAGAATGATCGGAACCACATAGAGCATCGGGTTCTTGATGTAGTTGTCGTAAAGCTGGGTCGAAAAATAGGTGGACACCAGAAAGGCGACGGCGACCAGGGCCTCGACCAGCCAGAGCTTCCCTGCCAGAGAGGCTGCCCGCTCATGCATCTCACCGTCCGTCTTGATGGCAAGCCAGAGGGCGCCGTGCACCATGAACAAGATGACAAAGAAGACGCCGCCAAGCAGCCCGTATGGGTTCAGGAGTGTGAAGAGCGTCCCCTGGTAAATGCCGGCCTGGTCGATGGGGATTCCCTTGAAAATATTGGCGAATGCCACGCCGAGCAGCAATGCCGGGAGAAAGCTTCCCAGAATGGCGAACGTATCCCACAGAGACCGCCACCTCGGGCTTTCGAGCTGTCCTCGGAACTCGATCGAAATGCCCCGCATGATCAGTGAAAAGAGCACGAGCATGAGAGCCGAATAGAGACCGCTGAACATCACGGCATAGGTGGTGGGAAACGCTGCGAAGGTCACCCCGCCCGCCGTGATCAGCCAGACCTCGTTGCCATTCCAATACGGCCCCATCGCCGCATACGCGATCTGCTTGTCTTCTTCCGTCTTGGTCACGAATGGCATCAATGTTCCTATGCCGAGGTCGAATCCGTCCAACATGAAATAAACGGCCCAGAGCACACCCCACAGTATAAACCAGATCGATTCAAGCATCTCTCGTCCCTCCTCTCATTCGGTGGCCACGGGTGCAGCCACAGGAGCCGGCCCTTTGCGTGCATTGCTGATCATGAGATAGAACGCGGCGGCTCCAAGCGCCGAGTAGACCAGGACGAAGGCAATCAGAGAGACCATGACCTGGCTCCCGTGGATGGGGGAAACCGCGTCGGCGGTCTTCATGACCCCATAGACCACCCAGGGCTGGCGCCCGACTTCGGCAAGGGTCCAGCCAGCTTCCAGAGCGATGTAGGGGAGCGGTATGGCATAGAGCATTGCCTTGAGATAGCCCGGGCTTTCAAGAAGCTTGTTGCGCCGGAGCCATCCGTAAAGCGTGAGAGCCAGGAAGAGGAATCCCAAGGCCACCATGACCCGGAAGGAAATGAAACTGATGGCTACAGGTGGACGCAAGTCCTCAGGGAAATCTTTGAGACCCTTCACCGTGGCGTTGAAATCGTGGTAGGCCAGCATGCTCAGAGCACCGGGTATCTTTCCGAATTCCAAGAGGTTGCGCTGATTCTTTTCGTCTGGGACCACAAACAGATACTGGGGAGCGCTTTGGGTGGTCTCCCAGAGGGACTCCATGGCCGCCAGCTTCGTCGGCTGGGTTTCGGCCACCTTGGCCCCGTTGGCGTGCCCCTGAACCGCCTCGACAATGCTGAAGATGAGTGCAAATGAGAGCGCAAGCCGAAATGACTTGGTGAAGAATTCGACTTCCCGTCGACGCAGCAGATGATACGCACTCACTCCCATGACGAAGAAGCCGGACAGGATGTACGCTCCGCTCACCGTGTGGATGAAGGCATGGATGGCAGACCCTTGGGTGATGATGGCCAGCAGGTCGTCCAGCTCGGCTCGTCCATTGCGAATGACGTAGCCCACCGGGTGCTGCATCCAGGCGTTGGCAATGAGGATCCATATGGCCGAGACATTGGATGCGATTGCCACCAGCCAGATGGTCACCGCGTGTGCCTTGGCCGAAAGCCTCTTCCATCCCAAGGCCCATACCGCAATGAAGGTCGATTCGAGGAAGAACGCAACCGAGGCCTCGATCGCAAGGAGCGAGCCGAAAATATCTCCCACATACTGGCTGTAGCGGGACCAGTTGGTTCCGAACTGAAACTCCAGCGTGATCCCCGTCACCACGCCGATGGCAAAATTGATCAGAAAAATCTTTCCCCAGAAACGCGCCATCCGCTTATAAGTTTCATCGCCTGTCCGCACGTAGATCGTTTCCATGATTGCGAGCAAAATGGACAGGCCCAGTGTCAGCGGAACATAGAGAAAATGAAAAAACGTCGCGGCAGCGAACTGCAGCCTGGAAAGCAGCAGAACGTCCATGGCTTACTCCTCCCTCTTCCCGGAACCACTCTCGAACCGACTTGTACAACGTGGCGAATGTTATCATTCGCCCCTTCAGGGGCAGGGGGTGTTGAAGCTGTCGCAGAACAAGGATCTTTCGGATGTCATGACACCCCTCTGCCCCCCTGAAGGGGGAATTGACTGGTCAACCTAGCTTAGGACTTTCGCCGAAACGGGCTAGAGGGATCACGCTTTCCAAAGGCCATGAAGGTTGCAGTATTCCCTGGCAACGACTTTGTCGGCCTTGACGCAAAACTCGGCCTCGGGCGTTTGGCCCGGGTAGAGGAACTGACGATAGACCTGATCGCCTGCGATGAGCTCGACCCATTCGATGTAGTGCTTCTCCTCCATGGGATGGGCCACACTACCGACCTTGACCTTGTAGCCGTTTGCCGTCTTTTCAATCACCGGGACGTGCTTTTCCTTCGCCGCATCGACGGTGTTTTCGACAAAAAGCTTCATCGGTTGGCCGCAGCAAACCAGCTCTCCTCCGCCAGCGTGGAGAACATCAACGATGTTGCCGCACAGTTCACACTTGTAGACCTGGAGCTTCTCAGCCATGGTTTGTCCTTTCGTTGGGGTTTGTGACAGCTCTCTCACCTTGACGCATATTGCCCGTAGATCAACGACCGCGGCATGAACGACAACAAGGGCCATCAGGCCAGCTTGTCCGCGATTTCCCTTCCATAGTCTTGGGCCATTTTGACGCCGCCACCCAGAGAGGCGTTCTTGAGGCGCAGGGGCCCGTTAACCATATTCATTTTGTAGATGTGCTGCATCGTGTCGAAAATGCGACCCGGCGCTTCTCCGCTCCAGCCGAAAGCCCCAAAGGCACCCCCGACCTTTCCTTCGAGGTTCAGTTTCTCAAGCCCAAACAAAAACGTTTTCATGGTCTGCAGCATTTCACCATGGTAGGTAGCCGCTCCAAGCACCACGGCATCGAACGCCGACAGGTCCAGACCCTGCTTTTCGACGTCGTTGATGTTGACGGTCGTGACATCCACGCCCTTGAAGCGCATTCCCTCTGAGATCAAATTCGCGATTTCCTTGGTCTGATTGGTCCGTGTGGCATACACAACGATTGCTTTGGCCATTGCAGATCTCCTCTCAGCTTTTCAAGAAATAACCTTTCCCCCGGGCGAAGCGTTGAGTGGCCACGCACCGTCCGCAGCCATCAGGCTCTGTCCTTCCTTTGCTTCCGGCGACCACCAGCCCTTCCGCACGTGGACGTCCCGTTCCTTTTCAGCCGCCCTCTTGATCTTGAAAGCGGCATCTCGAACGATCCCGAAGACAACGCCACAGCCGTCGTCCTCCCTCAGAGCGTCCCCCTCGTCGGCTAGGCGGGTCATTCGCTCTACAAGATCCAACGTCTTTTGCAGCATTTCGTTGCACGGTCTCATGGGCGGCATGCTCCTGGGGGCAAGCGTTGTCAAATCCTGCTGTGACTTCGCCCTTACAAAGAACAAAGACCGTACCAAGCTGACCCGATAGGCTCTTCTACACTGAATTTTCTAGAGAATTTATCATGTTACCCGAAAGTCCACGGCGAGGATTCGCCGACTCCGGGATACATGGAACCGGGATCTTGAGACACTTCTGGAAAGGATGCCGTTAGGGCGCGTGCGCGAGAAAAGCTATTCATTGAACGGTGTTGTCGGCCAAAACCGACACGGTGACTGTTTCAATTTTGAAATTGGGACACTTTTGTCTCATGAAACATAGGAATCGTCCAGGAACCTGTAAAGGGTTGCGCGACTGACTCCCAAAATACGAGCGGCCTTGGCCTTGTTTCCTCCGCTCTCTTTCAAGGCTGCCGCGACGGTATCCGATGCCAGTTTGCGAGGGGGACCGGGCAGTGCATGCCCGCGCTCTGCCTGCTGCAGCTCCATGGGCAGGTCGCGGACCTGGATCAGGCTGCCCCTGGACTTGACAAGAGCGAAGTGAACCGCATTTTGAAGCTCTCGAACGTTGCCTGGCCAGGCATAATCCATCATCAGTGAAACCGCATCCGTGGATATGCCCGCGGATTTCTGGCCGAGCTTCTTGGCCTCCTCGATAAAATGAGAGGCCAATAGAGGGATGTCATTACGCCTTTCACGCAACGGAGGAAGAGACAGCGGGACCACACACAGCCGGTAATAGAGGTCTTCGCGAAAATGACTCAGCTCCACTTCCCGCTTCAGGTCCTTGTTGGAAGCACTGATCACCCGGGCATCGAGGTGGATGGTCCGCTCTCCGCCCACCCGCTCGAAAGTCCATTCCTGAAGAACACGCAGGAGCTTCACCTGCATAGCCTTGGGCAGCTCGGCGACCTCGTCCAGGAATATCGTACCCCCCTGAGCCAGCTCAAATCGGCCTTTCTTGTCTCGGATCGCCCCCGAGAACGCTCCCTTGACGTGGCCGAACAGCTCGCTTTCGAGTAACCCTTCCGGAAGAGCGCCGCAGTTGACCGGAACGAAAGGCCGCCCGGCACGACGGCTCTCGTTGTGAATCGCGGCCGCGACCAGCTCCTTACCGGTTCCGGTCTCCCCGTGGATGTGGATGGGGTAGTCGTTGCTGGCCAAGTCCCGGATTTGCTCGAAGAGCTGCAACATCTTGTGGTCTCGGCCAACGATTCCCGAAAAGCTGTTGATTTCACCGAGACGGATCCTCAGTCCATCAAGGTCTGTGGTATCGCGAAACGCCGCGAGCACACCGACGAAGCACCCTCCTTCGTCCGTCATACCCGTTACGGACATCTCGAGCCGCTTCAGATCCCCGCTCCGGGTGACCACGTTTACGGGATACGATACGTGAGTGAGGTCATCGGGAGTGTGGCCGCAGAAGGAGCAACGGTCACCGCAAAACGGCGATCCAAACACTGCATGGCAATCCCGGCCAATGACTTCCGATCGTGAATAACCGGTCAGCTCCTCGGCGGCACGATTGAAGAAAAAGATCCGCCGGTTCTTGTCGTGGGCGATGATGCCTTCCATCAGATTGTCGAGAATCTGCTCGAGATTGCGCTTGTCCGCAAGAAGGCTATCCAGAGTGGAATCCATTGTGATCACCAGGCGTACTCGTCCGATCGAAGAAGCGGTCAGAGCGTTACCGCGAATGAGAAGATCGAAAATCGGGCAGAAAACCGACCTTGCTCTATTGGCTGCCCTCCTTTTCGGGCGTTACGGACATCTGCGGGACGGCAGGAGATGAGAGCTTCTCGAACCCCTGAGGCACCTCGAACAACCCGTCATCGACGGTCCCTTCCTTGATGTTCTTGTACTCCATCACGGACTCTGAATCCTGCACCTTGATCGGGAAAGACAGCTTCTTGGACACCCAGTAGGTGGCCTTTTCTCCTTCTTCCACGAGCTCGAACTTTTTGCAGGGGTACCCGGCAACCGTTTCTTCACCCACCAGTTTGCCAAGCTTCTCACTCTCAGGCGTCCACACCTCGAATGCCTGGCCCTGGGATTCGTACGGAATTTCCATATAGCTCTTGTCTTCCGACGTGAGCATCCAGGTCACCCCTTTGTCGGGACGAATGATCAAGACTTGCTTCTCATCCCCTTCCTCAATCTCCTGGCGTACCTTCTGGCCTTTGACGAACACCTTCCCGACGATTTCATCCTCGCCCTTCGACTTGACGACAAAATCGGCCGAGAAATCAGCTGCAAAACAGCCTGTCCCGAACGCCCCCAGAACCAGCCCCGCGATGAACATCGACCCAAAAACCAGCGACCAACCCGCCTTGCTCATTTTCCAGACCCTTTCTATGTATAAGGTAAGTCAAGTAAGGATCGCACTGTAACGTGGCTCCGAAAGGGATGTCAATGGCGAAAACCCTGGATCGATCAGGGTTGAGGCGGCTTGAATGCGATCTGACAGTTGGGGGAGTTCAGGTTGACAGTGGAGCATAAAACCAGTAGGTTTTCGCTCCGAAAGAAAGGGTTGAGGTCCACACTCGTCTGGACCGCCTGGCCGAGGAATCGGCTGGTCTTTGGTGACAGGATCTTCCTGAGAAAGAACGAGACCATGTTTATCGTGCAAAACTTCTTCGCGGCACTCGCCGTTGTCATTGACTTGGTGCTCACGGCCTACTTTTACATTGTCATCGCGCGCGCGATCCTCTCTTGGGTGAACCCAGACCCCTACAATCCCATCGTGCGGTTTCTTTACAACGTGACCGAGCCCGTCCTGCGAATCATTCGCAGGCGCATTCCGGCAGTCTATGGGGGCGTGGACTTTGCCCCCATGATCGTCATCCTGGCCATTTATTTCCTTCAGCGTTTTCTTGTGCCCTCGATCGCCGGTATCGGAATGCGAATGGGAATGGGAATGTAGGCCAAAAGGAACCCCTGATGGACCCGGTCGCCGCCGAGCTTCAACATGTCGAATTCCGCAAGCGCCTTTGGGGATATGATCCCCACGAGGTGGACCTTGCCCTTCAGCATGCAGTGGATCAGATTCAAGCCCTCAAGGTGGAAGCCGCCGGCCTGCGCAAGGATTTCCACGAACTGGAGCGCGAGCTCAGGGAATACAAGGAGCGCGAGAAGACCATTCGCAACGTGCTCTTGAGCGCCCACAAGACCGCCGAGCAAATGAAGGCGAATGCGGAGAAGGAAGCCAAGCTCATCATTTCTGACGGTGAGATGAAGGCGGAGAAGGTCCTCCAGGATGCCCACCAGCGTTTGGCGCAGCTCCATGAGGACATCGCGGAGCTCAAACGCCAGAGGATTCAGTTGGAAACCAAGCTCCGATCGACGATCGAGGCCTACCAGCAGATGCTGGACATGCAAAAGGAAGACGAAAAGGACAGCACCTCGGAGCCCGGCAAGGTCAAGACCATGAACCGTTGAACAAAACCCAGCATGGAGAGAGACCATGAGCATCAGCCAACAGCTTCTTGAAATCCTTGCCTGCCCGGTCTGCAAAGGCTCGATCGAATTGACGCCTTCCGAAGACGGGCTGATCTGTCACCGGTGCAAGCTTCTCTACGAGATCCGGGACGGCATTCCCATCATGCTCAAGGAAGAAGCGAAACCCCTTCAGGGCTGAGCCGCGGATCACGCACCCATGTCCAACCCGTTTCGCCTCACACTTGAACAGCGAGAGCGCCTTGCACAAGCACTCTCCCGTTTCTCGGACCGCCAGGTGCTCATCGTCGGAGACCTGATGCTGGACGTTTTCGTCTGGGGGGATGTTCAACGCATCTCCCCTGAAGCCCCGGTTCCGGTGGTGGACGTTCGGGACGAAACCCAGCTGCTCGGCGGTACCGCCAATGTCGCGAACAATGTAGCCTCTCTCGGGGGCAAGGCGGTCGTCTCGGGGGTGATCGGCAACGATCACAGCGGCCGGGAGGTGGTGCGGATGCTGAGAAAAGTCGGCATCTCCACGGAAGGCCTCGTGGTGGAAGACAAGCGCCCGACCACGGTCAAGACGCGGATCATCGCCCAGAATCAACAAGTCGTCCGCTACGACCGGGAGCTTCGGCGGCCCCTGCAGCCTTCATCCGTCGAAAAGATCCTGGAATACATCGAAGAGCAGTCAGCCGGCGCCGGGGCACTCATCGTGTCGGACTATGCCAAGGGCGTCGTCACAACGGATCTGATGGAGGCAATCCGACACCTGAAGCTTCCAGGTCGCTTTCCCGTCATCGTGGATCCCAAGATACAGCACGCCGAGCTATACCGTGGTGTGACCCTCGTCACTCCCAATCATCATGAAGCGTCCCGAATGTCCGGCATTGAGATCGTGGACCTCAGCACCCTGACGGCGGCAGGCAGGAGGCTTCTCAACCTCATGCAGTGCGAGGCGGTTCTGATAACACGTGGCAAGGACGGAATGGCGCTCTTTGACCAAAACGGGGAGATGACAACCATTCCAACCGTCGCGCGACGCGTGTATGACGTCACCGGGGCCGGCGACACGGTGATCGCCACCCTTGCCCTGGGGCTCGTGGCGGGCCTTTCCACCGATGAGGCGGC
The DNA here is from genome assembly GCA_964538515.1 of uncultured Syntrophobacteraceae bacterium. Taxonomy (GTDB): domain Bacteria; phylum Desulfobacterota; class Syntrophobacteria; order Syntrophobacterales; family Syntrophobacteraceae; genus CALBZH01. Next base: position 78,754 of record CAZIEW010000002.1, read on the forward strand.
TTTGCTGGCCAATATCGCTGCAGGGATTGTGGTGGGAGAGGTGGGAACGGCCGTGGTGACGGCGGAAGGGCTGATGGAGGCCATTCGGAACAGCCCTTGAGATGTTCCGGGGCGTATGGCCGAAGCTGATGGATCCCCGATGAGTGAGCTCAAAGAGCCTTCCCGGGCTAAATTGATCATGGGTTTCCTGTACCGGGACGAATCCGTTCAACGGGAGGCCCTTTCAAGACTGACGGGGCGGTTCGGCCCCCTCGATTTCCTTTCCGAGGCTCGGCCATTCAACTACACCCGGTATTACGAAAAGGAGATGGGATTCGGTCTCCTGCGCCAAACCGGAAGCTTCCTGACCCCCGTTCACCCGGGCCTTCTGCCGGATGTCAAGCTCTTTTCCAATCGGATCGAGCAGGAGCTTTCCCATGACGCCAAACGACGGATCAACATCGATCCCGGTCTGCTGAGCGCGGAACGGTTGCTGCTCGCAACGGGCAAGAATTACACCCATCGCGTCTATCTGCGTGACGGGGTCTACGCGGACTTGACGCTCATCTACCAGGGAGGCGACTTTCAACCCTTCCCATGGACGTACCCGGACTACCAGGATCCGACCCTTCTTCACTTTCTCCGAACCTTGCGCGCCAAGCTGCGGAGCCAGCTGTCAGGGGAGCTTCCGGTTTCGGTCTAGACGAAGGAGACGAATGTGCTCTATAGTATGACCTCTTTTGGGCGAAGCCAAAAAGAAGGCGGCGGCTATTCCATCACCCTTGAAATGCGCACGTTGAACGGTCGCACGCTGGACCCGGTCATCCGGCTCCCCAAAAGCTGTATGCAATTTGAAGACGGGCTGCGCAAGGAGATTGGCCGCGTCATTCGACGCGGTCGAGTCGAAGTCTACGTGCAGATCGAATCGACTGCGCCGGAGAGAAAGGCTCCGCGGATCAGTGCGGAGCTCACGAGCTACTACTGGGGACAGCTCCAGGAGCTGCACAGCCGGTTTCCCGATATGGAGCCACCACGGCTCGATCATCTGCTCAGGATCCCCTACATTTTCGAGCCAGCCGACGAGACCCAGGACACGGATATCCTGGGGCCACTGCTGACAGGCGCCCTTTCCGAAGTTCTCGATCAGGTTCAGACCATGCGTCGCACCGAAGGAGAGGCTCTGCTCAAAGATTGCCTAGAACGACTGGCTCTGCTCGGCACCGACCTCGATATCATTGACGATCGGAAGGAGCAGGTGGTTGCTGAATACCGGCAACGGCTTACGCAGCGCATTCAAGAGCTGCTGGGAGACCTCACCGTCGATGAGCCGAGGCTGCTTCAAGAAGTGGCGTGCTGCGCGGATCGCTCGGACATCAACGAAGAGATCGTCCGATTGAGAAGCCATTTCGACCAAATGGCCGCCCTTCTCACGTCCGAAGAGCCGACAGAGGGCAGGCGACTTGATTTTCTCGTACAGGAGCTGCATCGCGAAGTGAATACGATCGGCTCCAAAACCAGTGATCTAAGCACGGTCCAGGCCGTGCTCAGGATGAAGGGCGAAATCGGCAAACTGAAAGAGCAGATCCAGAACGTGGAATGAGACCCCCTCTTTCCCACGTCAACAGGCACGCGGTAATGCCGCGTAGCCCCACTTGGATCTGAAAACTGCGCGAGAGAGGTCTCCTCATGGACGTAAGACTTTTAAACATCGGATTTGGAAACACCGTGCTGGCCAACCGGATCGTGGCCATTGTCTCACCGGCATCCGCTCCAATGAAGCGTCTCAAGGAAGATGCCAAGCAGGCCAACAAGCTCATCGACGCGACCATGGGCCGCCGAACCCGCTCGATCATTATCACGGACAGCGACCACGTCATCCTGTCTGGAGTGCAGGCAGAGACCATTGCTCAGCGGTTGATCAGCGACGGGAACACCAAGGACGCTCCTTCATCCAAGTCGGCCAAGGAATGAGCGGAGCAAGCATGGCGAGCCAGACCTCTCCCGGACAGCTCTTCGTTGTCTCGGCCCCCTCCGGTGTCGGGAAGACCACGATTATCCGGTCGGCCTTCACGCGCTCACCGAATCTCCGCTACTCGATTTCCTGCACCACCCGACAACCCCGTACGGGAGAGATCGACGGTCAGGATTACCACTTCATCACGCGCAAGCGATTTCAGCAGGGCATCGCTGCCGGCCGCTTCCTGGAATGGGCTGAGGTTCATGGCAATCTGTATGGGACGGATGGCGAGCCCATCCGGCAATGGCTCAGCCAAGGGGAGGACGTGATTCTCGATATTGACGTGCAGGGCGCAAGGCAGGTTCGGTGCACGTACCCCGCTGCCCGCACGGTCTTCATCCTGCCCCCCTCCATCGAGGAGCTCCTGAAGCGCTTGAAGGGCCGAGGCACGGAATCGGAGGAGCAGCTGGCACGCCGCATGCGGGCTGCGCACACCGAGCTTGGGGAATCGCCCTGGTATGAATACATCGTGGTCAATGACCGTTTGGAAGACGCGGTCGAGGATTTCCTGGCTATCCTGAGGGCCTGCCGATGCGAGCGCTTTCAGCAGGCGAACCGCATTCGGCCCTTTCTGCTGAGCTCGCCGTCGTGACTCCCGCCCCGCCCCGGCCACCCCGAGCAAAGGGAGCTGATTCCCCCCGCATTCTCATCTGCGGCATCAATCCGGTCAGAGAGGCTCTGCGGACCACTTCGCTAGCCATCCACGAAATGACGCTCGCCAGGAGCGACCAACGGGCGAAAGAGCTTAGGAACCTAGCAGCAGCGAGAAGCATTCCCGTTCATCAGGACAATCGGGAGGCGCTGACCGCCCTCAGCGGACACTCCCATCATCAGGGGGTCATCCTGTATGCGTCCTCATTCCCTTACACCGAATTTGACGCCCTGCTGGAAGCGCCTCTCCCGGAAAGAGATCCCCTCATGCTTCTGGATAGCATCCAGGACCCTCAGAACCTCGGGGCGTTGATGCGAAGCGCGTGCTTCCTGGGCGCCAAAGGGATCGTCCTCCCCAAGGACCGCTCCGTGCACGTCACCGCTACCGTGCTCAAGATTGCGGCCGGAGCCGCAGCCTATCTGCCGGTTGTCGAGGTCACAAACCTGGGACGAGCCATGGATCGGCTGAAAGAAAGCGGGTATTGGATCGTAGGGCTGGAGGCTCGAGCAAGCCACCTTATCCATGACGTTGACTTCACCGTCCCGCTGGCCCTCGTGGTCGGAAGTGAGCAGAAGGGCATGCGGCCGCTCATCGCAAAACGCTGCGATTTTCTCGTGAGCATTCCCTCAGGGGGCCCGCTGGAGTCGCTCAATGCCGCCACGGCCGGGGCGATAGCCCTGGCGGAGGTGCGGCGGCAGCGGCTGAAGGCCACGGCAGGACGCTGACCCGTTTCAGGGCCGTCGCGCGCCGAAAAGCGCAGTCCCAACCCGGATGTACGTCGCCCCCTCCTCGATCGCCACCTCGAAGTCGTGGCTCATGCCCATGGACAGCTCGGTCAACGTCTCCGGTTTGCTGGAAAGATCCGCGAGATCCGCCAACAGGTGTCGAAGCAGCTTGAAATACGGGCGAGCCTCCTCGGCGTGATCCGAATAGGGGGGCAGGGTCATGAGTCCACGCACCCGAAGGCCGTCCATGGACGCCGTTGCCCGGTACAGGGCAGGCAGCTCCTCCACAGAAACCCCGCTCTTGGTGCTTTCATCCCCGACGTTCACTTGAATCAGCACCGGTATGGCTCTTCCGGTCTTCTGGGCTTGCCGCTCCAGCTCGCGTGCGAGGCTCTCTCGATCGAGGGTGTGGATCAGCTCGCATCGAGGAGCAATCTGTCTCGCCTTGTTGGACTGCAAGTGACCGATAAAGTGCCAGGAGATGTTTAGGTCTGAAAGGGCCTCGATCTTGGCGGTCATCTCCTGAACATAGTTCTCTCCGATGGCTGATATCCCAGCGAGCACCCCTTCTCGGATCGTCTCGACCGGAACTGTTTTCGTGACCCCGATGAGAGTCACCGTAGACGGGTCTCGCCCGCATCGACGGCACGCCTCATGGATTCTCTTGGTGACACGAGACAGGTTCTCGGCGATGATCGTCACGAATCTCCTCCTGCAATCGGAATGGATTCAGAACCGCGGGGTCGGATCACCCGATGGTGCTGCAGCCAGTCCGCAGTCTCCGCCAAGGGGAGACCCACGACGTTGGTGTAGGAGCCGCGAATCGAATGGACCAGGAAGGCCCCGACCCCCTGGATCCCGTAGGCGCCTGCTTTGTCCATGGGCTTTCCCGTACGAGCGTAGGAGTCGATCTCTCGCTCGGACAGCCGCTTGAAGAGCACTTCCGTTCGGACGGACCGCAGCTCGAGCATACCCCCTGTGTGATGGGCCAACGCCATCCCCGTTATCACCTCATGCGCTCTCCCGCTCAGTGTCCTGAGTATCGCGACCGCCTCCTCGAACGATTTCGGCTTCCCGAAAGGAATGCCGTCAACCACGACAATCGTGTCGGCTGCGAGCACCCAGGCTTCAGGATGGCGCGCTGAGACAGTCACCGCCTTTTCCTTTGCCCAGAGCTCGGCCATTCGATCGGGAAGCACGTCCGAAAGCTCGCTTTCATCCGTGCCGCTCGGCACGACCTGAAACACGAGCCCCAGGGATTGCAGCAGAGCAGCCCTCCGTGGCGATGCGGAGGCAAGTATCAGGGGGGAGACGACTTCGTAGACCATATGAGCCCTTCCAGGCCAGCGATCAGGATCGGGGAAGGTCCAACCCGAATGCGAGTGCAGCGTTCTCGCTGGTTCTCAGTGCCACTTCCTCGTAGGGGCATTCTCGCAGCTGGGCAATCTTCTGGACCGTGTAAATCACGTAAGACGGTTCGTTGTCCTTGCCACGAAAAGGCACCGGGGCAAGAAAAGGGGCATCGGTCTCGACAAGCAGACGATTCAACGGGACCTTCTTCACCACGTCCTGCTGGACCTGGGCCTTGCTATAGGTGACCGTCCCGGGAATGGACAGAAAGAATCCCAAATCGAGGCAGCGGCCGGCCACCGCCCAGTCACCTGAAAAACAATGCAGAATCCCGCCCTTGAGGCGAGCGGCAAACCCTTCGACGATGCCGAGAAAGTCCTCATGGGCTTCGCGAATATGAAACACGACGGGGAGCCCGACCTCGCAAGCCAGCTCGAGCTGTTGGGCGAAGCATTCCCGCTGGATCGCTCGGGGCTGGCGGTCCCGATAGTAGTCCAATCCGACCTCCCCGATGGCGACCACACGGTGCTGGGAGGCGAGTGCCCTGAAATCATCCAGCACCTCGACAGGCAGCTCCCTGGCCCCGTGAGGGTGAAGTCCCACTGTCGCGTAAATTGCCTCATGGGATTGGGCGAGTGCGACCGCCTTCCGGCTGCTTTCGATATCGATTCCGATGGTCACGATTCTTCGAACGCCAGCCCTTTCAGCCCGCTGCAAGACCCCCTCCAGGTCTTTTCCAAGCTCAGGAAAATCAAGATGCGCATGCGTATCCACAACCATTCGTATCACCTTCTCCCATCCGAACGAGCGGGTACCACACGGGCTGGATCTCCAGGATACCGACGTGTGATTCCAGTCTCATCAGCTCGGCCTTGGCAAGAGCCCGGTTTTCCTTGCCTGCCCCAACGAGTGCATCTATAATGCCGCCACTCGCGCACCGGGCGACGCAGTGCATTGCCAGGTTGTGTGGCAAGCCGGGTGGAGAGCCGGTAAAACGGACATCGCCCCCATATTTTCAGGCACTCTTTAGCAGTTTCGAGGGGAAAAATACAGGGCCTCCTCCAGCTCGAGGCGCCGGTCATTGCGAGAAGCGGTTGAAGCAGGCCGGCTCCCTTGACTGAGCGAGAGCGGGCAGCGTTGATCCCCTCATTGCCACGGCTCAGGTACCCTGAGCTCAAAGAGGAAACGGCATGAGACGCTACAATCCGTACGCCATTGGCACAGTATTGTTGCTTGGTGCTCTTCTTTTCGGCTCGAACCCTGCCTGGGCGGCCAAGTCCTATGTGACCGAAGCCCACGAAATCGCTTTCCGCAGTGGTCCCGGCACCCAGAACAGGGTCATGAGAATGCTGCCGCCCGGCACGGGGTTGGAAGTGCTCACCACACGCAATGATTGGAGCAAGGTGCGGCTGTTCGATGGTCCCGAAGACTCGCGTGTGGGCTGGGTTCTGTCCAGGTTTCTCACCGCACAGTCCCCGGAAGAGGTGCAGTCGAAGGGGATTGAATTGGAGAACGCGTCCTTGAAGGAAACCATCAAGACGATGGAGAAAGAAAAGGCAGACTTCGCCAAGCGCGAAAAGGACTTGTTGGACAAGATCGCCAAGGTGGAGGCCAGCTATGAAGCTCTGAAAAGCGGGTCCGCCAATTACATGAAATTCAAAGAAGAATTCGATCAGACCAAGGCAGCTTTGTCATCGGTCCAGGCCACCAATCAGGCCCTCCTCCAAGAGAACGAGAACCTGAAGCTTTCCCAAAACATCAAATGGTTCATGGTGGGTGCCGCGGTGCTGGTCGGAGGCTGGGCGATTGGTCTCGTCACCGGACGCTTGCAGCGCAGACGCAGGCCTCAATACCGTTAACACCCCCTGAAGCGTTCCGGCCATGCGCCAGCAGCATCTCTATGATTACCATATTGACCAGTTCGGCCGCTGGTTCTGCGAAGGGAACCTCGTTTCAGACCCCGAGCTCTTCCGGATTTTGAGCCGATCCCTGTTTGTACGCGACGGCGCCTTCTTCGTTCGGTGTGAAGGCGAAGTCCATCCGGTGCGAGTTGCGGATGTCCCTCTCTGGATTCGGTACGTTCACGTTGAGAGAACCCAGGACGGCGCGCTTCTCGGCGTGGAGATCGAATTGGAGGACGGAAGGCGGGAGCAGCTCAACGCGGAAGCGCTCACCGTCGGACGAGAAGGGGCTGCCCTCTACACCCGTGCAACATCCCGCCGATTGCCAGCCCGATTTGGAAAATCCGCTTACTACGAATTGGCCAAGTACCTTGCCCAGGACCATGACTCGGGCCCGTTCTACCTTGTGATCGGCGGACGGCGATACGATCTCCGCGAAACGGGTCCGCCTCGGCTCCAGGATTGATCAGCTATCGGTCTGGGACCCATAGTGATCCAAGAGATCCAGGAACAACAGCACTCCCACATCCAAAGCGCGCTCATCCATGTCGAAACAGGGCGAATGAAGGCCGTACCGAAACCCAAGGCTCGGATCATGACACCCGAGCCGGATCAATGCCCCGGGCGCCCGCTGGAGAAAGTACGCAAAATCCTCCGAGCCCATGCGAGGTCGCTCTTCGTGGACGCACTCCGGTCCGAGCAGACTCCGAGCCCGTTCCATCGTAAACCGGACCACATGCTCATCATTCACCAGCAGGGGATAACCGGGTGTCACGGTCAGTTTCACACGAGCACCGTGGCCGGCTTCCACCCCGCGCGCAATGTCAGCCAAACGCGCCAGCACTTTGCCGCGAACGCCCTCGTCAAGCGTTCTCAGGGTCCCCTTCAGCACCGCTTCCTGCGGAATGATGTTGGAAGCCGTCCCGGCCCGAAAGCGGCCGATGGTGAGCACCACGCTGTCTAGAGGATGGACGTTTCGACTGACGATGCTCTGGAGTGCCGTGACCAAATGGGCTCCGGCCACAATGGGGTCCACGCACAGATGCGGCTGCGCCCCGTGTCCGCCTCTCCCGGTCAGCCGAATCTTGATCGAATCGGATGCCGCGTTGCTGACGCGCAAGGAAAGCCCGATATGCCCAGTGGGAAGCTCAGGGTGCAGGTGCACCGCAAAGTACGCCGAGACGTCCTTGAGCTCCTCCAAATCGGAATCCAGGACTGCTCGAGCCCCGGCCCCCCCTTCCTCGGCCGGCTGAAAGACGAAGACCCTTACGCCAGTACCATCCCGCTCCCATTCTTCTTCCACCAGGGTACGAATGACTCCGAGCAGCATCGTCACGTGCCCGTCATGACCGCACGCATGCATAACACCCGGATGCTCCGATCGGTATTCGACCTGGTTCTGCTCCTGCAGGGGAAGCGCATCCATATCCGCTCGGAGCGCAAGGGTTGGACCCGGCCGCCGGCCGGTGATGCGGGCGACGATCCCGGTCCCCCCAACCCCACTTCGACACTCCACTCCGAGCGCCTTGAGCTGCTCGGCAATGAAAGCGGCTGTCTTGAGCTCCCTGTACCCAAGCTCGGGGATCCGGTGCAGCGCACGTCTTGTTTCAACCAGCCACCCGTGAAACGGGGTCAGGGGCAAGGGCTTCATTGGCGACTTCTCCAAACGCGATGCTTGTTCGATCGCGGAATGGCCGCGATCTTCACTTCCCATCCGTGTCATTTTTCATGATGACCACGCCCAACGGAGGCAGCGTCAGCGCCAGAGAATGGTCACGCCCATGGAAATGGATCGAATCGGCCTCAACACCGCCGAGGTTCCCCTGGCCACTGCCGCCGTATTCCTTGGCGTCACTGTTCATCAGCTCCTTCCAGAACCCTCCGCTGGGGACTCCCACCCGGTAATTGTGTCTCGGAACGGGTGTCAGGTTGCACACGGCAAGAATCACGTCACTGTTGGAACGAGCCTTCCGAACGTAGCTGACCACGCTTTCTTCCCAATTGCCGCAATCGATCCAGCTGAATCCTTCTCCCGAAAAATCAAGCTCATAGAGGGCGGGCTCGCTGCGGTACAACTGGTTCAGCTCCCTTACCCACCTCTGTACCCCTTGGTGAAACGGCATCTCCAACAAATGCCACTCAAGGCTCTCCTCGTGGTACCACTCCGACCATTGCGCCAGCTCCGACCCCATGAAGGAAAGCTTCTTGCCGGGATGCGTCATCATGTAACCGAAAAGCAGCCGGAGGTTCGCGAACTTTTGCCAGTCGTCGCCGGCCATCTTTCGGATGAGGGAGCCCTTGCCATGGACCACCTCATCATGGGACAGAGCCAGGACGAAGTTTTCAGAGAAAGCATACCAGATGCTGAACGTCAACTGATTGTGGTGGTATTTCCGGTGGATGGGATCTTTTGAGAAATAGTCCAGCGTATCGTGCATCCACCCCATGTTCCACTTCATGCCGAACCCCAGTCCGCCGACATGGGTGGGACGTGTGACCATGGGCCAGGCCGTGGATTCTTCGGCGATAACCTGCACACTCGGCTGCTTTTCATACAGGGCTTCGTTCATGCGCCGGAGAAAATGAATGGCGTCGATATTTTCCTTTCCGCCGTAAGGGTTGGGGATCCACTCCCCCTCCCCCCTCGCGTAGTCCAGGTAGAGCATGCTTGCCACTGCGTCGACTCTCAGCCCGTCTGCATGGAATTGCTCCAGCCAGAAGAGTGCACTGCTGATCAGGAAGGATTGGACCTCGTAACGACCGTGGTTGAAGATGCAGCTGTTCCATTCCGGGTGATACCCCTTCCGTGGGTCTGCATGCTCGAACAGGTGTGTCCCGTCAAAATAGACGAGACCGTGCTCGTCATTGGGGAAATGCGAGGGCACCCAGTCGAGGATCACCCCAATGCCATGCTGATGGAGTGCGTCGACCAGGGCCATGAAATCCTGGGGCGTCCCGTAACGGCTGGTGGGGGCGAAATACCCGAGGGTCTGGTATCCCCACGACCCATAGAAGGGATGCTCCATGACCGGAAGAAGCTCCACGTGCGTATAGCCCATGTCCCTGACGTATCCGGGGAGGGATTGGGCCAGCTCTCGGTAGGTGAGTGGCCTCTTGTTCTCTTCCGGCACGCGGCGCCACGATCCCAGGTGAACTTCATAAATGGAGAAGGGAGCACCGAGGGAATTCACTTTGTGCCGGTCTCGAAGCCAATCCGAATCGTTCCAGTGATAGTCCAGGTCCCACACCACGGAGGCCGTCTTCGGAGAAATTTCCCAGCTGAAAGCAAACGGATCTCCCTTGTCCACCCTGTATTCGTTTTCCTTGGACACAATGTGGTACTTGTAAAGGCTCCCCCGCCCGACGCCGGGAATAAAGCCTTCCCATATGCCGGAATCGTCTCCTCGGGCTCCCAGATAGTGCGTACCCGGGATCCATCCGTTGAAATCGCCGACAACGGAAACCTCCCTGGCGTTGGGCGCCCAGAGGGCGAAGAGCGTCCCTTCGACACCATCCACCGTCATCAGGTGCGACCCAAGCTTCTCCTGCAGATGAAAATGGTTGCCCTGCTTGAAGAGGTAGACATCAAACTCAGTCATGAGACTGACACCATAGCTCACGTTCGTCGTGATCTTATCCATGCTGACCACCTCCCCCTCGTTTAGGTCCGGTCGTCCACTGCCGCCATGAAGAATGCGAGTCTTGTCATCGACACGGGAAACTGAAAGAATAGGATGAACTGAGCTGACGGACGCCATGGACAGACAGCACGTCCATCGCGGTTCCCCCAAGAGAGGGCGATCCTGAAGGCGTCCCCATTTCTACCGGGCATCGAGGAGCATGCATGGGCGAGATCCATTGGACTGAGATCGTTTTCGGTACGGCCACTTTCTTCGTCTTGACCTCGTATCACGCTTACTGGCTTTACCAGGTGCGGCAGGCCCCTTTCCACACCTATTTGGGGGTAACCAAGCACATGCGCCACATCTGGGTCGAATCCATCATTCGAGAGCGAAGGGACATCCTTTCGGTACAGACGCTGCGCAACTGGATCATGGCATCCAGCTTCCTGGCTTCGACGTCCATGATTCTCGGGCTGGGAATCCTAAGCATCGTCTTCAAACCCGAGCACGTCACGGAAATCCCGTTCGATCTGACCCTCCTGTTCTCCAAGATGCGCACGTTGTTCATGGCCAAGCTCATGCTCCTGATGGTCCACTTCTTTTTCGCCTTCTTCAGCTTCACCCTTTCCATCCGTTATATGAACCAGGTCAACTTCATGATCAATGTCCCCCCGGATTGCAATCCCATGCTGACTCCGGAATTCATCGCCCACACATTGGATATGGGGATGATACACTATACCGCGGGAATGCGAGCCTTTTATCTTTCCGTGGTGGTCACCCTCTGGCTCTTCGGACCGGTGTGGATGTTCCTGGGCGCCCTCACGATGGTCTTCGTCCTCTATCAGCTGGATCATTGCTGTACTTTGGACTATTCCACGGCCAAATGCGAGCTGAAGACATCCCATTCTGAGGGCGAGCCATGACCACGCAATGGGACTGGAATCATACTCTATCCAAAACGAGCACCGGCGGCTGACAGCCCCCCCGCTGCGTACTGCGGGCGCACCCCTCGCGAAGGAGCCGGTCTTCTGAAGTATCCCACTGGACGACAAGACATACAACAGCGGATGGCAATGACGCGGGGGAATTGCTCGAAAGAGCACTTCTTCCGATCCTGCGTCACCCTTCAGGCAAGGGGCCGCAGGACCGGTCTCACGACTACATGGGGATGTTTCCGTGCTTCTTGGGCGGCAGTGCCATGCGCTTGGACGCCAGGATGTCGAAGGCCTCGATCAGACGCGGGCGGGTCTCCGACGGGAGGATCACGGCGTCGATATAGGCGCGTGAGGCCGCAATGTAAGGATTGTAAAGGAGGCTTCGGTATTCCTCGATCTTCTCCTGCCGCTTGGCCACGGGATCGGGTGCCTCGCTGATGTCTTTACGGAAGATGATGTTGGCGGCCCCTTCCGCTCCCATGACCGCAATCTCCGCCGTCGGCCAGGCCAGAACCAAGTCCGAGCCGAGGTCCTTCGAGCACATGGCCAGGTAGGAACCGCCGTAATCCTTGCGGACGATGAGGGTCACCTTGGGCACGGTGGCTTCGGAGTAACACCACAGCAGTTTTGCGCCATGCCGGATGATACCGCCCCATTCCTGTTGTTTTCCCGGCAGATAGCCCGGGACATCCGCGATGGTGAGCATCGGCACGTTGAAGGCGTCACAGCAACGGATGAAACGGGTAGCCTTGTCGGAGGAGTCCGTGTCGAGACAGCCGGCGAGGACCTTCGGCTGGTTGGCGATGATACCGACCGTTCGTCCGTTGAGCCGTGCATAGCCAATCACCATGTTCATGGCATAATTCTCATGGATCTCGAAAAACTCCCCTTGATCCACGACGGCACGGATCAGCTCCTTGATATCGTAGGCGCCCATGGGATTGTCCGGAATGATCGAGTCAAGAGCCGGAGCGGTGCGATTGGGATCGTCGTCGGTAATGACGACGGGGGGATCTTCCATGTTGTTGTCCGGCAAATAGCTCAGAAGCCTCTTGATCTGGTCGATGGCGTCCGCATCGCTTTCACAGGCGAAGTGAGCCACACCACTCCTCGAGCTGTGGGTCATGGCGCCTCCGAGCTCTTCCTGGGTCACGACCTCCCCCAAAACGGACTTGATGACATCAGGACCTGTAATGAACATGTAGCTGGTATTCTTGACCATGAAAACATAATCGGTCATGGCCGGCGAGTAGACAGCCCCCCCGGCGCAAGGCCCCATGATGGCGGAGATTTGCGGGACAACTCCGGAGGCGATGGCGTTCCGATAGAAGATCTGGCCGTAGCCCGATAGGGCATCGACCCCCTCCTGAATGCGAGCACCACCCGAGTCGTTGAAGCCAACGAAAGGTTTTCCGGCTTTAAGGGCCAAATCCATCACCTTGCAGATCTTCTTGGAGTGCATTTCACCGAGGGTCCCTGCCCGCGCCGTAAAATCCTGTGAAAATGCAAAAACTTGCCGGCCGTTAACCGTCCCGTACCCGGTGATGACGCCATCGGCCGGGATGTCTACCTTATCCAGGCCGAAGAGGGTGCCGCGGTGTTTGACGAATATATCCAGCTCTCGGAAGCTGCCAGGATCAAAAAAGTGGTCCAGACGCTCACGCGCAGTCAGTTTGCCGCGCTCATGCTGCTGTGCAACGGCTTTTGGACCACCCATCTGTTTGATTTTCGATTCCCGCTCCTGGAGCTCAGTGATCTTGTCCGCAACTCTTCCCATCTCAGCTTCTCCTCCGATGTCCACATGGTGCGAGACCCTGACTGGCCCCCCTTTCTGAATATCCGAGCCATTCTAATGGTTACCCGACCCATGTCAAGCGCTTTCCCCCTGCTCGGAAGCGGTTCATTCGCTTCACAACGCCCCCCCATTTTGGTATGTTTCGGCCAGGCCTTGTCGAAGTCGAAGGGAGGCGCATCGACGTCAAAGGTGCAAACGGAGGGGCCCGTTGACCGGAAGCCTGTTGCGGAAAAAGCGGTTCTGGCTCACTGCCTGTCTTGGTCTTTTCGTGCTGTTCGAAACGGTTAGGCGGGCCGACCTGAAAAATCTCCTCGCGAATGTTCAGAACATCGATCCCCTCTGGGGGGCAGCGGCGGTGGTAGCCAGTGCGCTCAGCTACCTCAGCATTGCGGCGGTATTGCATTGTCTGTTGACGGGGATGGGGTTTTCCTTGCGCTTCATGGTTTCGTCACGCATCGCCTTTGTTTCTGCAACCATCAATTACGTCATGGCCATTGGGGGGCTCAGCGGCATGGCGGTGAAAGTCTACCTTTTGTCGCGCGAGAAGGTGCCCGCCAGCAACACCCTTTCCATATCCATCATTCATGGCTTTCTCACCAATACCGTGGCAGTGATCTTTGTCTACTTGGGATTCTTTTACCTCTACAGCGAATACAAGCTGAGCCGCAGGCAGATCGAGGTGGGGATCGCGATCCTCCTTGTTGCGTTTGTACTGACCTGGGGCACGATCCAAATCATCGTGAACAGGTCCTTCCGGTTGAGCGGCTGGCGCATCCTCAGGCGCATCCTCTCGGAAATCGCCGCACGTTTTCCGAACGCGCGCTGGAGACAGCTCGGCCGGGCCGACTCGTTTTTCAACAATTTCAATGAAAGCATGACGTTGGTGGTCGGGAGCGGCCGCTCGCTGCTCGCTCCGGCCCTGTTCGCCCTGCTCGACTGGCTCACGATGTTTCTGTGCCTGAAATTCTCCTTCCTGGCCATTCACTACCCGCTGGAGGACCGGGTTCTCATGGTGGGCTTTTCGGTGGGTATCTTTTCGGGCCTTTTTTCGATTACGCCGGTGTCCATCGGGATCATGGAAGGCTCGATGGCGGGAGCGTTCTACCTCATGGGCCTGGATTACGACCGAGCCCTCATGGCGACCCTCATCTATCGGGCCGCCTATTTCTTCCTGCCTTTGCTCTTGAGCCTCTTTTTCTTCCAGCACTTCTTCGTTCCCCGCGAACAGCCGGAGCCCGGGCAAGCGGTTCCTCAGAATAGCCACAGGGATCAATAATCCACGCGGGATGAAGGGTGATGCTCCGCGTGCCGATGCGCAGCATCGCTTTGCGCAGCGCTCTGTCGATCCAAGCAGGTGGTCTGTACGCCTATCGCTGACGGGGCAAGATCCTGGCACCCAGGCGGAACGGCCACAGCACGACGGGCTGCCACGAGGTCGTGACACGAAGGAGGTCACCGCGGTAAAAGGCCTCTTTGAGCTCCCTTTCCGGACCATTTTGCCATTTGAGAAGAGGGGGTGAAATGGGCTGGAGTCCCGGCAGAACCGGCGAGGAATATCCCGGGACGATTGTGGCTTTCCAGGTGAACTCAAAAGCCTCCTCGGTGGGATGACCGTCCGGGAAGGATGCATAACACACTCGGAACCGGCTCCAAGGCGTGATAATATGATCGGCCACGATCTGCCCGCCCGGCCAGCTTTCGAACCGTGCGAAAGGGAGCGGCACGAACAGAAGGAGAACGATCACGCCGGTGACCCACCGGTCCCAGCGTCGTGCTCGCCTTTCGTGAACGGAAACGTCAAGTTGGCTCGATTCATTCATTCCGTTGCCTCCTGATACAGCCGCTGCCGTTCCCGGGGATGCCTGACTCAAAGAGTCTTGCGCGCAGGCGCGACCTCTGTGAGAGCCCCTGGGAGTGGCCGGCGGTTCGAAGATATCAAGGGAGCTTAGGGGAAACAACTGGTTTCTTGGAGTGCCTCAAGGACGCTACCCTCCATCGGAGATCGATCCCATGCACAGCACGTCTTTCAACGAATCCCCCCTGTCACTCCCCTGGCTTGGAGAGACGATCCAAAAAACGATGGCCGACTGGAAACTCGAAACGGGAGGTCCCGATTACTGGCGAGAGCCTCTCGTTGCGGTCGCAGCGGCCGACGACCCGCTCTTCGCTTCACTGCGCCAGGTCGTGGATGCCTCGCACGCGCTGCCCGTGGACCTTCTTCCCGATGCCCGGTCGGTTGTCGTTTTTTTCCTTCCGTTTCAGCGGTGGCTCGGACACGAGAACGCGGAAGCCGGCGACATGGCTGCTCGCAGCTGGGCGCAGGCGTATGTTTCCACCAACCTTCTCATTAGAGCCATTAACCTTGAACTGGAGGCGGCGGTCGTAGCGCGGGGGGGCAAGGCTTTTCCCACGCCGGCGACCCATAATTTCGACGAGAGCAAGCTCGTGAGCGGATGGTCGCACAAGCATCTTGCTTACATCGCAGGGCTTGGCACCTTTGGAAGCCACCACTGGCTGATAACGCCTTCCGGCTGCTGCGGACGATTGGGAAGTTTGGTGACGACGCTGGAGCTACCGCCCACGCCACGCCCGGCGGGCGAGCTCTGCCTGGTTAAGGCGGGCAAGAAATGTCACGCCTGCGTCGCCCACTGCACGTTCGGGGCACTCCAGCCTTCACGCTTTGACCGCCACTTGTGCTACACCCAATGCCTCAAAAACGATGCCCACCACGGGGACCTTCCATTGGTGGATGTGTGCGGGAAATGCGGGTGCGATGTGCCCTGCAGCTACTCGACGCCGGTGGCCCTGGAAGCCGCTTCGCGCAGGTGATCCAGCCAGATGTCCACGACGCCCGGGATCTCAGCCAATCCCATGAGCTGCACGTGGCACTCGATGCCGTGGGCGCTCAGGATGGACTTCCAGCTTTCGGGCTGATCACCGGCCATGTCCTTTCGAGCATGCTCCCCGGCGACGGCCATGAACGGCACGAGCCAGGCTTTCGTCACACCGAGTGTCTGCAATTGAGGGAGGATCTCGTTGATCCCGGGCTTGCCCTGAACAGTCCCGACGAGCACCAAGGGATCCCGCCGGCTCAGGACATGCGCCATGGCCGTGTAGACCATGTCGGCTGGATGGGCCTGGTTGCCGTGCCCAACCAAAATCACCGCGTCGCACTGTCCGCGCCCCACGGGGAGATGATCGAGCAGCACCGATGCGACCCGTTCCAGGTCTTCGTAGGAGGAAAGCAAGGGCTTGGCCACGGGGAGGCGCGGAAGACCCTTGGCCATTTTCGAGAACAGCTGAATGTTGTGATTCAGGTCGTGGAATTCCCGACCTGGGAAAACATGCAGCGAAAGGATCGTCGCCTCGCGATGCCCTTCGTCCATGAGGCGGGCCAGGGCGATCTCAGGCGAATCCAGATAGGTGCCCTGAGCGGCGAGTCGCCTTCGGACAATCTTCGAGGTGTAGGCCCAGCGAACCTCAGCGTCCGGGAATCTCTCCCTGGCCCGCTCCTCGATTCGACTGAAAGCCTCCTTCGCTTCCGGGATAGTGGTTCCAAAGGCAACCAGAAGGATGACAGGCCGCCGGATTTCCGTCACATCTTCACCCATTTCGTTCCTCTTTGACTGGTGAGACCTTGCGAACGACGAGGTAGACAGCATCCGCCTCTTCCCGTTCGATTTCCTCCACACCCCCGTTGTGGGAGATGACCCGTTTCATTCTGTCCAATTGCTCCCGAGTGCAAATGATCCTGAAGGTCTCGTCCGCCCGGACGATTCTAAGACGCAGGCTCACGTCCAGGAATCCGCTTCAGCAATCACCTCGATGGTCCACCCATTCATCCGAGGGCAACCCTTCTGTGTGAATCGTATGATGTTTATTCCGCACTGCCCATCCTTTCGCTGCATCCCTGTTTCCAAACGGTCGCCCGATCCGTTGATACCCGCCGCGCGGGCAAGAAGCAAGCTCTTTCAGACCCCATGTCCCTTGGCTGATATCCCATGATGGAAGCAGGCTGCGGATCCATTGCACAGGAAGCGCCGATTCGGTCGCGGATACGATCATACCTCTCGGATGCTTTACTTGAATCTGTGGCATGATTACTGTATGCCCGTGGTCGTGGTGAGGAAAACGAGTAAGTTAGGAGGAGAACATGATCTCACGTAAAATGGAAGCACTCGAGCTGGATCGTTATTTGGGAACCGAAATCCCGTCTGGGGGACTGGATTCAAAGAACGGAGATGCGACGACCATCCAGAATTCCGCGACGGTAGATACGAGAGAGGCAAAGACGGACAATGCGGACGCAGAACGTGAAAAGCAGCTGGAGCGTTGGATGGATCAGGTTAAGCTGTTCATCCGAAATATTGACGTCAATAGCTTGTAGCACGTCAGCGGCGCCAGCGTCAGACCAACTGACGCCACCCTGAGGGCCCCTTTCGAAGCGTTGCAAGCTTTGAGAGGGGTTTTCTTTTTCTGTCCCATCCCCGACCATTAACTGCTTTCCCATGAGCAAGCGCTGTGCTAAAGACGAGCCCATCGAGCTCCGTCCGGGCAACTCATGTGATAGGGGCAGCTGATTTCAGCGCTCCCGCTGCAGCGAGCCAAATCCAACTACGCACAGGATCGAGGTTTTGAAGCATGAGCCAGCACTTGCGATCCAGGGCTCTCAGCGCCCTCCTGCTCCTATTGGCGGCCGCAGCCCCACTGCCCGCACAAACGACGATGTCCCCAGAACCAACTGCCCCCACAGATGGTGACTGGCTCGTCCATCACCTAAGCGCCGAGCCCGCCACTTTGAACCCGATTGTCGCCACCGACGCGTATGCCTCCAGCATCAATGAATTCATCTACGAATCGTTGGTCAAGCGCGATGAGCGAACCATGGAGCTCGTGCCGCAGTTGGCGGATTCCTGGGAAATTTCGGACGATCATCTGACCTATGTTTTCCACCTGAAAAAGCACGTGAAGTGGCAGGACGGTCATCCGTTCACGGGACGGGACGTCGTATTCTCCTACGAGCGCATCATGGACCCGAAGGTGGACGCGCCACATTTACGCAATTATTACCAGGACATCGAACGTGTGGAGCTGCTTGACGACTACACCGTTCGCTACAGGTACCGCATACCCTATTATCGCGCATTGGATTTCTGCGGAGGCATCAGCATTGTCCCGGCTCACCTATTCAAGGAATCCGACGATTTCAACAAACACCCCATTGGGCGTCTGCCTGTGGGTACCGGTCCCTACAAACTGGTCAAGTGGGACACCGGCAAAGAGATCGTGCTGGTCCGCGACGAAAACTATTGGGGAAAGAAGCCCCACCTCACCCGTCATGTATTCAAGATCATTACCGAGCCCACCGCAGCCTTCCAAGTCCTCAAACAGGGAGGATTGGACATGATGAGCCTCAGACCCATCCAATGGGCCAGGCAAACACAGTCCAAGCGGTTCAACGAGGATTTCAGAAAGCTCAAGTATTATCTGCCCAGCTACAGTTACATCGGTTGGAATAGTCGCCGAGCTCTTTTCAGCGACAAGCGGGTTCGCAAAGCGATGACCATGCTTATGGATCGGGAGAGCTTCCTCCAGAAGGTCCTGCTTGGGCTAGGAACGGTGGTATCCGGTCCCTTCTACATCAACAGCCCGGACTACGACAAGAGCATCCCCCCCTATCCGTTTGATCCCAAAGCGGCTCTGCTCCTCCTCAAAGAAGCCGGCTGGGAAGACCACGACCAGGACGGGATCCTCGACAAAGACGGCAGAGCATTTGACTTCGAATTCCTGGTCTCGGCCGGCTCCAAGACTGGCGAGCAGATTGCTACCATTCTTCAGGAGAACCTGAAGGGTGTGGGGATCAAGATGAGCATCCGGCGGTTGGAATGGGCAGTTTTCATCCAACGCATCGACGACCGGGATTTCGACGCCTGCACGCTGGGTTGGAGCATGGGCTGGGAATCCGATCCTTTTCAGATCTGGCACTCTTCACAGGCCGACAAAGGATCCAATTTCGTCGGATTCAAGAACCAGGAGGCCGACCAGATTATTGAAACCGCTCGACAGGAATTTGACGCAGATAAACGTCGTGCTTTGTACCATCGGTTCCATGCCATCGTGCACGAAGAAGAGCCTTACACTTTTCTTTTCACGCTTGAGGCACTCATGGCTGTGAGTAGGCGCTTTGAAGACGTCAATGTTTACGCAATGGGATTGGCTCCCCTCGAATGGTGGGTGCCTGCAATGCGCATCAAATATCGTTAGGTCTCTACAAAGCTTAAGTTTCTCGGTTGCACCGCAATGAGTGAACGATTATAAGAAGTCAAATACTCATCTTATGGGAGCTTGGGCGAAAAACATCCGGGCCACATGCAATCCATCATCATGGTGACGGGTTGCTCCGCATGCCTAGAATATTGGAGGGGCTCTTATGCTTTTGATCGAAGATCTTCAGGTAGAGCTTGCAGGAAGAACCATACTCAAGCACATTGATTTGGAGATAAAGCCAGGGGAAACCCACGTCTTGTTCGGACCCAACGGTTCGGGCAAGACCTCCCTGTTGATGACCATCGTCGGATATCCCCAGTATAAGGTCACGGGGGGCAAGATTGTTTTCAAAGGGGTGGATATCACCCACGCTCCTATCGACGAGCGAGCCCGTTTGGGAATCGGCATGTCCTATCAGCGTCCTCCCACCATTCACGGCCTGAAGACCCGACAGATGGTTCAAATCTGCGCCCGGAGCGACGTGGACGTGGAGGGCTTGGCCCGGAAAGTGAATTTTGAGAGTTTCCTTGACCGCGACGTGAATGCCGGGTTCTCGGGGGGGGAAATCAAGCGTTCCGAGCTTCTCCAGCTCATGTCCCAGGGAGCCGACCTCATGCTTTTTGATGAGCCGGAATCCGGGGTCGACATTGAGAACATCGCGTTGGTCGGCGAAACCATCGCCCGATTGCTCGAAAAGGAGTGCTCGGCGACAGCCACCAAATCCCGGCTGCAGGTCAAGCGGGACCGAACCAAGATGGGCCTCATCATCACTCACACGGGGCATATTCTGGATTATGTCGCCGTGGACAAAGGACAGCTGCTGTTCAATGGCGTGATGAGCTGCAGCACCAACCCGAGGGAAATCTTTCGCTGCATCAGCGAAGTTGGATATGAGGAATGTGTGCGATGTACGATCGAGAACAACTGAAGGAACAAGCGGCTAAAGCCCTGGACAAGAAAGCGCCCCTCGGTCCCGATATCGATCTGATGGGGTTTCGAACGACTTCCGAAAGCTACGAGTATCTGAGCGATGAAAAGCTGAGGTCATTGCCGGAGGAGGAGGTCCAGCGGCTGCTTCTGGCCGGCGTGGACGTCACCGAAGAGGGACGCGGTGGAACGTTCTTTCAGAAGGACACTTCCGTCATTCACTGTGAATCGAAGCAGGAAGGCATCGAGGTGATTCCGATTCGCCAGGCGCTGGAAAAGCACGACTGGATTCGGGATTATTATTGGAAGTTGGCTTCCGTTGATGCCGACAAATATACGGCCGCCGCGGAGACGAATCTGCACAACGGCTACGTTATCCGAGCCCTGCCCGGCGCCAAGAGCATTTACCCGATTCAAGCCTGCCTGTATATCAATACCAACGGGCTGCAGCAAAATGTTCACAACATCATCATCGCGGAAGAAGATTCGGAACTTCATATCATCACCGGGTGCTCGACGTCGCCCCATTCAAAAAAAGGAGCGCACGTAGGCATCTCGGAATTCTATATTAAGAAAAACGCCAAGCTCAGCTTCACCATGATTCACAACTGGGCGGAAGACATGGTGGTGCGACCCCGATCGGTGGCCCAAGTGGAGGCCGGAGGCCTTTTTCTCAATAACTACGTTTGCATGAAGCCGTGTCGAACCCTCCAGATGTACCCCACGACCCATTTGGTGGGTGAAAATGCCGTGGCCCGCCTGAACAGCATTATCATGGGCAGCCCCGGATCCGAATATGATGTCGGCGGGCGGGTATATCTCAAGAAGCCCGGGACCCGAGCCGAGGTCGTTGCAAGGACCATCACCAACGGGGGACGGATCATCTCGAGGGGGCACCTGATCGGGGAGGTTCCTGAAATCAAGGCGCACCTTGAATGCAAGGGTCTCATCATCAAAGGAGGGCTGATCTATGCCGTGCCCGAACTGGAAGGGCACGCCGACGGCGTGGAAATGTCTCACGAGGCTGCCGTCGGAAAGATCGCGCAGGAGGAGATCTGCTACCTCATGTCCCGCGGGCTTACGGAAGATGAGGCGGTGGCAACCATCGTGCGCGGCTTCTTGAGCGTCGATGTCCCCGGACTGCCGCCACAGCTCAAGGCGGAGATTGACAAGGCTATTGAAATGAGTGAGAAAGACGTTATGTGAGGAAGAGGCTTGTTCATAAGGGATCCAACTCAACTGGAGGGGCTATCATGAAACGGACATTGCTCGTGCTTTTGGTAGCAGCGTTTGTGATCACGGGGGTGGTCGTGCCTGCCTGCACGGCGGCGGACTATTTTGGAAGATCGATGTTCACGACGGGACACACCAAACCGGGGTGCCCGCCAACCCCTGAGCTGGCGGTCTTCGAGGATGAGCCGATCGGCGATCCTCCTCCTGAGGCGATCATTTTTGACGCCGCGGTGATGAGACCCCTGAGCCTTGCCGCCATGGTGGCAGGGCTTGCAGGAACGGTTGTGTCCGCACCCTGGGCCACGACGTCGTGCACCTGGGACCGCGTCCATCGTCAATTGCTGATGAAACCCTACATGTACACCTTCTGTCGCCCGCTGGGAAACCTGTTGGATGAATGACCGGCTGCTTGAAGCGTCGGTGAGCGACAGTCAATGACTTGAGCGCATGGAGCCTAAGAGAATTGCTTTGACTGGAGGAATTGCCACGGGGAAGAGTACCGTGGCAATTCTTTTTCAGGACCTTGGAGCGATGATCGTCGACGCCGATCAGATTGCCCGCGAAGTGGTCGCACCCGGATCGTTGGGCTGGCGCAAGCTTCGGGCTCATCTGGGCGAGAGCTATTTTGACCCCGAGGGAGCGCTTCGCCGTCAGAGACTCCGTGAAGCCATCGTTCGTGACCCCACCTGCCGTAAGGACATTGACGCAATCCTCCACCCACTCATTTTTGAGGCCATGGAGCGACGGTGGGAGGAGTGGCGACAGGGAGAACGCACCAATCCACTCATCTTCGACATTCCTTTACTCTTTGAATCCTGCATGGAGCGCCGCTTCGATACCATCATTCTCGTATACGTTCCAGCCGAGATTCAGATTCTCAGACTGATGCAGCGCGACAAACTGACTCGACAGGCCGCCGAGCAGACTCTCACCATTCAGCTTCCCATTGACCAGAAACGAGCGACCGCCCACCTGATTATTGACAATTCCGGCACGTTGGAGGAGACAGCCCGACAGGTCCGGGCCGTTTGGGACAAGCTTCTTTCGCGGAACTGCGCTTCCTTGCCTTGAGTGCCGCATCGGATATCCTCACCGGAGACTCAGCCTGGAGTAGACGAGGCCCATGGACAATGTCAACGCCACGGAAGCAGCCAGCCAGACCGTTTTGATCCCATTTAAAATCACCACCATCTACCTTGCGGTTGGTGTCCTCTGGATATTGCTGTCTGACAAGCTGGTCGAGCTACTGGTCCCAGACTCCGGATTATTCACCGTCGTCGCCATCATCAAGGGGTGGTGCTACGTCGTTGCGACCGCACTGATGCTCTATGTGCTCATCCGTCGCGGCGCAGCGCAGATACAACGCTCCCAGCAAGCGCTCAGGGTGACCGAAGCCAGGTACGAAGAGCTGGTTGAATGCGCCAACAGCATCATCATGAGACGGGACAGGGAGGGACGGATTACGTTCTTCAACCGATTCGCGCAGGAGTTTTTCGGCTACACCAGCGACGAAATTCTGGGGAAGAACGTAGTGGGCACCATCGTGCCGGAGGTGGACCGATCAGGGCGCGACCTGCGCGCCATGATCCGCAACATCGGAATGCAGCCGGAGCGCTATGCAAGCAACGAAAACGAGAATATGCGCCGCAATGGCGAGCGCCTCTGGGTCGCCTGGACGAACAAGCCCGTTCGGGATGAAAACGGTCAGGTCGTCGAACTGCTTTGTATCGGCAACGACCAAACGGATCGCAAACGGGCTGAAGAGGCCCTGCGGGCGAGTGAAGAGCGTTTCCGCCTTGCCATGGAAGCCACAAGCGACGGTTTGTGGGACTGGGACGTGAGCACGGGGAAAGTGTACTACAGCCCAGCCTATTTCAAGATGCTCGGTTATGAAAGCGGGACGCTCCCAAGTCATTTGAAGACATGGCTCGATCTGGTTCATCCTGAAGACCGCGATGCGGCTTTGAATGCCTGTCAGGAGTGCATCCGCCACGAGACGCCTGCATTTTCCGTCGAGTTTCGCATGCTGGCTCAGGATGGCTCCTGGCGGTGGGTCTTGGGGCGAGGCAGGGCCGTGCAGCGCGACACGAATGGCCGGGCACTCAGAATGGTCGGCACGCACATGGACATCACGGAACGGAAGCGAGCCCGGGAAGAGCAGGAAATGCTCGAATCCCAGCTGCTGCAGGCCCAGAAGCTGGAGTCGGTCGGCCGTCTCGCCGGGGGCGTGGCTCATGATTTCAACAACATGCTCGGCGTTATCCTTGGGCATACCGAATTGGCCATGGAGTCGACGGATCCGGAAGACGCACGCTACGCCGACCTCGTCGAGATCCAGAAAGCAGCCCAGCGTTCGGCCGAGCTCACGCGTCAACTGCTCGCTTTTGCGCGCAGACAGACCGTGAGCCCCAAGGTCTTGGACCTCAACGAGGCCGTGGCGGGCACACTCAAGATGCTTCAGCGAATCATTGGCGAAGACGTCCAGCTCACCTGGCTGCCGGCTCAGGACCTTTGGAAGGTGAAGATGGACCCGTCGCAGCTTGACCAGATTCTGGCCAATCTTGCCGTCAACGCTCGTGACGCGATCACGGGATTTGGCGAGCTCGCGATCGAGACAGCAAACGTCGTCCTTGACGATTCCCATCGCGGCCTCATGCCCCAAATGGTCACAGGGGAGTTTGTCCTGCTTTCAGTGGGCGACACGGGAGCCGGCATGAGCACGGAGATCCTCAGCAATATCTTCGAACCGTTCTTCACGACGAAAGAGGTAGGCAAGGGCACCGGACTCGGGCTGGCGACCGTTTACGGGATCGTCCGGCAAAATGCGGGCTTCATCCACGTGAGCAGCGAACCAAACAAAGGGACGACCTTCAGAATCTACCTTCCTCGATTCCTGGGAGAGGGCGCGCAACACCAGCCGCCTGCGTCCCAAGTCAAGCCCCTAGGGGGAAGGGAGACCGTATTGATCGTGGAAGACGAAGAGGCAATCCTCAATCTTGGCAAAGCGGTTCTCGAGCGCCTGGGGTATGCGGTTCTCAGCGCATCCTCTCCTCGCCGGGCGATCGAGATCGCTCAGGACTTCGACGAAGCGATTCACCTGCTGATTACCGATGTCGTCATGCCCGAAATGGACGGCCACGAGCTGGCCAATAGCCTCACCCGAATCAAGCCCGGACTGAAATGCCTCTACATGTCCGGGTACCCGGCGGAAGTGATTGCCGATCACGGCATTCTCGAGGAAGGTGTCCGTTTTATTCCGAAGCCCTTCTCCGTGAAAGAGCTGAGCGAGACCGTCCGACAGGTGTTGGAAGCTGATTGGAACATGGAGGGCACCAGGTGAGGATCTTCTCACTGACGTGCAGTGATCTCGCTCGTGAGCTGGACCGGCATTACGGCAAGGGACTCTACCACGCGGCAGCCATCTACAGGGAGATCTTCAAGAAGGGCAACGACTCGTTTACCGAGGCACCGGAGCTCCTGCGCTCGCCCGCACTCGCGGCTCGTCTTGAAAAGGATGTGCGGTTCCCAACGTGTCGCATTGTCTCCCTGCAGCAAGACGCGGGCGTTGTGAAATTTGCCTCGACGCTTCACGACGGGCTCACGATCGAATCCGTGATCATCCCTGGCAAGGGTCGCACCACCCTGTGCCTTTCATCCCAAGTCGGTTGCCGGATGGGATGTACGTTCTGCATGACGGGCCGGATCGGCTTCGCTCGCAACCTCGAAACAGAGGAGATCGTCTGGCAGTTTCATGCGGCTCGGTTCGCGCTCGGTTACCGGATCGACAACATTGTCTTCATGGGCATGGGGGAACCGCTTGACAACTTCGACCAGGTCGTCCAGGCGGTGCGCGTTCTGAGCGATCAGCGGGGATTCGATGTTGCGCTGAGCCATATGACGCTCTCAACCGCAGGACACGTCGAGGGACTCCACAGGCTTGCAGCTCTGAGATTGAGCAAGTTAAGACTCGCTGTCTCGCTCAATGCCGCGGACAATCGTCTTCGCTCCTCACTCATGCCCATCAATCGAACGTTCCCCCTTGAACGGCTTGCCGTGTCTTTACGCAGCTTCCCCCTGGCGCGAGACGGGGTTGTGCTCGTCGAGTACGTCTTGCTCGCGGGGATCAATGATTCGAGACAAGACGCGCAACAGCTCATCCGCTACCTTGTCGATCTCCCTCCCGTTAGGGTAAATCTGATTCCGTACAACGCCGACGCGCAGTCACGATATCGAAGTCCCACCCCCGAGCGTGTGCGCGAGTTCGCCTCCTGGCTAACGGACGGGAAGGTGTTCACTCGGGTTCGGCATTCCTACGGGTGGAAGATTATGGCTGGATGCGGGCAGCTGGGGGCTGCCCTCGCTTCATAGAAGCCCAGCCGGCAACAGACATGGACGAAAAGAAGAAAGGCAGGATGATGTCACAGAGGAGAACCCCAACCGAGCTCGAAAAAACGTATCGAGAGCGTGCGCTCAAATTGTTCCCCTGGATCTGCGCACGGTGCGGACGCGAATTCTCGGGAAAGAGACTCCGTGAGCTCACGGTCCACCACAAGGATCACAACCACCAGAACAACCCCCTCGATGGCAGCAATTGGGAGCTTCTCTGTCTTTACTGCCACGACAACGAGCATTCGCGATATTTGGTCGAGGAATGGACGGACGAGCCGACCCCGGGGGAAGATCGTGCTCCAACGACCACTCACAAGCCCTTTGCCGGACTCGATCAGTTGCTCAAGGCAAAGAAATGACGCGAAACATCCACCTTCGACTCGACACGCAACCGTGGGCTGGTTGGTCTGTCAGCGTTGTCTCGCGGGGAGCACCCCCCTTTGATTCACCCCGCGAGGGGAGGTGAGAGGGGCATTACCCGGCACAATCATTCTGACGGAGCGCTAGAGGGTCTTGATAATCCTCACCTTCGCCTTTTCCCTCTCGGCCGTCAGCCATGCCTGCCAGAGGTTGTTCTCTTTTTGCTGCAGGATCCGTTTTGCGATTGTGGGACTCTCCTTCTCGAAGTCCGCATCAGGAGGCTCCCTTGAAAGAAGCTGGACGGCTACATAGCGATTGCTGAGCTCCTGAACCGGCGAATCGGGAAACGGGTGGTCCGGCTGAAGCTGGAGCACTGCATTGAGGCCATCTCCCCTAAACCTGAGATCCTTATCCGGCTGCCGTCTCGAAAAGGGGCCCGTCTGCTTCAGCTCGACTCCGGCTGACTTGGCAGCCTGTTCAAGACTGCCGCTCTTCTTGGCTTCATCCAAGAGCTCGGTCGCTTTCGCTTGCGCCAACACGCGCGCCTCTTCTGCCTTGTAGCCTTTTTCCACCGAGTCCTTTACGGTTTCAAAGGGCTTGGGCTCCGGCGGCTGAATAGCCAGCACTTGAAAGACGGCGTAGCCGGATCCCACATCCATCACATCGCTCACTTCCTTATCCTGCAGCATGAAGAGCTTACCCATTACGGTCTGGGGAGCACCTTCGAGGCCAGGGAGCTTGTCCGTCTGAGCAAATCCGGCTCCCTCGGGAACGGTGACCGTGAGATTGAGAGCTTTTGCGGCTTTGTCGAGGTCTCTGTGGGCGAAGGCCATGTCCCCCAAAGCGCGGGCTTTGTCGAGCGCGATCTCGCGTCCCTTCTCGTCCTGGATCGCAGCGACGATTTCGGATTTCACTTCCTCCAACGGCTTGGTCCTCTCGGGTCGGACCTCTTCCACCTTAATGATGTGGAAGCCGAACTGGGTGCGCACCAAATCGCTAATTTCGCCCGGCTTCAGCGCAAAGGCCGCCTCGGAAAACGGAGGAACCATTTTCTCCTTGCCAAACCAGCCTAGATCCCCTCCCTGTTTGGCGGAGCCGCTGTCTTTCGAATACTTGGTGGCAAGCTGCCCGAAATCGGCCCCTTTGCGGGCCTCGGCCAAGACCTTCTCCGCTTCGGCCTTCACCTTGGCCACTTCCGCTTCGGGTGCATCTTCTTTCACCTCGAACAGAATGTGGCGCGCCTTGACTTCGGCTTCCTGATGGTACTTCTCCAGGTTGTCTTCATAGTATTGTTTGACTTGCTCATCCGTCACCGCAACGCTCTTCCCGAAATCCGCGAACTTCAGCAGCACGTACGCGAGCTTACGCTTCTCGGGCTCCTTGTAGTCGTCCAGGTGATTCTGATAATAGGCCATGAGCCTGTCGGAATCGACCTTCACCTGCGGCTCGTAGGATTTTGGATCGAAGAGCACGTACGCGAGCTTCACCCGTCCGAAGGTGGAGTCGAAATCACCGCGAATCTCATCATCCGTCACGGAGGCTCTACGCTTTACGAACGATTCGACCTTCTGGACACTGATCTCGTCCGCGATCTGGTGCTCGAACATTTCCGGAGTCAGCCGATTCTGCTGCAGCAACGCTGTATACCGTCTCTGGTCGAATTTGCCATCCTGAACGAAAACTGGAAACTCCAGGATCCGCTGCTGGATCTCCTTTTCCGATGCCCCGAACCCGAGCTGCTCGGCAGCCTTGCGCAGGACGTATCGCTCCACCAGTATATCCAGGGCCTGCTTCTTGAGGTTCAGGCTCTTCATCATTTCATCGGAGAACGCCCCCCCCAGCTGCCGTCGATACATCTCCAGCAGGTTCGAGTAGGCACGGTCGTACTCCCCGACACTGATGTAGGAATCATCCACAACGGCAACCTTATTTTCCTCCTTCATCTTGTATGAGTACCCGCCCCAGAAGATGAACACGATCACGATGAGGAAAAACGCTACTTTGATCAGCCATGATGTCGCGTGTTTTCTAAAAAGACCCAGCATGGGAGCAGAAGCCTCCTTCCGGCATGTTGTCAGCCACGTCTAAACAGCCCGAAGCTCATTTCACAGGGGCTGTGGTCCGAACATTTCACGTCAAGCTCACGGACTCTCCAGCGGCAGGGTCTGCCGCCGTCCGATCAGAATATAGAGGATGGCACCGATGCACGGGAGGGTTGATACGGTGAAGAACCAAAGCACCTTCTTTTTCGGCGTTGGGAACGAACGTTTGGGGATGTCTAGGATCGCCCAAAATGTTGGCACCAGTGGAATCGCCAGCACCGCTATGACTATCAGAATCTTGATCGGCATCGCTTAATCGTTTCTCCCTGCTCCCCTCAGCCCTTCGATCTGCTCCACAGCCGCTCCCCTGCCGGCAGCAACCCTTCGGCACGAGGACAAAAGCTCATCCAGTTCGCTTTCCCAAACCCTCACCAAGGCTTGCTCGAGAGTCTCTATAAACCGTTGCGTACGGTGCTGCAACCATTTCTTATGACGAAGAAAAAATCGCCATCCGAGAAAAAGCTGAAGCATGATCAGGCTTCCTAAGGCCGCAGCGCCCGTTGCCCGAAAAAGCCCCAAGAGCAGATCGACACCCAACGTCACAAGACTGGACACGCTCGGGCTCTGCACCACCGCGCTGAGCAGCTCGCCTCGAGCCAGGGAAGCCACGAACAGACCATACAGACTGCCATGGACGATGCGCTGGAAGAGCCGAAATCCACGCCGCCGCTTGACGAGCATCGCCACTACAAGCACGTCCGTCGTTTCCTCCAAGCCTCGCGCCAGTCGCGCCCATCGATCCTCGATGCCGATATCACTCCGAATTTCGTCGATCAGCGTCTGAGGCAGCCCGGCCTGCAGCAGTCGTTGTGTCAGGCGATCCGCGAACCGATCCAACTCGCGGCGGAGTCCGGCCAGCGGCGCGATCGGCTCGGGGCAGGCAGCCGCTTCCACCTTCACGGGATACCCCTCTCCGCTTGAGCCCCCAAACCGACGAGCCAACGTTGCCATCAGCAGGGCGGGGCCCGCCAAGGTCTGCCCGGGATCACTCCGCTGGCCGGCCAACTGCTCCAGGGGGAGCCCCAAAACCCATCTCCGAACCGCACGCTGCCCCACTTGCATCCAATCGGCCCGGTCCCGCTCGACATCTTGCACGAAGCGATCCAGAACATCCACCAGACTCCTGATTCGCAGAATCTCAGCATCCAATTGTCGAAGCAGGGAACGCTTCTCGACATCCAGGTTGGCGGACTTGATGGCGGCAATCTCTTTAACCTCCCGACGCTGAAACAGGAAGTCTCGAAATAAGGGAAACTGATTCCACTGCGCAGCAGCCTTCTTTTCCAGGATCTGCTCCGCGGAGACGCAATAGATCACCGGAGAGTCGATTCCATGGCTTATCAGGTGCTGCGCAAACACACCGCTCACCCGCGCCAACCGATCGTAGCCTTCGCTCGGCGGAACGGATTCGAAGAGCAGATCGGCCTTGTTCAGCACGAAAACGAAATTCCCCTGCGATTTGGGTACCTCTTGAAGCAAAGCGTATAAGCTGCCGTCTGCGTATTTTTCCGGAGTCACGACCCAGACAAGGACATCGAGGTTGCCCATGAAATCGAGGACATGGCGGCGGTGCGACGGGACGATGCTGTCGAAATCGGGGAGATCACACAGGACAATCTGCGCGATGGCCTCCGCACCATGGGTGATCTCGTGAAGCAGATCGACGCGGTCGGCGATAACCGCTGGAAGCACGCTTGACACGTGTCGATACAGGAGAGCCCGGTCCGTATGCGGGCGTCTGTGGCTGGATGAGGCAACCGGATGCCCCGCCAGCGCATTCGTCAGGCTGGATTTCCCCACGCCGGTCCCGCCCACGAGCCCCACCAGCAAGTTTCCAGACACCTCGGACTCAGCCTTCTCGAGGATTTCATCAACCCCTAAGGTGAGTGCGCGGTTGAGCTCCGGATCATGCGCCAGAAGCGTGCCGTCCTCCAGGACGCGTCGAATTTGCTTGAGCTCAGCCCGCAGCTCCTGAATGTGCTCGCTCATTGTCACCTAATGCGTGTCGGCTCGGAAGGCACGTACCGGCATAGGCACAGCAGCTCACTGCGCACGTGCATCCCGGCCCATCGATCGCAATTGCGTTAGAACGGATTCCTGAGGCAAGAGCGATTCCAGGCAATCCACGTAACGGTCCCTTTGCTTTCGCAGCACTGCAAGCAATCCCTCACGGTAGCGCTCGCCAAGCTCTCTGCCAATGCGCTGGAGCTCATGATACACAAAAAGCTCGACCGCACCCCGGGTCACGAACGGCGCAATCGCGGAATCCAAGACTGCCTCAAGAACCGTGATGCCGCCACCGATGGCGGTCTCAAGGGCCAGAATCAGGCCTCCCCACAAAATCGACGTGGAATAGATCCCCCATTCCTTGCTTCTGGGAATCCCGCGGGCAAGCTCGTCAAACGTCGCTTCAAGCCACCCCGCCAGCCGCTCCTGCTCTTCCCAGACGATCTCCTTCACGGCATCCCGTGTGAGGGCCAGCCCCGGTTCGCGAAGCCTTTGATAGAGCGGCGCCGTCTCCGTCCGGGGGGAAAGCTTCTCCAGCACGGACCGATTGAAGCCATCCACCGTGGCTTGTATGGGACCGAGGTCGATTCTCTCTCGGATGCGGCGAAGCGACTCCCGGTGTGATTCGCTCTTCGACTCGCCCACGAGGCCCAATGCACGAAGCGGAGCCCGAACCGCCTGCGCCAGGGCGCGTCTCGGACCGCCGAGCAGGTCGTAACGACTGTAAAGCTTCCGAATCTCCCGCTGGATGGCCTCGCGATGCTCCTCGGTGAGGTGCCGTTCCTGCTGGTCCAAAAGCGTGCGACACGAGGACCTGAAGAAGACCTCCAGATGCTCCAGCCACTGTTTGCCAGCAGCCTCCTCGGCACCCAGGAGCTCCACCAAACGGCGCGTTTCCTCCTCCAGCTCGCGATTGGCGCGCGACAGCTCGTGGTGCAGCAGCTCCTGGACCCCCGACGGATCCAGATCCTCGAGGAGCTGAGCAAGCATCGCCCGAAATGATGGATTCCCCGGCAGACTATCCAGGGGCTTCCCCACAGCGAAGGGAAGAATCCAAAAGCGATGCGCGGCGAGCGTCACCCCCTGCTGAGCAAACGATGCGTGCACATCCTCGTTTTGAAGCAGTGCTCCGGACTTGTTCACGACCACCGTGCACCGCTTGCCTTCCGCCAGGATTCGTTTCAGAAATTGAAACGGGATGTCGTCCGCATACTTCTCCTCGCTGGTGACAAAAAGGACCAAATCAGCCAGCAGGTAAAGGTCTTCCACGATTAAACGGTTTCGGATTTCGAGGCTGTCCACGTCAGGAGTATCGACCAGCACGATCTTCGCAAGGCGGTCTTCCGTATGGTGCACGTAGGACAGCTGTCCGGGATTCCCCTGTAACGGCAGCCGATCGGTTGCGTCGGGACTCGCTTGGCGAAGCTGGACTTCGGGGAACGGAAATCCCTCCCCAAGTGCACAGTCTCGATGGGCGAAAGCGATCGGCCCCTGGGTCTTGGGGCGCTCCACCCCCGTGTCACTCAAGGCTCTGCCGCACAAGACGTTGAACAGCGTCGACTTCCCGGTTCCCGTTCCTCCGACGAAAAGCACCCAAGCGCAGTCTCGAGCCTGCTTGTAGGCTCGAACGCCCCATTTCTTAGGCAGGACGGCACTCAACCGGACGATCTCATCGAGCGCCTGCGACAACCCGGGACAGCGTATGTCGTCCCAAAACCTCTCAGACGCCCGGTGCTTGGGTGAGCCCGTCCTCGGCGGCCGTGAAGAGAGCTCTGTCACGAGTGTCGCCTTCTCCTTTCAAGTCCTGCGGAAGGGTCTTGGCGAGGGGTTGGTAGATCTGGAAAATCCAGTCTCCGCGCACCGTGCGCAAGAGCCACTTGCTGAGCAGCATTCCTGGGTAGGCTTTGTGCGATTCGAGATCCTCGAGGGGCAGCCTCAGGGATTGCCTGCGAAACCAATGACGATGAAGGATGAGGATCGCCTTGGTGGTGATCATCACCTGCAGCGCTGTCGACCGGCGGGCTCCCGGCAGCCGCACGGCAAAAGCCGGCCCGGTCCATAAGAGCTTTTCTCCCGGCTCCCGTTGCTGCTCAAAATAGGCATCCAACTGAAACGGAACCGAGCGTGCCATGGTCCAGGCAGTCTCTTTCCAGAGGTAGCATTTGATCTTGTAAAAAATGGCCGAAAACAACATCCGCACCGTTCGGAGAATCATGGGCATGAGAAAAGCGAGGAGCCCCAACAGCAGCACCGTGATAACCAGGCTGATGCGCGGATGAGCGAGGCTCATGTAGGCAAGCCCGAAGGCCCCCACGTCCTCGGCCAGACTGACCAGGATGTTTGAGAACGGCTCGGGACTCGTGTTGATGATCAGGCGAACTCCCGCTTTCGACACGTGGGCCGCGGAAGCCATGCTCGCCCCCACCATGAAGGCGATCACCTCAAGAGCCGGCGACGCCTCACCCACTTGAATCAGGGCCAGCATGGCCCCACCCAAGGGCCGGATCAGGGTGTGCAAGAGATCCCACAGCGTGTCCAGCCCGGGGATCTTGTCAACAAGAAATTCAAGGATATAGAGAAGGACCGCGACAAAGATGACGGCGTCGTGCCCGAGGACACCGAATTCAGGAGGGAGTCCCGCGATCAAGTGATACTTGCTGCAGAAGCCCACCACCGCAACGGTGGCATACAGATTGATACCTGATATGAACGACAGGCCCAAGACCATGCCGAGCTTCGCGATGACGTCCATCACTCCCGCCCATGTTCAGGATTGTCGTTTCGCCCCCTTCCGGAAAGGAAGCGGTTTCCCATCCGTTCCCGCAGAGAAGCCCACGCACCTAAGCCCGGATCTTCTTGAGCAGCCAGGCCATGTTCTGCCCCAAAACCTGCATCGTCTTGATCCCTTCCTCGTCTTTTTCCACGTCCCCCTTCTCGAGCCCGATTCCCATGTTCCAGTAAATGGAGCCGGGAACGATCATCTGGCTGATCAAAAAGAAATGGTTGATCGTATCGAATACGTGTGTCGATCCCGCACGGCGCACCGCCACCACGGCGGCACCAACCTTGCGCCTGAACATGTCACCGTTACCGCGAGCAACGAAGCCCGAACGGTCGATCAACGCTTTCATTTCCGTGCTCACGTCCGTAAAGTAAGTGGGGGAGCCGAGAAGGATGCCATCGGCTTCCGTCATCTTCTCAAGGCAGCGATTGAGCACGTCATTGTCGACCGCGCACTTTCCGTCTTTGTTCTTCCAGCATTGCCCGCAGGCCAGACAACCGTGTATCTTGCTCCCCGCAAGCTGGATCAGCTCCGTTGAGATCCCTTCCTGCTCCAGCTCCTTTAGCACATACCCGAGCAAGATTGCCGTGTTACCGTCTTTTCGAGCACTTCCGTTGATGGCCACCACTTTCATGCGTATCTCTCCATAATCGTTGGACTGGTCGAGCGGCTCCGGATAACACCCTGCATCATAGCAACAAAGCCAAGCGCTCATAAAGGATTTTTCCCAGTCGACGGTCGATTGCCCTGTGCCCGTCGCCTGTCTAAGTATATGATCAGAGTGATGGAGAGCCACCCGGACGGTGACGGCGCTTGAGATCTTCCAAAGTCCCTTGAATGAGAGAAGTGGAGCTCGATATGGCCCATTACACGATGATCGAAGAAGGCTTTTACCCCATCGAAGCGGCATACCTTTTTACCGAGGACAACCACGCGGTAAGCCTGGAAGAGGGGATGATCGAGGTATACGTCAATGGCGACAGCGAACGGCGTCTAAGAGGCCACGGACGCGCTTACAACCGACTCATCGTCGACCTCCTCGAGGACCATGACGGCATGAACTTGCTTCTCGACCTCGGCGATTCGTTTCAATATGTGTTGGACGCTCCGTTGATTCGCGCTGGCAAGTCGCTGGACGCAATGGGAGTCATTCATTTTGCCGCCGAGAGCCCGATTCGCAAGATTGACAGACATTCTTTTGAAGCGCTCAAGTCCAACCTGCACGTGCTTGGCGCGTGACCAAGAACGTTGAGCGCATCTGATGCTCGGCAGATGAGAGGAAAAGGGGCTCACAACGACCATGACGCGCAAGATGGCCATTAGGCGGTCGCAGGGGACTCCTGGAGGTCCCCGCGCAGGTTCAGGTCGCGCATGCGCTTCGCAAGGGTGTTGCGATGGATCTTCAGCTCGCGTGCGGCATCGGTTTGGTTCCAGCTGTTCCGATTGAGGGCACGCAAGATATACTGCCGTTCAAAGCTGTTGCGTGCCTGCACGAGACCCTGCTCACGGGGGCTCGTGGTATCGGGCAGAAGCTCCGTCGCGTCCCCTCGGATCAACTGGTCGAAGGGAATGTCCCATTCGTCGATGACACGATCGTCACTGCCCAGCGCGACAAGGCGCTCGATCACGTTCTCAAGCTCCCTGACGTTTCCGGGCCACGGATACGCTTTGAGGATTTCCATCGCGGCAGGCGAGATGGCGCGGATACGTCTGGAGAGGAGCCGATTGTAATGCCCGAGAAAATAATTCGACAGCAGGGGGATGTCCCCCGTGCGCTCCCGAAGTGGAGGAACGAGAATCGGAATGACATTCAACCGGAAATAGAGGTCGTTTCTGAACCGCCCTTCCTTCACCAGACGGTCGAGCCTCACATTGGTGGCCGCAATGACGCGCACGTCCACCTTGATCAAGTTGTGTCCTCCCACGCGCGTGAACGCACGCTCCTGAAGCACCCGGAGGAGCTTGGCCTGCAGCTCCAGTTTGAGACTCGGAATCTCGTCGAAAAAGATTGTCCCGCCTGAGGCGTGCTCCAGCTTTCCAATGGTCCGGGCATGAGCACTTGTGAACGACCCCTTCTCGTGACCAAAAAACTCACTTTCCATGAGCTCAGGGGGAATCGCGGCGCAGTTGACGGCCACAAAGGGGTGCTGCGCCCGCGGCCCCGCTGCGTGGATCGCCCGTGCAATCAGCTCCTTGCCCGTCCCGCTCTCACCAGTGATCAGCACATTGCTGTTCGTGCAGGCTACTTTCTCCACCAATCGGAATGTGGCTTGCATCTTTTTCGAGATGCTCATGATCGTCACATCGCCCGCTCGGAATCGGTCCTCGCCGATTGACCAGGCTGCAGAGTCTTCCTGAGCGCAGGTATAGCGATGCTCCAAGGCCGCCTGAATGGTCTGGAGGATGTGATCCGGCTCGAAGGGCTTGGTCACGTAGTCGAAAGCGCCCGCCTTGATTGAGGCGGCCGCTTCACCGGCACGATCCACGGCCGAGACCATCACGACCTCGATCGAAGGATTGAGGATTTTGATATGCTTTAAGGTTTCAATGCCGCTCATCTTGGGCATCGTGATGTCAAGCAGCACCAGGTCGAATGGGCTCTTGCGAACAAGCTCACAAGCGCGGGCCCCGTCCTCCGCAGAGAGGCAATTGAAATGGTCCTCGACGATGAGCTCCAGCGACTCCCTGGCCCCGACGTCGTCGTCGACAATCAGGATTCTCGGTTTACCCTCAACCCATTTATCTTCCATAACCATCCTGGATTATTGACCATGTTGTCGTGAGGCATTAACATAGCGAGCCGGTCGGGTCAAGTGACGCGCTCCAGACGACGGGCCGAACAGTGCTTCATTCACGGGGCAAACGTCGATCGAAATCGGCGCCTCTCGACATCGACTCTGCGTCATTGTATGGTGCTCAACACGATCATTGGCGCGCTGCTCTCTGGGATCGGACGGGGAACTATGCTTGGGCTTCACCCGCCTTTTCGGATGATTCAACGAATCCATTGAGAATAGCTTTCTACCCCCGAGGTCGTTCGAGCGCTTTTCGTCGAGAGATGAAACGAAACATTGAGAATGTGAGAGGCCCCGCACCAACCACTCTGAAGCAGTGAGCTTCCATCCAGGCTCTACGGATCGGCCCCATGACCCAATCGCGACTGCCCCTCACCGAAATAGCCGAAATTGTGGGTGAGACCAACGTCCTCACGAAGCCCGAGGATTGTTACTGCTACGGCTACGATGCCAGTAAGCTCCACGCCATGCCCGAATGCGTCGCGTTTCCGGGAAACGAGACGGAGATAGCGGCACTTCTTCAGCTGGCCAACCGACATCGTTTTCCCGTATTCCCGAGAGGGGCGGGCAGCGGAATGGTCGGAGCGGCGATCCCGGAAGGCGGCGGCCTCGTGATGGTGCTCCGGCGGCTGAATCGGATCCTTGCGATCGACGAAGACAACATGCTGGCCGTCGTGCAGCCCGGAGTCGTAACGGGGGATTTTCAAAAAGCCGTTCGTGCCCTCGGGCTGTATTATCCTCCAGATCCAGCAAGCCTGCCGTTTTCGACGTTAGGCGGCAACGTGGCCATGTGCGCGGGAGGCCCAAAGGCAGTGAAATACGGGGTAACGCGCGATTATGTGCTCGGTCTCCGGGTTGTTCTGCCAACGGGAGAGACTCTTCGGACGGGGACAAGGACCGTCAAAGGAGTGGTGGGCTACGACCTGACCAGACTCCTTGTGGGCTCCGAGGGAACACTCGGCGTGCTCACGGAGATTGTGCTGCGACTCATTCCCGCACCGGAAAGCGAGCGAACGATGCTCGCCGTCTTCGATCGTATCGAGGGAGCGGCGCAAGCGGTATCGGAAATCATCAGGCAGCGAATCGTTCCTTCGACCCTGGAGCTCATGGATCAGGCCACGGTCAGGGTGGTCGAGGACTATCTCTGCATCGGTTTGCCCGTTGAGAGTGAAGCCCTGCTGCTCATTGAAGTGGACGGGCCCGCATGCGCTCTGGATCAGCAAATGGAGCGGATCGGCTCCATCTGCCGCCGGTGCGGCGCATCGGAAACGAAGATCGCCGACTCAGAAGCTGAGCGGAACCAGCTCTGGCTCGCGCGCCGCTCCATCTCTCCTGCCTTGAGACAGCTCAAGCCCGGCAAGATCAACGAGGACGTTACGGTTCCCCGAACGCGCATCCCTCAGCTCATTCGGGCCGTCCAGGCGCTGGCCGCCCGTTACGACCTCCTCATCGTCTGCTTCGGCCACGCGGGCGACGGCAACATCCACACGAATATCATGCTGGACCGAAGCGACCCCGGGGAGCTCGGCCGCGCCGAGCAGGCGGTTGAGGAGCTCTTCCGGACGGTGCTCGATCTAGAGGGTACCCTGTCTGGAGAGCACGGCGTCGGGATCGCTAAGTCACCATTTTTTCAATGGGAAGTCGGTCGGGAAGGCTACGATGCCATGTGGCGGATCAAGCAGGCTCTCGATCCGCTGAACATCCTAAATCCCGGCAAGATGTTCATTCCAAACCGGGCCTTCCTGAAAAACAGCGGCACACCTTGAATGAGAGTCGTCTGCATGGAGTCATAAATGAGCAGCACACCCGCGACAAGCGTTGTCTGGCGCCTGAGCGACCTGTATCTGGGTCCCGAGGACCCTCAATTCACAGCTGACAAATCCTGGTGCGAAGAGCGAGCAGCGGTTCTTGCCAACTCTTACCGAGGAAAGGTCGGCACGCTTCCACCCGAGCCATTGAAAGACGCCGTCCTGGAGCTGGAAGCAATCCAGGAGCGATGTCACCGTCTGCTAGCCTTCGGCTACCTCCATTTTGCGACCCGCACGGACGACGCCGCAGCGAGTGCGCTGTGGCAGGACGTCCAGGTCTTTTACAGCCGCGTTCAACGGGAGACGCTGTTTTTCGAGCTCGAATGGACGCAAGTGGAGGAAGCGGCCGCCAATGCCGTCTTGGCCGACCCTGTCCTGGAAGGTTACCGCCACTACCTGACATCGCTCCGGCGCTACAGACCCCACCTCCTGAGCGAGCCCGAAGAGCGCGTGCTCGCTGAAAAGGAGCCGACTGGCGCAGCCTCCTGGACGACCCTGTTCGACAAGGTGCTGGGCGCACTCCGCTTCGGCCGGGATCTGCGTACCGAGTCCGAGGTCCTCTCCGACCTCTATCAGCCAGACCGTGAAACCCGACGGCGGGCAGCAGAGGATCTCACCGGGGGTCTCGAGAGCGTCCTCCACATCCTCAACCACATCTTCAACACCATCGTCCTCGACAAAGCCATTGTCGACCGCCTCCGCAAGTATCCCCACTGGCTGCGCGCTCGAAATCTGAGCAATGAGGCGGACGACGCCATGGTGAGCGCCCTGATCGCCGCAGTCACGTCGCGCTATGACCTGGTTCAGCGCTATTACCGCCTCAAACGTCGGCTGCTTGGTTACGAGGCCCTGTACGACTACGACCGGTACGCCCCGCTTCCGGGTCTACCGAGGCAGGAGGTCAACTGGGAAGAGGCAAGGCAGAGGGTTTTGGACGCCTACGCGGCGTTTTCGCCCGAAATGGCCCGCATCGCCAATCGGTTTTTCGAGGAGCAATGGATCCACGCGCCGGTTCAGCCGGGCAAGCGCAGTGGCGCTTTCTCACATCCGACAGTCCCTTCCGCACACCCTTACGTGCTCCTCAACTTCAACGGGACATATCGGGATGTGATGACGCTTGCCCACGAGCTCGGGCACGGCGTCCACCAGGTCTTGGCCTCCGAGCAGGGCTTCTTTAACGCGTCTACCCCGCTTACGACCGCGGAGACGGCGTCCGTCTTCGGGGAGATGCTGGTCTTCAGGGACATGATTCAGAAACTGACGACGCCGACGGAGAAGATGGCGCTGCTTTGCAGCAAGCTCGAGGATATTTTCGCGACCGTCTTTCGGCAGGTGAGCATGAATCGCTTCGAGGACGCCCTGCACACGGCCCGGCGCGAGCAGGGCGAGCTTGACTCCGAGACCATCTCGGCAAAGTGGATGGAATCCCAGCGTGCGATGTTCGGGGATTCCGTTGAGCTCCAGGAGCATTATCGTATCTGGTGGTCGTACATTCCGCACTTCCTGCATTCACCCGGTTACGTCTACGCATATGCGTTTGGCGAGCTCCTGGTACTCGCCCTCTATCAGCAATATTGCGAGCGCGGTGAAGCTTTCGTCCCCCTCTACCTGCGCCTGTTGGCATCGGGCGGAAAGGCTGCCCCGTCCGAGCTGTTGCTTCCCTTCGGAGTCGACCTCGGCGACCCCACATTCTGGGATCAGGGGCTGAAGGTCATCGAAAGCCTGCTGGAGCAAGCAGAATCGCTGGCGGCACGACCCACCGCCCCATGACTCGATGATCGAAGGGAGGAGCAATCCTCGACTGCATGGAACGCCCGATAACTCTGGCAGCCTCTCGGGCTAGGACGCGGAGACTTTAGCTAGGACTTCGAGGTTCTTGCCAAGCTGCTTCAGCTGCTTTTTAAGATTCTTTGTATTGGACCGGTGCTTGCGGTCGCGGATTAGCCATGTCTGTTTCGTCTTCGATGCCACGGGAATCAGCTCCTTTGTCTTCGATCTGCGCGTATGCGCCCTTCGGCGGGTGCTTGGCAAGACCACCCGGGTTCAGCCTCGCTCATGAGACGACCGACCATCTCAAGCAGTCCGTGCCTATATCAATTTCAAGAAACCTTGTCACCTAAAACTTGAGCCGATCGCATCGCTTCAATCCTGTGAAGGAGAGGTGCCGACCCAACAGAGCGGACACAGGCCTTGAGGGCCGGAAAGAGAGCTCCGAGGGGACCGGAAAGCGTTCGGCCGAGGCGTGCCCATGCCGGCAAGATGTAGGCGAGAAAATGGGACTTGCCTTTGACACGGCTCAGGTAGGCGTAAGCGGCCAGGGCCTGGAGGTTGCGGCAGAGCTGGAGGATGAAATAAGATTTCATGAACGTCGATCGGGTGCAGTCCAGGAATTTCGATGCCCCGTCCCAGTAGGCCCGCAGCAGCGCCTCTTCTTCGGCGACGCTCAACCCGACATAGGGGTCGATGAGCAAAGCGGCGAGATCGTAAGCCGGCGGCCCGAAGCGCATCCCTTGGAAATCGATCACTCTCAAGGATCCTTTCCACACCATGAGATTGCGACTTTGGAAATCCCTATGGATGATCCAGCGCTGCTGAGAAGGGGCAGCGCTTTCTGCGATGCCTTCGAAGTCCCGTTCCAGACCGGCCAAACCGTCCGGCCGCCCGAGCCATCCGATGAGGAACGCATCCCTGAAGTAGTGAAGCTCCCGCTTCAAGACAAATTCGGCATCGTAAAAGGGCGCATCGAAGCAGAATGAAGGAGAAAACCCTCGGGGCGCCTGGCGATGCAAATGCAGAAGCACCGCCAGCACCTTTCGGTAGAGCAGAACCCGGTTGACACGCCCCCGTTGGACTAACCGCTGAAAATGAACGTCCCCCACGTCCTCGAGCAAAAAGTGGCCCTTAGCAGGATCGGCCCAAAGAATCCGCGGCACAGGGACCCCACAGCTAAAGAGGTGCCGGCCGATCAGGAAATACGAATCGTTTTCGTCAACCCCATCCAGCTTGGACCTTGGAGAGCTCAGAAACACGAAATGCTGCTTTCCATACCGGATGCGTCGGAAAAGGCGGTCGGAGCCATCTCCAAAAAGAGAGGTCACTTGAGCGGTGCCAGACGGCAAGGCAATGGAGACCCCCGTCTTCGCCGCTTCCAGGAGATCGTTCCCTCCGGCAATGAGCTGGAAGATCTCCCCAGGCAATATCGACGGTCGATGGTTCATCAGGCCCGTTCCTCATCCCCCGAAAGACGATGCGCCGGCCAGTTGGGGCGGGTGTCGGTCGTAGGGCTCCATCATTCACTCTAAAGCCACAAGGACTTCGTCCTCATGCCGCCCGGTCACATGAGCTCCATCCCCCACAATGCACCGCGCAAGAGAAGCCCCCTCCGCAACCGTCACATCATCCCAGAGTACCACGTCCTCCAGGACGGCCCCCGAGGCCACCCGGCACCCGGCACCGATGACGACATAGCCGTAGAGCCCAACATCCTGAGCCAATTCGGATGACGGATGAATCTTCAGCGACCCTCCCGTGACAAGGGGCGGGTGTGTACCGGGAGGCAGACACGACAGCTCCGCGTGGAGTGCCGCGTAGCTCTTGAGAGATCCCATCTCTCGCCACACGAGCCCCCTCGGGAGGTATGCACGAGGCGGCTTTCCAGATGCGATCAAATGCCGATAGGCGTCCAGAATGTCGTTCGGTTTCCCATATTCGAGGGATTTGACCGCTTCGGGCCATACACAGTGGATCCCAGTAAATGCGAGGAGCTTTGCGCCGTTGGGCCCGGAGGCCAGCGCGGCGGCTTCTTTCCCGAATCCCAGAACGCTCCGCTCTTCTGTCACCGCGACGTTGTTGAATTCCGGACAGTCATGCATCACGAGACTGACGAGCCTCCCCGATTCCCGGTGGTCAGTGACAAAGGCCGCTAGATCCATCGAGCAGAGGATATCACCGTTGACCACAAGAAATGGCTCACCCCGGAAAAAGTCCAAGGCGAATCGGATCCCTCCCCCTGTCCCAAGCAGGTCCCGCTCGAGGCTAACCGTCACCGGAATCGGCCAGGACCGACCCTTGACTGCGTCAACCAGGGATTGGCTCAAATGAAACGCGTTGATGACGACGGCCTCGAAGCCTTCGCGAGACAGCCGTCCTATCCAATACTCCAGCATGGTCATCCCCCACAAAGGGGTCAGCACCTTGGGCCTTGTGAGGCTGAGGGGCCGCAGCCGCGTCCCCAGACCAGCTGCCAGGATCATGGCTTTCATGACGGGGGTGACATCCTCGTAAACAGCACTCTACACCACTCGGAAGATCCTACGACTGTCGTCGGTGATGGATCAACCTCCTGCAGGCCGTCATCGGCTCCTCCACGGGGTGGCCCGTTCTCATGGGAGTGACAGGGACGACGCGAGCAGGGTGGTGCGATTGTGGAGAAGATAGCGCCCCAAGTCAACACTCCAGGGAATTCATCTTGCTTCTTGTCGATGAACAGGACTGTGCGATAAGATCTGCGCGTTGTTCAAGGATGTAGGGCGTTGTCCGTCATCAACAGCATGCTGTGCACATTGGAGAACAAAATGGAAGGAAAGACTCGGTTCGTCAGGTCATTGATCGCTGTGATGCTTCTGGTCAGTGCAGCGGGATGTGCTTCCCCCTACGGCCCCCCTGGTCCATATTACAACGTTCAGCAAAGCGCCCCCCCGGGGGGTGGATATGGCCCGCTCTCTCTCCCGCCCAAAGATCAGTTCTTTTCGCTGAACGTCTCCGACAACACACCGTTCGGACTGCGCTATTTTCCTCAGACCGTGGACATGCTGTACAACAAGGGCTATGACATGGTCCGGCGCGAGCGGGAAGCCGATTTTGCCATCGACATCAGCCTGACGGGAGCTTATCGGGAGAATGGCCAGGTTCGCGCAGGGAATGCATTGGGAGGAGCCATGGTCGGCGCTGCGACGGGAGCCCTCATCGGAGCCGCGACGGGTGATCCCGGCGTGGGCGCGGCCATTGGCGCCGCTGGCGGTGGGGTGCTCGGTCTGGCAGCCCCAGCCGCAACTCCCATGGTTCGCATCGACATCCAGGTACAGAGCTTCACCGATCGCAGCATTTCGCGACGAAGCGCCGTCGTGGACCTGTCTTCAGTCCCACCACCCGATGCTCAGCGCGTCATCGACAACGAAGTCTCCCGGATGCTGTCCAGTCTGCCCAGGAGATAGCTCGCGGTCTAGTCAGCCCTTCCTGTTCCGGGCTCAGGAGCATGCAATGGCAGCCGTGTCCACGGCTGCCATTTTTTCTCCGCAACTGGCTCAGAAAATCATGGATTGAACGTCCATTGCGGTTCTGTTAAAAGCCCTTTGCCAACTTACGAATCCACGGCAGGACCACGAAGCCTGCCTTTCGGGTGCCAGGTGATGCGAGAGAAGCACAAGATCCTCATCATTGACGACGAGACTTCCTTCAGGACCGCCATGCGGCGCCTCTTGGAGAAGGACCATCTTGTCCTCGAGGCGGACACGGCATCCGATGGGCTTAGACTCACCCAGCAGGAGGAGCCTGACCTCGTCTTGCTCGACATCGGGCTCCCCGATGCCAACGGCTTGGAAGTCCTTCCACAGATCAAGGAAAATCGCCCGTCACCGACGGTGGTGATGATCACGGCGTTTGAACAGGTCAAGGAGGTCGTTCTGGCCATCAAGAGCGGCGCCTTCGATTACCTTGTTAAGCCCGTGGATCTGCATGACTTCGAGCTTACTGTCCAGAACGCCTTGGAGCACACGGGGCTTCGCAACGAGGTGGACCGCCTCCGCCAGGAAGTTCAACGCCTTCACGCGGTCGATCGACTGATCGGGAAGAACCAACGGTTCCTCGACGCGCAGCTGCTGGCAATCAAGAGCGCCCAAAGCCAGGATGCGGGCGTGCTCATCCAAGGGGAAAGCGGTGTCGGCAAGGAGCTGTTTGCACGGTTGATTCATTCGAGGAGCCCCCGCGCGGCCTACCCCATTGTGGCCCTCAATTGCGCGGCGTTCAGTGCGGAAATCATCGAAAGCGAGCTTTTCGGCTATGAAAAGGGCGCCTTCACGGGTGCGCGATCCGAAGGCAAGGAGGGGCTTCTTCAGGTTGCAGACGGAGGAACACTCTTCCTCGATGAGGTCGTCGACCTCCACCCCGAGATACAGGCCAAACTGCTGCGAGTCCTCGAAGAGAAGGAATTCTATCCCGTTGGAGGAACGCGGAAGCGGAAAGTCGATATCCGGATCGTCTCCGCCTGCAACGAGGACCTGTGGCGCTCATCGGAAAAAGGAAAGTTTCGCAAAGACCTCTATTTCAGGCTCGCAACGATTCGAATCGACCTTCCTGCTTTGCGCGAGCGCCCCGAAGACATCCTTCCCCTGGCATCATTCTTTCTCGATGAGTTCAACGACAAGTACGGCAAGCGTTTCCGCGGGCTGAGCGCCGATGCCGAAGAGATGCTCTTGCGCCATCCATGGCCGGGGAACGTCCGAGAGCTGCGCAATACCATGGAGCGCGTGATCCTGCTTGAAAACGAGGATACCGTTCTGGCAAGGCACCTGCTTTTCCTCCAGCAGGCGTCCCCTGGAGCCGCCTCCCCGCCGACGGCTCATCGATTTCATATGGATCTGCCTCCGGAGGGCATTTCTTTGGAAGAAGTTGAAAAGGAAGTCATTTCAAAGGCCTATGAACAGTGCAAGAGGAACAAGTCCAGGACCGCCCGCTTCCTGCGTATCCCCCGTCACATTCTCTTGTATCGCTTGAAGAAGCACGGAATCAGATAGTGAGCAAAATGATCCAATCCCCCCAGATTGGACACTATTCACCATATAGCGCTATCCAATTGAAATCGCAACTCTTTTAATGCTATCTACCGCTCACGCCC
The DNA here is from genome assembly GCA_964538515.1 of uncultured Syntrophobacteraceae bacterium. GTDB lineage: Bacteria > Desulfobacterota > Syntrophobacteria > Syntrophobacterales > Syntrophobacteraceae > CALBZH01. Next base: position 123,296 of record CAZIEW010000002.1, read on the forward strand.
GCCCTTTCGCTCAGATACTAGACAATATTCTCCACTGCCTCGGAAACTGAATTCGCCTTCCGACCACGCGCGACCGCATGCCATCTGGATGCACGCTGCAATCCAGTCGTTGGCACACCCATTGCTTTACCCTAGACACGGAGGCAAAAAGTGGAAGCTGCTGTGCGAGTGCTACTGGTTGAAGATGAAGCTCCTTTGCGACGCTCTTTGACAAAGTTCTTGGAACGGGCCGGATATGCCTTTGATTCCTGTACGACGGTTCGCGATGCTCTTGTGCGAGCGGAAAACGATGCTTACGACATAGTCATCACTGAATATCGACTTCCCGATCAAAACGGAACCGAACTGCTGAAACGGTTGAAGCAAACGCTCCCTGAAATTGAATCGATCATCATCGCTGAATATGATCATCAAGTTGTTGCTGAAGCGCTGAATCGTGCTGGTGTTAAGACTTACTTGAAGAAGCCCTTTGATGTTGCGGACCTTGAAGCGGCGTTGTCCTCGGCTGGATCAAAGGCGACCGACTCGTTCGAAAACTTTGATTGGACGCAAGCGCTAAATTACGATGACGTGCCTGCCTCCTTTCGGGCTAGGGAACTCTCAGAATACTGAAGCTCAAGTGGTTATGCGCTGTACCTGTGGAAATTCAAGTGGCTGATTGCAGTTGGAATGGAGATTCTTTATCCACGTTCGACCTCGAGTGAATGCTGAAGCGAATTTGCTAGCGACTGCGACTACGGAGACTCTGCGTTCGTTTCGATTCATGTGATCGTTGATCTTCCAGTTCTTGCTCATTCTCATGCTGTCGATGTTGATGCTCGATTCCATGCTCATGTGATTGCTCTTTTTCGTGCTCGAATTGCACCACACGTTCAAAATCCTGCTGTTTCGTCTGAGAGCCCTTCACCATACTGAAAGCCATAAGGGTCACCCCTTATGGCTTTCTTTATTCGGTTGAGCCGCGAGGAGATAAGAGGTTCCACTCAGGTGCTCCCGCCGCCCCCTCCTCTTCTCATGAAAAGACTTGCCACCCGAGGAAAGTATCAGCTAGATTAGGTTTGGTTTGAAGATTGGTAGACCCCACACGACCTAGGAGAGGGATGATGGAAGAGCTCAAGAATGAACTGATCGAAAAGATGGCGCAAAAGGGAATGACGGTGGAGCAAGCCGCGCAGGCCATTCAATTTGACCCGGCTATCCTTGGCTTGTATCTGGTGAAGGATGGCTATCCCGTGCCGAAACGCATTTTGGACAAGCTGGCCAGCGCTTTGCAGAACTAATAAGCCCCCCGGACGATACCGACAGCAGGGCACCACCAGGTGCCGCGCACCTCCATCGTCAAGCATCCCCGTTCATCTGCAGCACACGGTTGCACCTTCGGGCCATCGCGGAATCTGCGCACGGATTGAGATTGAAATCATCCGTGCGTCCCTATTTTTGTCTCGCCCCAGACCCCCCAATGCATTCAACAAATATGCACAATGACTTTCAGATTAAAATCTTTTTTTCACAGATCTTTCGCAATCTTGACAGGCATCGGCGTTGGTGCTAGCTCTACCGGCTGACCCATGCGATGCCATGACCTTCACCACTCGTGTCACCTTGGCTTCTGCCGAGGGTCGACTTCTCCAGCGCGAGCACGACCGCGTAGCCATGGGAATTATTGAATCCGTTCGTGTTTAATTGCACGAACGGAAGCGTGACGATCATCTTGTCTCACTGAATCGGTGCGTGTCTGGGGCGTTTTTCATCAATGGCACTAAGGAGGTGTTCTATGAAGCTTGAGAAGGCATTCGACGAACGAATAGAAGAGAAAGGGGTAAGCAGGAGGGATTTCATGAAGTTCTGCGGCCTCGTGTCCGCTGCCATGGGACTGGGGCCATCCTTCGTTCCCCGAATCGCTGAAGCGATTGCATCACCGCAGCGCCCCCCCGTAATATGGCTATCCTTCTCGGAATGCACAGGCTGCCCTGAATCACTGCTGCGTACGACTTATCCGTGGATCGACGAGCTGGTCTTGGACGTGGTCTCGCTCGACTACAGCGAAACCCTCATGGCCGCTGCGGGCACTGCCTCGGAGGAAGCGCTGCACAACGCCGTGCAAAAACATGCCGGGAAGTTCATTTGCGTCGTGGACGGCGCCATCCCGACAGTCGACAACGGCATGTGGGGCACCATTGGAGGCCGTCCCATGCTTGAGATTGCTAAGGAAATCTGCCCCAAAGCCCTTGCCAACATTTGCATCGGGACTTGCTCGTCCTATGGTGGAGTCGCAGCAGCGGCCCCCAACCCATCCGGGGCCAAAGACCTGGAAAGCGCCTTGGGCAGTGCTCTCAAAACGCCCGTGGTCAAGATTCCCGGTTGTCCCCCCAACCCCATCAACTTTGTCGGGACCGTCGTGAACTACCTCCTGTTCGGAAAGCTTCCTGATCTGGACGACAAGAAGAGGCCGCTCTTTGCATACGGGAAGACCATTCACGACTCCTGCCAGCGGCGCTCCCATTTCGAAGCGGGCGAGTTCGTCACGGAGTTCGGATCCAAAGAAGCCGAGCTGGGCTATTGTCTCTACAAAATGGGATGCAAGGGTCCCGAGACGTACAACAATTGCGCCATCGTGAAGTGGAATGACGGCACCAGCTGGCCCGTTCAGGCCGGTCATCCGTGCATCGGATGCAGCGAGCCGAATTTCTGGGATGACATGTCCCCCTTCTACAAAGAGAAATAGGGACGTCAAGCCCACGATCATCGGCCAGGCAGGAATCAGGACAATAAGACCTACAGGATAGGAGAACCATACGATGGCACAAAGAGTGGTAGTGGATCCCATTACACGCATCGAGGGCCACTTACGAATCGAAGTGGAAGTGGAGAACGGCAAGGTGAAGAATGCCTGGAGCAGCTCGACGCTTTTCCGCGGGCTGGAGGTCATTCTTCAGGGGCGCGACCCCCGCGACGCATGGCTGATCACTCAGCGGGCCTGCGGCGTGTGCACCTACGTCCATGCCCTGGCCTCCGTGCGGTCCGTGGACAGCGCGGTCAAAGTCGCCATTCCCGACAATGCCAGAATCATCCGAAACCTTCTCATGGGGGCTCAGTTTCTCCATGATCACATCGTCCATTTCTATCACCTCCATGCTTTGGACTGGGTCGACGTGGTGAGCGCCCTGAAAGCGGATCCCAAGAAGGCCGCCGGTATCGCAGACTCTGTCTCACCGGCCGGCGCCGGCGTCAATGAGCTCAAGGCGGTCAAGGAGCGTTTGAAGAAGTTCGTGGATAGCGGCCAGCTAGGCATCTTCACCAACGGCTATTGGGGACATCCGGCCTACAAGCTGCCTCCGGAAGTGAATCTCATCGCCGTCGCCCATTACCTGGAAGCGCTCCGTCAGCAGGCTCGAACGGCCCGGCTGCACGCCATTTTCGGCGCCAAGAACCCCCACCTTCAGAGCTTGGTCCCAGGTGGCGTCACCTGCGCAGCCGATCTCAACGCCGATCGGATCTCGGAGTTCAAGTTTCTCTGGAAAGAGACCATGGATTTCGTGAAAAACGTCTACATCCCCGACGTGGTCGCGGTTGCAGGGTTTTACAAAGACTGGGGAAAAATCGGAGGCACCCAGAATTTCCTCGCCTACGGCGAATTCCCCCAGAGTGACAAAGAGCCGGACAGCCTGCTCATTCCGCGCGGCGCGATCTTCAAGCGCAAATTCACCGATGTTCAGCCCGTCGACATCAATGCCATCGAGGAGCACGTTAAGCACAGCTGGTATGAAGGCGACAAGGCGCTGCATCCCGCCAAGGGTGAGACCAAGCCTAAATTCGAGCCGATGGATGTCGAGAAGCGTTACAGCTGGATGAAGGCACCGCGCTACAAAGGTGAGCCCATGGAAGTGGGTCCGCTCGCCCGAGTCCTCGTCGCTTACGGCAAGGGACATGGACCGACCAAACAGGCCGTGGATGGCCTTCTCAAGAAGCTGGCCGTGCCCCCTGAGGCCCTGTTCTCCACTCTTGGCCGTACCGCCGCCCGTGCGCTTGAGACGGCCATTATCGGCGACGCCATGGATGGCTGGATGACCCAGCTGATCGAAAATCTTAAGAAAGGCGACAAGAAGACATACACGCCCTATGAAATGCCGCAGACGGGAATGGGCTATGGCCTCAACGACGTCCCCCGCGGTGCCCTTGGCCACTGGATCGAGATCAAGGATCAGAAGATTGGAAACTACCAGTTGGTCGTGCCGTCAACCTGGAACCTTGGCCCCCGATGCAGTGCAAACAAGCTCGGCCCTGTTGAGGAGGCCTTGATCGGAACGCCGGTTGCGGATCCCAAGAGGCCGGTGGAAATCCTTCGCACCGTCCACTCGTTCGACCCGTGCATCGCCTGCGGCGTGCACGTCATCGACCCACAGACCAACGAGGTCTACAAGTTTAAGGTTGTCTAATCCGAGCTGTTCGGATACGTAGGAGCAGGGACCTGGCGGATTTATTGCCGGGTTCCTGTTTTTTTGTCGCTTTGGCTTTTCGGCGCGAAGAGAAAGATGCTGCCTATGGGGGAAAAGCGTATACTCGTCCTGGGAGTCGGTAATATCCTGTTGCACGATGAAGGGGTAGGTGTCCGCGTGATCGAGCGACTCCAGGCCGATTATGACTTCTCGGACAATGTGGAGCTCATGGACGGAGGGACGCTGGGGATCCGTCTTCTCGATCCGATCGTGGAAGTGGATCATGTGATCGTGGTCGACGCCGTCCGAAACGGCGGACCTCCGGGCACCCTTTATCATCTGGATGCCGATTTCCTAACCAAGCGCGTTGCGTTCAAGAATTCGATCCACCAGGCGGACATGGTGGAAACACTGGCCTATGCGGAGATGCTCGGCAAACGCCCATGCGCGATTATCGTGGGCATCGAGCCCGAAGACATTTCTCCATGGGGCTTGGATCTCACGGAGAGGGTTTCGGCCAAGCTTCCCGAAATGTGCCAGCGCGTGCTCGACGAAATCCAAAAAGCGGGAGGCAGCTACTCGCCTCGATCCGGCAAGAGCCTGGCTCCATCCTCCGCAACAGCATGATCAGAGGGTCCCATGTGTTTGGCAATACCGGCAGAAATCGTTGAAATCGAAGGGGAAATGGCCACGGTAAAGGTCGGTGAGGCGATGCGAAAAGCATCCCTCATGCTTCTATCGGAAGAAGGACAGATCGGCGATTATGTCATCGTACACGCCGGTTTTGCCCTCCACAAAGTAGACCCCCACGAGGCCCGGGAGTCAATTCGTTTGCTCCGGGAGCTGGCCAACATTGGGGGAGAGGACGCCTCATGACCCACCGGGAGCGGACTGCTGCTCCTTCGTCTTTTCGTTTCGCTCGATCTCCCCTTCTATGGGCTGATAAAAGTAAGACAATCGACCTTGGTTGGCTGCCTCGTCGTAGGTCAGCAGCAAGTGGACCTTGTCGACCGCCCAGAAGAACTTCACATCCGTTTGGTCGGGTTTATACGGGTTGCCGTACTTTCCCGCCAGACGGTCTTTCATTTTCGCAAAGCTCGGCTTCGAGCTGAAATAAGCCATGACATTGAAGAACCGCCCCTTGTAAAATCCGTAGACGATCTTGTCGACCGTAATGTCCTCTATTTTCGGTTCCTGCCCGGCGCGAGAGTAGTAACGGTGATCCCCATCCTCGGCAATCAGCTGCATGTCGGGCAGATCGCGGATATTGGCGGCCCATGCGATTCCGAGGACCCCTTCCTTTTCGTGCGTCGTCGTGGATGCATAGTTGAACAACATGACGCTGACGGCGACCAGCACGACCGCCGCTCCGATGAATCCGATCTTCTTCCACTGCATCGATGTCAAACGTTCCCCCTTATCGCTTGAACGCCGCCCATCCAGCAGCGCTCTTCCCTAGACTCTACAACGATCCTCCCGGCTCCTCTTCCGCGTCCGATTCCAGCACAAGGTGGCGCTGCAGAAAGTCCAGCAACCGCTGCCCTTCCTCCGTGGGAACCCACCCTATCCCCCCACACTCGGGGCACTCGGTCATTTCACCGTGATCCTCTCCCGGCAGGACCCCCTGCCCCCAACATTTCCAGCACTTGGTTTCGAGCTCCGGCAACAGCATTCCGCACACCTTTCCCTTCGATCGTGTGGCAACGGCGGCCCGCAATCTACCGATGTCGGACTTTCCTGGCAAGATCTAATTAGAACTGCGCCTGACCCGGCGTCCTCGGAAATGGGATCACCTCACGAATGTTCGCCAACCCGGTGACAAACTGGACCATGCGCTCAAGCCCCAAACCGAATCCCGCATGAGGAGCCGAGCCCCACCGGCGCAGATCCACGTACCACCGATAGTCTTCAACGGAAACGGACTTCTGCCGCATTTGATCCAGGAGCAGGTCCAGGCGCTCTTCGCGCTGGGAGCCACCGACGATCTCCCCGATGCGCGGAACGAGAATATCCATGGCTGCAACCGTCTTTTCATCATCGTTCACGCGCATGTAAAACGGCTTGAGACTCCTCGGGAAATCCAGTACCGCCACTGGCTTTCGTATTGCCTTCTCCGTAAGATACCGCTCATGCTCGGCCTGGAGATCACTGCCCCATTCCACCGGGAAGGCGAACGGCTCTCCTGATTTCCTGAGCAGCTCGACGGCTTCCGTGTAGCTGATCACCTCGAAGGGCTCCTTCATGAGCTTCTCCAGGGTCTCTCGAAGTCCAGGCTCCACCAGCCGCGTGAAAAAATCCAGCTCGTCGGGACAGTCCATAACGACTGTCTCGACAAGCGCCTTGACAAGGCCTTCCGCCAACGCCAGATCGTCTTGAAGATCGAAGAAGGCGGCTTCGGGCTCCACCATCCAGAACTCAGCCAAATGGCGGCTGGTGTTGGAATTCTCCGCGCGAAACGTCGGCCCGAACGTGTACACTCTCCCGAGCGCCAACGCATAGATTTCTGCCTGGAGCTGGCCGCTGACGGTCAAATAGGTTGGTCGCCCAAAGAAATCGGCTGCAAAAAGATCCTCCCCTGCTGCCTGCGGAGCTCGAAACTGCTCCGGCTCCAGAGCTGTCACTCGGAATACGTTCCCTGCCCCTTCACAATCACTGGCCGTGATAATCGGCGTGTGAATATAAAAGAACCTTCGTTCCTCGAAGAACTTGTGAACGGCGTAGCTCAGACGGTGTCTCACGCGGGTCACGGCCCCGATCGTGTTGGTTCTTGGTCGCAGGTGAGCGATTTCCCGCAGGAACTCGAAGGAGTGGCGCTTCTTCTGGAGTGGATAGCTCGCAGGGTCAGCCAAGCCATAGAGTCTGATCCTCAGGGCCAGCAGCTCGATCGACTGTCCCTTGCCGGGAGAAGCGACCACCCGTCCATCAATGCGCACGGCAGCCCCGTTTGAAACAGACCCGAGCTCCCTTTCAAGATCGAACCTGGCGTGCTCGGCGACCACCTGGAGGTTCTTGAGACAGGAGCCATCGTTTAACTCGATGAAGCTCACTCCGGCCTTGGAGTCGCGTCTGGTGCGAACCCACCCATCGACAGTCACTTCCTGCTCAAGGTAGTCCTGGTGCTTCTCAAAGAGCTGTGCAATCCCGACCGCTTTCTCCATCTCCCAGCGCGCCTCCCTACATCAACAGTGCCTTCAATTCATCCAGGGTCGTCACAGGCCGTTTACACGCGTATTGCTCGCAGACATAGACGGTCGGGCTGCCATCAACGGGCTGCAACTGCCCAACATACCCGCACAGGGAATCCAGCCGCTCCCCTTCCGTCCCCGTTCTGCGCCAGAGCGTCACGCGGTTAGGCGCAAATCGCCCGCGCACCCACTCAAGCATGGAGCGCCCCCGTTCGTCGTCCAGGTCACCGGAGAAAACCACCTCTGTGGTGGGGCCCAGGGCAAAATCAACCGCATTCATGAATTGGGTATAGGCCATCGGATAATCCTGAACCATCCCCCCAAAGCGCTTGAGCAGCCGGTCGGCCTTTTCTTCCAGGTCGGGGCTCCCCGTCATGCGGTTCAGTCTCAACAGGTTCAACGCTGCTATGGAATTGCCCGACGGCACGGCCCCGTCGTAGAGCTGCTTGTCCCGAACGATCAGCTCCTCCCCATCGCTCCCCGTGAAGAAAAGGCCACCCTCGTCCTCGTCCCAGAAGAGCTGGAGCATGGCCTGATTGAGCGCCAATGCCCGCTCCAGGTGTCGGACCTCAAAGCTCGTCTCGTAGAGCTCAAGGAGCCCCCATACGAAATACGCATGATCGTCCAGATAGGCCAGGTGCGCCGTTTGGTTGCCACGGAATCGGCGAAGCAATCGCCCCGACCCGTCTCGAAGGTTGCTCCAGAGGAAGTCGGCGGCCTTCGAGGCAGCGTTCAAGAGACCCTGGTCTCCCATCGCGCGCGATCCCATCGCCAAAGCGGCAATCATCAGTCCGTTCCAGCCGGTAAGGATCTTGTCATCCTTCAGTGGATGAATCCGTCGCTCCCTCGCCGCAAAGAGGTCTCCGCGACACGAAGCCAGCGCGTCTTTGAGACCTTCCGGAGTCATCCCCACCATCCGAGCAAAGACGTCCTCGGACTTGAGCACGTGTGGAATGCTGCGTCCGTGCTCGAAATTCCCCGCCGGAGTGATGTCAAAGTAACGGCAAAAAAGGTCGGCCCGCTCCGCACCCAGCACAGCTTTCACCGCATCCGGCGTCCAGACGTAGAAGAGCCCTTCCTCGCCTTCACTGTCGGCATCCTCGGCAGAATAGAAGCCGCCCAGAGGATCGGTCATGTCCCGAAGCACATACTCGAAGATCTCGCGAGCGGCATCGGCGTGCTCGCGCTTTCCGGTCACCTGATAGGCTTCCACATAGGCCATGGCCAGCAGAGCCTGATCGTAGAGCATCTTCTCGAAATGCGGAACGAGCCACCGCTCATCGACGGAATACCGGTGAAACCCGAGCCCCACCTGGTCGAAGATGCCCCCCCGCCTCATGCTGGAGAGGGTCTTTTCGACCATGCTCAGCGCCGTGGATTCCGGGTGACGCCGATGGTATCGGAGCAGGAACGTGAGGTGGTGTGGCGTTGGAAATTTGGGTGCATGCCCGAAGCCGCCCCATTGGGAATCAAACGTCCCCTGGAGCTGCTGATAGGCAAGGTCAAGAGCTGCCATTCCTGGGGAGACCTGCGCCCCCGGGGGCCCTTTCGGCTGGATCGCCTGGGTGACTTGATCACCCGCCTGGAGGACGCGCTCCGGCTGCTCCTTCCACAGGCGAGCGATCTGGCGAATGACGTCCATGAACCCCGCCATCCCCATCCGCCCCTGCTTGGGAAGGTAGGTGGCGGCATAAAAGGGTTTTCGGTCCGGAGTCATGAAAATGGACAGGGGCCAGCCCCCGCTTCCCGTCATAGCTTGACAGACCCCCATGTAGATCTCGTCCACGTCGGGGCGTTCTTCGCGGTCGACCTTCACGGAGACCAGATGCTCGTTGAGGAGACCAGCCACTTCCTCGTCCTCGAAGGATTCGCGCTCCATCACGTGGCACCAGTGACAGGTCGAATATCCGATCGACAGAAAGATCGGCTTGTTTTCCTCCCTCGCCTTTCGAAAGGCCTCGCCCCCCCAAGGATACCAGTCCACTGGATTGTGGGCATGCTGGAGCAAGTAAGGACTTTTTTCATGTTCAAGCCGATTGGCCATGGCTCTGGTACTCCATCAAGGTCGGGAATGTCCTGATTGCAAGGTGTCGGGGAATCGAGCAGGGAGAGCGGAGGCTCCCGTCGGAGAGCCCGGCGGGGACCCATGCGGGCGAGAAGCAAATGAGCAGGGTCGATTCGACCGGACCCGAGCCGACCCTGCTTGGTACCGTCGAGATCAGGCGGGAGCTGCGCACTTGGAGAAATCGATCGGTTTTCCACATCCCTGGCAAACGTGCTGTTTGTTGAACTCGTCGGAAAAGATCTCTTTCTCCTTGCCGCACTCGGGGCACTTACAGACAAATGACGTGAGAGATTTGAACTTTTCCCAACCGGGACAATGTTGCGGTGTACTCATCGTATCCCTCCTTGAAATCTCGCGAGACGCTTTCCCATTTCCGTACGCTCAACCCCTGCGATGGTGTCCCCAGGACTTGCGCGATACCACACCTCGGGGCTACTTGTCTTCCACCTCTTCGACTACCAGCTTGCCCTTGTGCTTCGTCCCACAGGACGGGCACAGAATCTCGATCTCAGCTTCGGGGCCCGTGTACTTCTCCTTCATGCTCTCGGACGGAATGAAGGAGACATCCCCGCACGCACACTGTGGACATTCACCATGGACGACATGCCTCGTTTTCTTTGCCATTCGCTCCTCCCTCTCCATAGTAGAACTTACCCACTGCAGCTTCCAGGAAGCATGCATCCCGTCATTGGGCTAACATCCCGACTCATTTACTTCTTCGTCTTATTCTTGTTAAGCGCTTCGAGCTGCTGGAGCAAGCGGTCCAGCGGAGGCCTTTCATTGATATCATGCACATCTATATAGCGAATGACACCCGATTTATCCACCACAAAAAGGGCTCGCTCACTGGTCCCGTCGCCGCGCAGGATTCCGTACTCGGACGAGACCTTGCCATGGGGCCAGAAATCCGACAGGACCGGGAACGGAATCCCACCCATCTCCTGAGTCCACGCAAAAAGTGACGGGAGATTGTCGGTTGTGATGCCTATCACGGTGGCATCAAGCGCATCGAACATGTCCTGGATCATCCTGTACCCCGGCCACTGCTGGGAGCAGACCGGTGTGAAAGCAGCCGGAACGAAAGACAGCACCACGTTTTTCTTGCCCCGATACTGGCTGAGAGACACTCTCTCCCCCGTTATGGAAGGTAGCGTAAAATCAGGGGCCTTCTCGCCCACTTTCACGCTGACCTGGCTGTCGGTGGGCTTGAGCCGCTCGACATGAAAAAGCTTGCCTTTGAACTGCTCGGATTCCACCTGCTGTCCCCACGCACCGCCGATTCCAAACAGGATCGCCACGACCCATGCCGCCGTAAACGTCGCCTTGCTCATAATCCCCTCCGGTCAAAGAGCCTTGGAGCGCTGCAGCAAGAGCTCGAGAAACTGTGCGGGGTCCCCGGGGCTCCCGACTTTTGAGTAAATGACCTTCGACTGTCCCGCCCGACCGAGCTTGACAACGATGAAATAAGGGGTCCTGACCTCACCCAATGCTCGATGCAGAGCGAGATCCGCATCGGGAATCAGAGGAAACGGGATGTCGTATTTCTTTCTGAAAAGCTCCACCTCGAAACTGTTGTTCCCCGCGCCAAGCCCGATGACCTTGATTTTTCCCTTCAGATCAGGGCGGCCGTCGATAAGCCCATAGAGCTCGTTTACGGAAGGGGCTTCCCGCTGACAGTGGGGACAATACATGCTGAACACCTCAAAGATGACCAGCTCGGCCTTGATTTCGGAGACTTTGAACTTCTCCTTGGCCTTGAGGCCCAGATACTTTTGAGCCTCTGCGCTCGAAGGAGCGGGGATCATAATATCAGGAAAGCTTCCTCCCTCGGGCGGAGGATTGACCCGCTGTGCATCTGAAGAAGACCCCAGGAGGATCCCCGGAAGAAGTACCGCCATCGCAGCCCAAACTCGGACGCTCTTCGACATGGCCATGGCTCCACGCGGTTGAGGTATCTGGCAGATACAAGGGAAGCATCCGCACCCACATGGGCGGCGATCATCGCTCCTCGACCCAACGGACTTCCCGGTGGGCCTGAAGCTCAGGATCAGGCGGAGCCCCCAGCCCCGTCCAAGCGCGCCCGACTCTTCTCCATGAACCACCCCTCTGGGTCCACGTAATAGAATTTCAGATCGGCAAGCAGGACATAGTGCTCCCGCTCTTCGCTGATCAGGCCTCGCAGAAATTCCTTCTCAAGCGCATCGTCGGATTCGCTGAGCCGCTTCTCGAAAAACTCGATACTCGCATCTTCGAGCTGCATTCCGGTTTCAATGGCCACCACGTCATCCACGCATGCCTTGGGCATCTTACCGTGCTCTTCGGCTATTTTTCGAAGGATGGCCTTTTTGTCTTCCGTTTCAAACTCGTGGTATTTGCAGGCATCCGGTTGCACGCGACCGTGCTTAAGTTGCTCATAGAGCTCTTGGATGCGCTTGACGTGATCGAGCTCACCATCCATGAGCATCCTGAAGGTCTCGATACCGACTTGGTCCGGGCACGCTTTCATGGCATCCTCGTAAAGCGCCCGCTTTCGCTCCTTCATCTCCAGAGCCGTGCAAAACATGTCCAATGCGCTGTCATTGGGTCCGGCCATCGCCAACTCCTGCCTGATGTGAAGAAATTAAGAGTCATTCCCACAAAGATGGTGCATGCGAGTATCCATTTCAAAACGGGAACTGTTTCACATAATAAGCGCGATTTCCACGAGTGTAAATTACCATGTTGCTCAGTGCCCTTGATCGCTGATTCTCCTTATGTTAATTGCGATCCACCTTCATGGAAGCGTCTCGAGCTTCACCCCCCGAGACATCCCGTGCGGTCGACGACCGGACCGCCAAAAGAGTTTCCGGACGAGATGAGGTGACTCGTGCATGAAATGTCCATTGCGCAAAGCCTGCTGACCATCATTTTGGATGAAAGCGCGAAGCACCGCATCAAGCAGGTCCGGCAGGTCAACCTCCAGGTCGGCGCCATGGCTGCGATCGTCCCGGAATCGCTGAGCTTCTGCTTTGAGCTTCTGTCGCGAGACACGCTCGCCGAGGGGGCCACCCTTTCGATCGAGGAGATTCCCGTGGTGGCACGCTGCAGGGACTGCAACCTCAACTACCAGGTCGAAAACCAAGTCTTTTTGTGCCCCCAGTGCGGCATGCCCAGCCTCGAGCTGATCAGTGGACGAGAGCTCTCCGTCGTGAGCATTGAGGGCGAAACAGGAGATGACGATGGCTCAAATTAAAGTGCCCGTGGTCCAGAACATCTTGGAGGCAAACGAGCGGTTGGCGGCCCTTAACCGACAGCGCTTCGACCAAGCCGGCATTTATGCGATCAATCTGATGAGCTCCCCGGGAGCAGGGAAGACCTCGCTCCTGGAAAAGACAATCGAGGCGTTGGCCGGCCGACTGAAAATGGCGGTGATCGAAGGGGACCTGCAGACGGCCTGCGATGCGGAGCGGATCCAGAAGAAGGGCGTGCAAGCCGTTCAGATCAACACCGATGGCGGGTGTCACCTCGATGGCAACATGATCCAGATCGCCATGGATGCTCTGGACCTCACCGATGTCGATCTTTTGGTCATCGAAAACGTTGGCAACCTCGTCTGTCCGGCGGAATTCAATCTTGGCGAGCACGACAAGGTAACGATCCTCAGCGTCACCGAAGGAGACGACAAACCCCTCAAATACCCGCTCATGTTCCAGATCTCATCGGTGCTCATCGTGAACAAGATCGACCTTCTCCCCTACGTGAGCTGCAGCATGGACGCCATTCGCAAGCAGGCGCACCAGCTTAACGCCACCCAGCAGATCTTCGAGATCTCTTGTCGCACGGGTGAGGGTTTGGAGCCCTGGATCCGCTGGCTCGAAGACAGGGTCCGGGATCAGAAGAAACGGCTGGGATAGGGTCGGAGGCTCCCCATGGTCGGAGCTCCAGGGAATCAACGGGTGGGAGCGGACCTCCAACGCATACGATGGACAGGGACGGCGGCGTGCAGGACCGACGGGTTTTGGTGAAAGTGCGGGGCATTGTACAGGGAGTAGGCTTTCGCCCGTACATTTACCAGCTCGCATTCAGGCATGCTTTGAACGGGTGGGTCCGCAATCAGTCGGACGGAGTGGAAATCGAAATCGCCGGCTCGGAAGACGCAGTCGCCGCTTTTCTTTGCGATCTGCCGGCTCAGGCGCCTCCTCTCGCCCGCATCCACCACATCGAAGCCACTGAGCTCCCCTATGCCCCTCTTAGACCCTTTCGCATCGCTCCCAGCTTGCAGCAGAAAAGCCGAGCAACACTCATTTCCCCCGATGTGTGCACCTGCGCTGACTGTATGCGCGAGCTGCTGGATCCATCGGATCGACGCTACCGCTACCCATTCATCAACTGCACCAACTGCGGACCGCGCTACACCATTGTCAAGGACATCCCCTATGACCGGGCCAAGACCACCATGGCCTCTTTCACCATGTGCCCCGCTTGTCGCAAGGAATATGAAGACCCGCTGAACCGAAGGTTCCACGCCCAGCCGAATGGGTGCTGGGAATGCGGGCCTCAAGTGTGGCTGGAGCGCCCCTCCGGAGAGCGTGTGGCCGAGCGCGACGAAGCCATGCGCGGCGCGGTGTCCCTGCTCGAACAGGGGAAGATCGTGGCGATCAAGGGGCTTGGAGGCTTTCACCTTGCCGTGGACGCCATGAACGAGGCAGCGGTTGCGTGTCTTCGGAGCCGCAAAATCCGTGAGGAGAAGCCCTTCGCCGTGATGTTTCCCGACGTCGGCTCCATCCGGAAGCATTGCGAAGTGTCGACAACGGAAGCAGCTCTGATTGAGTGTCGGGAGCGCCCCATTGTCATCCTGAGGCGGCTCGAGGAGGCTCCGCGCAACCCCATTGCCGCGAGCGTCGCCCCCCGAAACCGCTCGCTTGGCGCCTTTCTCCCCTATACTCCCCTTCACAGGCTGCTCTTCGTGGATACGCCCCTGGAAGCCCTGGTCATGACGAGCGGCAACCAATCCGACGAGCCCATCGTCATGTGCACGGATGAAGCCCGCGAACGGTTGTGCTCCATTGCGGACGTCTTTCTCCTGCATGACCGAGACATTTACATCCGCTGCGACGATTCGGTGGCACGGGTGCAAAACGGACGACCGCGCCTGTTGCGAAGAGCTCGGGGCTACGTGCCCGTTCCGATTCCACTGCGCCTTGAGGCTCCGACCGTTCTCGGCGTGGGTGCCGAGCTCAAGGGCACCGTCTGTCTCACAAGAAAGCACGAAGCTTTCCTTAGCCAGCACATCGGGGACCTCGAAAACCTCGAGACGCTCCACTCCTTCGAGCACACCATCGAGCATCTGCAGCAAATCCTCGAAGTGAGACCCGAATGCATCGTTCACGACCTTCATCCGGACTATCTGAGCACGCAGTGGGCGCTCCAGCAAAAAGACATCCCGCTTTTGGGCGTTCAGCACCACCATGCGCACATCGCCGCAGTGGCTGCCGAGTACCTGCAGGAGGGACCGGTGCTCGGGCTCGCACTCGATGGAACAGGATACGGCAGCGACGGCACCCTTTGGGGCGGGGAGCTCCTCTGGGTTAACGGCCTTGAGCTTCGGCGGTTGGGACACTTCCGTCACTTCCGGCTGCCGGGAGGCAGTGCCGCCATCAAAGAGCCCTGGCGCATGGCCTACAGTTGCCTCTGGGAGCTGAGCGGCGGACAGCCGGAGCGGGACTTCCCGGACCTGGTGGACAAGTGGCCCGAAGACAAGCGCAGGACCCTCGCTCGGATGCTCACCCGGGGCCTTCACTCGCCTCAGACATCGTCGTGTGGACGTGTCTTCGACACCATGGCCGCGCTCGCGGGCTTGCCGAGCAGCATGCGTACCAGTTATGAAGGACAAGCGGCCATTGAGCTTGAACAGTCCATTGAATCGACCGACGACCAATACAGCCACGCGCTGCGCGAGCAAGGCGACACCCTGATCCTGGATCCGGGTCCTCTTTTCCTGGAGGCCATTGACGACCTCCGGCGAGGAGCCCGGCCCGGACTCATCGCCGGCAGGTTTCATCATGGAATCGTCGCGCTTCTTGTGGCGGCGTCTGAAAGGGCTCGAGCCGCGGTGGACGTTGACCGAATTGCCTTGAGCGGGGGCGTTTTCCAGAACCGCTACTTGTCGGAAAAGATCGAGCTTGAGCTCGCCCGGAGGGGGTTTGAGGTTCTCACGCATCGAGAGCTGCCAACGAACGACGCCTGCATCGCCTTCGGGCAGGCAAGCCTCGGAGCCCAATGGCTCCTTGCCGGTCGCCCTTGAGACATCCCCACGGAATCCCATTTCCCTTTTAAGTTGATGCTCGGCCTATTCTGGAGCCTGCAGTGAAATACTTGGACGAATACCGCGATCCCGAGCTTGCCCGAAATCTCCTGAAAACTCTCCAAGACCGCTCGCCCCTCAACGAGTGCGCAAGGCTCATGGAGATCTGCGGCACGCACACGGTGGCCATCTTCCGGTCGGGCTTGAGACAGCTGCTGCCGCCTTGGATCCAGCTCATCAGCGGTCCGGGATGCCCGGTCTGCGTCACGGCCAACGAAGATATCGACCGCGCGATTTGGCTCTCCCAGCAGCCAGGCACCATCGTCACGACCTTCGGCGATCTCGTGCGCGTTCCGGGCTCGTCGTCCTCTCTCAACGTCGAGCGCAGCCGAGGTGCCGACGTCCGGATTGTCTACGCGACCTTGGACGCTCTTCAGATTGCCAGGGACAACCCCGACAAGGAGGTTGTCTTCCTGGGCATTGGCTTTGAAACCACCGTACCGACGGTCGCGGGAGCCATCAAGATGGCTGCCGCGGAAGGACTGAAGAATTTTTCGGTGTTTTCGGCGCACAAGCTCCTGCCGCCTGCCATGCGCGCGCTCCTGGAATCACCCGATCTGCACATCAGCGGCTTTCTGTGTCCGGGGCACGTCAGCATGGTGATCGGAGCGGCCGCATACCAGGAGGTTGTTTCCGCACACCACATTCCCTGCGTCGTTACTGGCTTCGAGCCACTTGACCTGCTTCAAGGGATATCCTCTCTCGTCGATCAGTTGGAGAAGGGGGAGGCGACGGTCGTCAATCAGTATCGGCGGGCCGTCGCGTGGGAGGGGAATCCGAAAGCCCGTGGCCTGATCGACGAGGTTTTCGAACCGGCGGACACGACGTGGAGAGGCCTGGGAGCCATTCCTGAAAGCGGACTTGCCGTGCGCCCCGCGTGGGGGGTGTATGACGCCGCCAGGCGTTTCGATATGCCCGTCATTCAGGTCAAAGAGCACCCTGGATGCCAGTGCGGCGAGGTCCTGCGCGGCGTGATGACGCCTCCGGAATGCAAGTTGTTCAAGACGGTGTGCAGTCCCCAGAGCCCCATGGGACCGTGCATGGTCTCCAGCGAAGGAACGTGCGGGGCCTACTATCGGTACCACGACGGCACCGAGAGCTGATGCGGCTGCACAGACGCCGAGCCGGCGCTCCGCGCTCAGATTCATGCTCGCCGTCGTCTCGCTATCGCAAGAGCAAGGACAATTCAAGGACATTTCATGGAGCCGAAAACCATACAGCTCGATCAAGGAAGCGGAGGCAGGGCTTCCCATGAGCTCATCTCGGAGCTTTTCGTCGCCCATTTTCGAAACGACTTCCTCGATCCCATGAATGACAGCGCGGTGCTGCAAATCCACGGCACCCGACTGGCCATGACAACCGACTCTTACGTCGTGGATCCCCTTGTCTTTCCCGGTGGCGATATCGGCAGCCTGGCGGTTCACGGGACGGTGAATGACCTGGCCATGCTGGGGGCTGAGCCCCTTTACCTCACCGCCGGCTTTATCCTCGAGGAGGGCTTGGACCTCGAGACACTGCGGTACATCGTTGCCTCCATGTCCCTGGCGGCCAAAATGGCTGGCATCCACATCGTGGCCGGCGATACGAAGGTCGTGCCTCGAGGGAAGGCTGACAAGCTGTTCATCAACACAGCCGGAATTGGGATCATTCCTGCGAACGTCCAAATCGACGGCAGTCGGGCTCGACCGGGCGATGCTGTCATCGTGAGCGGCACCCTGGGGGACCATGGCATGGCGGTGCTCTGCCAGCGCGAGGGACTGGCGTTTGAAAACGAGATCCTCAGCGACTCGGCCCCGCTCCATGACATGGTTGCCCGAATGCTCGACATATGCCCCAACCTGCACGTTCTGCGAGATCCCACTCGAGGAGGGCTGGCCACGACGCTCAATGAAATTGCCCAGCAATCCCGAGTAGGCATCCGGCTGTTTGAAGAAAGGCTCCCCATACGCGAGGACGTCGCCGGAGCCTGTGAGATGCTCGGATTGGATCCGCTCTATGTTGCCAACGAAGGAAAGCTCATCGCCATCATGCCTGCTGAGTATGCCGAATCGGTCTTGCGATGTATCCAGTCCCACCCCCTCGGCGCGAACGCCATGTGCATCGGGGAGGTCACGGATGCCGAGCCGGGACGCGTCTTCCTCAGGACCCGGATCGGCGGACACCGCCTCATCGATATGCTCAGAGGCGAGCAGCTGCCGAGAATCTGCTGATTCAAACGAGAGGAAGACATGCTGGTCACCGAGCCGGGTAAACCGGGAAGCCACCACCTGATCTGTGCCGTATGCGGCAATGAATACCGCCGGCTGGGCAGGAGCCTTCAGGTTTGTCCGGAGTGCATCCGCGACCGATGGGAGGACAGCAGGAAATGGTGTGAGGCTGTCCACGCCGTGTCGCGCGACAGCTATCGGCTGCCGCTGACACCACCTCGCGATCCACTCGGGGAAGCGTGCAGCCTGTGCGTCCACCAGTGCCTGCTGACCCCAGGTCAAACAGGCTATTGCGGAGTCCGCGACGGGAGCGAGGAGAGTCTTCTCGTTCATGGCCATACCTGCGGCCAGCTCTCCTTCTACTATGATCCGCTCCCCACGAACTGTGTCGCGGACTGGGTGTGCGCCGGAGGAACAGGCGCAGGGTATCCGAAGTACGCGCACGACAGGGGCCCGGAAGCCGGCTTTCTGAATCTTGCGGTCTTCTTCGAAGCCTGCAACTTCGATTGCCTGTACTGCCAGAACTGGATGCACAAAGAAGCGCATATCAAAGGGAAAGGAAGGACTTCGATAAGCGAGCTGGTTCGTGCGGTGAATTCGCAGACGAGCTGCATCTGCTTCTTTGGTGGCGATCCGGTCCCCCAGCTCCCGTATGCCCTGCGTGTAGCCGAAGAGGCCCGCAAGGCTGGCTCCGGCGAGATCCTTCGCATCTGCTGGGAAACCAACGGCAGCATGCAGCCGGATTTGCTGCGATCCATGGCCGGCCTCTCTCTGGAGTCCGGAGGGTGCGTCAAGGTGGATCTCAAGGCCTGGAACCCCCATCTCCACCGGGCCCTGACAGGCTGTGACAACAAACAGGTGTTCGAAAATTTCGCCATGCTGGCCGACTGGATTCCTCTTCGGCCCGACCCGCCCTTCCTGGTTGCAAGCACCGTCCTGGTACCCGGGTATATCGACGCGAGCGAAATCGCCAACATCGCGCGCTTCATCGCGGAGCTCAATCCGGACATTCCCTATTCACTCCTGGCCTTCGCCCCGGAATTTCATCTTAGGGACTTCCCCACGACCTCACCCGAGCAGGCCAAGGCGTGCTTCGAAGCCGCCAAGAAGGCCGGGCTCAGACGAGTGAAGGTCGGAAACCAGCATCTGCTGTGCTCCAGAGCTTGACCGGAGCAATTACCCTTCCAAGCATTTTCTCTCGATTGCAGCAGCATCCGTTCCGTTTGCCCCGACCTGAATCCCTGGCCAGCCTCCACGAGTCGAAAAGACCACTCTGATTCTTGACCGGTATGGGCAGCCTGGGCCTAGCCCAGAGCACCCGGTGACTCCCGCAGGCCATCCTGGGATGGTTGTCCGAGATGCCGTTGCTCCTGCAAAACCCATTTCAGTAGCACTGCCCACAGATCGTGAAAACCATATCAACTACCTTATGCATATTGTGCATGTAATTGCACAATATGCATAATTTCTCTATTGATTTTCAAACTGACTTTTCGTATGGTGTCGCCCGATGCACAACCCGGAATGTGCGGCTTGCTTCGTGAAAGGTAGATTCATGATCGAGGATTTGTTTACAAAACCGATTCTCATTCTCGGCTGCGGCAATCCCCTACTGGGGGACGACGGGTTTGGTCCGGAGGTGGTCGATCAGCTCCACCGCATGGGACACCTTCCCGACACCGCCGCTGCCATCGACGTTGGAACCAGCATCGGCGATATCCTTTTCGACTTCTTGCTCAGCCCTCGCAAACCTCCCCACCTGTTCATCGTCGACGCCGTATGCCAGCCTGGACGCAATCCTGGAGACCTGTTCGAAGTGGCCATCGAAGATGTTCCGTCGAACAAGTCCGTGGATTTTTCCCTGCACCAGTTCCCGTCGGTGAACCTGTTGCGAGAACTGCGGGAGTCGGGGGCGATGCGTATCCGCATCCTGGTCGTTCAGGTCAACGAGATTCCGCAAGTCGTTCAGCCCGGCTTATCTCAAGAAGTGCGGGAAGCGATCCCCAGGGCCTGTGAGTGGATCCTGGACAAGCTCGCTCCCCTAGCCGTGTGACCCGTCTGCAACCAGGCGATGGCGCCACACCTTATTGGCGTTCGAGATTGGCAGCAATAACGGAGAACAGTTGCGATGGCAGACACCCCTATTGGATCGGTCATGGTGGTGGGCGGTGGCATCGCCGGAATTCAGGCCTCTCTGGATCTGGCGGAGTCTGGCTATTTCGTCTATCTGGTTGAAAAAGGCCCGGGGATCGGCGGGGTCATGGCCCAGTTGGACAAGACCTTCCCCACCAATGACTGTGCGATGTGAATCATCTCGCCCAAGTTGGTCGAGTGCGGTCGGCACTTAAACATCGAGATTTTGACCCTGTCGGAAGTTCAAGACATCTCCGGCGATGCAGGCCGTTTCACCGTCCGGGTGAAGCAGCGGCCCCGCTACGTGGACATGGACAAATGCATTGCCTGCGGCCTTTGCGCTCAGAAATGCCCCAAGAAGGTCGATGATCCTTACAACGCGGGCATCGGCAAGCGCAAGGCGGCTTATATCCATTACGGTCAGACAGTCCCCCTGAAATACCTGATCGACCCGGATCACTGTCTGTATCTCCAGCGCGGAAAATGCCGGGCGTGCGAAAAGTTCTGCCCGACCGGTGCGATCAATTTCGAAGACCGCGAGCGGATTCGCACCTTCGAGGTCGGCTCCCTTATTCTGGCTCCCGGCTACAAGCCCTTCGACCCCGTCGTCTATGACGTTTATGGCTACAAGACCATTCCCGATGTCGTGACCACCCTGGAATACGAGCGTATCCTTTCCTCGAGCGGCCCCTTCATGGGTCATGTCGTCCGGCCGTCCGATTCCCGCGAGCCGAGAAAAATCGCCTGGATTCAATGCGTTGGCTCCCGCGATGCCGGCCGATCGGAAAACGGCTACTGTTCGAGCGTGTGCTGCATGGTTGCCATCAAGCAGGCCCTCGTGACTGCCGAGCACATGCCGGGAAAGGGTCTTGAATCCACCATCTTCTTCATGGACATCCGAAGCCACAACAAGGAATTCGAGCGCTATTACGAGGATGCCAAGGCAAAGGGGATTCGCTTCCTTCGCGCGCGTCCCCACACGGTGACACCGGGAGCCCACCATACGGGGGTCGAGGTGTCCTATGTGACCGAAGACGGGCGCCCCGTGGTCGAAACGTTCGATCTCCTGGTGCTCTCGGTCGGGATTCAGCCCTCGCCCGATGCCGGAGCTCTCGCGAAAAAGCTCGAATTCGAGCTGGACCAATTCGGATTCGCCCGGACGAGGAGCTTTGATCCGGTGACGAGCACCCGGCCGGGCATCTACGTCACAGGCGCGTTCCAGTCGCCCAAGGCCATCCCCCGTGCGGTCACGGAAGCCTCGGCGGCGGCGGCGGAAGCGTCCAGGCTTCTGGCCGGCGCCAAAGAATCCCTGACCCGCACGAAGAGCTATCCACCGGAGCGGAATGTGTCCGGGCATGAGCCACGAGTCGGTGTCTTTGTTTGCTCCTGCGGGATCAACATCGCGAGCGTGGTCGACGTGAGCCAATTGACCGAGTACGCCCGCACGCTTCCCCATGTCGTTTATGTGACCAACAATCTTTTCACGTGCTCAGCCGATACGCAGGTCCTCCTGGGGCAGACGATTCGGGAGGAGCGACTCAACCGAATCGTCATCGCCGCCTGCACCCCGCGCACCCATGAGCCCCTGTTCCAGGACACCCTCCGGGAAGTCGGCCTGAACCCCTACCTCCTGGAGATGGCGAACATCCGCAATCAGAACTCCTGGGTGCACCAGACCGACCCCGCCAAAGCGACCGATAAGGCCAAGGACCAACTGCGCATGGCGGTCGCGAAGGTGGCTCTGAACGACCCCTTGGATCGCCCCCGGGTCGAGGTCGTCCAGCGGGCGCTGGTTGTGGGTGGAGGCGTCGCCGGCATGACTGCCGCCCTCGGCCTGGCCGATCAGGGACATGATGTCGTCCTGGTTGAAAAATCCGACCGGCTCGGGGGCAACGCCTGGAACATCAATGAGACTTGGCGGGGCAACCCGATTCGTCCTTTGCTTGAAAAGCAGATTGCGCAGGTCCAAAACCATCCCAAGGTCCGCGTCCTCACGAACGCGCACCTGATGAGCGCCTCTGGCTCGGTGGGGCATTTTGTGAGTGAAGTCAGCGTCAATGGCGCCACCGAGACCTTCCATTACGGAGCGGCCGTTATCGCGACCGGGGCTCGGGAAAGCACTCCCACCGAATACCGGTACGGCCACGACGATCGCGTCATGACCCATCAGGAATTCGACGCCCTGATGCGAGAGGCGGGAGATCAGATAGCCAAAGCCGAATCCATCGTCTTTATCCAGTGCGTCGGATCCCGCGAGCCCGAGCGCCCCTACTGCAGCAGGCTCTGTTGCACTCATTCGGTCCAGAGCGCGATCAAGCTCAAAGAGCTGAGCCCGGAAATGGACGTCACCATTCTGTGCCGTGATGTTCGCACTTACGGCGAAAGGGAGGAGCTCTATCGCAAGGCCCGCGCCCTGGGCGTTCTTTTCATCCGCTTCACCCGGGATCGCAAGCCCGTCGTAAGCCCGCTCAACGGCGGCCTCGCCGTCGACGTGCTCGATCCTGTCCTCCAGCGGACGGTCCGGATCGAAGCGGACCGCGTCGTCCTCGCTTCCGCGATCATTCCAAATGACAACAGGGACATCGTCGACATCTTCAAGTGCGGGCACAACGAGGACGGCTTTCTAAACGAGGCCCACCCGAAGCTGCGCCCCGTGGACATGTCCGTGGACGGACTCTTCGTGGCGGGGCTCTGCAACTACCCGAAGCCCATCGACGAGGTCGTTGGGCAGGCCAAGGCCGCTGCGGCCCGGGCCAACGTGATTCTTTCCAGGCGCACGATGCAGCTGGATGCCATCAAGTCCTTTGTCACGGACCGGTGCGACGGATGCGCCCTCTGCGTGGACGTGTGTCCCTACATGGCGATCAAGCTCCGTGAAGAGCACCAGGGGGACCGTGCTCGCCAATGGGTGGAAACGGACACCGCCCTGTGCAAGGGGTGCGGACTCTGTCAGGCGACCTGCCCCAAGGGCGGGATCGTCATTCACGGCTTTACCGCGGGGCAGCTCCAGGCGGAAGTGGACGCCCTGCTGCAATCGGTTTAGAGACGATCGAGGAGACGATCATGGAACATGAATTCGAGCCCGTCATCATCGGGTTTCTGTGCAACTGGTGCGCCTATGCCGGCGGTGATCTGGCCGGCGTCTCGCGTCTTCAGTATCCCGCCAACATGCGGCCCATCCGCGTCATGTGCTCCGGGATGGTGAGTCCGGACCTCGTCGTGCATGCCCTCTCCAAAGGCGCGGACGGCGTCCTGGTGATGGGCTGACACCTCGGTGAATGCCATTACCTGGACGGTAATCACAAGGCATCCGCACGTTTTCAGGCCATCAGCGTGGTTCTCGAGAGTCTCGGGATCGAGCCCGAACGGTTCGCTCTGGAATGGGTGAGCTCCGCCGAGGCGCCCCGGTTCGCCGAAGTGGTGACACGCTTCACAGAGCAGATCCGGGAGCTGGGACCCAACCCCCTTCGCGGCGAGCCAACCGCCGCGGTCGGCTAGGAGGCGAGGCATGAAAACGTTTTTCCATTTGAAGCAGGAAGTGCAGGAGCGCGGACTGTGTCATCGCTGCGGCGGCTGCGTCTCTTTCTGTACGGCCATCAACTACGGCGCCCTCAAAATCGATGAAGATGGAAGCCCCTGTTACGCCGATGTCGGCAAATGCATCGAGTGCGGCATTTGCTATCTCATCTGCCCCGAAATCCATGATCTGGATGACGACCAGAAGCGGGTGGCGGGCTGGAGTGCCCCGATCGGCAGAGTGATCGAAGTCGCCACCGCACGGGCGGTGGATCCGGAAATCCGCTCGCGGGCGACGGATGGCGGGGTTGTGACGGCGCTGCTCGTCCACCTGTTCCACATGGGCTTCATTGACGGAGCGATCGTAACGAAGCAGACCGGGCCGTTCCAGCGATCGCCCTGGCTCGCCACGAGCCGTGAGGAGATCGTCGACGCGGCCGGCTTCCATTTCGATGCATCCCACGGCATGACGCTCTTCGGGGATGAGTATTCGACCTACGCTCCCACCATCCAGGAGCTTCAGGAGCTGAGCAAGCAAGGACTCCGTCGTGTGGCCTTCGTGGGCACGCCGTGCCAGATCAAGGCCGTCCGAAAGATGGAGGCCCTTGGGATCGTGCCGGCCGACGCCATCCGATACCATTTCGGCCTCTTCTGCACCGGCAACTTCAGGTTCGGCACCCGTGAGCGCGAGCGACTCGAAGCGCTGGGGGGATTCCACTGGGACGAGGTGACGAAGGTGAACGTCAAAGAAACCCTCATCGTCCACCTGAAAAACGGCGAGCAGCGTCCGCTTCCCTTGGACGAGCTCGATTTCATGAAGCGGTACGCCTGCCGGTTCTGTGACGATTACGCCGCCGAATTCGCGGACCTGTCCTTTGGAGGCATCGGCTCGGAGGAAGGCTGGACAACGGTCCTTGCCAGAACGGTCCACGGGCGTGCGGTCCTCGCCCATGGCCGGGGTCCCGCCGTCGAGGAGCCCAACCGCTCCGCCGACCCGCAGCTGGGCACCCGGATTCTGAGAACGGTGGAGGACTGGTCTATCCGCAAGAAGATCCACTCGAACGAAAACCGCGAGCGGATGAACGGCCATCCGTAGGAAAGAAGGGACACCATGCCAGTTAAAGTTGCCGAAGAATGGCTGAACGCCTGCTCGGGCTGCGAAATTTCCATCGTGGACCTGGGCGAGCGGCTCCTCGACGTGCTCAACCTGGTCGAGTTTGTCCACATGCCCGTGATCATGGATCACAAGTACTTGGGACAGCTCGGGGACGGGAAGCATCTCTCCATCCCCGAAGCGGAGGTTGGAATCATCAGCGGCGGAATTCGCAATGCCGAGCACCTCGAAGTTGCCGAGGAGATGCGCCGCAAATGCAAGCTGATCATTGCCCTTGGAACCTGTGCCACCCACGGCGGAATCCCGGCATTAGCCAACTCCTATGAAAACCGGGAAATTCTTGATCGGTACTACACGACGGAAACGACCGACCCGTTCGACGCCCTCCCCAATGACGGCATCCCGGCTTTGCTGGATGCCTGCTACGCCCTCGATGAAAAGATCACGGTCGACGTGTACGTTCCCGGCTGCCCGCCTCATCCCGACCAGGTGTTTTCAGTGCTTGCCGCGCTCCTTGAAGGGAAGGCACCCTCCCTTGCGTCCAAGAGTGTTTGCGACACCTGCCCAACCATCCGAGAAGGCAAGGGACAAGTGAAGCAGCTGCGGCGCTTTCTCCAGGCGCCCGATCAGAAATCGCCGGACGAGCCCCTCGACAAGATGCGCTGCCTCCTCGAACAGGGGTTTCTCTGCATGGGGCCGGTCACCAAGGCCGGCTGTGGCGGCGATAGGGTCATTCCCCGCTGCATGATCGCCCGCGTTCCCTGTAGGGGGTGCTACGGTCCGGTTAAAGAAGACGGCAACCCGCTCCTGGGCATGATGAACGCCCTGGCATCGAACGGCATCGATGTCCGGTCCCTGCCCGAGCACGTTTCGCTGCTGCGCTTTTCGGGGGCTCACGGCCTGCTGAAGCCACGCCCGAAAAGAAAGGAGACCCGATAATGTCACAGGTCATTCAGATCGCGCCCATCACGCGCATCGAAGGCCACGCATCCATCGCCATCCACCTGGACGACCAGGGAAACGTTGCGGACGCCAAGGTCCACGTGATGTCGCTGCGCGGCTTTGAAAAATTCGTCGAAGGAAAACCCGCCGAGGAGATTCCCCGCATCGTCAACCGCATCTGCGGCATCTGCCCATGGATGCATCACCTCGCATCCAACAAAGCGGTGGACGGCTGTTTTGGCGTGACACCTCCTCCAGCGGGCAGAAAGCTGCGCGAGCTCATGCAGACCATCGCCCACGCCGAAGACAAGCTGCTCCATTTCTTCTTCCTTGCCGCGGCCGATTTCGTCATGGGACCCGACAGCGACTACGCCGTGCGCAACGTGATCGGGGTTGCCAAAGCGAACCCCGAGCTTGCGCAGAAGGTCGTCAGGATGCGCTACATGGCCAAAATGATCCTGGAGAAATTCTCGGGCAAGGCCATTCATCCCCATGCGGGCGTTGCAGGCGGATTCTCGAAGCCGCTCCTGGAGGAGGACCGCAAGGAATTCCTTGCCCAGATGCGCGAGCTCCTTGATTTTGCCCTCTTCACCATGGAATTCGCCAAAACCCAGGTGTTCCCGAAGTATCTCAGCACCATCGAGTCGCTCGGGGTGATCAAGACCGGATTCATCGGCACTGTGGACGACGGTGGGGCGTTGAATCTCTACGACGGCAAGATCCGCCTCATGAAGCCGGACGGCAGCACCACGGACTTCTCCCCCCAGGATTACACGGAATATTTGGGAGAGCAGGTTGTACCGCACTCCTACGGGAAGTTCCCCTACGCCCGGTGCTGGAACGAAGGCTTTTCCATGGATCTGAACGATCCCAAAGGCATCTACCGGGCCAACTGCCTCGCGCGCATCAACGTTGTCGACCGGATTCCCACCCCGCGGGCGCAGGCTGAGCTCGAAGAGCTCCGCGAGAAATTCGGACGACCCGCCCAAGCGACGCTGCTGTATCATTGGGCCCGGCTGATCGAGGAAATCTATGCCTGTGAGCACGCAATCGAGCTTCTCGAAGACCCCGAAATCACGGACCCCAATATCCGGGCTCACGTCGAGCCATGCGCCGGCCGGGGTGTCGGCGTCGTGGAAGCCCCTCGCGGAACGCTCATCCACGACTACTCCACGGACGAGAAAGGGCTCATCACACGGGCCAACCTCATCGTCGGAACGACTCACAACCTGGGCCCCATCAACATGAGCGTCAACCAGGCCGCACGGGCGTTGATCAAGAACGGATCCGTGGATGAGGGGATCCTGAATAAGATCGAGATGGCCGTCCGCGCCTACGACCCTTGAATTTCCTGTGCCACCCATCGCCTGGACGGCGATCGCGGCATCTCCATCCGCATCACAAGCGCACAGGGGGAGACGATTCACAGTCGTTCGTAACCAAGAGACTTCGAGTGTGGGCACGGCAGGTCCGTGCCCACTCCTGTTCGGATGCAAAACACCGAGAAAAGGCTGCCCCAACACTCGAGCCCCCTACCCGTTTCCGGCCAGAGAACCGTCCATGCTTCGTGGCTCACTGCCATGTCAATTGCCTCCGGGCCGACTCCGCCAATCCTCCCGCATCGGTCCTATCCGCCCAATCCCTCAAAAGGGTTTCGAGACACGAGCCAGATCGTGTCGGCATCCCGCGGAAGGAGCCAACCTGCCTCTGCCTTACGCTGGCCTTGTAATAGGGCGAGTCCTCCATACTCCCTGGACGTTTGCTGCCGCTCGCGGTAAACGTGACAGAGCATGTGCCAGAAATCTTTGTAATAAACTGGCACAGGTGGTATATTGCTTCGCCTTGGGTAAGTGATCTTTTTCAAAATCCGCGAGAAAGGAGCTGCGACCGTTCCATGAAGAAAGACCTTTACAGGGAGGCCGGGGTAGATCTGGACAAGGCGAACGAGCTGGTCAAACGCATCTCGCCTTTGGTGCGCAGCACCTTCAACAGCGGCGTCATCACGGACATCGGCGGCTTCGGCGGTCTTTTTTCGGTGAACACTCAGAGCCTCAATCGCCCGGTTCTCGTCTCTTCCACCGATGGTGTCGGGACCAAATTGAAGATCGCTTTCTGGGCCGACCGTCACAACACGATCGGGATCGATCTGGTCGCCATGTGCTTGAACGATATCGTCGTTCAAGGAGCCAAGCCGCTATTCTTCCTGGATTACCTCGCGATGGGCCGAATTGATCTGGACCGCGTCGAACAGATCATCAGCGGGATCGTGGCTGGCTGCAAGGAAGCGAACTGCTCGCTCATCGGGGGTGAAACCGCCGAGATGCCCGATTTTTACAGGGAAAACGAGTACGATGTGGCCGGCTTCGGAGTGGGGTTGGTCGACAACAGCGAAATCATCGACGGTTCGACCATCCGCGTCGGCAACCAGATCATTGGGCTCGCTTCAAGCGGGCTGCACTCGAACGGCTACAGCCTGGTCCGCCGGATCGTCTTCGACCAGCTGAAGCTCCAGCCGGATTCTCTGATTCCCGGGTGCAACCGGACGGCTGCCGAAGAGCTCTTGGAGCCGACCCGCATCTACGTGGACCCGGTGCTTAAGATCCTGCGCCAGTTTCCGGTGACTGGAATGGCTCATATTACCGGAGGCGGATTCTGGGACAACATCCCCCGCATCCTGCCCAAGGCCTGCCAGGCCCTGATTTACCGGGGGTCTTGGTCGGTCCCCCCGATATTCCCCTTTCTGCAGGAATCCGCCGCAATCCCGGACGAAGAGATGTTTCACGTGTTCAACAACGGAATCGGCTTCATTCTGGTGGTGGGCGCAGCCCAGTGCCAGGAAGTGATCCAGCTTGTCAATGCCATGGGACAGAAGGCTTATCGTATCGGCGAGATTGTCCCTCGGGAACCGAACGGGCCGGCCGTCCGCATCACTGAGCGCTGATTGCAGCCGCGCCTTCTCTCGGGACCGTGCCTCTGCCTTCCGGACGGAAAAAGCTTGCTGTCTCTCGCTTGCTGTGCTAGATAAGCGATTCGCCCGTTTTCGACGGTGGAAAAGCGCGCGATCAGCGTGAATTATTGACATATTCGATGTTGGAAAGGAATGCACCCCGATGAGCCGCAAGTGTGACTTCTGCGGAAAGACTCCGCAAGTGGGCAACAATGTCAGCCATGCCAACAACAAAACCAAGCGGGTCTGGTACCCGAATCTCCAGTCCGTTCGCCATGTTGGAGCGGACGGCCAGGTCCAGCGCGTGCGCGCTTGCACTCGCTGCATCCGAACCGGCGTCGTCGTAAAGCCAGCCTGATCCCAACCGGCCGCTCCTGCGCTCTCAACCGCGTCCGTGCGGCCGGTTCTCCACCTTCTCCTATCCCTCAGGAACACCCATGCAGCCAATGTCCCAGCACGATTCCAAGCAACGCTCCACTGCGCCCGAAGCCGGCGACGGGTTGACACACTTCGGCTACCTGCTCGTGCCCGAGACTGATAAGGAACGATGGGTGCGTCGGCACTTCAATACGGTCGCCGAGAAGTACGATTTCATGAACAGCCTGCTCAGCCTCGGGACCCATCACATTTGGAAGCGGATTGCCGTCCGCATGATGGGACTGCGGCCCGGCGATCGCGTGCTTGACGTTTGCGGGGGAACTGCGGATCTGGCCTTATTGGCCGCCAAGGATGTCGGACGCCAGGGCGAGATTGTCGTCTACGACATCAACCACGCCATGATGCTCGCCGGGCAGCCCAAGGTCGCGGCTTCCCCGCATGGGAACAACATCCGCTACATTGAAGGGGATGCGGAGCACATCGCCTTTGAGGACAACTGCTTTGACGGCGCCATGGTTGGATTCGGAATTCGAAACCTGACGCACATGGAGCAAGGGTTCCGTGAGATGCACCGGATCCTCAAACCGGGTGGCGTGCTCATGTGCCTCGAATTCTCGGAGCCCATCACGCCTTGGTTTCGAGCACTTTACGATTTCTACTCCTTTTACATCATGCCGAACGTGGGCAAGATCCTCGGCGGGTCCAGACCCGCCTATACCTACCTGCCGGAATCGATCCGCATGTTCCCTGGACCGGATGAGCTCAAGTCCATACTCGAAGGCATCGGGTTCCGGAATGTGCGCTACAGGCGCCTGACCGACGGAATTGCCGTGGTCCACGTGGGGATCAAAGCCTAGGCCATGTCAGGGAGGATCAGATGAAGCTCAATTGGGCCGAACGGTGGGTCGTCAACAACCCCTTGAGAGTGCTGGAGCAATCGGCCCAGCTGCGCTGGATGAAGGGGGTCGCTTCTCTCAAGCCTGGAGCCCGGGTTCTGGAAGTCGGATGCGGCCGGGGAGCCGGAGCCGCCCTCGTTCTCAAAACCTTTAAGCCCGAGGGCGTTTTCGCAACTGACTTGGACGTCGCGATGATTCGAAGAGCCCGGCGCTACTTGACGGCATCCCAGAAAAACCCCATTCAGCTTGCCGCCGCGGATGCGTCAGCGCTCCCTTTTGGATCCAGTGCCTTTGATGCGGTTTTCGTATTCGGCGTCCTGCATCACGTTCCCGTTTGGCAGCGCGGCCTTGAGGAGATCGCTCGCGTGCTTCGGCCAGGCGGGCTCTTGTATCTCGAGGAGCTCTACCCGACCCTCTACCAAAATTGCATCACCCGGCACATCCTGCTGCATCCGACGGAAAATCGTTTTGGCAGTGACGACCTGAAATCCGCCCTCCAGAATCAGGGCTTTTCCTTCCTGGGGATGCGTGAAGTGAAGTTTGTCGGGATCCTGGCCGTCCTGCGCAAGGCCTCCTAAAGGGTGACGTTACGCTTCATTCTGGCTTTGAGCGCGCGGACGTTCTCTCCATAGCTCTGCCCCTTAAACACCGCCGAGCCCGCAACAAACACATCAACCCCCGCCTCCACCAAACCGTCGATCGTACCGCGGTGAACCCCTCCGTCCACTTCGAGGACCACGGGCCGTGCGGTGCCATCGATCATCCGCCGGCATCGGGCAACCTTTGGAAGCATGGCTTCGATGAACTTCTGCCCGCCGAAGCCGGGATTCACGGTCATGAGGAGCACCATGTCGACATCATTCAAAATGTGCTCGATGGTGCTGAGGGGCGTGGCGGGATTGAGCGACACGGTCGCACGGACCCCGAGCTCTTTGATGCGTTGGATGAGCCGGTGCAGGTGGGGGGCCGCCTCCACATGAACACCGAGCCAATCGGCCCCCGCATCGACGAAGTCCTTGATGTACAGCTCAGGCCGTTCGATCATGAGGTGCACGTCCAGAGGCAGAGTGGTGGCGCGTCTGATGGCACGAACGACATCCGGGCCAATGGTGATGTTCGGGACGAAATGGCCGTCCATGACGTCCACGTGAATCCAGTCGGCACCGGCCGCCTGAACGGCCTGGACCTCCTCGTGAAGCCGTCCGAAATCCGCCGAAAGAATCGATGCAGAAAGCATTTCGCGTGCGCCCTCCTTTCAAGTTGATCCGTGCCCCCGCCATGTTCGTCACCCAACCGGCGGCCGGCAACAGAAAAAGCCGGGAGTTGCCTCCCGGCTTTTCTTATGGCTTACCGTACTGTAAACAGGGTGCTACTAGAGCCTTCTGACGTTAACCGCCTGGGGGCCCTTTGTTCCGCGCTCGACCTCGAACTGAACGCTATCCCCTTCGTTCAGCGTCTTGAAGCCGTCACCGACGATCCCGCTGAAATGAACGAAGACATCGCCCTGCTCTTGCGATTCGATGAATCCATAGCCCTTCTTTTCGTTAAACCACTTCACTCGGCCTTGCTGCATTTCTGGATCCTTTCTTCCTAACCTGGCCATTGCTTTTTTCGTGGCGCGTTACTTTGTATGCACCCTGGGACTCGTTCTGACCTTGGGCAAAACTGATCTTGAGGCGGCTCCAAAATATCGAACCAGACCTTATACCTTGACGCGCATATAAACTTTCTCTTGGGAGATGTCAAATGATAAAGAAGCCCGATTGAGTGCTATGGTGCAGAATTTGAGACTCGCGATCGAAGAGTGGGTATGGTAGAAATGCTTGGCTGGCGGCTACCGGTTTTCGTGGGCATACATTTCTATGCGGGGTCTTCCCCGGACATCTTCTCGGATTCACCATGGACCACCAAGAAGGCACCAAGCTCTCCATCGACTATGGAAAATGTACCCATGACGGGGGCAAGAAGGAAAATCAGGACTCCCTGGACGCATTTCTTGATGACAACCGGGATCTGTACTGCTTCGCTATCGCGGATGGATTGGGGACCTACAGGCGCGGGAGCAAAGCCTCGACGCTCGCCGTCGCGTCCATCCTGAGATGCTTTTCCGGGATCGAAAGCAAACCTCCCGGCAGTTGGCTGCATGGCGCCTTCCATGAAGCACACCATCTGCTGAAGGAGCAGAACCGG
Organism: uncultured Syntrophobacteraceae bacterium; assembly: GCA_964538515.1. Taxonomy (GTDB): domain Bacteria; phylum Desulfobacterota; class Syntrophobacteria; order Syntrophobacterales; family Syntrophobacteraceae; genus CALBZH01. Next base: position 155,648 of record CAZIEW010000002.1, read on the forward strand.
ATCGACCCGTCGCTGGGGAAGATGAAGACGACCTGCTCCGTGGTTGTTTTGATACAGGGTAGAGCTTATTGGGCTTCGGTCGGCGATAGTCGGATCTATGTCCTCAGAGATGGGAAGATTCTGCACCGCACCAAGGATCATTCCGTCGTTCAAGTGCTGTTGGACATGGGAGAAATCGAGCCGTCCGAGGTTCGTGATCACCCCGACCGAAACCGGGTCATCAGGGTGCTGGGGATGGATGAAGAGATGAAGCCCATGGTCTATTCCGACGGTCTCGCCCTTCAACCCGGGGACTGCTTTTTATTGTGTACGGACGGTCTGTGGAGCTGCATCGACGATGATTCCATCGCAGCCTTTATGGCTGCCCATCAGCACATGAAAGCCCAAGCAGCTCTGGATGCGTTGTTTCAGGACATCCTCTTCCGAGCCGTTGAAAAAGGGTACGGTCAATACCATGACAACTTGTCAGCCCAGCTGGTTTTCATCAGGGAATCGGCATAGCCGAAATCCTGGCCAATCTTCGAACTGCACGGATCCCGGCTGAAAGGCTGCCGGGATGACGTTCATTTTGATTCCGGTCACCTCGGGCGACAGGCAGCCGATAGGTGTTTTGGAGCCCATAACGCTAGCGCCGCCTTCCCGTGGCAGCGTGAGCCCCACGTCCACGGTGCACCGTCAAACGCCGCCGTGGGCGGCCGCGTTGCCGAAATCTGCTTCCGGCACGTGTGGACGCGGTTTTGCTGCCTCGTGCATTCGATCATCCGAGTCATTCCGTGAGAGGGCTTATGGCTAATTATCCGGACGCTTCCGACTTCCTGCGCACATGCCTGGGCTGCATGGCCGACAGGGGCGACCAGCCAGTCTGCAGGCATTGCGGGTTCGACGAGAACGCAGCGGAAACGCACCAGCTGCGCATCAAACGTCGCACGATTCTCAAAGACCAGTACCTGATCGGCAAGGTCCTGGGCCAGGGCGGCTTCGGCATCACCTACCTGGGTCTTGATCTCCTCCTTCACAAGAAGGTTGCCATCAAGGAGTTTTTGCCTTCCATGCTCGCGACCAGGGGCGAAGACAAGACATCGGTCGTGCCTTTCTCGGGTAATCAGGAGCAGTTCTTCAGACAGGGACTTCAGTCGTTCATCGGCGAGGCGCGGAGCGTCGCCCACTTCTCTCGCAATGTGAACATCGTCAATGTGAACAACTACTTCGAGGCCAACAACACCGGCTACATGGTCATGGATTATCTGGAGGGAATGTCCCTTTCCGGACTGATCGTGAAACGGGGCGGCCCACTTCCCCTGCGCGAGGCCTTCCTGATTCTCTTCCCCATTCTCGATGCGTTGAGCGAAGTCCACAAGATGGGCATTTACCACCGGGACATTTCCCCTCAAAACATCATTCTCACAACGGACAACACTCCCGTGCTCATTGACTTCGGCGCGGCCAGACAGATCGTCGGCGAGCAGAGCTACAGTCTGGACGTGGTCCTCAAGCACGGGTACTCCCCATTGGAGCAGTACACCTCACGGGGAAAGATCGGACCCTGGTCCGACGTTTATGCCTGCGGCGCCACCCTGTATTTCATGATAACCGGCAAAGTGCCGCCTCCTTCCGTGGACCGGGTGGACAAGGACGAGCTGATTCCACCATCGCAGATCGAGGGGCTCGGGATCTCGGAGGAGCTCGATGAAGCCCTGCTGACGGCGCTTGCGGTCAGGTCGGGCGATCGCTATCAGTCCGTCGAAGAGCTCAAGAGTGCCCTCATCAAGCAAGGATACCTGGGATATCGCCGGCTCCTGAAAAGCTTTCTGACCGCCGACGGGGTTTCTCTCGAACATCGCATGAAGCTTGATCGTTTCCTCGACGACCACTGGCTGAATCATGATGATGCCAAACTGATTGAAGAAACCCTCCGCGAGGAATCGAACTTTTCACGGATGGATTGGAGCGCTGAGTACAGCAGGAGTTACGAATGGTATTTGAGGGAACGACCCGACGAGGATCAGGAGGGGCTCAAACGGAAATTCCACGAAACCTATGTGGTCACGAAGCGAATTTCTCAAGGTCGGGAGCAGGACATCATTCGAAGCATCAGCGTCACGGAGATGGCTGCCCCAAAGATGGAAATCCCGCGGACGCTTGAGCCCGAAGGCGCTATTGGCAAGAAACCCCTGCCAGTCAAAGCAATCGCCGCTGCCTCCACCGTGCTGGTCCTGGCGGTCCTGTTTGTCGTCAACATGAAGCTTGGAACCGTGCCATTCCTCGGAGGAGGAGACCGCACGGGCACGCCACGCGGCCCGGGAGTCACCCATGGCTACATCAACGTCTGGGCAAAGCCGCCCTCAGAAATCTATGTCAATGGCAAGCTGATGGGGCTGAGTCCCCAGTCGAAAATAGAGGTCCCAGCCGGTCAGGTCGTGATTCGGTTGTTGAACAAGGATTACAATATCGATGAAACGTACACGGAATTCGTTGAGGCGTCTCCGAGCCAAGCATCCAACTGACCAGTCCAGCGAGGCGTCTATTTCGCGGGCACGGGATAATTGAAGAGAAACCACACCTGGCTGTCGTACCTTCCCGCTGCGTCCTCCACTCGAAGGAGGATTCGATTCTTGCCGGGTCGGAGGGCCACAGCGGTCGAAAACGTGCCCGCTTCCCCGATGGGTACCAGCTTCCCATCAATGATCAGCTTCAGGTCTCCTTTGCCCCCGTTCACGGTTCCCCTCATGAGAACCTTGCCATCGTCGGCCATTTCCGTCGGTGTGCGGACTTCAAGCGCAGGAGGACGCGTCTCGTCGTGCCGCCTTACGATGACGAAAGACCTCGCGTCTTCCCGGCCCGCAGCGTCACCGACTTTGACCACGATCTTGTTGTCCCCGACAATCAGAGGGACTGTGGTCGAGAAAGCGCCTCCGGAGTCGATCTTGACCTCCTTCTCGTTGACCGTGACCTTCGGGATTCCCTCGCCGCCGGAGACCGAGCCTTTCACGTTCAGATTGTCCGTTTCAAACGGCACGGTCTGTTTGGACTCCGAGGGCGACGCCACATTCAAGGAGGGCGGAGGGTAAACCTTGGCCAGGCGAGTGACGAAAAGCTCCCGGCTGGCCTCTTTCCCCCCTGCATCTCTCACTTTGACGGTTAGCCTGTTCTCTCCTGCTTCGAGCGGAACGACGGTCGAGAACGCTCCTGCGGGATCGGCTTTAACTTCCTTGTCGTTGACCGTGAGCTTGGAAGATCCCTCGCCACCGCTGACCGAGCCCTTCACGGTAACCTTGTCCGTCTCATACGGCACGGTCTGCCTCGGCTCAGCGGGAGACGTTACACTCACGGCCGGTGGCGGATAGACCTTCGCCAAACGCGTGACGAAAAGCTCCCGGCTCGCCTCTTTTCCGCCCGCGTCCTTCACCGTGACAACGACTCGGTTCTCTCCCGCCTCGAGAGGAACGACAGCCGAAAAAGCCCCCTTTGAATCCGCCTTCACATCCTTGTCGTTCACCGTGAGTTTGGAAGCGCCCTCGCCGCCGGTGATCGACCCCTTAACGGTGATCTTGTCCGTCTCATAGGGCACGGTCTGCCTCGGCTCAGCGGGAGACGTCACACTCACGGCCGGAGGAGGATAGACCTTCCCCGCTCTCGTGATCAGATATTCGTTGGAGATCTCCTTGCCCGATCCATCCTTGGCAATGACGATGAGACGGTTGTCGCCCACGGCGATTGGGACGGAGGTGGAAAATGCACCGCGGTTATCGACCTTGACCGCCTTGTCGTTCACGGCCACGCGAGGTGCCCCCTCACCACCAGTCACGGAGCCGCTGATGGAGATCTTGTCCGTTTCGAAGGCCACGGACTGCTCCGGCTGATTGGGAGACGTCACGTTCAAGGCGAGAGGAGCAGCGGGAGGAGCAGGGGCCGCAAGACGCGTCACGACAAAGCGACTTTCCTTGGATTTGCCCGAGCCATCCGTGACTCTCACGCTGATTGTGTTGCCGCCAACCTGAAGGGGCAAAGGTGAGGCGAACGATCCGCCGCTCTCAACCTTGGCTTCTTTCCCGTTCAGGAGAAGCCTCCATTTGCCGTCCCCGCCCTTGATGGATCCCTTGACGGTCAGGCTGTCGGTCTCAAAGGGCACGGTCTGTTTGGAGCCGGTGGGATAAATGACGGCAAGCTCGAGTGGAAGCACCTTGACGGCGGGTGAGGGGTGGTCTGGCTCAGATTCCTTGGCAAGCCTTGTGACCGTTACCGTCTTGGCCGCCGTCTTGCCCGAGGCGTCCGTTGCTTGAATGACGATTTCATTGGCGCCCACAGCAAGGGGTATGGAGGTGGAAAATCGGCCGCCGCTTTGGACCCCGACATCCTTGCCATTGATACTGACTCTGGGTCTTCCTTCTCCGCCCTGGACCGTTCCCTGCACCGTGGTCTTGTCCACGTCGCCCTGAACCGTCAATCCAGCCCCTCGTGGAGCCGTGACCGTCACGACAACCGGCTGGGCGGGCGCAGGCGTTGGCGTCGGGATGGGAATGGGCGCAGGCCCAGGTGCGGGCCCCGGTGCGGGTACGGGAGCTGGAGTCGGCGAAGGAGCGGGAGTGGAAGGGCACTTCGCTTCCGCCGCTTTGAGGCTCGCATTTGGACGATAATCCGTGCTGAACATGCCGACCCGAACGGTCCGGTCATTCGGATCAAGTGCAATGGCCTGCTTGAATAAGGCCTTGGCCCCCTGACAATCGCCCCGTTGCATGGCGGCCATACCGGCATCGTACTTGCTCTTCGCTGCCGGGCTGATCTCCTGGGCGAATACTTCCCTCACCCCCAAGAAACCGAAGGTGCATTGCGAAAGGCTGTGCGTCGTTGAGGCAAAAGGGATGACGTCGAAAAAGAGCAGGAATACAAGGAGTAGGATTGACGGTTGCCCCGGCAAGACCCGTTGAGAGCCTTTTGTCTCACATACTGTACGCATAGGGATTCGTGCAGGCCAGAGCATCACCAAGACCGCAATGAGAACGACCCCATGCGGACCAAGCACAGGGTCGTTCAAGCTCAAACACCAGCTAGCTCGGATTTCTCAACCATTTAAAATTGATACACCATCGACAGGGCCACATTTCGGCTGTCCTCGGTGAAATCACCCCCGACATCGATCTGGTAATGGTTGAACAAAACCAGACCCGTTCCGACTGTGAAATGGATTAGATCGTCTCCCCCATCGAACAGACGTCTCTCAGTCGGATTGGATCCCGTGTATTTCAAATCATGCGCCGGCTCGTAGAACAGACCCGCCCGCAACGCTATTGGGACATTGGGGATGGCATTCAGCACGTATTCCGTTCCGAAGTGGATCTCCATCACATCGTCCATACTGAATTCCGATGCCCCTGACTCATCGAACCTGCCTTGGGGATTGAGGTAGGTTATGTTGGTCGAAAACCGATTCATGAGCTCGGAATACATGATGTACTTGGCCTCGAAAACGGCCACCCAGTTTGGGGTAATATTATAGGCAGCACCAAGCGCAAAATTATCCGGGACATCGAATGATGTTACGTCTTCAGCGGAGCCGGTCCGTTGGGTACCGATAAAATTATTTTGATGCCAATCCATATCGAATTTGGGCATGTGTGTGTAGCTGAATCCCAGTCTCAGCTGGTCAATGGGCTTGGCAAGAATACCAAGTCGATAGGACAGACCGACCTCGTTTCCTCCCGTTCTGGCTTTAAAGTTGGATGTAACAACGTCGAATGTCGCATCATCCGTGAGATGGACTGGAGCCTTCAAACGTGACTTATAATCAAAGAACTGAGCCCCTAGCCCAAACCCCAGCATCAATCTTCCGTCAACGAAGCTCTTGGCAACGCTAACACCGACCTCGTCGATATTAATATCCGTCGTGGTGGATACGTCTTGATATTGCCGCAAACCATTTGGATTAAAGACGCTCCCAAAGACATTCTGGAAGTTCACCTTCTTGTCGACACTGAAGTTCATGGGCTTGTCGTAGAACACGGCTATGTTGAACAGGTTGTTGAAGACAGGCGTCGTGAAAGCGCCGAAGGAAATCTCCTGGACGTCGTCTTCATTGGACATGGTATGCAGGGGGCCGATGGCTCCCGGCAAAGGGTATGTCTTTTGTTTGCTGTCCACGTCCAAATACCGACCTTCAATGGCCAACTGCATGCGGTTCAGCTGAGCGATCCCGGCAGGATTGGAAACGGCCGCCGTCGCGTCATCCGCCAGACCAACAAAGGCCCCCCCCATGCCAAGAGACCTCGCTCCAGGGGGATAAAAGTGAAAATTAAGCCCTGTATTCCAATAGTTGTTGTCAATGCAAAAACCGGCTGCCGGATAGAGCATCACGAGCGCAAGCAGTGGCAGCACCTTCACCCATCGCACCCTGTCTTTGAAATAACCGTTCATCTTTCCTCCTCCCCGAGTCCCCATTCGGTGTTCGTAGGTAGTGCCCGCTACCCACTCGTCTAGAGTAACTGCATAGCCCCTTTTGCCTCATGGACGCTTCTAAGCAGCGCCCCTTTGTTTCCAGAGAGTCGTCGTACTGAGCGTCTCGGAACAGACGCTTCTCCCGCGGATGCCTCATCCGGACTTCCGCCTCATTTCTTCATAAACACGAGGGTGTACAACTGATTTGAAAACCACGTTGAGACGTGCAAAGAGAGCCTCTCCCCTGAGCGCCCCCAATAAGCAACATGAAGCCGCCTGACCCAGCTCTCCTTTCTCACTTACGACCCTATCATCATTCACGTTTTTCTTGCAACAACTAACTGAGATCCTATGCATTTCACCCGACACTCAGGAATCGCTCGTCCATCGAAACTTCTCAGAGCAGAGCGGGACGAATACGAGTCGGGTCTCTCCGAACTGGATGATGTCGTGTGCATTCAAGCGAATGGGGCGTTTGACCGTGGCATCGTTGACCTTGACCGCATCGTTTTTCAGCCTGATCAGGTAGAACTCGTTGTCGTCCGGATCATACTGCATGATCGCGTGGTGCCGTCTCGAAATCTTGGCATCGCCTTTGATCACGATGTCCACCTCAGGATCGTCCTCTCGCCCGACTTCGTTCATACCGCTCCTGATCCGGTAGTCTTTACCCTTTTCTGGGCCATCCAGCGACACCAGCCAGCCCACAACGGGAGCGAAGGCGGCGCTTTCCTTGAAGAACATCACGGTCTTCTGGTCGGGGTCCGGCGGTGCCAGCTCAACCGCTGTATCGGTTTTCACGAACTGCTCATACGGTGACACCTGGGGAGCGGGCGCCGATACCGGCTCGGACTCGGGCTCGGGCTCGAGTTCGGGCTGAGGCTCAGGGACAGCGACGGGTGCACGTGCCGGCTCGACCTTGGACAGCAGGCCCGGCGTGGCCATAACCGTTTGAACCATCTCCTGATCGGCAAAGCCGGCAGGAGCGGGCTCCTCCTTGGCAGACGTGCCGGTTGTCTGAGAATCACTCGAGAAATTGGGATCAGCGGGGGGTTTTATCTTCAGGGCTTCCATGACGACCGTGGGAGCCGTACACGTATCGCCAGTCTCACTGTACACCTTTTCTACCTGAATCGTGGGCTCGCGGTTCCCGGTCATTCCTTCGCAATAGGGACAGGCGCTATGCTTTTCTTTGTCGTAAAAATGCAGGTTGGCTTTGCAGCGCGTCATAGCCATGACGGTCCTCCACCCGGTCAAGTTCAACTCTTCCGGATTTGACGGTCGAGTCGTTTAAATTCAGCGCATGGATGGCTTCGTTCCAAAAAGCATGAATGAATCGATCCGAAAAAACAACGCTCGGAGCACTAGCGTGTCTCTTCGAGCTCTCAGCTCGCTCCATCAACCACCAATCACACTAAATACCCGGAGCGGCTTCGACTTGCCTTTTGCAATCACGGGCTCATGCTCCATCACTTCAAACTGCCCGGCAACTCTCTTGTAGGTGTCTTCGGAGATGAGAATTTCGCCAGTCTTGGCCGCCGAGCACAATCTCGATGCGATGTTGACCGCATCCCCGATGACGGAATAGCTCATGGTTCGGGTTGACCCGATGTAGCCGGCCACCAGCTCCCCGGTATTGATCCCGATTCCGACATTGATCGGGAGCTTTCCCATGACGCTTCGGATCTTGTTGTAGCCGACCAAAGCCGACTGCATGTCCAAAGCCGCCCGCACGGCCCGGACCTCATGGTCAAGGTGAGCCACCGGCGCCCCCCAGATCACCATGATCGAGTCACCCACAAACTTGTCGACGGTGCCTTCGTGGCGAAAAACGATCTCCACCATCAGCTCGAAATACTCGTTGAGCATCTGCAGCACCTGCGGGGCACTCAGCGTCTCGCTCATGGCCGTGAACCCACGAATGTCCGCGAAGAGCACCGTGCTCACGCGGCTTTCGCCCCCCTTTTCCACCTTGAGCTTGCCGGACACGACCATTTCCGCAAGGTTAGGTGACAGGAGGCGCTGGAATCGCTCGCGGGTGATTGCGTCCGCTTCGATCTTTCTTGCCATTTCCGCATTCTTGATGAACTGCGCGGTCTGATTCGCAATGTTGGACAGTAAAGCAAGATCCTTCTCCCTGTAGGCATCGATGGACACGGACGAGTCGATGATCATGATACCGAGGAGGTTGCTCTCATAAAGAATCGGCACGGTCATCGAGGATCGAACCATTTGCAGCGCGATAGAGGGAGCATTGTCGAATCGCTTGTCGGTCAGCGCATCCGCGGTGATGAACCCCACCTTTTCGGCCTGGACCTTCTTCACCAGCGTGGACGAGATCAACATCCTGTCATCCTGTCGCCTGGTCTTGAGAGCGCGGGATTTGAGATCTCCCTTCTCGTCCACGATCAAGATCACGGCACGATCACAATCGAGCATCTTGAAGGTATAGTCGAGGATATGCTCAAAGATGCGATCGAGGTCGAACTCCATCTCAATGACCCGCTGCAGCTCATAGGTCACGCGCAGCTTCTCATAGTCGGCTCGAAGGATGGCTTCGTCCAGAATATCCGCTTGCGGCAGGAACTGCTGTTGGCTCGGAGATGGCTTCGAGCGATACTCCCGCAGCTGGACGATCTCCTTCCCGTCATCCATGCTGAGTCTCTCTGCTTCTCCCTCCTGGGTGAGGAAGGTCAGCTGGGTGGCACCGATGTTGATGACGTCTCCGTCGGCGAGCACCCGCTCCCCTTCGAGCTGAACATAGTTGACGAAAGTCCCGTTCGAGCTCCCCAGGTCCTGGATCAGGAAGCCACGATCCGGCTCGAACCAGACACAACAGTGCTCCTTCGAAACGAGACGGTCTCGAATCCGGATTGTATTTCGAGCGTCACGGCCGATGGAGGTCGACGGGCCGATGACAACCTCACGCTTGGTCTGAGCTTCGGCGACGACCAGCAGCGCCGACGGGGGTGCTGAGAGCTTCTGATTCGCTAGGGGATTTTCACGCTGCGTGCTCATGTCGGAATCCCTCTTCTCCGCCGATAAGGCGCCTGATCCCCTCAGCCCCCCATCCAAGTCGCGACGTTCGTCCGACCGGCGTGGTCCACGTCAACTGCATCGAGCGCTACAACTATGGCAGGTCAGGGAGCGGGAAAGGCGGTCAGGCGGGCCCCACAACAGCCGCTCCGCCCTTCATGCCATGCCGGGTCAATTATAGGATATCTTATAACGCAGAGCCATGTTGAAATGGGCCGGAAGCCTTTGAGCCGCAGTCTGCGCTGGAAATCTGAAATGAAAACATCCGGAGAAAACCCGAATCAAACGGTCGATCGATTGATCAGTCGCTTGAACATGCGCCCCAACAGAGGCTCCTCGGCACGCAAGGCTCCATGCGGGCATACTTCGATGCAGCAGTAGCAGCGAATGCAGCGGTCATAGTCGAACCGGATTTTTGCCTCCCTTTGCGAAATCGCATGGGCCGGACAATACCGGACACAGTCGCCACAGCTCTTGCAAAGGGACTCTTCCGTGACCGGCCTTTGAAGAAGGTGCTTTCGAGACAGGCTGTGGGTCCAGGCAGGACCGAAGACCAGAGAACCGATCTCGGGAAGCATGAAATCCGAGATCTGCGGAAGAGCGCCTCGCACCTCGGGAGCGTGGTCCTCAAGACCGATTTTGACGGCCGCCGCATGGGTCGGCAGATCCAAAGGCTGGATGCCAAGCGCCTGACAGACCGCTCGATCCAGCGCAAAAGGCTCATTGCTGCCAAACAGCCACCCCACTTCCTTGGGCTTTCCCCCCTTTCCGGGGCCCGCCCCTTCCATGGCAAGAATGGCGTCCAGGAGCGTGATGGCCGGTGCAACCTTCTGACAGATGCGAACCAGCAGCATGGCGAAGGTGTCCCGTTCGATCCCCGCCCGGAAGTGCCACTCGGGCTTTCGAAGGCCAACGACACACCCGAACAGATTCTTCACCCCCAGCGTCAGCAGCATCTGACTGTGGGTTTTGAGCTTGGGGAGGTTGATCACGACATCCGCGTCGAGCACATCTTCGGCAAGCTCAATTCGGCCGAACGGCTCACCCACGTCAACAAACCGCGAACTCTTCAGCTCCTTGCATTCAACCTCAAGGTCTTCCAGGGCAGCCGCGATTCCGCTGGCTTTCAGAGCCCGCTTGAAAGGTCCCATGGCCGGACTGTCGGAAACCTGGACCTTGGCGCCCTTCTCCAAGGCAAATTGGACCGTGTGGCGCACGATGAGAGGATGGGTCACGATCGCTTCCTCAGGGGCGGCGGGGCCCAAGAGATTGGGCTTCACCAGGACGTTGCATCCCGAGACGATTCGCCCCTCATCCAACGCTTCCAGAAAGCTGAAGATTTTCTCCTTTAGGTCGGAATCGTCGTATCGGGCACGCTTGCAGATGACCAGGGACATGAAGGAAGCTCTCCGAGTATGGTTGCGTCAATGCGGGGACGCGGCTATTATCGCGGACGAATCGGGCGGAATCCGCTGTTTCTTTTATTATGGACCGTTGTAAGTTACAAGAAAAAGGTCCTGAGACTGAGACCATGGAGGGACGAGATGATCGACCTGATCAAGAAGACCGTTCTGGCTGGAATCGGAGTCGCGGTCCTGACTGCTGAGAAAGTCCACGAAGTCACCCACCGTTTTGTAGAGGAAGGAAAGATCTCGACGGAAGAAGCCGAGAAGCTGGCCGATGAGCTGGCCAAGGCCGGCGAGCGCCAGTTGGACGAGATGAGCGGAAAGATGTCCGAAACCATCCGCAAAGGGCTGGAAAGCATCGAGCTGGTACGGAAGAAGGACTTCGATGCTCTCTCGGCCCGCGTCGAGGTCCTCGAAAGGAAGCTCGGAATTGAGCCCCAAACGGCCTCACCCTCCGAGCCCGTGGACGAAGCGTGAGTGACCAGCATCCGGAAGATTCCCGGTCGCACGGACGGGGAGAGAGACCGCCACTCATGGGAAAGCTTGAGCCCATTATCCAGATTAGAAACGTCAGCAAATTTTTCGGTCCTCTCAAGGCTCTTGACAACGTTTCCATGACGGTCGACCCGGGTGAGAAAGTGGTCATCATCGGCCCCAGTGGATCCGGAAAGAGCACGCTCCTGCGCACGATCAACCGGCTCGAAGAAATCGATTCGGGCCAGATTATCGTGGACGGCTTCGACATCACGGACAGGTCCAATGATATCAGCAAGATTCGGATGGAAGTCGGAATGGTCTTCCAGAGCTTCAACCTCTTCCCACACAAGTCGGTCATTGAGAACCTGACACTGGCCCCCACGAAGATCAGAGGGCTCTCCGCCAAGCAGGCCGCCGAGGAGGGAATGCGGCTCCTGGAAAAAGTGGGGATCGGGGAGAAGGCCAATGCCTATCCATCCCAGCTCTCGGGAGGCCAGCAGCAGCGCGTGGCCATCGCCCGGGCCCTGGCCATGAGCCCCAAGATCATGCTGTTCGACGAGCCCACGTCGGCGCTCGACCCCGAAATGATCGGCGAAGTACTGGACGTCATGGTGAGCCTGGCCCGGGAAGGCATGACGATGGTCGTCGTCACCCACGAAATGGGGTTTGCGAGGGAAGTCGCCGACCGAGTCGTCTTCATGGACCAGGGGACTATCCTCGAAATCGGCCCTCCCCGGCATTTTTTCGAAGCGTGCGAGCACCCCCGCACCAAGAAATTCCTCAGCCAGATCCTGTAGAGAAGGAGTCGGGGGTCGGGGGTCAGAGGCACCCTTGGGGTCGGCAGGAAAGGTTCCCACGG
>CAZIEW010000003.1:0-45454 GCA_964538515.1 uncultured Syntrophobacteraceae bacterium
TGTCAAGGGATCCGTCGGGCTGTGCCTTGAGACTGGACCGAGCTCGTGCGGCTGATCCTGCGGTGGAGGGATTTAAGAGCCGATTCGGGGAATGGCGGCGCTCTCCTCTGTTTGGGCGGCCCGGAGACAGCACAAGGCCTGCGCCGTATGGGGATCGGCCACGACATGGGCATACCTTCCACTGTTGATGATTGACTGCGAGCCAGGTCTCCTACACTACACCCATCCTCGCAGCTTCATAGCCTCGACCATTCTCGTGACTGCGACGACATAAGCCGCCTTGCGTATGTTGATGCCGCACTTTTTGAACGTTTGGAGCGCCTCATGGCAGGCCCGGGTCATCCGCTTGTTGAGCTTTTCATGAACGTCCTGCTCACCCCAGTAGTAGCTGTACGCATTCTGGACCATCTCGAAGCAGGAAACCGTCGCGCCGCCGGCGTTGCAAAGGAAATCTGGAATGGCGTGGAAGCTCTTTTTGTAGAGCACCTCGTCCGCTGCGGGGGGGGGGCCATTGGCCAGCTCGACGATGAGCTTTGCTTTGACCTTGTTGACGTTGCCCTCCGTGACGGAGCTTTCGATGGCGGCCAGTACGAGGACATCCACGTCGAGAGCCAGGAGCTCGTCGTTGGGCATGTCGTCGGTTCCCTCGCAGCCGATCGAAAAGGCATCTCATTTTATTACTACGACAAGATCTGCACGATCCTTCACCTGCCGCTCGAGGACTACATCCAGGCCCGAGATGCGTTGATCGAAAACCATCTCCTTGCCTTCGACGGCTACCGCTTCCAGGTCCTCTGCCTTCCCGAAAACCCCGTCTCTCGCCACAAAAAACTGCTCAGAACCCGGGATGACATGGCACAATACGATCCTGCAACCATCCTCGAGACTTCTGCGACTTCATCAGTGCCGATCCCGACCATCAACTCCGGGAACTCCGCAGGTGGCTTCCCCCTCACCCAAATCCTGATTTCCGCCCCGGAGCCAATGGAGGAGCTCCAATGGCTCTCGCATCCGTCCATGGACCAGGCCCCCATGACGCGTTCGGATCTGCAGGCCGCACAGCTTTCATGGTTTGCCGTGAGCGGACAAGGAGGGGACATAGGCAGAAGTAGAAAAAGTAAATCCAAAGAAAATCCATCCCATACGCGCGAAAACCCAAAGCAGGGAATGGTCTTGCACCCGCCCGGGGGGAATCTCTCGCAGTGTCCCCAGAAGACACCCTGCTTTGAGCCGTCACTCCCCAATAATCGTCGCTTTCGCATCCAAAGGTGGGTTCCAAAATCGATGCAGACTTACGCCAAACCGAGAATCGAGCAACCCCGGGGTGGGTCCGACTTGGCAGCTGTGGTGGGTCCATTCTGGATCGGCGTTGACATCGAGAAAGAGCCATCAAGCCATCAAGTGGTCAAGTGGGGGAACAGCGGATCGGAAGAGAGGGGGATATCGTCTTGATCCGAAGATCTGCCGATTGAGGGTTTATCGGAGGGACTTCCACCTTCACCGTGTCGCTTTGAATTCCCTGCTTCGAACGGCAGCCTGGAGGCTTTCCAGGGTTTCGTCGCAATGGGCCGCTATTTTGCGCTTGTTGCCCAGGGAGAGCTCGAAGGATTTCACGTTGCTGTTCTGGCGAGACAGACTCACCACCTTGGCGTTGACCGCCAAAAAGTCCTTGTAGGCGTCTTGGGCTGCCTCGACCAAGACACGATCCTTTGCCGCAACCGCGTGGGAAAGGGTCTCGATGCAGGACGCAACGATCTCCATGGCTTTCTTCATCTCGGATTCGAGCTCGTCCATCTTGGCGTCCCTGGGCTCGACGATGTGCGGCGCCTGCAGGTTATAAATTCTGAGTCCTGCTGCCATGGCATTGGAAGCAAGCGGCGCAATGGAGCCGCATTGATCGCTGGCTGCACTCTGATCAATCAGTGCTCTTAGGCTTTGCTCAAAGCGATCCATGGCTTTCCGCCCTTCGGTGAACGAAAGAGTCGCCGCCTTCAGATTCGTGTTCTGCACCGCGAACTGCAGAATGACCTTGTCGACCTTGCGCAGCTCCCCCCAGCACCCCGTGAATTCGGTGAAGAGCTTCATCTCCTGGTCGCTGGGATCGTGTGTGATCAGGGTTTCGAGCTCACGACGGTCGCGCTCGACGAAATCAGCCGATTGCCGGGATTGATCGGCAAACTGCTGGGAGGCCTCATCCGTGTTTGCCATGACGGCGTTCTTTTCGGCTTCAGTCGAACGGTGGAGGTTGATCCGCATTTCAAGCAGAAGCTCCTTTTTTTTCGCCATGTTGCCAAGGTAATCTTGAATCAAGGGCCCACCGCTCTTGGACTTGATGCTGATGAAGACCAGCGCCAAGATCAGCGTCAACACGAGTGCTACCGCCAATAGTTGGGACGTTGAAATCCCCCCGAAGGATCGTGGATGCCTCATGGTCTTGTTCCTTCTGGTCGTCCGTTCTGTTTGTCACTATGTCATGGGCTCCAACCTCAGGCGCCGGAGAATCCGGAGGGGGCAGCGCGGAAGCCTTAAGGCAAGAAAACCTCCCGAAGCCTAAAGCTCAATCTGCACGCCGATTTCGATCACGCGATCCGCGGGGATGCCGAAGAACACGGTTGCCGTTTGCGCGTTTCGGGACATGAAAGCGAAAAGAGCCTTTCGCCAATGCATCATGGTTGAGCTCCCACTGGTAAGCAGCGTTTCTCGGCCGAGGTAAAAAGTCGTGGTGGCCGGATCGATCTCAAGGCCGAAGCGAGACGCCAGCTTCAGGACTTCCGGAACGTCAGGCTTTTCCATGAAACCGTACATCCCAATGAAACGATAGAACCCCTGGCCGAGATCCTCCATTTTCAGCCTCTCATCCAAGGGGACGGTCGGCGTGTCCACGGTGCGGATACTGAGCAGCACAACCCTTTCATGGAGCACATGGTTGTGCTTGACGTGGTGCAGAAGCGCGGAAGGGGTCCCAACAGGCGACACGGTCATGAAGACCGCCGTGCCGTAAACCCGTTGAAGTTTGTGCTCTGAAATGTCTTGCAGAAAGAGCTGCAGGGGGAAGCGCGTGCTCAGCATTTTGCGCGCGAGCTCCGAGCGTCCGTCTTTCCACGTGGACATGGCGATCATGATCAACGTGGCGACCACGAGCGTGAACCACCCTCCATCGGGTACCTTGATCAGATTGGCCCCGAAATAGGTCAAGTCGAATGCGAGAAAGAGAGCTAGGAGGGGGACGGCCTTTGTCAACGACCACCTCCAGGCCCGCGAGATCACGAAGAAGTAAATGATCGAGGTGAGCCCCATGGTGGCTGTTACGGCGATGCCGTAAGCACCGGCAAGCCGGCTCGATTCTCTGAATACCAGAACCACTCCGATGCAGGCCAGCATCAACGCGGTGTTGATGCTGGGAATGTAGATCTGGCCTTCCGTCTCGCTGGAGGTATGAACGATCTGAACACGAGGAAAGTAGCCCAGTTGAACCGCCTGCTGGGTCAAGGAGTAAACCCCCGAGATCATGGCCTGCGACGCAATGACAGTGGCCATGGTCGATAGGCCGACCATCGGATAGAGCAGCGCTCTCGGAACCATGCCGTAGAAAGGATTAGCGGTCAGGTCGGGGTGGCTCAGGAGCAGGGCGCCCTGACCGAAGTAATTCAGGAGCAAGGCGGGAAAGGCGATCCCAAGCCAAGAAACCCGGATGGCCCTTCGCCCGAAATGGCCGAGATCGGCGTAGAGCGCTTCTCCCCCGGTAATGCACAAAACCACCGAGCCGAGAACGACAAGTCCGTGAAGCTTGTTCACCGCGAAAAAGTCATAGGCGTGAGTGGGGCTCACCGCGAGCAGGATTCTTGGATTAGCCGCGATCTCCTTGACTCCGAGGGCCGCGATCACCCCGAACCAGATCACCATGACCGGGCCGAAGATGGTCCCGATGTCCGCGGTCCCGCGCCGTTGCACAAGAAACAGCAAGAGAAGGATCGTGCACGTGAGGGGCAAGATCACTGGCTGCGCCGCCTTCGTGGCGACCTCGAGGCCTTCGACCGCCGACAGAACCGAGATGGCCGGCGTGATGACTCCATCTCCATACAGGAGCGCCGCTCCCAGGATGGCTGAGAGCACAACGACCCTATTCAGACGAGGAGAAAGCAGCCTCTTGTCGGCAAGGGTCAGAGCAAGCAAGGAGAAGATGCCGCCCTCACCCCGGTTGTCCGCCTTCAGAATGAAAGCCACATACTTCACGCTCACGACGACCGTGAGGGACCAGAAAACCAGAGAGATCACTCCGAAGATGCTGTTTTCGCCCAGAGCGATCGCGTGAGGTCCATGGAAGCACTCCTTGATGGCGTAAAGCGGGCTGGTCCCGATGTCCCCGTAGACGACACCGAGAGCCCCGAGAGCAAGGGGAAGCGTCCTGTTGGCAAAGGCGTCGGTCGCCGGATGGTGGTCCGAGGAGGGGATGGGAAGGCTTTCGTGGGCGGACAGGTGCGAGCGGCTCATAACAAACCTCCGAGGATCACCACAACTGGGGATACGCCCCCACGTGCTCCACGGAAGGTGCTCCCCTCTCGACGCCTACGAGGTTAGCTGACGGGCTCGGGCCAAAGAGGTTGCCCTACGCCTTGATTGGCGATACGCCCCAAAATCTTGGGTCCCCCGTTCCTGCCTGGCGCAGGATTCAGCGATTCGACGCAAAGCTCTAGACCAAGCGACAGGGATAGTCAAGGATGAATGCGTGAGTGGGACTGGGCCACCAGTGGGGGTGCTCTGCGGTTCCCGCTCACTGCGAGTGCGATAGGACTGCGACTCCTGCGATGTGCCAATGCATAGTCAGATCCCGTATTTCTTCCGTCTTCGCCACAGGGTGACGGGATCCATTCCCAGTATCCGGGTGGCGTCCTCGATGGACTTGGCCGAAGCTAGAACCCGCCGAATGTGCATCTCTTCGATCTCTGCCAGGGAAACGAGATCTCCGACATTGGGTGAGGGCGCAGCCGTCGCCGGTCTGAATGCCAAGTGCTGTATCCCTATCCGCGCTTCGTTACACAGGAGGATGGCGCGCTCAATAGCGTTTCGAAGCTCCCGGACGTTCCCGGGCCACTCGTGGCTCTTCAGGGCGGCAGTGGCCTCCTCCGTGAATCCAGAGACGTTGCGGTGGCTCTGCCTTGCGAAGAACGCGAGGAGGTGCTCGGCGAGGGGGATGATGTCCTCACGCCGGTCCCGAAGGGGCGGTAACACGATCTCCACGACATTCAGCCGATAGTAAAGGTCTTCCCGGAACACCTTCGCTTTCACGGCGGCATCGAGGTCGATATTCGTCGCGGCCATGATCCGCACGTCGGCTCTGCGGGTTTCCAAGTCTCCCACCCGCTCGTAAGTTCTTTCCTGAATCACTCTCAGAAGCTTGGCTTGTACGGGCAAGGGCAGGTCACCGATTTCATCGAGAAACAAGGTGCCCCCTTCGCAGGCGGCAATGCGTCCGGAATAGTCGCTTACCGCGCCGGTGAAGGCTCCCTTCTTGTGGCCGAACAGCTCGCTTTCCAGGAGGTCGGTCGACAGGGAGGGGCAGGAGATCAGGCAGAATGGCTTCGATGCGCGAGAGCTCCAAGAGTGTATGGCACGGGCGAGGATGGTCTTGCCCGTACCGCTTTCACCCCGGATGAGGATGGAAGCCTCACTGTCCGCGACCTGCCGAGCCATCGAGAGGGCGCGCTCCATGGCGGGGCTGTGGGTGGAGATCTCCGCTTCCGGCGCTGCCTCGGACAGTGCCTCCTGCAGGGTTTCAACCTTCTGCTCCAGCATCCGAATCCGGGCAACCTTTTGAACCAGTACGGCAACCTGATTGTGCGTGAACGGTTTTGGAAGATAGTCGAGTGCGCCGCGCCGCATGGCCTCAACCGCCGTATCGATGGAACCATAGGCCGTGATGATCACCGATTTCGTCCACGGACACGCAGCCTTCAACGCCGGAATCAGGTCCATGCCTGATTCGGCGCCGAGGCGCAGATCGACCAATGCCAGGTCGAAGAATCGTCGGTTGGCTTCACCCAAGGCATCTTTGGGATTGCTCACCGCCACGACCTGGTGGCCTTCGCCCTCGAGCGCCAGTCTCAGGACCTTCCGAATGGTCGGCTCATCATCCACCACCAGGATATTGAGGGTGGGCAAGCCCTTTTCAGGGTTCTCCATGCCGGTCTTTCTCTTTTGCGTCCACTGACCCGAGGGCGCGCCGCGCGGATCCTTGAGCTATGCTGCAGCCTGAATCGGTCGGGTATCTTCCAGTTTCCCCTGGGCCTTGGCATCCACAACCACTACCGTGAGGTCTTTGGCCTTGAGGATCAATTGCTCTACGAGGGTCTTTCTGCCCAGTAGACGCTTCCACAGGGGAAGCGGCCCCGGGCGCCCGATCACGATGTGGCCCACCCGGTATTCCTTCGCAAAATGGAGGATCGTCTCGACGATGTCCTCGCCCTTGTACGTGAACACAATGGCTCCCAGCAAATTGGCAAGCGTCAGGGTCTCCGAAATATTGCGCTGTGTCGCAGCATCGATCACCGTCGGGGCCTCACGAGGCGTCTGAACATAGACGGCGTACCAATTCCGGTTCAACCGCCCCGCCAGCCGCGACCCGTAGCGCAAGAGCATTGCCGAATTGGGGCCGCGAGAGCTCAAACATACCATGACCTGGTCTGGGGCCACACCATGCTCTTCATCGGGAGTCGTTCGGCGCTTCAGATCAATTTGAGACGCAAGCTCTCGAAGTGTCAACTCCCGCAGCTCATCCAGGTTCGTTCGTCTGAAAAAATTCTCGAGCGCGGTCGACACACGCTCACGAGGGTAGACCTTGCCCTCCCTCAAGCGTCGCAGCAGGTCTTCAGGAGCCAGGTCCACGTTCACCACTTCATCGGCTTCCGCAAGCACCGAATCGGGAAGTCGCTCGTACACCCTGACACCCACCAGAGCCTCGACCATGTCGTAGAGACTCTCCAAGTGCTGAACATTGAGGGTACTGATGACATGAATGCCCGCAGCGAGGAGGTCCTGCACATCCTGATAGCGCTTTGAGCTCTTGCTGCCGGGGGCGTTCGTGTGCGCGAGCTCATCGACGAGAGCCACCTGCGGTTTGCGCGCCATGACGGCATTGAGGTCCATCTCCTCGATAACAATCCCTCGATACTGGATCAGCCTTCGAGGGACGACCTCCAGACCCTCGATGAGCCGCGCGGTCTCCTCTCGACCATGGGCTTCCACGAGCCCCACCACGACGTCGATCCCCTCCTCCTTGAGCCGATGCCCTTCCTGGAGCATCTGCCAGGTCTTTCCCACCCCGGGGCCGTAGCCCAGGTAGACCTTCAGTTTGCCGCGCTGAGAGCGACGAATGAGCTGAAGAAAGCTGAGGGCCTTGTCTTCGGTCATTGAATAACCTCTGGAGCGAAGCAGACAGAAGTCAAAAGTCAGGAGTCAGAATCGCACTGGTGTAAGCATCGAGCATGCGGGTGACTTCTTCAAGCAAGCCCATAGAGTGCCAGCACCAACTGGTGCGAGCCCCGCGACCCAAGAAGGTCTTGGAACGGCTTCGCCGCGCCACCCACTGCTTTCCCCTTTTCCCTATTCTGGCTCCTGACTTCTGATTTCTATTTTTCATCAAGCGCCAAGTTGAGCAGGAGTACGTTGACGCGCGCCTCCCCGAGAAATCCGAGCTGCAGGCCTTCCGTGTGTTTGCGAACGGTCTCCATGACCTCGGCTTTGGTCATGCCCCGGGCTTTCGCCACCCGCCCCGCCTGAATTTCGGCGTTTTCCACGCTGATATGCGGGTCAAGGCCACTCCCGGAGGCGGTCACTGCGTCTGCGGGAATTTTCGCACCAGATGGAAGGTGGTTCTCTGAACGGTAAGTCTCGACCCGGTCTCTGACCTGATCGATCAGCTTCCGCGACAAGGGCCCAAGATTGCTGCCTCCCGAGCTGGCTGCGTCATACCCGTCCGTCCCCGCCGCGGATGGCCGAGGGTGAAAGTATCGTGCATCGGCAAAGGGCTGAGCGAGAAGGCTGCTTCCAACCACTCGGCCATCCCGGACAATGAGCGACCCATTCGCCTGGCTGGGGAAGACCAGCTGAGCAATCCCCCAGACGACGACCGGATACGCGCCGCACAGAACGACGGTCAGGACCAGCGTCGCAGCCACCGATGTCTTGAGCTCCCGCAACAACGTCTTCCCAATCATGCCATTCCCTTTCTCTCACAACAATGAATTCGCACCGCAAGCTCGATCTCCCCGCCCTACGCTTGCCGTCTCCTGTCTCTTTACGCCAAGCGCAGGGCAGAAACCAGCATGTCGATCAGCTTGATGCCGATGAACGGGGCGAGGATGCCGCCGAGCCCGTAGATCAGGAGATTCCTGCGCAGAATCGTTGCCGCGCCCAGCGGTCTGAAAGTGACTCCCTTCAAGGCAAGCGGAATGAGCGCGACGATGATGAGCGCGTTGAAGATGACGGCGCTGAGGATGGCGCTTTCCGGGGAAGCCAACCGCATGATGTTGAGTGCTGCGATCTGGGGGAAGGTCACCATCAGCATGGCCGGAATGATGGCAAAATACTTGGCGACGTCGTTTGCCACACTGAAGGTCGTAAGCGCTCCACGGGTCATGAGAAGCTGCTTTCCGATCTCGACGATTTCGATCAGCTTGGTGGGATTGGAGTCGAGATCCACCATGTTGCCGGCTTCCTTGGCCGCCTGGGTGCCTGTGTTCATGGCCACTCCCACGTCGGCCTGGGCAAGCGCCGGCGCGTCATTGGTCCCATCACCGGTCATGGCCACCAGGTGGCCTTCCGCCTGCTCCCGGCGGATGAGGGCGAGCTTGTCTTCGGGTCTTGCCTCCGCAAGGAAGTCATCCACGCCGGCCTCCTTGGCGATGGCCGCGGCCGTGAGCGGATTATCTCCGGTGATCATGATGGTCCGGATTCCCATGGCACGGAAGCGTTTGAAGCGGTCCGGAAGTCCTCCCTTGACGATGTCCTTCAGATGAACGACCCCCAGTACCTTCTCGGCGCTCGCCACCACAAGGGGGGTTCCGCCAAGAAAGGCGATGCGCTCTATTTCGGCTTCGACTTTGGCGGACAGCTCTCCACCGGCGAAATCCCTGATCGCATCCGGCGCCCCCTTCCGGTAGCGCTCTCCGTTCAGGTCTACCCCGCTCATGCGCGTCCTGGCCGTGAATGGAACGAACTGAGCTTTGTCGAAATCGCGCAGCTCGCGCTCACGAATCCCAAACTGCTTGGCAAGAACAACGATGCTTCGTCCTTCGGGGGTTTCATCCGCCAGCGAGGCCAGCTGGGCGACCTTGGCCAGCTCAACCACATCGACGTCCGGCGCGGGCAGGAATTCGACCGCCTGGCGGTTCCCCAGCGTAATGGTCCCCGTCTTGTCGAGGAGAAGTACGTCCACGTCCCCTGCCGCTTCGACGGCGCGCCCGCTCATGGCCAGCACATTGTTCTGGATCAGCCGGTCGATGCCGGCGATGCCGATGGCGCTGAGCAATCCTCCGATCGTGGTCGGGATGAGGCAAACCAGCAGCGAGATCAGCACCAGGATGGAGAAATGGGCTTGCGAGTAGGCCCCGAAAGGCTTCAGTGTCATGATCACAATCAGAAAGATAATGGTGAGCCCGCATAAAAGGATCGTCAAGGCGATCTCATTGGGCGTCTTCTGACGGCTTGCCCCCTCGACGAGCGATATCATGTGATCCATGAAGCTCTCACCAGGATTCGCGGTAATGCGCACGATGATCTCATCGGAGAGAACACGCGTCCCCCCCGTCACCGCGCTGCGGTCTCCGCCCGATTCGCGAATCACAGGAGCCGACTCCCCCGTGATGGCGGATTCGTCCACGGTGGCGGCACCCTTGATGACATCGCCATCACCCGGGATGATCTCCCCTGCCTTTACGATCACCATTTCATCCCGCCGAACCGTCTCTGCCGGGACCACCTCGGTCGAACCGTCCGGAAGCAGCCGTGTTGCCATGGTCAGAGTGCGAGCCTTGCGCAGGGTCGCCGCCTGGGCCTTGCCCCTCCCTTCGGCCATGGCTTCAGCAAAATTGGCGAAAAGCACCGTGAACCAGAGCCAGAGCGTGATCTGCATGGAAAACCCAATCGAATCCCCGCGGGATGGGGCGAGGAAGAGCTCTCCTGTGGTCAGGACCGCGCCCACCATGGCAACGAACATCACGGGATTGCGTACCATGTGGCTCGGATTGAGCTTGATGAAAGAACCCCGCACCGCCGGGAAAACGATGGTCCCATCGAAGAGAGAATGAACTTTTCGGCTCATCGTTCAAATCCTTCCCCTAAAAGAGGTTGGAGGAATGGGTCATGATGAAATGCTCGACAATCGGGCCCAGGCTGAGCACGGGGAGAAAGGTCAGCGCCCCGACAAGCAGTACCGTTCCAACGAGCAGAAAGGTGAACGTAAGGCCCGAGACGGGGAAGGTGCCGGCGCTCTCTGGAACGGTCTTCTTCCGTGCCAGGCTCCCCGCCAGGGCCAAAGCCGGAATGATGACAAAGAACCGTCCGATAAGCATGGCCAGGCCAAGGGTGACGTTATACCAGGGGGTGTTGGCCGAAAGGCCTGCAAACCCGCTTCCATTATTCATGATGGCAGAGCTGTAGGCATAGAGGATTTCAGTCAGACCGTGGGGACCGCGGTTGTTCAAGCCAGCCAGTCCCCATGCGCTGGTCGCAGCCCAGGCGGTGAATCCGAGCAGGGCGACGGCGGGGACCAAAATGGCGAGCGCGGCCACTTTGATATCGTAGGCTTCTATCTTCTTGCCGAGATACTCCGGGGTACGGCCTACCATGAGTCCGGCAAGGAAGATGGCCAGGACCACAAAAATCAGGATGCCATACAAGCCTGCACCAACACCTCCAAAGACCACCTCCCCGAGGTGCATGTTGAATAGAGGAACCAGTCCCCCGAGCGGCAGGAAGGAATCGTGCATGGAATTGACCGCGCCGCACGACGCATCCGTCGTGGCGGTGGCGAATAGGGCGGAATTGAAGATTCCGAAACGAACCTCCTTGCCCTCCATGTTTCCATAGGAAGGATCCACGCCCAGAGCGGTCATGTGCGGGTTGCCCTGGGATTCCGCCCACCAGCACGCCAGCACGCCCCCGAGGAACATGAGGAGCATGGCCGCCCAGATGGCCCATGCGTGGCTCTGGTTGCGCACCGTCCGCCCGAGATAGTAGGTGAGCGCGCTTGGGATGGCAAAAATCGAAAGCATCTGGATGAAGTTCGAAAGCGGCGTCGGGTTCTCGTAAGGATGAGCGGCATTGGCGTTCATGAAGCCGCCGCCGTTCGTGCCCAGCATCTTGATGGCGACCTGAGAGGCCACAGGGCCTTGTGCGATGGTCTGCGTCTCGACCTGTTTCTCCTCCATGAGACGCTTGCCTTCAGGGGCTGTGGCTTCCTGACCGTTGGAATCCTGGTGCGGAGCCCGAGTCGCGTGCGGGTCCGTCAGTCGAGCCGTTTCATAGGGTTTGAAGTTCTGGACCATTCCCTGGGAGACCAGAAGCACGGCGAGCACAAGGCAGATCGGAAGGAGAAGGTAGAGGCACACGCGCGTCAGGTCGACCCAGAAGATCCCGATGGTCGACGATTTGTCCCAAGCGATGCCTCGCACCAGCGCTGCGGCGACGGCAATGCCGACCGCCGCCGACAAGAAATTGTGTACCGCAAGGCCGACCATTTGGGAAAAGTAAGAAAGGGTGCTTTCCCCTCCGTAGCTTTGCCAATTGGTGTTGGTCGTAAAGCTCACTGCCGTGTTAAAGGCAAGGTCCGGTGGGACCGGCCCGAAATGCTGCGGGTTTAATGGAAGCAGCCCCTGCAATCTCAAAATGGCATAAGTGAACAAAAGACCCACGCCGCTGAAGACAAGCATCGAGATGCCGTATTGCTTCCAGTCTTGCTCCTCGGTCCTGTCCACCCCGAGCAGGCGATAGACTCGTCGCTCCAGCGGGCCGAGGAATCGGTCGAGGAACGTCTTGCCGTCGGCATCCAGCACGCGCACGAGGTAGAGTCCCAGAGGTTTGGTCACTCCTATGAGGGCGACCACAAAGAGAGTGAGTTGAAGCCAGCCCATCGTATTCATCGGCACATCTCCTTGACGCGTGGGCGGTTCCGTGAAAACAGTCCGTCCCACTCGGAGAAAAGGTTCTTGTCATTTGCCATTTCATTACTCCATCTCGCGTCTACCGCTCCCTTCTCCCCGAATTAGAATTTATCGGGACGCAGTAGCACCACGAATAGATATACGATCAGTGCAAAGGCTACAGTCCCAGCAATCCAGTCTTCAATCATTTGCTTTCTCCCGAAAGAAATAGAATATAGAGAATGCTCAAGACAAAAAAGAGTACTGTCAATCCAATGTATAAGATATCCATAGCCTATTTCTCCTGCATGATAAAGTCGAGTCTATAGATTAGGCATACCGGATTCAGCGGTTCTCAAGGTGAATATGAATCGTGCTCCCTTCCCGGGCTCGCTTATGACATTGATCTTCCCACCGTGTGCTTCGATGATCTCCTTGACAATCGCTAATCCCAAGCCCGAATCGTTCTGCTGCTCCCGGCCCGGGACCCGGTAGAATTTCTCGAAGATATGGGGAAGATATTCCTCGGGTATTCCCGAGCCGGTGTCTTCGACGCAAAACTCGACCATGGATTCATCCCGGTGGGCCGAGACGGTCACTTGGCCGCCAGGAGTCGTGTGTTTGAGCGCATTGCTCAGAAGATTTGTAAAGACACTGTCAATGCGCAACGTATCGGCAAGGACGGGGGGAACGTCTGCAGGCACATCGATGATGATCCCCACGCCTCGATCGACAAAGGCGGATCGCATCTCTTCCAAGGCCTCAAGGACTAGCTGTTCCGCATTGACGCTCCTGAGCTCCAGGGAGTCACGCCCCGATTGCATCTTTCCGAGATCAAGGAGTCTCTCGATGATGTGATAAAGCCGGTCGCTGTCGTCCCGAGCTGCGGCGAGGAGCTCAATCTGCTTGGGGGACAGGGGACCGAGCTTTTCGCCCAGGAGTGCATGGGTGGCGAGTCTAATGGAGGTGAGCGGGGTCTTCAGCTCATGCGAGACCGTGGAGATCAAGCCTCGCCTAATTTCATCGCTCCGCCGCGTGCCCGTCACGTCCGAAAGCACCAGGGTGATTCCGATGAGACGGCGGTCGTCGTCCAGGATAGGGACAGCTCGAGGCAGGTAGAAGCACTCCTCACCACTTCGAAAGACCTGGATTGCCGCCTCGTACCCTTTGGGCTCAACAGGCCGGAGCTCTTGCCTTGCCCGTACGAAGGGCTCACTGATCTTCTCGTTCCCGGCGGCCTCGACGGTCGATTCGGGCTTGAGACTGAACACGTGCTGCGCCGCATGGTTTGAGAGCTCGATCTCACCGCTCGGACTGCAAATGGCCACCGCATCGGAGAGAGTATCGAGGGCCAATTGGGTGGCGCGCTGCGTTCTAAGCAGCCGTGCTCGACCCATACGCCTGAATTCGCGCAAGCTTGCAGCCATCTCATTGAACGCGCGGGCCAGCTCTCCAACTTCGTCCCTTGAATGCACCTTCACAACCAGGTCGAGGTTTCCCTGCTGAATCTCGCGCACAGACTGGGTGAGGCGGGTGATCGGCGTCACGACGAAGGGTCCGATCACCGCCATGAAAAGGATGGTGAGCGCAGCGCCTGCCACTACCAGTCCGATCATCCGGTTCGTGGTGCCGACAGCCCGCTGGCGTGCCTGGCCATCGGCCGAAACGATGTTTTGAAGGTTGATGTCGATGATCCGTTGCACCGCGTCCCTGACTTCGCGGGAAAGGGGCAAGAGGGATTTCAAGTAGTCGTCTTGGCGAGCCTCCGCTGAGGTCTGCAACTGCATGAATCGGTCGTACTTTCCATGGTAAGATTCCCACAATGCGCGGAGGTGGTCCGTGAGCTCCTGCTCTCCCGGAATTGTCACGTTTCCTTGCTGGAATCGTATACTCGTTTCAAATTCCTCGACAGAAGCCTCACTATCCTGGGTTGGTCCGTAGCTGTTCTTCCATAGAGAAAGCTCAGCGGTCCGATCAAGACGTTCGATGGCGCTCTTCATTCTGAAACATGCCGTGGCGCTGTCGAAGTTCTCCCGGAAGATTCGATCGATCGCCTTGCTCGACAGGGATACCGTCCGAACGCTCATCAGCCCGACGATGACCAGGATCACCAACGGGCCACAAAGGGTAATGATCAACTTCGGTTTCAGGCGCATTGCTTCTCTCCTTGCTCCTCTGTCCCATGGCAAGGCGGATGCCATTCCCTGTCGTGATTATAAATCACGTTATTACAACAAGTTATGCTTGTCAGGGCGCGGCGCGCTCCCCTTGCTGGATTTCAAAGAGCAATGGATGTCTCGATGATGGATTTCAAGATGAAAGGGGGACGGGACCTGAAACACGTCGTGGGTGACTCGGTTTTGGAGCGCTTGGTGAAGCTTTCGGCAGCCGGATGTGCAGGAGGACAGTGCGTCCGAGCATGCTCGTCTGCGATTCCGACGCGCTCATCTGAGTAAGGGGGAGGCAACTCATGATGGACCGGGTTGACAGCCCTCTCATTGGCTCATACTGTCCTTTCCCTTGGTTGGGAAGAAGCGTGCTGATTGTTTTTGAATGCAGACATCACGCACGTTATGTTAGGAATATCAATCCTATTGCGCGATCAGGCTTTGGATCGATCCTTTGCCAAGCGGAAGAGAGTCCAATGAATACGACCGTTCTGGTTGTTGAAGACGACGGAGACATTCTGCGCTTGCTCGATCACCATCTCAGGGGAGCGGGATTCGAGGTCCTGAGCTCCCAGGATGGGTATCAAGCTCTCTCGCTGGCACGGCAGCATACGCCTCAGTTGATCCTTTTGGATCTGATGCTGCCCGGTCTCGATGGTTTGGAGGTGTGCCGGCAGCTCAAGCAAAGTGCCGCCACCAAAGGCATCCCGATCATCATGTTGACAGCTCGGGGCGAGGAGATCGATCGCGTTGTGGGGCTGGAGCTGGGAGCGGACGACTATGTGGTGAAGCCATTCAGTCCGAGGGAGCTGATTCTCCGCATCCGGGCTATTCTCCGGCGATCCACGTCCGAGCCCGATTCAGGGGGCATCTGGCAGGAAGAAGGGCTGCAAGTTGACCTGGAAGCACACCGTGTTGTGGTGGATGGCGAAGCGGTGACGCTTACGGCAACCGAATTCAAGCTCCTGGTCGAGCTCATTCGCAATCGGGGTAAAGTGCAGACCCGTGACCAGCTTCTGGACAAAGTGTGGGGGTACCATTTCGAGGGGTACGCACGGACGGTGGACACCCATGTCCGTCGTCTTCGCCAGAAGCTCGGTGGTTATTCGGAATGGATTGAAACGGTTCGAGGTGTTGGATACCGATGCAAAGGTTGACTCAGACACGCGATCCGGGTCCGTTGCAGTGGAGGATCCTCGTTTGGACCTCCGTCATTGTGACCGTGAGCCTGGGAATGCCGGCCTGGCTGTTTTACCGGAGCCTGTCCAGCCGTATCATCGACCACACACAGAATGAATCCCTGCAGCAGCTCCGATTCGTCGAGGCGCTTTACGACAAGAACGACGCGATTCACAATGGGGAGGACCTGCAAGAGTGGGTCACCCTCATGGGGACCTCGCTGGGAAGCCGGCTGACGGTTTTGGACGAATCCGGACGCGTGATCGCGGATTCCGAAATCCCCAAGGAAGAGATCCCGCATCTTGAGAATTTCGCGAACCGGCCTGAAGTGCTCCAGCTTCAGCACAGAGAGATCGGTCTGTTGTTGCGGTCGAGCCAGTTGGCCCAAAAAGATTTCGTGTTCCTTGCAAAGCGGGTGAAGCCCAAGGGCCGGAGTGGGGCAGCCTATTTCCGGCTTGCCGTTCCCGGATCCCATGTTAAAGATCTTCTGGGGCATGTGCGAGAGCTCCTGGCTGCCCTGGTGCTGGCCGGCATCGCAGGTGCTGCGGCCTCCGTCTTTTTCGTGGCGCGCCGAAACCTGAAATCACAGATGGCTTTCTTGGCGGCCTCCATTCAGGAGCTGGCCTCCGGGAGGTATCAGCTCAGAATTCCCACGTATCCCGAGCATGAGCTCTACCCGCTGATTAGCGTTATCAACGGAATGGCGAAGGGGATCCAAAGGCATATCCGCTCGATCTCTGATCAGAAGCGGCAGTGGGAGGCGATTTTCAACGGCATGGAAGAAGGGGTCATGGTCCTGGATCCGAGAGGCAGGATCGAGCAGCAGAACCGCGCGCTGTCGAAGCTGACTCGGAGAGCGGATCTCAGCATCGGAAAGCGTCCTTTGGAAGTCATCATGAGCAATGAGCTGCAATCGGTCTGTGACCAGGTGCTGAACCCGGACGATCCAGAAGACGTCGGCCATCCCCGCAGGCTGAGCATCACATTGAGCAACGAACAGATCTATGACGTTACGGTGGTCCGATCGGAGCTGCACGATGGCAGGATGGGCGCCATCCTGGTTTTCCGAGACTTGACGGAGCTGAGGCGCCTGGAACGGGTCAGACAGGACTTTGTGGCCAATGTGTCTCACGAGCTCAGGACGCCGCTCACATCCGTAAAAGGGTATGTGGAAACACTCATCGACGATCCAAGCCTGGACAGGGAGACGGCCACCTCCTTTCTGCGAGTCATCAAGAACAACACCGATCACATGGTCAAGATCGTTGACGACCTCCTTCAACTGGCTCGCTTGCAGGCGCGGGACTCAAGCGCAGCAAAGAGGCCGATGGATGCCGCCAAGGCCCTTGCAGCGGCGTGGAAGGCTTGTGAGTCGCTTGCCCGGGAAAAAGACGTGCACCTCGACAGCCAGCTTCCGGAAGAGGGAGCCGTGGTGCTGGGGGACCCGGATCGAATTGTTCAGGTCTTTCGCAATCTCTTGGAAAATGCCATTCGTTACAGTCCCGAGCATGGTGCCATCGTTGCCGGGTACGGCATTCGTGGCCGGGAGGCTCTTTTCAGCATTCAGGATGACGGGCCGGGCATCCCGTGGCAGCACCAGCAGCGGGTTTTCGAGCGGTTTTACCGCGTGGAAAAAGATCGTAAGTCTCGTTTCGGGAGCACCGGCCTGGGGCTTGCCATCTGCCGCCATATTCTCATCAACCACGGGGGACGGATCTGGGTGCAAAGCCCCAATCCGGACGACGTGCGCGGAACGACGATCTTGTTCACGCTCGAGCGACCTTCTGAGGGGAGCGCGGATGCCGCCGTCACTGACGCGGCGCGCCGCTCGGCTTGAGCCGCGATGGAGATCCAAGACTCTCTTTGTGAGGATTCAATCTTATGGAAAGCCGTTTCCATCAAGAACTGGAACAGCTCAAGATGCTTATTCTCCGGATGGCGGTCCTGACCGAAAAAGCCCTTCGAAAGGCTATTCAGGCGTTCAACGAGCGGGACACCCATCTTGCCGAGGACGTCATCCGAAACGACCAGGAAATCAACCTGCTCGAGGTGGCCGTGGACAAACAGTCCCTCCGTCTGCTTGCTCTTGAGCAGCCGATGGCGCGGGATCTCCGGTTCATCGTCGGCTGCATGCGGATCGCCGTCGATCTGGAGCGCGTTGCCGACCAGGCGGTGAATGTCGCCGAGCGAGCCGAGTTTCTGAGCACCCGGCCCCCTCTTCCTCCCAACGCCGCTCTGCAGCAACTGGCGGAAACCGCTCTCGACATGCTGACCAATGCCATTGCGGCTTTCGTCAACGAGAATGTGGACCAGGCGGGTGAGGTCTGCCAGATGGATGATCTGGCCGATGAGTTGAACGTGACCGTTCTGAAGGGATTGATGGATTACATGGTCCACGAAGTCCCGGCCGTGGAGCGCTCGGTTCAGACCATCATTGCGTCGCGATGTCTGGAGCGCGTCGCGGACCAGGCGACGAATATTGCCGAGAGCGTCGTTTTTATCGTCCGCGGTGTCAACATCAAGCACCATTGTGAGCAATAGCCGTGGTTTGCGGGGAGGCTCGAGCCGTCCCCGCATTCGGTGCAAAGATGCATTTGCCAGCGATAAACCGGCTTCTAATGATGGACTGGCGCTCTTGATGCAGGCCGCGCAGCCTGCCTCGAAGGGCGACCTCGCCCTATTTTACCGGTATCTTGACCTCTTTTGTCTTGGCCTCCTCCGTTTTTGGAAGCGTAATCGTGAGGATGCCCTTGTCGAATTTCGCCTCGACCTGCTCGATCTTCACGGCGGCCGGGAGCTGAAATGAGCGCTGGAAGGATCCGTAGTACCGTTCACTGCTGTGATAGTGCTCGCCGGTCCGCTCCGATTCCTTCTTCTTCTCTCCTTTGATGATCAGGCGGTCTCCGAGCATGCTCACCTCGATATCGCTCACATCAAGCCCTGGCAGCTCCGCCTTGACCAGGACCATATCTTCGGTTTCCGAGACATCCATCGCGGGGAGCCACTGCTCCGCAAATACCTCTCCGAGTGGGGATTCACCGAAGAACCGCTTGAAGAGGTTATCCATCTCCTTCCTGAACGGAACGATCTCCCTGAATGGCTTCCAAGGCACATTCTCCATGGCAGCACCTCCTTTTCTCAACGTCCCCGCACGGCCGCCGTCACGGGGCGGTTTGGTTATGGGACTCCATCATTCCCCCTCTTGCACCGGCCCCGTGGCCGGGCTGTAAGGGATGCCTTCCTCCATGGATTCAAACACGTCGCGAGTGTAGTCGCCTGCTTCAGGGGCCGGAGCCACTCCTTCAACGCGGGACGGAACAGGTTTTCCGGGTGCTCGATCCTCTCGCTCCCAGGCAACCTCATCGGTCCCAAGCAGGTCCACAACCGAGGTGAGCCCCATCACATCGGTCAGGATCTGGAGCAATACCTGGTGCTCGCTCTCGCTCGGGAGCCTTCCTTCGAGGTATACGACCCCTCTTCGGCATGAGATCTCGATCTCATCGAGGTCAACCCCTTCTGCGTCGTGCAGACGATCCATCACGAGAGAAGCAAGCTCCTCATCGGAAAGATCGCGGTATTCATCCGGCAGCGCCGCGCAGGGCATCAGCTCTCGAGACCGCCGAGCCCTTTTCGACCTCCTTTCGAGCTTGAGGACACAGTCGACGCAGAGCCGTGCCTCAGGGATCGCCTCGAGGCGCTTGATCGGGATGAGCGCTTCGCACTCCTCACAGATGCCGTACGTTCCCGCCGCCATCCGACAAAGCGCCAGGTCGATGGTTTCGATGACTTCCTTGGCCCTCTCGTCCAACCTGTCGTAAAGGCTTGTCATGTCGGCTTTCTGAGCTTCTTCCTCGATCTCGATGTCCCGCTCACCCAAAGCCTCCCAATCAGACTCCAGCCCGCGGAGCCTGTCGAAAACCTCCCGGCGACGATTGATCAAGATTCCTTTCAAACGAGTCCAGTCTCCTTCGGACATGGAGGCTCCTCCTTGGCGTGCCTTAGGAAATCGGTGGCAATCCTTCGGCTTCAAACTGGTCGAGGGCTTCCATGGCCTCGCACGCGTAGACTCGAGCCGGGCCCCCTCCCATGAGGATGGCAACGCCGATCGCTTCCATGATCTCCTGCCGGGTGGCTCCCGCCCGAATGGCGTCATGCACGTGGTACGCGATGCACCCGTCACATCGGACCGTCACGCCGATTGCAAGGGCGATGAGCTGCTTGACCTTGGTGCTGAGTGCGGCCTCCGCCATCACGGTCCCATTCAGCTGCGCAAATGCTGAAACCGGACTGCGCAGCTCCTTGGCCAGATTTCCGGACAGCTTCTGAAGACGCTGGTAGTACTTGGGATAGTCAACGCTCATGGCTCGCGTCTCCTTTCAGGGGAGTCTGGTCGGGGGCAAGCTGCGGGTGCGCAGAGCAAGCTCCGGTACGTGCGATCACGCCGGATGCGTCAGGAGGTAACGCACCATTTCACTAACCGTATTCATTTGGCCATAGTCCGACTCGGGAATGGTTACCCCAAGCTCCTCGTGGAGGTGGATGAAGAAGTTCAGGGCGTCAAAGGAATCGATGTCCAGTGCTCGTCGCACGTTCTCATTCGGTCCCAGATTTTGTGGGTCGGACTCGGGAGCGATTCGCTTGAGCAGCTTGAAAATCACCTCTTTGATCTGCGCTTCGGTCATAGTCTTGCGGGCTCCTGCAGGATGGTGTTCAATGCGTCGAGGAACTGGGCTCCTCGCCGGCCATCCGTTGCTCGGTGGTCGGCTGCCAGAGTCGCCGTCAGTACCGGCCGGATGCCGAGCATCCCGTTTTCCACCCAGGGCTGCTCCGTGACCTTGCCAAAGCCCACCAGCGCGACCTGCGGCGGGTAGATGACCCCGTAAACCGTCTCAACCCCCAAATCCCCGAGGCTTGTCACCGTGATGGTTGCATCGGTCATCTCCGAGCGGCGCAGCCGTCCGGCGCGTGTGCGCGTGATGAGATCCCTCAGACACGCCATCATCTCATCGATGCTCTTCGTATCCGCCTGGAGAATCGCCGGCGTCATCAGGCCCCCTTGGCGCAGGGCGATGGCGAAACCGATGTTGATCGTCTCCTGGGGCTGATGCCGGTCGTCGATCCAGTAGCCGTTGAGCTCGGGAGTTTCCGTCAGGGCCAGTGCGACGGCCTTGATGAGGGGAACAACCGGGAGGATCCGCTCCTTGATCGAACGCTTCAGGTTCTCGCTTTCCAGCCAGCGCAGGGTACGGCTCAAGTCGATCCGCGTCTGCAGGTAATAATGGGGGATTTCCCGATTGGATCGCGCCATGGCTGCCGCGATGGCGCGGCGCATGGCCGCCGGATCAAAGGCGGACCGGGGCTGTTCTTCGGCCGTGGGCGAAGGGGTCGGCTTTTCGGGTGACGGCACTGGGCCGCGCGCTGCCAGGTCCGCCGCCGCTGCCGCCATGGAAACCGTGGAGGCCACCACGCTCGCCGCGCGCTCAACATCCGTCGCACAGATGGCGCCACCGGGGCCCGTTCCTCGAAGAAGGCTCAGATCAACACCGCGCTGTGCCGCAAGCCTTCTGGCATAGGGAGAGGCCCTCAGGCGCTGTGTCTCCTCCCCCGGAGCCGATGCCTCAACTGCTCTCTGCGCCGCACGGACGATTCCTTCCAAGGGGGGCGCCGCTTCCTGGGCCGCTCGGGCGGGAGCCCCCTCCAGCGCGGGGGCGGTTGCGGGTACGGTTGGTGCGGCGGGCGATCCTTCCTGCCGAATGAGCGCCAAGACGGTTCCGACCGGTACTTTTTGTCCCGGCTGGACGATCAACGTCTCGACGATTCCATCCTCGAAGACTTCGATCTCGATCGCGGCCTTGTCGGTGTCCACCACGGCGATGATGTCCCCGTGCCTGACGCGGTCTCCCGGCTTGACCCGCCATTCGAGGAGCGTCCCTTCCTTCATGTCCGAGCCCAGACTGGGCATGCGAAATTCAGCCATTGGCTCCCACCATCGATCGTACGATGTCCACAATTTTGTCCACCTGCGGCAAGGCTGCGTCCTCGAGATGCTTGGCGTAGGGCATCGGCACTTCGACGCTGCAGAGCCTTTGGACCGGGGCGTCCAGATCAAAGAAGCCGTTTTCCATGATCCGGGCGCTGATTTCGGCAGAGATGCTTCCGCTGCGCCACCCTTCGTCGATGATCAATGCTCGGTGTGTCTTGGCCACGGACTCCAGAAACGTCTTCTCATCCAGGGGGCGGAGCGTGCGCAGATCGATCACTTCCGCATCGATTCCCTCGCGGGCGAGAATCTCTGCTGCATCCAGGGACTTGATGAGACTCGCCGAGTAGCTGATGAGGGTGATGTCCTTGCCCGGCCGTCGAGTCCGGGCGGAGTCGATGTCGACGGGGCCGGCATCCACGGGCAGCTCGCCCTCCATGTTGTAGAGACCGCTGTTCTCAAAAATGAGCACCGGGTCGGGGTCTTCGAGGGCCGTCCAGAGCATGCCGCGGGCGTCTTCGACCGTGGCGGGACTCACCACCTTGATCCCGGGAATGTGGGCATACCAGCCGTCCAGGCACCGGGAATGCTGGGCCGCCACCTGCCTCCCGCCTCCCGTGGCCATGCGAATGACGATCGGGACGTTGAATAGCCCTCCGGACATGTGCAGGTAGACAGCAGCATTGTTCAGGATCTGGTCCGCGGCGAGGAGGCTGAAATTGCACGTCATGACTTCCACGATGGGGCGCATGCCTCCGAGAGCCGCCCCGATGCCGGCGCCCACGAATCCGGACTCCGAAAGAGGCGTGTCTAGGATTCTCGCCGGACCGAGCTCATCCAGGAGCCCTTTGCTCACCGCGAAGCAGCCCCCATAGCGCCCCACGTCCTCTCCCATGAGAAAGACTCGGTCGTCCCTTTGGATCGCATCCCGGATGGCTTCTCGCACGGCTTCCCGGTAGGTGATTTTCCGCATCGCAGGCGTGCTGGTGCTCATGGTCTCCTCCGTTCCGAGTAAACGAAGCGGGTCAGGTCCTCGATCGGCTCCCAGGTGCATGCTTCCGCGAAAGCCACGGCTTCGTTGACCTCTTGGGCGACCTCACGCTCGATCGTTGCCAGATCCTCGTCGCTGATCAGCCCGCCCTCCCGGCATCGACTGGAGAACGTTTCGATGGGACAGCGTTTTTTCCATTCCTCAACCTCGGCTTTGCTGCGGTAAAGCTCGGCATCGAACATGGAATGGGCCCGAAACCGATACGTGCGGCATTCCAGGAAATAGGGCCCTTCTCCCCCGCGCACGAAGGCGGCCGCTTTGCGGGCCGCGGTTTCCACGGCCGAGACGTCCATCCCGTCCACGGCTTCGCAGGCCATGTCGTAGCTCGCGGCCCTCCGGGTCAGATCCTGGACCGCATGGGAATAGCGCAACGCCGTTCCCATGGCGTACAGGTTGTTCTCGCAAACGAAGAGCACCGGCACCTTCCAGAGGGCGGCGAGGTTCATGGATTCGTGAAACTCGCCCTCCGCCACCGCGCCGTCGCCGAAAAAGCAGCAGGTGACCCGCGCCTTCCCCTGCATCTTGTCGGCCAGGGCAAGCCCCACGGCCAGGGGGAGCCCGCCGCCCACGATCGCGTTGCCTCCATAGAAGCGCGTCTTGTCGTCGAAAAGATGCATGGAGCCGCCTCGCCCGCGGCTGCAGCCTTCCTGCTTTCCATACATTTCCGCCATGATGGCGCCCGCCGAAACGCCACGAATCAGGGCATGACCGTGCTCACGGTAGGTGGCGACGATGGCGTCTTCGGGGGTCAAAGCCTGCAAGACTCCAACGGCCACCGCTTCCTCTCCGTCGTAAAGGTGCAGGAATCCGCGTATCTTCATGGCGCTGTACAGCTCGGCGCACTTCGCTTCGAAGCGCCGGATGAGGATCATGGAGCGCAGCAAGTGCAGCGCATGCTCGCGGTCCACTGTCGTCACGCCAGCTTCCTCTGCCGCCTTCTTGGAGCCTTTGGTTCTCATGGGCTTGTCTCCAGCGTGGAGAGGTCGCCTTCGGGCAACCCCATCTCCCGGGCTTTGAGCAGCCGGCGCATGATCTTACCGGCCTTGTTCTTGGGTAGATTCGGCTGAAACTCGATTTCCTTGGGGGCGACCGCCGACCCGAGCCGCTTTCGCGCAAAGCCGATCAGCTCGAGCCGAAGCTCCTCGGTGGGCTCGAACCCGCTCTTGAGGGCCACGAAAGCCTTCACGATCTCCCCGATCATGGGATCGGGCTTTCCGATGACGCCGGCTTCCGCCACGCCAGGGTGCTCCATCAGCGTGCTTTCGACCTCGAACGGACCGACCATGTGCCCGGCGGTCTTGATGATGTCGTCCGCGCGTCCGACGAACCAGAAGTAGCCGTCGGCATCGCGCTTGGCCAGATCCCCCGTGAGATACCAGCCCCCGGCGAAGCACTTCCGGTAGCGCTCTTCATCATGCAGGTAAGCCCGGAACATGGACGGCCATCCGGGGCGAAGTGCAAGCTCCCCCTGAATCCCGGGGTCCCGAATCTCCTCAACATGATCCTTGTCGATGCGGCGTACGATGGCGGCATCGATACCGGGAAGTGGGCGGCCCATGGAGCCGGGCCTGATCTCCATGGAGGCAAAATTGGCGATCATGATGCCGCCCGTTTCCGTCTGCCACCAGTTGTCGTGAACGGGGAGTCCGAGCCCCTTTTCACCCCACACGACCGCTTCGGGGTTGAGGGGCTCCCCGACGCTGTGGACAAGTCGCAGGTGATGCAGGTCGCACTTGAGCCGCGGTTCAACCCCGATCCGCATGAGTCTGCGAATCGCGGTCGGGGCCGTGTACCACACGGTGATCTTCTGCGATTCCAGGATGCGGCACCAGCGTTCCGCGTCGAAATCGGCTTCGTCCACGATGTTGGTGATGCCGTGGAGCAAGGGGGCGATGATCCCGTAGGAAGTTCCGGTTATCCACCCCGGATCCGCGGTGCACCAGAAGACGTCTCCTGGATGGAAGTCCAGGACGTATTTGCCGGTCATGTAGTGGGTGAGGACGGCATTGTGGACATGCACGGCCCCCTTGGGCATGCCGGTTGTCCCGCTCGTGAAGTGAAGCACCGCCATGTCCTCGGGGTCGGTTGGGGGGATCGTGAACGCGTCCGAGGCTTCAGCCATCATCCTTGGAAGGGACAGCAGGTGATCGGCAAGATGGTCCGCCACGTCCACGAGGAGCACGCGGCGCAGCTTGGGAAGGCGATCCATGAGCGGGATGATTTTCTGCCGATAGTGACGCTCGGTGGTCACGAGAGCCCGGGCATCCCCGCGGCTCAAGCGCTGGAAGATGGGCTCGGGTCCGAACGCTGAGAAGAGCGGACAGAAAACGCTTGCGCTTTTCAACGTTCCCAGCGCCGCAATGTAGAGCTCCGGCACGCGGCCCGCCAGCGCACAGACCGTGTCTCCCTTCGCGATTCCCAGGCCTGTGATGATGTTCGCAAAGCGACTGGAAGCTTCGCTCAGGTCCGCATAAGTGTAGTCCCGGGTCTCCCCTTCACTGCCCAGCCAACGCAGCGCGACTTGGCTCGCCAGGGGGCCGGCGGCATGACGGTCCACCGCCTCGTGGGCGATGTTCAGTCCCCTGTCCCCCGGAAGTCCGTCCAGCTCCCTTCGGATTGCATCCCAGGAGAACCTGGAGCGGATTTCATCGTAGTCGAGCAGGTTGGGCCGAACAGCGAACGAGGCCACGTGCTTTTTAATAGGCGTCCAGAACAAGGTCTACCCCCTCTGTGCGGGTATCGCTTAAACCGTTTCGATCGGTCAGCCTGGAGACCCGGCTCGCTAGAAGAGCGGAAGAAAGCATGCACTTACTGAGATGGTTTGAATTTGAGCTGGAAAAGGGTGACGATGAAAACGGGAGCATGCGATGCGAAGAAGACGGTCTCGCTTGATTGCGCCATTCAGCGTATCACAACAACTGAAATTAAGGTCTTTTCTTTCAATGTGAATAGGGCAATTGCACTATTCTGATAGGGGAAAATCCCAACATGCGATGACCGTCCGTGCTGGATCTTTCCCCTACGACCGCATGTGACCCCTTGGACACGATCAAGCCTCACGAATCAACCGCAGGAGCTCTTCGGCCGAGATCTTTCCGCTGAGGTCGCTTCCGTCAAGGAGGCTGGTGGCGAGGTCACGCTTGTCCTGGTGCAGCTGAACGATCTTCTCCTCGATGGTCCCTTGCGTGACGAGACGGTAAACGGTCACGGGATGCTGCTGCCCGATTCGGTGAGCCCGGTCCGAGGCCTGGTCTTCGACGGCCGGGTTCCACCACGGGTCCATGTGAATCACGTAGTCGGCCGCAGTGAGGTTGAGCCCGAGTCCCCCCGCCTTGAGACTGATCAGGAACAGGTCTCCGCGCCCCGCCTGGAAGTCGTCCACCTGCTGCTTGCGCTCTTTGGGAACCGTGCTCCCGTCGAGATAGCGGTAGTCGATGCCCTTCTGATCCAGGTAGCCTCGGATGAGCTGCAGATGGGTCACGAACTGGCTGAAAACCAGGGCCTTGTGGCGGCTCTCCAGGAGCTCCGTAACCACTTCCCCGAAAAGCTGCAGCTTGGAGCTCGCCAGTGGACTGTCCGGAAAGACGAGCTTCGGGTTGCAGGCGGCCTGCCGCAACCGCGTGATTTCCGCGAGGATCTTCAGATGCTTCTGCCCGACGGGCGAACGGTCTCTCTCCAACGTTTCGAGTGCCCGTTGCCGGAGGGCTTCGTAGAAGGATGCCTCTTCGGGGCTCATTTCGACGCGCAGGACCACCTCTGTCCTGGGGGGCAGCTCCTCCAGGACCTGGGATTTCAAGCGTCTCAGGATGAATGGCTGAACGAGCTTCTTCAAGCGCTTCCTGCTTTCACGGTTCCCATAACGCTCGATGGGAATGGCGAACCGCTCGTTGAAGCGCTTGAGGGATCCCAGCAGACCCGGGTTGATAAAATTGAACAGGGTATAGAATTCGCTCAAGTGGTTCTCGATCGGGGTTCCCGTGGTGATGAGCTTGAACTCCCCGTTCAGGCTCATGGCGGCCTGCGACCGTTTGGTCGTGATGTTCTTGATGGCTTGAGCTTCATCAAGAACGATGGTGCGCCAGGTGCGTGAGCTTAGAAGCTCGGCCTCCAGCTGCAAGAGACCATAGCTGCAGACCAGGACGTCGTGGGCGGCAAGGCTCTTGACGAGCTCCTCCCGCTGGGAGCCGCCGAAGACGATGGGGTTCAAGGTCGGCGTGAACCGTCTGGCTTCCGTGATCCAGTTCATGCAGACGGATGTGGGCGCCACAACGAGGGTGGGGCCCTCCGTGGCGCGTGCTAGGATGACCGAAAGGGCCTGGATGGTTTTGCCGAGCCCCATGTCGTCGGCCAGGCAGGCGCCGATGCCGAGATATGCCAGCCGGGACAGCCAGACGTACCCTTCGACCTGGTAATCGCGAAGCTCGGCCTTCAAGGTCGAAGGCAAAACAGGTTGGATCTCTTGGGCATTTCGAATGGAAAGGAGACGAGTCTTCCAGCCCTCATCGGCGTCCAGGTGGGAGAGCTTTTCAGTGAAATCCTCCAGGGCCATCGCCGCTAGGGGATGCATGCGGATTTCTTTGCCCCGACGCTCGACGTAGGAATCCAGATCCTGGAGGCGCTTTCGGAGCTCGTTTGTCAGGGCCAGGAACTGACCTTCACCGAGGGGCACGAAGCGTGACTCGCTTGTTTGGAGGAGCTCCAGGAGCTTGCGCATGTCGAAGACCAGATCCTGGTCCACCTGCAGGTCTCCGCTCAGCTCGAGCCAGTGGGCCTTGCTGCGTATTTTGAGCCGCAGCTGATCAAAGGAGATCTCGCGCGTGACACGGAGCTTTTCGCCTTCCGGCCACTCAACGATCGCCTCCCCTTTGTCCTGCAAGGTTTTCAAATCCAGAAGGGCTTGGAGGCAGTCCTCCGGATCATCCAGCACCCACTGCCGCTCCGACTCGGGCAGCCGAGCAAGCACGGGGCAAGCCGTCTCCACGGCGTCGGCCAGCTCCTTTTCGCGCTTGCGGTCCCGCTGCGTCTGGAGCTTCGTGCCGTCCACCTCCGTGAAGATGCTGCCGGCGCCCGTTCCGGGCTTGAGATAGGGGCCGCCGGTGCCGAAGGGCCTGACGAAGATCTCGAAGCGGAATCCGGAGCCGGAGGGGAGCAGGTGGATGTGCGGAGTGGGGTCCGACTGGACTTCCTTGGCCTCCTTGGAGGTTCCCCCAACGCTCGAATGAACGAGCATGTGGGAGGAAAGCCCGGAGATGGCGGTCAGCACCTCCTCCTTGGCCGATGCTGGTACTTTCAGTCCCTTGCTCCCGAGGATCTTGGCGATCCGCCGATGGCTCTCCGTGAGCTCGATCACCTTGTACCGCGTCGGGGTCTCCTTCACGATGACATGCCGCTCCGTGGCGACCGGTGTGGCGAAGCGAATGGAAAGCTGGGAGCCGGACTGGGTGACCGCAACTTCGGGCTCGCCCTTGACGACTTCGAGCGGGGTCTCGGGCGAATCTTCGAGAAACAGGTTCGGATGCCCGATGAGGGCCGGGATCGCCTTTTCCATGTTGAGCGTGTAGCCGGGGGTGTAATACCGGTAGACTTCCCGTTCGACCGCTTGACGCAGCGTCTGGTCCTGCGGGGTCAGGTTGTCGAGACCCGCTCCGGAGGCGAGCCTGGAAAGGGCCACCGGGCGGCCTTTGGTCCAATTGCCCCTGGCGCCGCGCTTCTGCTCGAGGGGCTGGAGGCGCAGGAAGTCCTTATGGAGACCTACGAGCCAGATCAAGCGCGTGTCCGCCGCCGGGGCTCTGGCCTGATCCGCCTGGGAGGTGATCTCGATCAGGGCGTGGAGGCTGCGCTGCCACGGCTCTTCGATGCGCAGCGTCGCTACGAAAGACTGTATCCCCGTTTCCGATCGGACTTTGTCGATGTAATTGCGGCGGATCGGCGTGTTCTCTTCGACCCGGCACAGCAGCTCGGCACATTCCACGGCCAGCCAGGTCTGACCGACATCCCTGGCCTGGATGAACAGCTTGCTCAACCGGTCGATCCAGTCCTGGGCCAGGCTTCCTTGCAAGTAATAAAACGCCAGCGACGAAAAGAACAGGGACCAGGGGGGGACGGGCTCCAGGGGATGCGGGATGACATCCCGCGCCTTGGCTTCATCATGGGATCTCATGTAGACCATCGACAGCAGCGATTCGAAGACCGTGGGCAGGGTGCTGTCCAGGTAACTTCTGGCCGCGCTGCTCGTGAGATACTGCTCGGCCTTTTTCAGGTGATCCGGTCCGCCCTCCTTGAGCAGCGCCAGGATATGAAAGACGCCGACGATGCTCGAGTAGTACTGCGATCGCTTGCCGAATCGCCTTCGAAGCTCCTTGAGCTCCTTTTCGAACAGGATGAGAGCCTCGGCATTCCGGCCTTCCATGAACGCGACCGCCCCCGCCCGGCCTGCCGTGAAGCCGTCTTCGTCGATCCGCTGCATGTGGACCCGTGCCTCCTCAAACCGTCCCGCCAGGAGAAAGCGCGTGCTCAGGTCATAATTGAGGCTGGCCTGCACGGCCTTGGGGAGGGGCTTCCGGCGGGACAAGGCCAGCGCCGCCTCGACGATCTCCTCATCCGCCACGAGGAGAAACGGGTTGCGGTTGAGGGCCTTTGACAAGGCCTGGGATTGGACGGCTACCGGAAGGGAGGAAAGCCATTCAGGGTCGTGAGGCTCAAAGCAGATGCCGATCAGGGGGTCCCCCTTCCCGGCCTCCAGGATGCCGTGCGCGGTCCATGCCCGGTAGAAGTGATTGAGCGCATCGGCATCACCGGCATAGAGGGCGATCCGCAGATTTCGCACCAATCGAGCGTTATCCCTCTTGGTGGTGTAATAGCTGGCGTATTCGGTTCGCGTGGTGCGAAGCACGGCTGCGGCCATCAGGTGGAAATGGCTTTGAGGGAACCGGGATTCAACGCTTTGGAGGAGGGTGTCCGTATCGGGTGTGTCGTCCCGAGACGTCATGCGAAAAGCGGCCGAACGAATGCCGGCGTCTGCATCCCGCCTGAGAGCCTGGAGCTGGGGCCAGTATTGGTGGCCGGTCAGACGGTGGACGATGGCCGCAACCCCCTCCCGGACCACGATCTTCGGGTGGGTGGCCGCCCGCTGAATCAGGGGCACGACGGACGCATGAAGGGGATCGATGGAGCCCAGCGCCCGGACGACATTGGAGAAGGACGTGTCTTTTTCCTGGAAAGCGGGCTCGATGAGAATCGGAACCATCGGTTTGCCGACGGCATTAACGGCGGAGAGCGCAGCCTGCCGTACACTTTGGTCCAGCGGGCCATCATCCCCGTATCCCAGGTGGGAGGCCAGGTGCCGGAGCAATGCCGACTCATCCGGTCCGGTCGGCTTGATGCGGTTCCACAAGGCCGGAAACTGGATGAGGGCGACGAAACGATCCATCAAGTCGCCGCCAGGCGAAAGCGCCCCTTGGACCCTCTCGATCGTCCAGTCCGACAGGTCCAGAGAAGCGGCGTAACGGGCGATCTCCCTCTGGACGCACGACTTGCACAGCAATCCCTTGGGAAGCTGAAGCACCGGCTCCTTTGGCCGGGAGGAGCATTGGATGCACTCGGTCTTGGCCGGCAATCGATCCAGCCAGGGGCGAGAGAGCATCTCCGCGGAGGTCAGGTTCACGGGAGCGGGGAAAATGCGCAGAGCATGGCGGGTCGCGATCTCGACAAACGCAGATCGGACTTGGTGGCCGGTGTTGAGGAGACCCGCTCGTTGCAGCTCTTCCAGATAAGGCGCCAGCGATTTGCCGGATGTGACGGACTTGTTTGGGGCGGGCAGACCGGTTGCGTGCCAGACCTGGTAGATCGTGCTCGCCGAGCTTGGCTCATAGAGGATCGAGCACAGTTGTACCAAGTTCTGAGAGAACGGCGTGAGCTTCAGATAGGTGTTTTCCAGATTCATCTGTCTGCGTGAAAGCTTCTGCACTCAATCTCCTCCGCCCCGGGGTGCTGGGAAGAGCGCGTAGACTCGCCTGCACCGTGATGGATGGGGCTCATATCCGTCCCATACCCACAACGATCGAAAGGCCTCCGTGTGGAATCTGCCAGATTCGGAGGCTCGGAAGACCGACCTTTTGGAGAAGGCTGCGCTCGGGAGCAAGGACTGCGAGTCGCCAGCCCCGGTAGAAAGTGCGAGCGTGCAGCCCCAGTCGCTCATAAAATTCCCGTCCTTCCGTCTCCAGACGCTTGCCGTAGGGGGGATTCAGAATCAGGACTCCGGGGTGGAGCGCGTGCTGCGAAGGCTCGTAGCTGAAAAAGTC
Source organism: uncultured Syntrophobacteraceae bacterium (assembly GCA_964538515.1). Taxonomy (GTDB): domain Bacteria; phylum Desulfobacterota; class Syntrophobacteria; order Syntrophobacterales; family Syntrophobacteraceae; genus CALBZH01. Next base: position 30,816 of record CAZIEW010000003.1, read on the forward strand.
CGTCGCTTCCCAGGAGACATCCTCTGAAAGGCCAGCGCGTCGGGCGTTCTCCCGGGCTATCTCGATGGCTTCGCCCTTGGCATCCACCCCGATGATCGGAGCACGGGCACGCTCACGGATGGCTTCGCGGGCTTTTCGGCGGAGATACTCCCACTGGGCGGCCGCGAAGGATGGCCACCGCTCGAACAGGAACGATCGGCTCATTCCGGGGGGAATCCGTCGAGCCATGAGAGCCGCTTCGATGGCGATTGTCCCGGCGCCGCACATTCCGTCGACAAGGGGCATGTCGTCCTGCCAACCGGATCGGATCAGGATGGCGGCGGCAAGCGTCTCTCGAAGCGGTGCACCCGCGTGGCGAAGCCGGTAGCCTCGTCGGTGAAGGTGCGCGCCGGTCGTGTCCAGGCTGATTTCACAGTGGTTTTCAACAAGATGGACGAGGATCCGCTGTCTAGCCTGCGCGTCGGGATCGCTCTCCTGAGCATTCTCCGGAGGCGTCGAGGAGGCGAGGGATGGTACGGCAAGCCCTTGGGAGGCAAAACACCGCTGGATGGCTTTAAGAACCGTTTCCTGGACTCGCCCCTCATGCTCGATGCGCGAAAAGCGCACGTGCGAATCGATTTGCAGAGGGATGACGGGATTGATCCACAGCTCCCAGGGGAAATGGGACACCTTGTGGAACAGCTCCTCGAGGACGCCAGCGCGAAATCGGTGCACTCGGCATAGGACTCTGCTTGCCGTGCGCGACCAGAGGGTTGCAAGATAGCAGGATTCCATGGGGCCCGAAAATTCGACCCCTGCTTCGGTGATCGAGCAGTCTTGAATGCCGATCGCGGCCAGCTCCTGCCGACAAATGGTCGCCAGCTCCGACGGGACGACCACCGCAAACCGATGCTCGCGGGCCTGGACGTGGCGCTTGATGCGACGCTGGAGTGCTTTGGGCAGGTCGGGTTTCGGGTCCATGGCTTCCGGTTGTGGCTTCATGGTGAATGCGTAAGCGATACGCCCGGTACTATAGCGTCTTCCTGAGCAAGACGGAAGGGCTCTTTGCCTCGGACCTCTTCCCGTGGAGGCATGGAGTATGCGTCATCGCGCTCCTTCGCGCGATTGGAGGGGCTTCGAGCGTGAGCAGAACGTGAGCTTGACGAAAGGGGGGCGCTCTTATAAGCTAAACAAGCCAGTTGGGTGATTGATCGCGTTGCGCTCTCCTATCCAGAGCTCGGCCAAAGCTATCCCGCCCAAGCGTTTCAGAATTCAAGGACTAAAAGGAGCCGGTTTTTTTGAAGCGAGATGTAAGCCCCTCATCCGAGATTCTTGGTGTTCCCGGGTATTATCGTCCTCGTCAGACGCCCGCCGTGTGGCAGATCGAACCGCCTGATTGGCGCTCGCGGCTGAGGGACGCTTTTGAAAAGGGGCTCTCCAGCCAGCGTCCCACGGTCTTTTTTCGAGCAGACGACATCGGTGCGGGTGGGCGGGCTTTTGACGCGCTGTGCCGTTTGTTTCGAGAGCACCAGGTGCCTCTTGGGCTGGCAGTTGTGCCCGCTTGGCTCAGCTCGGCGAGGAAAGAGCAGCTCCTTGCCTCGGCCCCCATCCACGAGTCCCTCTGGGGATGGCACCAGCATGGATGGCGCCACGTCAATTGGCAAAGGACCGGTAAGAAATCGGAATTTGGGGAGCAGCGTCCTCTGGAAAAGCAGTGGCGTGACATCCTGAACGGGCAGCAAAAGATGCAGGGGATTTTTGGTGAGCGCCTGCTTCCGGTCTTTACGCCCCCCTGGAACAGGCTGTCCCTTCAGACTCTCAAGATCCTTCAGCAGCTCGGTTTCAAGGCGGTCTCCCTCGACGGCCCTCTTCCCCGTGGAGCGAAAGGACCCGCACCGCTCAGGAACCTGCGCGTTTCTCTGGACCTCCATACCAGAAAAGCGAAAGACCCCTCGGTGGACTTCGAAAATCTCCTGGTCGAACTGCCGGGAGCGCTGACCAAAAGGGAACCGGTGGGCATCATGGTGCATCATCACCGCATGACGTTGTTTGCGTTCGAATTTCTTCATGAGCTGCTCTCCCTCCTCAAAAATGATCTCCACGCAGAGTGCCTTAATTTCAGAGACCTTCTAGACGCCGACGATGCGCAATAGGCCTGCTCTGGTTTACGCCGATGCCGAGGGGAGGATCTTCGATTGGCCTCATCTGGAGATGGCCGGGAGAAGCGGCAGCTCCTTCGAGCGTCTGCGACCGGGGGACTGGATAGAGCTGCCTCAAGGGAGTGAGCTGTTCGTGCTGCCGGGTCGGGCTCCCGTCGGATACGATCGTAAGAAGCGCTCTTTCAAAGTCCTCTCCGCGGATCCGTATGACTCCTCCAGACCGGTTCAGGGCGTTGCTGCGTTCATGGCCCCCGCGCATACGGCGACCTTCACGGCCGCCTATGAGACGCTCCCCGGTGCCCCCCTTCTCCCGCTTTTCGCCTACACGGCAGTAGGATGGCTCGACGGACGGTTTGTTGCGGCCGGCTTCCGGGTCGATCCCGACGAGCGCCAGGATGCCAGGCACATTGACCAAGCTCAAATCCGGCGAAATGCCGCAAAGCGCATGCGTCGCGAATCGCAGAACCGACTGGTGCAGCACTTGGGGAAGTGCGCCCTGACCTATGGCTGCCCCGCTGCCAGGAATTTGTTCATGGACCGGTGGGAGGCCCCGCTCCCCACCTCGCCCGTCTGCAACGCCCGCTGCCTCGGCTGCATCAGTCTCCAAGATCGGGACGACCTTTGCGCGACCCAGGACAGGATTGCCTTCGTTCCGACTCCGGAAGAAATATGCGGGGTTGGCGTCCCGCATCTCAAGAAGGCGCCGCGTGCCGTGGTGAGCTTCGGGCAGGGGTGCGAGGGAGAGCCGCTGCTTCAGAGTCCAACGATCGGGGAATCCATTCGGATGATGCGGGAGGAATCGCCGCGGGGCACGATCAACCTCAACACGAACGGCAGCCTGCCGAGGGAGATCGATGGGTTGTGCCGGTCGGGGCTGGACAGCATCCGGGTAAGCCTGAACAGCTGCCGGCGCGAGTGCTATGAGGCCTACTTCCGTCCCCGTGGGTACAATTTCGAGGATCTCAAAGAATCCATCCGAATCATGAAGGCCAACGGCCGGTTCGCCTCCATCAATTATTTCGTGCTCCCGGGCTTCACCGACCGCGAGGATGAATTCGAGGCGCTCTGCGGCTTCATCGAGGAAACGGGTCTCGACCTCATCCAGATGCGCAACCTCAATATCGATCCGGAATGGTACCTGACGCAGATGGCTCAGAGTCGCGAAACCGTGACCGCCATGGGGGTGAGAGCGCTCATGACCCGCCTGCGCGAGCGATACCCGCGATTGCGATTCGGCTACTTCAACCCATGTCTCGATGCTGGAGCTGACCATGTTTTTTGAGCAGGGGCCGATACGGCCTCCAAGCGAGGCGGGGAGTCTTCTGCTGCGATTCACCCGCAACTGTCCGTGGAACCAGTGCCGCTTTTGTCCCGTCTACAAGGGGCAGCCCTTCAGTCGTCGCTCGATCCGGGAGATCCGTGGCGATATCGATGTGGTGCACGCGATCATCGAGGATCTGAGACAGCTTTCGGTCAGGATGGGGCAGGGAGGAGAAATTACGGGGCCGGTCTTAAACGCCGTCCTGACCGACCCGGTACGCCAGGGATGCGACCGTCACGTCGCCTACTGGGCCTATTCCGGCAAGGGGACCGTGTTCATCCAGGATGCCAACAGCCTGCTGCTCGACACGAGTGTCCTCGTCGAAGCCCTGGCCTATCTGCGTGAGAAAGTTCCGGGGGTGACTCGTGTGACCTCCTATGCACGGAGCCAAACCCTGAGCCGTAAGAGTCTGGAGGAGCTGAAGGCTCTCCGGGAGGCCGGGCTGGATCGGATTCACATCGGCATGGAGAGCGGCTCCGATGCAGTGCTGGCGTTCATGCGGAAAGGAGCCACGGCGGCGCAGCATATCGATGCGGGAGTCAAGGTGGTCGCTGCCGGCATTTCCCTGTCGGAATACATCATGCCGGGACTCGGCGGGAAGGAGTGGACGCGGGAGCACGCCATCGAAACGGCGCGCGTGCTGAATGCCATCGACCCTCACTTCATCCGTCTGAGAAGCCTCAGGATCCCCCCGCAAGTGCCCCTGCGTGAGGATGTGGAAGCCGGCCGATTCATCCCGCTCACGGATGACGAAACGGTTCAGGAGATCCGGCTGCTGGTCGATTCGCTGGAGGGCATTCACAGCATCTTGACCTCGGATCACATCATGAACCTGCTGGAAGATGTGACCGGAAGATTGCCGGAAGATAAAGATGCCATGATCGGGGTTATTGACCGATACCTGGCGATGCCTTCGCAAGACAAGCTCCTGTTCCGCCTGGGACGGCGCGGCGGAGCGCTCAGGTCACTCGATGAGCTCGACAATCCCGACCTGCGCCAGCGGCTGCGATTTGCTATGCGGGACCTCGTATCCCACAAGGGCGGGGACATCGAGAAGCTTATAGCGGAACTCGGAGATCAGTATATTTAAGAAGCTGCTTGCAGAAAAGTTGGTTTTTATAGTAATATAAATTAGTTATTCCATTATGACCAAAACCCTTGGCAAAGAGATCCGTAAAGGGTAATATTCTTACTATTAAGAATATTACTAAGAAGGAGATAGCTTTGCGTGTCACAACAAAGGGACAGGTAACCATACCACAGCGCATTCGGGAAAAACTTGGAATTGCACCGAACAGTGAGGTGGATTTTGTGGAAGACGGTGACCGTGTTTACCTCTTGAAGAAGAGCGGCGATCGTTTGGAGAAGAGGTTTAGAGCGCTTCGAGGTATTGCTACGGTCAAAATGACAACTGATGAAATCATGGCGATGACGAGAGACACGGAATGAGAGGAATCCTCGTTGATTCCAACGTATTGCTCGATATTTTTGAGGATGATCCCGTATGGGCGCAATGGTCCGAGGAAATGCTCGAACGGTACAGTGCAACACATGTCCTCTGCATTAGCCCGATCATTTATGCTGAGGTTTCGGTAGGATTCGAGCGCATCGAAGAGCTAGAAGCAGCGATCATCGACGCTGGAGTTCGGATGCTTCAGATCCCCAAGGAAGCACTCTTTCTGGCCGCCAAAGTGTTCGTCGAGTATCGGAGACGAAAAGGAGTCAAACTTGCCCCTCTCCCTGATTTCTTTATCGGAGCCCATGCCGCTGTAGAAAAGCTCGAGCTCCTTACCCGAGACATAAGAAGGTATAATTCATACTTCCCTACAGTCAAACTCGTTTCCCCGAAAAACTTCCAATAGAAGGTGCAAGAAATCAAGATGGGGCTGACACCCTAACCTATAAATCACATACAACATCAACCTCCTCGAAGAAGTCGCTGGCAAGCTGCCTGAAGACAAGGACGCCATGCTTGCCGCGATCGACCGGTACTTGGCGCTGCCGGCGGACGAAAAGCTCCTCTTTCGGCTGGGCCGCCGGGGAGGGCCTTGAGGGCGCTTGATGAGCTCAATGATCCCCATGTGCGCCGGAGGCTGGAAAGCGCGATGCATGACCTGGGACTCCAAACAGGAGGCGATCTTGAGAAGGTCATCACGGAGCTGGGGGATCGGTATATTTAGACCGATCACTTGAACCGCTCTGGCTCCTGCATGATGACTCTTCAGAACCTGTAAGGAGGAAGTCGTATGAACGAGGAGTACACCGGGGTCTTGAAGCAAGAGGGTGAGTGGTGGATCGGCTGGATCGCGGAGATTCCTGGGGTGAATTGCCAAGAGCCTACGCGGGAAGAGCTTATTGAGAGTCTTAAGGTGACTCTACGGGAGGCTTTGGAGTTTAACAGGCAGGATGCTCTGGCAGCTGCGGGGGAGGACTTTCAAGAGATTGAGATTGCCCTATGAGGAGAACCGAGCCCCTGAAACACCTCAGGTCTTGCGGATGTGAGCTCCTGCGAGAAGGGGGCCGACATTCGTGGTGGTACAATCCGACACTTGGCAGGAGATCTGCGGTACCGAGGCATAACGAAATCAATGACACACTTGCGAGGAAGATTTGCAGAGACCTGGGTGTGCGCTCGGTGAAGCAGCCGGTCCACTGATCTATCCTGCACAAACAAAAAGGGCTGCGTTTGCAGCCCTTTTTGTTTGTTTCGGACACCAACGGATCTTAGATGACGCCCTTGCTCTTGAGCTCTTCGAGCTGTGGCTGGCCAAGACCCAATTTAACGTTGTAAACGTATTCGTTGTCCCCGCCCACGGGACGGCAGATCCACTTGATGCGCGGCGGCGTTTCGGTCATCTTCCACGCCTGGTTGGCGATCAGCATTTCCTTGTAGTACGGGTCGTTGATCTGCTCGAACGCCTGCCGCACCCACCAGTTCTCGGCCTTCATGGTTTCCATCGGAGCGGAAATGCGGCCCGGAACCACGATGCCCTCGCCGATGTTTTTGTTGTAGTCCATGACCGCGTCGTAGATTTCATCGTAGGTGTGGCTCAGGGTCCACTTTTCGATTTCCTTGTACATCTGCTTCATGTTGTCCAGGTTGAGCCGGTCGAAGATGGTCGGATACTCCTTCTGCAGCTCCTGACGGCCGAGAATGGTGGTAAGGGCCTTCCAGTTGATGTCGGAGAACCCGGACAGGAACGCGTAGCCGTCCTTGCACTTGAAGTAGGTGTACGGGAAGACGCCGACGTCGTAGTTGCCGACGCGGGGAATCGTCTGCTCCCAGCCCTGATAATAGGTCAGGTTGTAGTTGATACAGCGGCCGAACGCTTCCGCAGGCGAGACATCGATGAACTGGCCCTTGCCGGATTGGATCCGGTAATGGATTGCCGCCATGATCGCAACCGCAGCCCACGCGCCTCCCGCGTACCAGCCCATCCAGTTCCCTTGCTTGGTGGGGACTTCCGACGGCTTCGGGTTGGCGGGATCATCGACCGGCTCACCCGTAACCGACGTGACGCCGGAGTAGGCCTGGTTCACCACATCCACATCTGCCTTGCCGCAGTTAGCCTTGGGGCCGAACTGTCCGTAGGTGTACAGGGCGCAATAGATCAATTTGGGGTTCTCTTCGCTGAGCTGGCGATAGCCGATTCCCCATTCGTCCATGGTGCCGGGCATGAACGTCTCGACCAGGACGTCGGACCGTTTGGCCAATTTGCGCAGAATCTCGCGGCCTTCCGGCTTTTCAAGGTTGAGGGTGATGTGGAGCTTGTTGCGACCTTCGTTGAGATACCCAAGACCCGTTTCCATGTGCATGTAGCCCCAGGGCGAGTAGGTCCGGGCAGGATCCCCTCCGGGGGGCTCGACGCGGACGACCTCGGCACCCAGCTCACCGAGAATCGATGTGGCGAAGGAGCCGGCGATGTTGGCGTAACTGCAATCCAAAACGGTAATGTGGTCCAGTGCTTCCGGCTTTGTGCGCGCCTTGGACGGGTCGTCCAATTCGTGAATCCACTCACCCCAAGTCATTTCCTTATCTGCAGACATGAACTGTCCTCCTTGTCAACATTCACACGCCTCTGGCTCGGCAGCGGAAACCGTGCGAGCCAGGCCGAAATCGGCAAGATCGCAACGATCCCTAAGCCAGGATCACGCCCCGTTTTCCATCCCAACCCTCGGGAGGACGACGGCCGGGGGGCATGTCGACCCACTTGCCGATGACGTTGCGCTCTTTGAGCCCTTTGATTTTGTCGGTCTTCATGCCCAGGAAGCGCTTGAGCACGTACTCGTTGTCGAAGCCGACGGGTTTTCCGACCCATTTGATACGGCCGGGCGTCTCGGAGAACTTGGGGGTGATGCCCTCTTCAATCACTTCGCCATAAATCGGGTCGTGGACCGTGTAGACGAAGTTGCGCTTGATCAGATGCTCATCGTGGAAGTGGTCTTTGCCGTTGGAAACCTTGTGGGCCCCAAAACCATATTTGCAGGCGAGCTGGTCGATTTCGGCGTAGGCCTTGTCTGCGGCCCACTTGCGGATGATGTCAAGCAAGGCGACGGCGTTCTCTTCCTGGAGCCGGGCGGTGTGCGTGGCATACTTGGGGTCGACTGCGAGCTGAGGCATGGCCATGGCCTCACACAGACCCTTGAATTGGGCGTCCGTCGCCGCGCCGATTGCCACGAACTCGTCTTTGCAATGGAAGATGTCTGAAGGACAGATGGAAACATCGCGGTTACCGTAGCGCTCACGCTGCTTGCCGGTGAAGTGCTGGTAGAGCCAGGTCCAGTCCATGACACGCATGAGGTTTTCGGCCTGGGAGTATTCGATGTACTGGCCCTTTCCCGTCTTGTCCCGGTAAGTCAGCGCCCCGAGCACGCCGGCCGCGCCCATCAAGCCGCCGAAATAATCCGCCAGCCAGATGCCCGCTTTGAGGGGAAGCTTGTCCGGAAAGCCGGTGATCCAGGCCATCCCGGATTCCGATTGGGCGATGGCGTCGTACGAAGGCCGCTCCAAATAGGGGCCCCATTGCCCAAACCCGTTCAGGGCGATGTAGATGAGTCTGGGATTGATGGCGCTGAGCTGACGGTAGCCGATGCCCCATTTGTCCATGGTGCCGGCTCTCAGGTTTTCGACCACCACATCCGAGCGCTTCACCAGCTCCCGGAAAAGGGCCTTGCCTTCCTCCACGCGCACGTCGATGGCCAGGTGATACTTGTTCCGTGCTTCCTTCAGCCATCCCAGTGCACACCCGCGGAAGAACTTGGCAAACGGGGTGAGTGACCGCATCGTGTCGCCGGCCCCGGGCAATTCCACCTTGAAGACGGTTGCTCCCATTTCGGAGAGGTAGCTGGGAAGGGATGGGCCGAGAATGAGTGTGCAGAGCTCAACGATCTTGATGTCCGCCAGGGCTTCGGGCTTCTCGAAGGTCTTGGATGGATCGAGAACCGATTCAGCCCAATTGAAATAATCCTCTCTTGCCATGAACGTTCTCCTCGTTTCCTGAAAAGGGAACCGTGACAAAGGAAAGTAAGGCCATGGCAGGTCGGTTGGATCGACATGGCCCCACCATGGCCTTCATTATTAACGCTCATCGGAGCGTCGTATCCACTTCGGATTCTCTCGTCCGGCCATCAGTGATGGTCGTGGACATAGAATGGCCACTTGTGGAAGAACCACTCGTTCCACAGCAGCGGGATGATCCACCAGAAATTCCAAATCAGCGATTCGCCGTGAATGAAGCGCTCCGCAAGGCTGTGATGCATGTGGTCGTTGCCCAGGCCCCAATAGCCGAAATTGAGGTAATAGAAGAAATAATAGTTGATGGCGCACAGCACCAGAACGCCGATCGTGCGGAACCAGAAAGCTCCCCAGGAGTCCAGATCGGACATGGGCGCCATGTCGTCGAAATAATGATGCCAGGCCAGGAAGGGAATCAGTGTGAAGCCCGCGATTTCAGCCGCATGATACCAGAGAAACCGCGTCGGGTTCCCCGCGTCGCTGGCCGGAAGGTGCGCTTTGATCTCGTTCATGTCCATCCAGGAAGGCGCAATCTGGACACAAATATAAGCGAGAAGATAGCCAAGAACGACGTTGATGATGAACGAGATCAGGCCCTTGGCGGGCTGGGGCAGCTTGATGACGGACCAGGGCTTCATGCGCCACACGTTGGGGGTCATGAAGAGCACGATGATCATCCATTCCCACCAGCCGAACACCCAGTGGACGTGCTTCGTGCCGTTGATGTCTCCCCACCAGGGAGTGGCGAGCGCAAAAGACTTACCGAACATGACGCCGTAGACCAGCCCCCAGAAAGGGACGATCAGGACCGTGTAGAAGAAGAGGGTCAGGAGCGAAGTCCAGCCGATTTCAGCCAGGCCCGCCTGGGGTTGGGGAAGATCGCTGGGGCGAATGGGCCACTTGCCGAAGAGGATGGTTACGAACGGATAGGAATAAAAACCGATGAGGACGAAGGTGACGACCGCTCTTTCGGCAAAACGCGCTGCAGGATTGACCAAAGCCTCGAGAGTCAAGGTCTTTGCCACCCCTTCAGGCATGACCGTCTGCTTAGCGGCGGCCAGGGCTTCCAGGTTGCTCTGGCTGAGAAAATTGAAGCCGAGCCCCAGAACTCGGTAAAAAATGACGTGAATGACAAACCATACCAGAATGAGGTTCACGATGGTTTGCGTGATCCCACGCGCCGGCTGAGGCATGTTCTGAAAAGGCCAGTCCCCGAGGAACATGTGCTGCCACAAGCCAACCAGGATCATCATGGCCAGATACATGACAAACGGATACGGGAAGGCTTTGAAAATACCCCGAGAGGGGTCGCTGAAGATGTACCAGAGAATCAAAGCGACGACGAAAAAGACGATGTTGGAGATGATTCCGGTCAGGGGTTGCCCCCATCGAGGCCGAAGTTGCCCGGCTGCCATACTGTGCTCCTCTCTATTGATTCCGAGTGTTCAAATCCCTGTAGCCTCGCCCATCTGCGATGTCCTTCTCAGACAGCGGATTCCACCTCCCTTCTCGTGTGGCGTTGGTGGCTCCATCAAACCGAATGACAAACTTGAATGCGTAGGCAATACGTCGAGCGGGAGAGTCGCTGGCGGCGGAGCTCCGGCATTTTCAGGCCGGCGTGCGGGAGCGTCGTTGCGCAACTGTCGTGGGATCAACTGGATAGGGGGAAGCATCGATGGGATGCCGGTTCCGCCGGTTACCGCGCCAGATTGTTAGTACCGCAGGAGCAATGGTTCGGTCAAGAAAAATATGTTTGACAAGGCGCAACTTGCTATTCTACCTCTCTTGAGGGTGTGAGCGGCGAAATTCGCTGATTTTACGTGTTTTTTACCGTTTTCTGAATCACTCCGCTTGACTGTGTTTGTGTTCGTGAAACTTGGCCCGGCTCACGCTTTTGGCGATCGATTTGTGTTTGGTTTCATGATAATATGTTTGGTCATGAAACGACCGTGACTGTGTGCAGCTGGTTGATGTGGGCGACCTGATCGAGCTGGAGCTGTGTCTGATGCTGCTTGGTTTTTTTTAGTAACCTAAAACCTGTGGAACGCTGAGGAGATGAGACCCAATGGGAACGAAGATGCTGTCTGAATCGGCTGTGGAGAGGATCGAGAACGAGTACAAGGACTGGCTGTCGGAGTACGAAAAGGCCGTGAAGAAGGTGCCGGAGCGGCTGGGGCGATTCTCCACCGTATCGGATCTCGAGATCAAACCACTCTATACTCCTTTGGACATCAAGGACAAGGATTTTCACGAGGACATCGGGTTTCCCGGTTTTTTCCCGTTTACGCGCGGTGTTCAAAGCACCATGTATCGGGCTCGCCTCTGGACCATGCGGATGTTCGCGGGGCTCGGTACCGCCGATGACACCAACAAGCGCTTCCACTATCTCATCGAGCATGGGGAGACGGGCCTGAGCACGGCCTTTGATTTCCCAACCCTCATGGGCTACGACACAGAATCTCCCCTGGCTCGCGGCGAGTGCGGCAAGTGCGGCGTGGCCATCGATACGCTCGAAGACATGAACCGGTTGTTTGCCAACATCAATCTGGAGGAAGTCACCACCTCCATGACGATCAACCCGCCGGCTTCGATCATTTGGGCCATGTACATCGCCAACGCCGAAAACCAGGGATTCAGCCGCAAGAAGCTGGGCGGCACCATCCAGAACGATTGCCTCAAAGAGTTCATCGCTCAGAAGACCCTCATGCTTCCCCCCGACCCGAGCTTGCGCCTGGTGGTTGACACCATCGAGTTCGGTACCCGTGAGGTGCCCCGGTGGAATACCGTGAGCATCAGCGGGTACCACATTCGAGAAGCAGGCGCCACGGCGGTCCAGGAGCTGGCTTTCACCATATACGACGGCATCACGTATGTCGAAGAAAGCATGAAGCGTGGCCTCAATGTGGATGACTTCGCGGGCAGGCTTTCGTTCTTCTGGAACTCCCACATCGATTTCTTCGAGGAAATCGCGAAGATGCGGGCGGGACGACGCATCTGGGCGCGCCTCATGAGAGACCGTTTTCACGCCAAGAATCCTCGTTCCATGCTGATGCGCTTCCACACCCAGACGGCTGGCTGCTCCCTCACGGCCCAGGAGCCTTACAACAACATCATCCGGACCACCACCGAAGCCTTGGCGGCGCTCCTCGGCGGCACCCAGTCCTTGCACACCAACTCGCTCGACGAAGTGTACATGATTCCCAGTGAGGAAGCCGTTCTGATCGCGCTGAGGACTCAGCAGATCCTGGCGGAGGAGATCGGCGTTACCAATGTGATCGATCCCCTTGCCGGCTCGTATTTCGTGGAAGCCCTCACTGACAAGATGGAAGAGGAAGCCCTGACGTACATCCGAAAGCTCGATGAGCTGGGGGGGATGGTGGCCGCCATCGAGCGGGATTACCCGCAGATGGAGATCGCCGACGCGTCCTACCATTTCCAGCAGCAGGTCGAGAGGGGCGAGAAGGTCATTATCGGCGTGAACAAGTACGTGTCCGAGCGTCCTGACCTCGAATTCGTGCTCAAGATCGACGACGAGATCGAGCGCAATCAGATCGAGCGGGTCAATGCATACAAGGCCAGGCGCGACAAGGGGCGCTTCCAGAAGGCTATGGACGAGCTGCGACGACGTTGTGAAGGGCCTGCGTGCTGGGAGAACAATGTCATGCCCGCCCTGATCGAGGCGGTCCAGGCAGGAGCTACCGAGCAGGAATGCTGCGATCTGTACCGGGAAGTGTTCGGAACGTACACGGACCCTGGGACGTTCTAATTACGCTGAATCTGACCGTCGCATGCGGAAAATCCAAAGGAGATGGAGCATATGAGTACTGAGAGAAAGGTGAGGATTCTGATTGCCAAGCCAGGGCTGGATGGACACGACCGTGGGGCCCGCGTGATCGCAAGAGCGTTCAGGGATGCGGGGTTCGAGGTGGTTTACACGGGGTGCCACCAGACGCCGGAGCAGATTGTGCAGACCGCCGTTCAAGAAGACGTGGACATGATCGGGCTCAGCATCCTGTCCGGGGCTCACACGTACTCCTTCCCCCGGGTGATGGAGCTTCTCAAGGAGCATAACGCTGAGGATATCACGGTAGTGGGCGGAGGCATCTTTCCCCTGGAGGATATCCCAAAGCTCAAGGCCGTAGGCATCAAGGAGATCTTCGAGCCCGGTGCCAAGCTTCTCGACATCACGGAATGGGTTCGGGCGAACGTGAAGCCTCGGAAGGGATTGGCGGCCTGACGCCTGACACACTGGATTGGATGAATGATGGGTATCGTCGATCAAATTCTTGCAGGTGATGTGCGGGCTACCGCGAGGCTGCTTCGCGATATCGATGACCAGATCCCGACGACACACGAGCTTCTGAGGGAGCTCTATCCCCACACGGGGAAGGCATACGTGATCGGCTTCACCGGCTCACCGGGGGTCGGGAAGAGCTCCCTGGTGGATCAGCTGGCGCTGCGTTACAGGAAAGACGGACTCACGGTCGGAATCCTGGCGGTGGATCCAACCAGCCCCTTCAGCGGGGGAGCGATTCTTGGCGACCGCATCCGGATGCAGCGGCACTTCCTTGATCCTGGCGTTTTCATCCGAAGCCTGGCCACGCGGGGGCACTTTGGTGGGCTTACGCGGTCGACCAACGACATGATCAACGTGCTGGACGCGATGGGGAAGGACATCATCCTGGTCGAGACGGTTGGAGTCGGCCAGGACGAAGTGGAGATTGCCCATAGCGCGCACACGACCGTTCTGGTGACCATTCCTGGGATGGGCGATGAGATCCAGGCTATCAAGGCCGGCATCATGGAGATCGGGTGCGTGTTCGTGGTCAACAAGGCGGACCGGGAAGGCTCCCGCAAGACCGTGCGGGAACTGCGGACGCTTATCGAGCTTGGGCTAAGGCGGAAAGAGGATGGAGATGTGTGGGAGCCGCTGATTGTTGAGACGGAGGCGATCAAGGGGCGAGGAATCGAGGAGCTGTATCAAGCCATCGAGAAGCATCGCACCTATCTCACTGCCAATGACAAAGGACAGTTGGATGAGGCCCTGAGAAAACGAGCGCGAAACCAGATCGTGGAAGCTCTGCGCGACGAAGCGCTGCGAACCTTGCTGCAACGGATGGAAGCAAGCGGGATTTCCCTGGAAGCGCTTGTGGAGAAGGTGAAGAGTCGAGAGGCCGACCCCTACACACTCGTACAGGACGTCCTCTCGCAGGAGCTGCGCTAGCAAACAGTAGACTCAGAGCAGGCGCAGGAGCGTCTCGTAAGCCTCTGTAAGCTCAAGAAACGCATCATGACGCCCACCCCCGTCGGGGTGGGCGTCTTTTGCTTTCCGTCGATAGAGTCGCCGCAAATCCTCCTCCTTCATGAGCTTGAGCTCCTCCTCGGTGATCTCGAATCGGGCGAGGGCCTCTCCGGTTGAAACCCCAGTGACGGGAGACGCGGAAGTCGCTCCGGTCCGCCTGTTGCGAAAAAACTGACTGAAGTCAGCATATTCCATGTGTGCGGCTGGGGAGGCGTCGAAATACAGGATGACGTAGCGCTTCAAATAGTCGTGGAGTGTGTCCGGAGCTCGGTCGTCCACGCCTAGGAAAAAGCGCTTGTCCTGATTGAGCGCGCACACCTCATCCAGGAAGCATTGGTCGACCTTTTCTGGATCCAGGGCGAG
>CAZIEW010000003.1:45554-147721 GCA_964538515.1 uncultured Syntrophobacteraceae bacterium
CTGCCTCGGGGCGCGGCGCGAGAATTGGCGGAGAAGCCGCTGGATATGGTGCGGCAAAAAGGAAAAAAAGGCTTCCTCCAGCTGTTCTTCAGTGTACTCAGCTCCCGTCGCTCGTAATCGTTCGTCGAAAGACGGCTCGAAGTAAAAGCCGTTTCCGCCCGGGTAAACAATAACGACGGAAGGATCCGGTCCCAGGTCCAGGAGGTCCCGATGGTGCCACTGTCCATCTGAGAGAATAGATTCGCGGAGGACAAAGCGATGGTCGGAGCCAGTCTGAAGGCGGCGCAAATACACGGTGACTCCAAAAAAGGTGAAAAGAAGGTGCCGTTTCGGAAACATACCTCTCACAAGCGACGTTTGTGGCCCCGTCTTCAACGCTCAATAGCCTCTTCCGGCGGGGAAGACAATACCGTTTGGAATCGAGTCGTCATTGAAGGACTTCGGACAATGAGGGGTCGGAGGATGGAGTGGAGCAGGCGCAGTGGTGTGTCTCGGGCGGATGAAAAAAAGAAAGGCCCGGGAGTAACCTCCCGGGCCCAAATCCTAGTGCTGAGCTATTCCAGGGCGCGTTCAGGAATGACTAGAACGTCCACTGAAGACGAGCACCAAGCTCAAGGGCATCCTGATCATCGGGACTCAGGCTGTAAGCCTCGCCGGAAAGCAGGTACGCACCGACCAGGTCGAGCATGAGGCCGTCAACGATCTTCTGGCTGATGACCAAGTCAAACTCATGACCAATTTCGCTGCCGAAGGTCAGATCCTTGTTGGTCAGGTTCTGAGCGCCGAAGTACTGGTTGAGGAAATCCTGCTGATTCACGAAGTCGCCCGGGCGCTTCGGACCGCTCACGACATCCTCGGCCGTGCCAAAGTACCAGTACGAGAACGAGATCTTGGTGGTGGGCAGAGCCTGCCAGGCAGCACCGGCCGTGATCGTCCACAGGTTGGACGGCATGCCGTAGCCGTGCCACTGAAGATCCTCGTGCGAAGGTGCCACGTTGTCGAGGATGCCGCCGCCGATGATTTCCGAGAAGTACTTGGTGGTGTCAAGCGCGTAGGTGAAAGCGTGCATGTCGCCGGTCTTCTTGTACTGACCGACGCCGTTCACCTTGAAGCTGTCCTCGATGTCCTGGGAGCCCGTGGTGTAGAAGCCACCCAGATTCAGGGTGAAGGGACCGCAGTAATAATTGACACCGGCGTCCACCATCCAGCCCAGGTAGTCAAAATCCCGGTTCATGTGATTGAGGATACGACCCGTGTTGTCAGCGTTGAAAGCGACAAAATTCGCGTACCCGAAGTTCTTGATGAAGGTCAGGTAAGCGGCCAGATTTTCCGTCTTGTAGCGCACGTCAAAGCCAAGGTTGTACAGTTGGTTGTCTGACGTCATGTAGCGGTTAAACCCACCCCCCGCATTGGCAAGATACCTGCGGAAGTAGTTGTTGGGGGTCGTAATGTCGATGGGGGCGATGGACCCATGCCCATGCTTCGTGGCATCTTGAACGGTAACCGCCGGCAGGCCGTTGACCGCATCGATCGGCGACGTGATCAGCGTCTGCGGATCCGCGCTGGCATTGTTGTCTTGAGCCCACTGAGCCACGCCCACAACGCTTGCCGACCAAGGCCCACAGACGTAATCAACCACCACAAACAGGTCGTCGATGTTGTCCTTCTCTTGGAAGACATCATCGTTGCGCCCAGCGATGTAACCGATGCTGGCCTTGAGGCTGTCGTTGAACTTGAAAGTGAGATTGGCGGACGAAAAATCGTCATCGATCATCCAGGAGTTCAGAAGGTTGATGCCCTGGATGCCCACTTTCGCATTGATGGGGATGGCGCCGTTGGGGATGTTGAAGTCGAGGTAGGAGTTCTTAACGACCACATCACCGCGGTCGGCACCGACTCGGCCGGAGGTCGAGCTGTTGCCCCAGATTTCGTTCCATTCCAACCTGTTGACGAACTTGAGGTTCTCACTCGCTGTGAAAATGAAGTACAGCCTCGTGCGTTGATCGAAACGATTGAGGCTTTCTTCAGTCCAGTCGATGGCGCCGCTGGTGGCCAAAGCTCCGTTGCCATAGCCGTAAGCAAAATCGTTCTGCGAAATGACACGGGCGCGGAACAAGCCGCCATAGCTGAACTCCACCTTGGCGGAAGCCGGCACGGCGATGGCCACCATCGCCAGCACCGCAATTGCAACCACGAAATACTTTTTCATCTCTTTCCTCCTCATCAGCTAACCAATCGGTGACTCTTTCCTATGATTTGATCGTTTGCCCCTATGACTTGCACCTGGTCTGACCACCTCCTTTCAGAATTCTGACGGTTAACGGATAAGCCCCTTTTACACTTGTAAAGCTGTCTACATCAGCCTCCGAGATCGAGTCAAGAAAAAAGTGAACGAAACGACTTCAGATTGGAGTTCCCAAATCTCGACGAGATGGGGTATGGTTGCCGTGCCCGCGGTGAGAATGAGAGCAGGAGCAGGGGCTCAGCGAATGACGCGCTCCGGCGTCATGGATGGGGCCATGCCGTTGTGCTCGCTCAACTCGCGGTACTTCGGTTGTCTCTTAGTCAAGGATCAACCAGCCAGAGCAACTTGCATCTCAGGAGGAATCATAGTCCCATGAAGGCAAATCCCATCAAGTGTTTTCTCATTGTTTTCTCGTTTGTTCTCGTTTTTGGCGGCATTCCCGCCTCTTGGGTCTGGGCGGCAGAGGCCGGACCTGCACGGGTCGCCGTTCTGCCTTTTAATATGCACACACCGAGCCAGCTTCATTATCTCCAGGACGGTATTCGCGACATGCTGACTTCCAGATTGTCGGCGCAAGGCAAAGTCCAGGTCCTGGACGCTGCGAGCGTTCAGCAGGCCTTGGGGACCGTGAAAGGAGACATTGCAGCCGCGGATGCCATGCGTGTGGGCAAGGCGCTGCGCGCCGACTATGTGCTCTACGGCAGCGCAACGTCACTCGGACAGGCCATCAGCATCGACGCAAAGATGGCTCCCGTGGCCGGCGACAAGGAGCCCTTGAGCCTGTACGCGCAGACGAAGGGCTTGGACGATGTGATCCCGAAGATCAATCAATTCGCCCTGGAGATCAATCAGAAGGTATTCGGTAGAGCCGGAGACAGCAAGGCGGCGAGTGCGGATGAAGAAGCCATGACCAATCGCAATCCCGAGCTGCTGTTGCCGGGTACTGCCATGGCGAACAAAGACCGGATTTCATACATCAACCCCAACTTTGTGGAGATCACCCCCGAAGCGGCTTTGAGGCAAGGCGGCGTGTGGCGGAGCCAGACATTCAATGGCGGTATGGTTGGAATGGATATCGGGGATGTCGACGGGGACGGCAAATTGGAAATGGTCACCGTGGCTCAGGAGAAAGTGACGGTTTTCCGTCGGGAGTCCAACGGGCTGAGGGTGATCGGCTCTTACACGGGCAGTGCGACGGACAACTTCATTTGGGTCACCCTGGTGGATACCAACCGGGATCGCGTGCCGGAAATTTATGTCGTGAATTTGAAGAAGAAAAACAGGGTCGGTGCACAACGAAGTGAGGAGATGCTGGGGGATCGTGGCTTTACCGAGGATGTCTCCACCATGTGCCTGTCGCTCAGCAGCGGCACGCTGCAGCCGGTTGGAAAGCCGGTTCCCTATTTCGTGAATGGGGTGGAATTCCCTGGGCGAGGAAAGGTGCTGCTTGGGCAAAAGAAGGGGCCCCCGACGGAGGGGCCGTTCATGTCTGAGATTGTGGAGATGCAGTTGATTGGGAGCCAGATAACGCCCGGTACGACTGTGCTGCTGCCGAGTCGTTGCAACGTTTTCAACTTCGCCGTGGCGGACATCAACAATGACCGTGCCAACGAATACCTGGTGATCGACCGGTCCAACGCGCTTCTGGTTCTGAGCAATTCCGGTGAGCAATTGTGGAAGAGCGAGAACATTTTTTGCGCAACGACCAATGCGTTCGAGGGGAAAGTCATCGATCGGCGTTACAATCATGTCGAAAATTATGCCATTCCCTGCCCAATTCTGATCACCGATCTCAACAAGGATGGGATCCCCGAGATCGTCCTCAACCGGAACACGGACACGACGGCATTGCTGATGCCGCAAGGGATGCAATATTGGGACAGGGGAGAGATCGTGTCCCTCTCCTGGGACCAGGCGAGCCTGGTGGAGAACTGGAAGACCAAAGAGCTGAGCGGAATGGTCACCAGTCTACGCGTCGCGGACTTGAGCAACGACGGAACGCCCGAGCTGGTGGTCAGCCTGGTTCTCGCAAAGGATTTGCTTAAGTTGTGGGAGTCCAAAAGCACGATTTTAAGCTATGACCTGAATGTCGGGCAGTCAAAAGGGGATGCGAGAGCTTCGATGAAGGAAGAAGCCGGGGAAGAGGTCAAGAAAGAGACCAAAAGAGAGACCAAGAAAAAGAAGTAATACAAAAAGCCCACGGCTGCCATTCCCGCATGGTTTGATGCATTGCGGGAATGGCAAGCCGGACTGCCAGGGATAGAGCAACTTCTACGAACGAGTGCTCCGTCAGCTTTCTTCTGCAGGGTACGCCCCCCTTTGATTCCCTCCTCGAGGGGATTGAGGGGGTGTTCTCTTGCTCGGTAAAACTTCTTTGACCGAGCCACTAGGCCATTCGTGGCCGGTGCCTAAAGCTCGTAATCGCCGTCCATATCCAGGATGTACTCCCGGTCGCGATCGCCTGCGCGGACGGTGAAGGTCCCGTTGCCCTTGATCGTGGACAGCTTGCCCATGCCCTTGTAAATCTTCCACGTTCCCGTGGTGAGCTTGGTGCTCATATCGCGATTGCCTTCGTATACACTGCAGATCGACCCTTCCTGGAAATTGGTGATCGCATAGCCTTTCATATAGCCGGCCCCGCGGGTCCTGTCGTGGAACGTCACGCTGCGTCGGGAAACGAACTGACCGGCGATCCCCACCTGATACTCCAGCGGCTCCCCTTCCATTTCCACCAACATGAGGGCGTGGTCGAACTCGTCATGGACGTAAAGCATTTCGCGGCGCGTCACCATGAGACGATACGTTGCCTTTCTCTTCATACCATCCTCCTTTGATCGTGTCGGTGCCAAGGTTGCGTTGCCGTAGAAGCCTGAAGAAACGAGCCACCCGATAACGATGTGTCGAATTGAGCCCGTTTTTAGCACAGATTTCACGCAGAGGATATGGGAAAGTGTCCGTCAACCCACCGCCGTCAGTGTTGACAAGGGTCTCACGTTTCGTTAACCTCACGCCCGAGTGCTGTTGACAAACAGGTCCGACGGCACCTCGCCCCGAGTCGGGAAGGGGGATCCCTCCCGCTGCCTGCGCGCA
This sequence comes from uncultured Syntrophobacteraceae bacterium, assembly GCA_964538515.1. Taxonomy (GTDB): domain Bacteria; phylum Desulfobacterota; class Syntrophobacteria; order Syntrophobacterales; family Syntrophobacteraceae; genus CALBZH01. The sequence continues at coordinate 50,890 of CAZIEW010000003.1, forward strand.
AGCGGGAAGCTCCCAGAGGGGGACCATTTGCTGAAGGAGGTTTTTCCGGTTGCAGCCAGATGATTTGAGAATGAGCGTCTACGCCTCATTGATGGCGTCCCTCATTGCCGTGGGCGCGTATCTCATGGTGCCGCTGGGACCTGTTCCCGTGGTTCTGCAGAATCTTTTCGTCCTCCTCGCCGGATTGCTTCTGGGCGGTCGCTGGGGCTTGGTCAGCGTGGGGATCTACCTCCTGGTCGGCGGAATGGGGCTCCCGGTGTTCGCAGAGGGCAAAGGCGGGATTGCGCATCTTGTGGGACCTCGAGGCGGTTACCTATTCGGCTTTGCAGCCGCGGCTTACATGGCCGGGATGCTGAGCGAGCGCGGCCGATCCAGGATCCGTGCCGACGTCGTCGCGGTGGTGATCGGAACGCTCATGGTCTATGCCTGTGGGATTCCGTGGCTGAAGATGCAGACAGGCATGACCTGGCAGAAGGCCCTGACGGTCGGAATGATCCCCTTTCTCGTTCCGGATGCCGTCAAAGCTGTGGCCGCCGTCCTCCTGGCCAGGGCTCTTCGACCGTTGCTGAAGCGGAAGCTGGGGGTCGCGTCATGATTGAGATTCGCGATCTTCATCACACCTATCCCGATGGCAGCGTCGGCCTGGACGGGGTGTCCCTGGTCATTCCGGATGGGGAGCTGCTGGTCTTGTGCGGACCCAATGGGAGCGGCAAGACCACGCTTGCTCGCCACTTGAACGGTTTATTGCGGCCGCAGTCGGGAAGCGTGCTGGTGGACGGATGCGATGTGACACGCGATGGACGGGAAGCCGCTCGGCGCGTGGGGATGGTTTTCCAGGACGCCGACAGCCAGATCATCGGGGATACGGTTTGGGAGGATGTGGCCTTCGGACCGGAGAATATGGGATGTCCGCCGGCCGAGGTTCAAGAGCGCGTCGTGGCGGCCCTGAAGGGCCTTGGAATCGAGCACCTGGGGGGGAAGCCCTGCGAATTGCTGTCCGGTGGGGAGAAACGCCGCGTTGCGATTGCGGGCGTCGTTGCCATGAGGCCCCAGACCATCCTGTTCGACGAGCCCTTTGCCAATCTTGACTTTGCCGGTGTGCGTCAGACCTTGGAGCATCTGATCACGCTGCACAGGGACGGCCACACCGTGATCGTCACCACGCATGATGTGGAAAAGATTGCGGTGCATGCGGACCGCCTGGCCGTTCTCCAGGCGGGTCGTCTGGTCGCACTGGGACCGCCTGCCGAGATCGCCCCTCGTCTTGGGGAGTTCGGGCTGCGACCGCCCTGCTACTGCCTTCTGGGAGGGAAGCCGCTGTCATGGCTCGAGCAATGAGCTTCCGTTATCTGCCTGGGGAATCAATCCTGCACCGCTGGGATGCGCGCTGCAAACTGGTCGCCCTTTGTGGCGTCACAACCCTTCTGGTCCATGGGTCTGGAGGGGTACTGGGTCTTTTCACGGGCATCCTGCTTGTGGGGGTGGGGGTCTCGAGCCTTCCGTATCGGCTGTTGCTCAGGGAGCTTCGAGGGTGGGTCATTCTGATGACGGTCGTCTTTGCGGCTCAGGCATTGGATATGCGTGAGCAGGCGATGCGTCTGGTCAGCTGGCTTCCGGTCTCCTGGGCAAGCCTCGATGCAGCGCTGCTGTCGGTTTGGCGACTGGGGCTCATTCTTGCCTATTCGGCCGTCTTTTCGCTGGTGACGCGTGCGCGGGATGTGCAGCAAGCGCTGCTTTGGCTGTTGAGACCGCTCCCGTTCCTTCCGGCCAGGCGCATTGCCCTGATGATGGGGCTTGTCATGCGATTCCTCCCGTCAACCCTTGACGCGGTTGAGGAAGTCAAGCTCGCCAATCGTTCCAGGCTCGGGGACCAGGTGCGAAGCCCCTTGAAGCGGATCAAACATCTCGCGATCCCCGTGCTGCGCCGAGCCCTGGGGCGAGCAGACGAGCTCGCCGTGGCGCTGGTGGCACGGGGCTATCGGGAGGACCTCCAGTCTGTCATCCCCCCGATTCCCTTGCTTCACACGGCACCAGTCGTACTGCTACTGGTGCCGGCTCCATTCGCGGAAGAGATTTTAGGATGTCTTCTGACCGGAAGCCAGGAGGGTTTGGATCTCCTCTTCAACTTTCTTCAGGGGCTCTGAGCGAACCTCAACGCATTCGACACCGCTCCCCTGGTCCACCCAAACCCGCACGACCTGCGAATCTCCCTGTGCTGATTTTTCCCACGTGAGGCTTGTCTTCTTCCCTCCTGCATCGATCTCGATGTGGGCGTACGGTTTCTCGGGCTTCTCCGGCGGTGACTCCAATTTCTTGGAATACTCCGCCTGTTGCAGCTCCCATAGGAACGAATTGACCCGCCAGGATTCCTTGGGCTCGCGGACTTCTCCGTCGCCGATCTTGAGGCGCCACTTGTTCGCCTCGATGTTCGTGAGGCTGCCCGTCGAATCCCCTAAGCGCCACTGGACTTCCTTCACCTCCGAGCTCCTTGCCGAAACGAGGGAGCGGTCCTCTAAGGCGGAAAGCTCCTTGGGAATCTCTTTGAGCACGTTCGCGTCCACTTGGACGACCCCGGCGAGCTCGGAGCTCATGGCGTTAACCGTTTTTTCTTTCCCGTTTTCCGGGGGCCGGGCGATCTTGAGCTCCACCGAGCGGTCACCGCTCAGTCCGATCCCCACCCGGACTTGGGGCGGTTGGAGCCCGACCTTGGACAGGTCCGGCTGGCCTGACTGGTCATCCAGGAAACTCTGGGCTCGGAGAAACTGGAGCTGTTGCAGAATGTTCTCAACCTTGCTGGATTTGATCTTCAGCGTCGGTTGATCAGGCGACTGCCAGGCCCCTTCTTGCTGACCGCTTCGCTGCACCTGGAAGGTGGCTCCTCCGTCCCAGGACACGGTCACATCTCGAGCCTGGTCCGCGTGGAACGTGAACAGCGAGCGGCGCCTCAGCTCGTTCAGCCCCTTGTTGAGAAGCGACCAGTTGGACTCATTGATGAGATAGACAGCTCCCTTCCCGACCTGGGCATAATAGCCGCGGCTCACCGCATTCTTATCCCCCACGGTGAGCTCCTGCCACTGCCCGGAGACGAGAAAACGAATCTTCAGACCTGGATCATCGAGCCCGTATGCTTTGAGGTCCTGGACCGTGTCCCCCACCTTGGCCTCGCTGCTGAGGGCGGCCAGCGCTCGGACAAGGGAATCGACGGAGCCTTTCTCGACGTCCGTTGCCAGTGGCTGGGTGATGTGCCAGTCTTCCTTCTTTTCGATCACAACCGGTTTCTGACCTTTCTGCACGAGCTCAACGGCCTGGATGTCATCGCTTTTCACCTGGTAAAGCCGTTTAGCTTCACGTTCCGCGGTTTCCTGCTTCTCCTTTCGGACAACCTCGAAGTAGTAAAAATACCCTCCGATAAGAGCCAGAACGACGAAGTAGATCAGAGAGCGGCGCCACGTCATCGCTGTCTCCTCCGCACGCGGTAGACACAGAGCCCGCTTCCCAAGACCAGGAGCGGGACAAGGACCATCACGGTCCAGAAGAGGACCGTACCCTGGGATTGCGTCATCATCATCGGCCGCCCCTCTTTTTCCTTGCGGCTGATGGTGATGAGGTTTTCCTCTTCGGCCAGGAAATTCACCATGTTGAGGAACAGGTCGCCGTTACCGGAGAGACCAAAGTTTGTGTTGTTGGCGAAATCGGAATCCCCGACGACGAGGAGATAGGCTTTCTTTCCCGACGATTCCGCCGGAGTCTCTTCTTTGGGGGGAGACGGCTTATCCTCAGATTTTGGCGCGTCTTGGGGCTTGCCGGACGAGACGTCAATTTCGGCCAGAGTGGCGATGGGAACCGGTCCCGCGATGTCCTGCTTTTCGTCGAAGGCCGCCTCGCCCTGCTTCAGCACCGTAAGGTTGGTCTCTCCCCAGGCATTGGGCGAGGTGGACGCAATGGCCTCCACATGGACCCCTTGGGGAACCTCCTTGGCGGGGGAGATCGACCGAGCTTCGGGGAAGAACGTGGCGACATTGGATTCCTGGAAGTCTCGAGTGATCTTGTGGGGTGCATATTGCAGAACCACGGGAGTCAGGTAGCTCGCCCCGAACAGCCGGCTGAGCTTGTCGACGACCACATCATTGTCAATCTGGATGCCGTAGCGTTTGGCCAGGTCTCCCAAGCCCCCGTCCACGTAAGGATCCAGGAGCAGCATCAGCTTCCCGCCGCTTTTCAGGTAGGCTTCGAGGGTTGCGACTTCTTCGGGAAAGAGGCTCTTCTTGGGTCCTGCGATGATGAGGACGGCGGCGTCCTTGGGCACTTGGGGCTGTTGAAGGAGGTTCAGCTCAGCAATCTGGTAGTTCTCCTTTTGGAGGGCGGAGCTGGTGCTCGAGTAACCGGTTTGCTCCGCGCTCTTAAATGAATGCTCTCCGTGCCCCACCAGAAAATAGACCTTTTTCTGCTCCGGACGCATCAGTTTGAGGATCCCGTTGGTGATGCTTTCCTCGTCCACCGTTTGAACCATCTGTTTTCGGTCAAAGCCTTCCAGCACCAGGGTCCCGTGGGTGCGAACATCGTATTTGCGAACCTCTTCGGGGTGAAGAACGGGGTCTACGAATTCGAACGTGAAGTCCTTGTCATAGTAGTGGTAAGTTTCGAGCAGGTCATTGGCCCGAGACCGGTCCGGCGCCGCGGTCTGGAAGAAGGCCTTGACGGTAATGGGCTTATTCAGAGATTTCAGAATGTTGCGTGTCTGCTCGGACAGCGTATACTGACCGGTTTCACTCAAGTCCACCCGCCACGAATGGCGCTCCGAAATCAAGGCAACAAAGACCAGGATTCCAACGAAGAAGACCGTCGCGATGGCAGAGCTCGATCCATAGGTCCAGGATCTTCGGCTCCGACTTTTTTGATCCATTGTCTGACTCCTTCCGTTTCCGTTCCTATCCGCGCCAGCGGTACGATTCCATCTGTCTCAGGGTGAGAAAAAGGCAGAGGAGTATGAAAAGGAGGTAGTAGATGAAGTCTCGGGAGTCTAGAACCCCTTTGGCGAAGCTGTCGAAGTGCTTGATAATGGAAAGATAATCGACAAGATTTCCCGCCGCCGGTCCCACCAGGCTCTTCGTCCAGCCGATGACCCAGAACATGAGGAGCGCTCCGAAGGAGAGCACCGCCGCGATGATCTGATTTTGGGTGACCGAGGACGTGAAAACCCCGAGGGACAGGAAGGCACTCCCAAGCAGGAAGATGCCGAGATAGCCGCACAGAATCGTCTCCCAGGTTGGCTGGCTGAAGGTGGCGAGCAGGAGTATGCCGGGAAACGTTCCGATCAGGATGGCCGCCAAAGCGGTCGCAGCGGCGAGAAACTTGGCCAGAATGGTTGCTGTGTCAGAAATCGGGTAGGTGAGCAGCAGCTCGATCGTTCCCGTCTTGCGCTCCTCGGCATACAGACGCATCGTGAGAAGCGGTGAAACCAGGAGCAGCACGATGCTCATGTCCATGAGATACGGGCGGATGATCATGTCGGATACGTTCATCTGCTTGGCGAGCATGGGGTTTTGGCTGGCTTCAAAGCTCTGGAAGTTGAAGAACGCCACGGCCGTGTAGAAAAAGTAGCCCGATATGACGAGGAAGGTAAACGCCACCACGTAGAAGACCGGTGAGGCGAACAGACTGTACAATTCTTTTCGGTAGACCGGACTGAAACCCTTCATGATTCGGATTCCTCCTGTGCTCCTTCTGCGGTTTCCTCTGTCACCAACTGCATGAAGATGTCTTCCAGGCTCAGGTCTCTCACTTTAAGCTCGAGCAGGTCCAAGCCCTGTTCCACGACCAGCCGGGCCAAGACCGGTCGCAATTCGTGGGACCGGTCCGTCTCGACCACCAGCCGATTTCCCCCGTCGTCTCCAACGGAGACGGATTGGACGCCGTCGAGGCTGCGCAGGGACGCGGCCAGCTCAGAGCCTCGACTCGCCACCTCGAGAACGATCTGGGCGGATTTCTGCAGTTGGTGCGTCAGGTTTTCGGGGGAGTCCGTGGCGATAATCTGGCCTTTGTTGATGATCATGACCCGCTGGCAGATTTGAGCCACCTCAGGAAGGATATGGCTGCTGAGAAGCACGGTATGCTTTTCGCGAAGGTCCTGAATCAGGCGGCGAATTTCGATGATTTGTGTGGGATCCAGCCCGATGGTCGGCTCATCGAGAATCAGCACGGACGGGTTTCCCAGCAGTGCCTGGGCCAGACCCACCCGCTGCTTGTAGCCCTTTGAGAGATGCCCGATGATTCGATTGGCAACCTTTTCAAGCCCGCAAACGGCAATGACGCGCTGTACTTCCTTGAGCTGCTCCTTGGACTCCACTCCTTTGGCCCCAGCCGCAAAACGAAGGAAGCGGGAAACCGTGAGATCGACATAAAGAGGGACGTTTTCGGGAAGATACCCCACTTTGCGGCGTACCTGCAGAGACTGCTCAAAACAATCCAGCCCATCGATGCGCGCAGCGCCCGTTGTGGGCGGCATGTAGCACGTCAGGATACGCATGGTGGTCGATTTTCCCGCGCCGTTGGGGCCGAGAAATCCCACGACCTCGCCTTTCTGGACTTGGAAGCTCACGTCTCGTATGGCGGCGAGGGGACCGTAGAACTTTGTAAGACCTTCTGTTTCGATCATAGACCCTCATTCCTTTCTCCGCATTGACTCTGGGAAGACTCCAAATCGCCGGAGGCATGCCCCCAACGAAAGAAGCGCAATGCATACAGTGACGGGAATCGGTGGGAAGACCCCTGTCTCGGCATGATTGCGCCCGATTGGCTTTGCCTGCGTCGTTTCTTGGGTCTCTATCAAGGTGCGTACAGGTGCAGGGGGCGGTTTTCCTTGACCGTTTTGGTCCCCACGGACGTGGCGCACGCCTGACACAGATACTCATGCAGCTCACCGTCGGGCAGGACAAGGAGCAACCGACTTCTCACCGGCATCGCCCTCTTGCATCGGGGACAGTAGAGAGCCGACGCCGAGAAGTCCTCATACTGTCCGACGGATTGTCCGTGACCTCTGGGTGTAAGCACAGGGTAGGCTCCTCTTGTTCAAAGGCAAAGATTGCACCTATCAATGGGATGCCCTTGTCATGCTATCGCCGTCCCCCTCCTTCTCCTTGCTCTTTCGCCAGTTCCAAGGCCATTTCCAGCCCTTCTGCTCGCCCTTTTCCCGCTCGATTTCGGAAAACTCGCGCAAAAGCTCTTCCTGACGTGCTGTAATGTGCTTTGGAATCTTCACCTCCACCTCGATGAAAAGGTCCCCACGCCCGTATCCCCGCAGTCTGGGGACCCCTTCGCCGTTGAATCGAATCACTGCTCCCGGTTGGGTTCCCGGCTCGACTTCGACCACTCTCGATCCTTCCAGCGTGTGGATTTCAATCCGGTCCCCAAGGATAGCCTGAACGAAGGAAACGGAGATCTTGGCATACAGGTTGTCTCCATCACGGTCAAAGAACTCATGCGGTTGAGAATTCAACCGGACATAAAGGTCTCCTGCGTGGCCACCCCGATAGCCACCCTCGCCCTCGCCCCTCAGTCGGAGTCGGGTACCCGAGTCCACACCGGCCGGTACCTTCACCTGGACCTTCTTCTTCTGTCTGACTCTGCCCTGACCTTGGCAGGCTTCGCAAGGCGTCGTGAGCACACGTCCCGTGCCCTGGCATCGGGCGCAAGCAGTGCTGACGCGGAAGAAACCCTGGGTTTGCACAACCTGACCGCGCCCTTGGCAGTTCGGGCAGGTCGTCTCCTTCGTTCCAGGCTCGGCCCCCTGTCCATCGCAGCGCTTGCACGAAACGAAGGTCTCGATCTGGATCTCTTTCTCAGTGCCGAAGACCGCTTCCTCGAACGTTAACGTGAGATCGTAGAGCAGGTCATCGCCGGGGCGTGCTGCCGTTCGCGGCCGATTCGAGCCTCCGAAGCCGAAAGAGAAGAAGTCTTGAAAGATGTCTCCAAATGAGCTGAAGATGTCTTCGAATCCCCCGAAACCGCTGAACCCCGTACCTCTGAGGCCTTCGTGCCCGTAGGTGTCGTAGACACGCCGCTTTTGAGGGTCTCGTAGGACTTCGTACGCTTCGGCGGCCTCCTTGAACCGTTCTTCCGCTTCCTTGTCTCCCGGGTTTCGATCAGGGTGGTACTTCAGGGCCAGCTGACGGTAGGATTTCTTGATCTCTTCCTCGCCGGCCTGCCGCGAAACACCGAGGACTTCATAGTAGTCTCGTTTATCCATTTCAGATCTGCCCCAACTCTGTCTCTAAGCTCTTATCGCCATCTCAGGAAGCCGTTCGTCCAAGAGAATGTCACTTCTCAGAGCCATCCGCTGCATATCCTTGCATCGCGCCCGATGCTCGTTCTCGAAGACTCTCCCCCGTCCCGGTGGAAATTCATCGCGCTATCAACACAAAGCGGAGGTCGTCGTGCATGTTACCGTCGTGACATAGAAAGCAGGTTTACCTATCTGTGGGCGCAGCCGAAGCCTCTCCATTCGTAAACACCTCCTCCTGGCTTGTCAAGGTTGCCATGGGCTTTGAAGGGAGAGGGGGAGGCTCTGACTGGCATTGGCTTCATGGTGGGGCAGGTTCAAGAAGGATCTGATAAGGAAGGTTGATTTTCCGCAATGAGGTCTTCCCGACCTGCATGGCGGAAGGCTTCAGCAGCAAAGGCATTCTTGCCCAGCTCCGCAGCGCGTTTTCCGAGCGTGATCCAGTGCTCCGCTGTCGGTTCCTCGCCCAGCGCCCGGCTCGACCGACGAAAAAGAAAAAGATCTCCGTCTCTTTCCGATGCTTCGCGAATTCGAAGAATCGCGTCCTTCGCGTCTACCTTCTCGTAAAAGCTCAGGGCGTCATGAAGCAGGCCCTGGCGCTCCATCTTTTCGCCCCATTCCAGGAGAGACTTGACCGAAGCTGCCCGCTGATTGAGGAGATCCCGTTTCTGTAGGCAGCTCAAGACATCATTCGTGGCCATGATCACACCGAGATTGAAGGATCATTACGATGCTGCCCGCGGGTCTGCACGGGGCAGGCGCGCAACTAATCCGCGTCAGGCTCTTGAGCCTGTTCTTCGAAGGGAGGAGACTCCTCGTACTCCATGGCGGCATGGTACTGGGTCTCCTCCTCCATGATCTCGTGAACTTCCCGTCTCGAGGCGTCTTCCTTGGCACGGGAAGTCTCATCGGCGATTGCCTTCGCCTCCTCCAAATCCCGGACGTTGGCCGGGGTCACCGCACCTGCCGCAATTTCACGGAGGGCGATCACAACCTCTTTGTTTTTCGGCGTGTTAACGAGGGGCACTGCGCCATTGCGAAGCTGCAGAACCCTTCTCACGGCGAGATGAACGAGAGAAAAGCGGCTATCGACTCTCTCGAGGCAATCTTCGATGGTCACACGAGCCATGTTGGCCCTCCTGAGTACGATACGACGATGTGGTCATAAGACGACCGATTTGGGCTTGATGCACAATGGGTCTCATGCCCATCACGCGAACAGCCGTTCAAGGACTGCAAACTATAAACCAACCCAGTTCGATGCGGCAAGGAAAATTGACGGGGAGATTGTCAACCATCGCTCGGCCAATATGAGAGTACATGGTGGCATCATGCCGACTGCCAGATGCTGGATAAGCCCACCTACCGTGACGTGGGCTTATCCAGCATCTGGTATCAGGCATCCAGCTTCGCGCTCAAGGCTTCCCTGGTGCTCCGTCAACTTGGTTTCGAAGGGTACACCCCCCTTTGGTTCCCCCTCGAGGGAGGTTGGGGGGTGTTCTCTTGCCCGGCATAACTTCTTTGACGGAGCATTAGACTCTAGTACATGTCCTCCATCCCACCGCCCGGAGGCATCATGGGCTGTTTCTTCTTCTCCGGTTTTTCCGCAACCATTGCCTCTGTTGTGAGCAACAGGCCGGCGACGCTTGATGCATTTTGAAGCGCAAAGCGCACCACTTTGGTGGGATCAATAACACCGGCTGCAATGAGGTCTTCGTACTGCTCCGTCTCAGCGTTGAACCCGAATGAGCCTTCACCTTGCTTGACGTGCTCCACGACGACGGATCCCTCATGGCCGGCATTGTTGGCGATCTGGCGAATGGGCTCTTCGAGGGCGCGCATCAGAATCTGCTTTCCGAAAGCGTCTTCACCTTCGACGTGCAGTTCCTCGATGGCCTTCCTGCAGCGCAGCAGGGCGACACCACCACCGGGAACGATGCCTTCTTCGACGGCCGCGCGGGTTGCGTTGAGCGCGTCTTCAACACGAGCTTTCTTCTCTTTCATTTCGGTCTCAGTCGCTGCTCCAACCCGGATGACCGCAACGCCACCGACCAACTTGGCAAGCCTTTCCTGCAGCTTCTCGCGGTCGTAGTCACTCGTCGTCTCTTCAATCTGGGCGCGAATCTGTTTCACACGGCCTTCGATTGCCTCCCGCGAGCCACCGCCGTCCACGATCGTGGTGTTGTCTTTGTCAATAGCAACTCGCTTGGCGGTGCCAAGGTCGTTGAGAGTGATGTTTTCGAGCTTGACGCCAATGTCTTCGGAAATGACCTGGCCACCCGTCAGAATGGCAATATCCTGGAGAATGGCTTTGCGGCGATCGCCGAAGCCGGGAGCCTTGACGGCGCAGACTTTCAAGATGCCCCGCAACCGGTTGACCACAAGGGTCGCAAGGGCTTCACCCTCAACGTCCTCGCCGATGATCAGCAAGGGGCGGTTCATACGGGCGATCTGCTCGAGAAGAGGAAGGAGATCCTTCATCACGCTGATCTTCTTCTCGTAGAGCAGAATGTAGGGCTCCTCGAGCTCCACGTCCATCTTGTCCGGGTTGGTGACGAAATAGGGTGAGATGTAGCCACGGTCGAACTGCATTCCTTCAACGACATCGAGCGTCGTTTCCATGCTTTTGGCTTCCTCGACCGTGATGACGCCTTCCTTTCCCACTTTGCTCATCGCTTCCGCGATGATGTTGCCGATTGTGGCGTCATTGTTGGCTGAAATGGTGCCAACTTGGGCGATTTCTTTTTCGTCCTTGGTTGGCTTGCTCATCGCACGCAGCCCCTCGATGGCCTTGGCAACGGACTTCTCGATACCGCGCTTGAGGGCCATCGGGTTGTGCCCCGCAGCCACCAGCTTAGAACCCTCACGATAAATGGCTTGGGCCAGAATCGTGGCAGTGGTCGTGCCGTCGCCTGCAACGTCACTCGTCTTGCTGGCGACTTCCTTCACCATCTGGGCACCCATATTGGCGAATTTGTCCTCGAGCTCGATCTCCTTGGCAACGGTCACGCCATCCTTGGTCACGGTGGGGGATCCGAAAGCCTTTTCGATGACAACATTCCTGCCCTTGGGGCCTAGGGTGACCTTAACGGCGTCCGCAAGGGTGTCTACCCCTTCCTTGATCTTCTCGCGCGCTTCCGCGTAGTACTTGATTTCTTTGGCTGCCATGGTGAAACCTCACTTTCTTAGGCAATGAGACTGCGTTGGGGGATTTGGAGGTATCCGCGTTATTGGAAAATGGCGAGAATGTCGTCTTCACGCATGATGAGCAGCTCCTCTCCTCCGACTTTGACTTCCGTCCCCGCATACTTCGAGAACAGAACTCGATCGTCTTCCTTGACAGAAAGGGGAACGACGTCGCCTTTCTCAAGGATCCGACCCTTGCCGACGGCAACCACCTTGCCCTGCTGGGGCTTTTCCTTAGCCGTGTCGGGAATGATGATCCCTCCCGCAGTCCTTTCCTCCTCTTCCAGTCGTTTCACGATGACTCGGTCATGCAAGGGGCGAAGCTTCATGGATAATCTCCTTTGTTTGAGTGGGGTTTTTCCGGCCTTAACCTGCCTTGGCCGAACACGAACCGCCGGTTGAATGCTGTGGTCCTGCCGTTTACAAAAACTCAAAGCTTGATGTCATCGAGCCGCCGAAGCGGCATTGCGACGGCCTTGCAGGACAACCATCGATTGGGTGTACGTGTATTAGCACTCGTTTGTGCCGAGTGCTAAACGTATCTAATGACTACCGCCCAAAAAGGCAAGCCTCGATTTTAAGGATTCTCTCAAATTGGGGTGCCGAGGATGTCAAGATCTCGAATTTCTTGATTGTGCGGGGGAAGACCCGGTGGGTGATCGCTTGCGTGATGCTGGTTGGTGACTGACAGGCAACGCGGCAGAGGATGCGCTACCTGCCGCGTTATCCTCATGTTGAGTCAGGATCAGGGCGTCCTTGGAACATTCAGCTTTCTCTAATGCAGACGATCTGGGGCAAGACCCGTGCTCTCCTCTTCTTTCCATGAGCTTCCGAGCTCTTTGAGCAACTGATTTGTAGCCTGTTCAATGCGGCTGATATCCTTCTCGTCAACAGTATCGTCCGTGACGTACTGAAGCGAATCCCGAAGCTTCTCGAACTGCTTGACCACTTCCGGTTTGATCGCTCCAGTCCCTAGCTTCGAATTCAGGTTGAGTATCGTATCGACACAACTTTCGATCCGCAGCCGAAGATGCTTGGATTTCTCCTTGCCTCCCACTCTCTTGAACATCATGAATCCACCGCCTCATCGTGGTCTAGAATTGGCCCTTCTTTTCCAGCTCTTCGGTAAACGTCTTATAGAAGTACCGCTGATCTTTCATCGCGCGCATCAAGAGAATCTTGGCCTTGTCCAGGTCACGCTCGTTCAAGATCAGGTCGACGCCGAGACGGAATGCGTTCATCCTGTCCAATGTCGCTAAGGTAGGACTTAGAAGGCACAAGAAGAATTCCCGCCTCGCCGGCATAGGCATGAACTGGAAGTGCTGCAGCACGGGATTTTCAGAGAGCCGTGTCTCCCCGAGAGACTCTTCGAGGATCACCATGTCGAATTGCATGCGCGCTAGCTTGTCCAAAGCGGACTTGGAGGTGGAAGCGGTCGTCAGATGATAGTCCATTTGCTCAAGCACGGTGGACATACGCCGTGAGCGAAGGGGGTCGGTAATGCAGACAAGCGCGGACTTGACCCCTTCATCGAAAACCTCGATCGCTGTGGTGTCGAGGTCGTCCTCCATGAATTCGGGGGTCGGCATGCGCGAAGCGGTATCCGGGGTTTGCTTTGGAGATGTCTCCTTGTCTTCGTCCAAGATCTCGACAGGAGTGCGACACTTCGGGCAGAGTATCTTCACATCCTTGTCAGCTGGGATTTTGTCACCTGAGATGGAAAAGCTTGCCTGGCATCCTGGGCAGTGCAGCTTCACGTCTCCCTCCTTGCGAGGATCTCCATGTTGTCGATGTTGACCCTAGACTTTTACAATACCCATCATGATGCTGCATTGACAATCCAAAAGTTCCGCCGCGTGCCTCCAGTCGAGCCTGTTGTGTGGACACGCGTGAGGCGATGGCCTATCATCGGTTTTTGTATCGGGATATGGCTCCGTTATCGTGAGGTTTGATTGAGGAGGGTGTGATCCATGGAGAGGGTTCGTTTCGGCAAGACCGATCTGGATGTCTCCCCCATTGTGCTGGGGACTTGGGTAACAGGGGGATGGGCCTGGGGCGGTTCGGACGAGGAGGAATCGGTTGCAGCCTTGTTGAAGGCTTTTGAGCTAGGGATCAACTTTGTCGATACGGCGCCCGTCTATGGATTCGGCAAATCCGAAAGCCTTGTCGGAAGGGCAATACGGGAATGGGGGCGACGCGACGACTTGGTTGTTGCCACAAAATGCGGCCTGGAGTGGGACGAAAAGGAGCGTGTCAGTCGCAATGCCAGCCCAGATCGAATTCGTCTGGAGGTCGACGCCAGCCTGTCCAGACTCGGCGTTGACAAGATCGACCTTTACCAAGTTCACTGGCCTGATACGAATACGCCCTTTGAGGTGTCCATGGAGGCTTTGGTCAAGCTTCAGGAGGTCGGGAAGATCCGTTATATCGGCCTTAGCAACTTCAATGTAAGTCAGATCGAAGCTTGCCTCAATCACGCGGAGGTCGTAAGCCTCCAGCCGCCCTTCAACCTCTTCGAGCGTGGAGCTGAGCAGGACGTTCTCCCTTTCTGCCAAAAGAATGGGATCGCAACGCTCGTTTACGGGGGCCTGTGCCGGGGAATGCTCACTGGAAAATTTAAAGGGGACGAGCAGTTTCCAAGAGGCGACCTGCGTCGGGGCGATCCGAAGTTCAAGCCAGACCGATTCATGCAGTATGTGAAGGCCGTGGAAGAGCTGAAAAAGATCGCTGCCTCGTATGGAAAGAGCGTGGCACAATTCGCCTTGCGTTGGGCCCTGCATCAGCCGGGTGTCACCATGGTCATTGCCGGTGCGAGAACCGCCGCCCAGGTGGAGGAAAACGCCGGAATCGCCGGGTGGAGGATTGACCAAGAAGACCTCGCAAAGGTGGACGCGATTCTGAGCAGACACGTGAAGACCCCGGTCGGCCCGGAATTCATGGCGCCCCGGCCGTGACGGAAGTCGAAGCGGTCAAGATCCATGCCGGAGAAATCGACAAGAGGAGACGGGCGGGAGTGAGATACCAGTGAGAGACCTATGCTGATCAGCGTGATCATCCCGACCTTCAACCGTGCAGCCTTCGTCCGCGAGGCGTTGGACTCGGTTCTAGCTCAGACATGCCTTCCATGCGAAGTGATTGTCGTGGATGACGGATCCACGGATGAGACGGCCGAGGTTTTCTCCGTCGAATCGGAGCGGCTCCGCTATGTCCGGCAGGATCACGCGGGAGTCAGTGCTGCACGTAACCGGGGTATTCGCCTTGCGCGCGGCGATTGGCTGGCTTTTCTCGATTCGGACGATGTGTGGCTGCCCGCAAAGCTCGCGGCTCAAACGCTTTTCGTTGCCGAGAACCCCCATCTTCGCGTCTTCCAGACAGAAGAGATCTGGCTTCGGAATGGAAGGCCGCTCAACCCCAAAAAGTGCCACACCAAGCCCAATGGCTACTGTTTCGACCGCCTGCTTGAGCGCTGTCTGGTGAGTCCTTCAGCCGTCATGATCCACCGATCCGTTTTCGATTTGGTCGGGGGATTCGACGAATCTTTTCCAGCCTGCGAAGATTATGATCTGTGGCTGCGAATCGGGTGCCGGTATCCGATCGGTCTGCTGAACCGGCCTCTCGTGGTCAAGCGCGGAGGCCACCCCGATCAGCTTTCCTCAACCGTTCCCACGTTGGACCTGTACCGCATCCGGGCGATTGAAAAGCTGCTCCGCAGTGGGATCTTGAGTGACGAGCAGCGCGCGGCCGCACTTCGCGAATTGGCCCGCAAGTGCGCCATCTTCGGTGGCGGCTGCAGGAAACGGGGCAATGGTGAAGTGGCGAGCGCTGTCCTGGCGCTGCCGGAGACTCTCGCGCGCGAGATCCGAGCTCTCAGCCGGCCAGCTCGAAAAGAAGAGCCGCCGCCGCGCGAATGCCTCGATGGAAATCCTGCAAATTGAATCGCTCATTCGGGGAATGGGCACCGTCGTCGGGACTGCCCCAGCCCAAAAGTAATATCGCCTCACTGCCCAGCATTTCCTTGAGCAGGTTCACAATCGGGATAGATCCGCCTTCACGGATGAAAACGGGAGCTTTCCCGAAACCGAGCTCGACGGCCTTTTCCGCAGCCCGCACACTGGGTTGATCTCGGGAAATCAGGACAGGGTCCCCGCCGTGCAGCTCCGTGACATCCACTCGTACGCCCGGTGGAGTGAGCCTGCGCACATGCTCCTTGAACAAAGCATTGATCTTGGCCGAGCTCTGGTTGGGTACGAGCCGCATGCTTACCTTGGCACCGGCTTTGGCAGGGATGATGGTTTTGGCCCCTTCTCCCGAAAATCCCCCGTAAATCCCGTTCAAATCAATTGTTGGGCGGGCGGTTTTTCTCTCGAGGGCGGAGTAGGCCGATTCCCCGACCAATACGTCGACACCGAGGTACTCCAATAGCGCCTTCTGGTCGTACTGAAGCGATGCCATCGCCTCACGCTCCCACTGTTCGAGAGGGAGGACGTCATCATAGAATCCTGGGATTGCCACGGTGCCGTCTGGACCCTTGAGCTGAGCAAGCATTTCAACGAGTGCCGTTGCCGGGTTTTGAACAATCCCCCCGAAGACACCGGAATGCAGGTCGAAGCGAGGGCCCTGGACATCGACCTGAAAATACGAGAGGCCTCGGAGACCGTAGGTGATGGCCGGGATTCCCGGCGCAAACTGTGAGCCGTCCGAAATGGCGACAACATCCGCCTTGAGTCGGGCGTGGTGTTCTTTGAGAAATGGGGGTAGGCTGGGGCTGGCGATTTCCTCCTCCCCTTCCACGAGGACCTTGACATTGACCGGCAGGCTTCCCTTGACAGCCATCACTGCTTCCAAGGCTTTGAGATAGGTGAAGAACTGTCCCTTGTCGTCGCAGGCCCCGCGAGCGTATACATAGCCCTCACGGATCTGGGGTAAGAAGGGAGGGGAGATCCATTCGTCAAGGGGATCGGGAGGCTGAACGTCGTAATGACCGTATATCAAGAGGGTCGGTTTTCCCGGTGCTTTCAGGTGCTCGCCGAACACGATGGGGTGCCGCTCCGTCCTGAACACTGTGGCTTCAAAGCCCAGACCGTTCAAGTGGTTGAGGACCCATTCCGCGGCGACGCGCATGTCGGGGGCGTGGTCGGTAAGAGTGCTCACGCTGGGGATGCGGAGGAATCCCAATAGCTCCTCGACGTAGCGTTCGCGATTCGTGTCGATTTCGTTCAGTATGAGGGAGTCAATCATCGAAGAACCTCCTTGTCCGATCGGATATAATGATAGTTGATCGATGCTCTGGCAAGATACTCGCTTTCCAGGCGAGAGCAACGAAATTCGATCACGGCATTGCACCTCGCAGCGCTCGGCTGCACTCTCCGGACCTGGGGTTATTGAGAGGGTGCACCGTGAATCTCTTCCTCTCAGACGAGGAACCGAGGGTCGCTCATGGCTATTCATTTCAGCACACATCCCGCCGCGGGGGACATCGATCCGGATGTGTGGAACGAGCTCGCCGTTTCAGCAAGCCCCGTTATGGAGTGGGAGTACTTCTATGCGCTGGAGGCTTCGGGTGTTGTTTCCGAGGAGCGGGGCTACCGTCCAAATCACCTGGTCGCCTACTCAGGAGACAACGTGCCGATCGGCTTGGCGCCCCTGTATGAGCGGGACCGGGCTTGGGTGGAGTTTGGGGATGGGGGGCTCATCGAATTCCTTTCGGAATTTACGGGGCTTCCATTCAACCACGGTTTGGTAGGCACGCTTCCATTCACCCCTGTCCCGGCCTACCAGTTTCTCTGTCGTTCTGATATTGACTCGGACCTGGTGACGCGACTGCTGCTCCAATATATCGATCATCTTTGCATCACGAGAAACCTCGCAACGGCCAGAATCTATTTTGTGGCTCCGGAATCGCCTCTCCATGCAGTTCTGCTGCAGCAGGGGTATGTGGCGCTCCGAAGTTACTATTATCTCTGGCACAATCAACACTATCGGACCTTTGAGGATTATCTGGGGTCCTTCAAGTCCAGCCGAAGGACCAAGATCAAGCGGGAGCTGCGCAGCATCGAAGCGCTGGGGATCCACATCGAAATGATCGACGGCCTTTCTGCGCCGAGCGCCTTTTTTGACGACATCTTTGACATGTATCTCCGAACGTGGATCAAGCACATGGGGCCGGCGATCAGGCCCTTCTTGAACCAGGATTTCTTCAGCCTTCTGGGGGAGAGCTTTCGGAGGCGGTGCTGCTTTTCGGTCGCGCGATCCGGTGCGGAGCGATTTGGGCTGGCGCTTTTCTACCACAAGGACCGAGCCTTGTATGGCCGCTATTGGGGCTGCTACAACGAAGTCCCTTTCCTGCACTTCGCCACCTGTTATTATCACCCCATCGAATATGCCATCCGGCACGGCTTCGAGGTTATGGACCCAGGATTTGGAGGGGACCACAAGCTCATCCGTGGCTACGAGATGGTCCCCGTTTATCACTACGTGAAATTCTACGGGGAGAAGCAGCGCCGAGTCGCACTCTCCGTGCTGAAGCAGATGGGAATCTATGCATCCGGCACAAGCCAGCAGGGCTGATAACTGAAGAGGGCGAGGGTTTAGGCTGGATCCTCATGCAGGCTCACGGAGCCTCAAATGAGGAGGAGAGAGCCAGGTAGGAGGGGGGGACCCGACTCTCTCCGGAGGAGGAAAGATTTACTTTCCATCTCTACTATAACTCACGAGTCAAGAGGGTAAACCCATTCGGTAAGAAACTGAGAAGATTTCTCCCCGAGAGCCGGCACCTATTTCTTGTCTGTCTTGTAACTCTCTTGAAAAACTTGAGGATTAATGTTGCCTGAACTGGGTCCCCCACATTCCGGAATGTAGCACGAGACATCCACAAACTCGCATTTCTGCTTGCACGAAGGACATGTTTCGGGAGGAGCCATCAGGTCGACGGTATTGCCGCAATTGTTGCATTTCCAAATAGCCATGGTGTGTACTCCTTTCGGTGCAATGGAGAAATTGGAACCGTCCAGGCAGGTTCGTCAAACACGATGATAGATGAGCCTAAGCCCACACGTCCGCTTATAGCTTACCAAGCCTGAAAGATCAACCTGGGGCGGCGTGGTGCAGCATCCTCTTTCCTTCGGTGCTCGCATGCAATATCCTTTGGAGCAGCGGCCTGCTGGGGCCCGGGCATGCTCATTTCGTTGGTTGTCTTGTCTCCTGCTAGAAGGAATTATGATGCCAGGATTGTTGGCGATTTTGTTTGTGAAGAGGGTGCTGTCCGCCTTTGGGATCAGCATGGACCACGGTGTCTTTCTCCTGCCCAGGGAGGCTCACGGGGCTTGTTTCAAAGGGGTGGACTGATGAGTGGCACCTTCATCAACGTGGGAACGGTCGTGGTGGGGTCCATCATCGGGGTATCGGTCGGGAGTCGCCTTCCGGAGCAAATGAGGCACACGGTACTGAATGGTCTTGGGCTTGTGACAAGCCTGGTGGGGTTGCAGATGGCTCTCGGGACTGCCAACATCCTCATCGTGCTCGGAGCCATGCTGGTGGGTGCCATCTGTGGAGAACTGCTGCACTTGGAGGAGCTGCTTGAACGATTGGGACGGTGGCTACAGACTGTCCTCACGCGTGATGGTCAGGGCTCGTTTGCCGAAGGATTTGTCACGGCCAGTCTGGTATTCTGTATCGGTCCCATGGCGATTCTCGGCTCGATTCAAGATGGCCTATCGGGCGATTACAAGGTGCTTGCGGTCAAGTCCCTGTTGGATGGGTTCGCCTCCATTGCCTTTTCGGCGAGCCTCGGATGGGGTGTGGCCTGTTCGATCGTGCCTCTTTTCCTCTATCAGGGGTCCATCACGCTTTTCGCCGGAGTTTTGTGCACGCTGCTTTCGGAGCCCATGATTGCTGAAATGACCGCTACCGGGGGCCTGATCATCGTCGGGATTGGGCTCAAGCTGTTGCGTATCAAGGAGTTGCGTTTGGCCAGCTTCTTGCCCGCTTTGGCCATCGCGCCTCTGATTGTGGCTCTCATCCCCTGGGTGAAGAGTTTCTTTTAGGAGAACGTCTCAGAATGGAGGAAGATGCGATGAGTGTCCTGCAGCCCCAAGCAATTCAAGAACTTGGTGATAGGGCCTCGCGAGAGGACTCTCCGGTGTTGAGCGTCTACCTGAACCTGGATCCCTGCAATCCCGTGAATCGGAGAGGCGGCTATCGACTGGCGCTGGACAATCTGCTCAAGGGAATCGAGCTTCAAATCAAGGATGATGGAAAGGTTAAGCATTTTCAAGAGGATGCGGAGTGGGTTCGCCAGCGTGTTGAGTTCAATCTCCCAAAAGGGAAGAGCCTCGTTCTCTTCTGTGACGCATCGGAGTCCTTCTTTTTCGAGGAGCCGCTGCCTGTGCGCCTGGCCAATCAGGTCTGGTACAGCACGACGCCGTATGTTCGTGTGCTGCGGGAAGTGGTCGAGGAGCACGCGCGCTATGGAGTCGTCCTCGTGGACCGCGAGCGGGCACGTTTTTTCTTAGTGACCATGGGACAGATCGAAGAGGTTTCGGATGTCTTCCAGGATCCTCCATTCAAGCACCGATCGACCAGCGGGAGCGATCAGATGCGCTCGCAGATGGTGCTGCAGCGCAGAGCGGCCCAGTGGAGTGAGTGGTTTCTCAAGGATGCGGCGGACATTCTGTATGGCATCATCAACGAGTACCAGGTGGACGGGGTGCTGCTGGCGGGGCCCGAGGAGGTGACCGCCGTCTTCCAGCGATTGCTTCCCAAGACCGTCGCCGCCAAGGTGGTCAAGCGTATTCGCGTGTCGGTCACGGCCAAGGCGGGCGAGGTTTTGGAGCTGGTCTTCCCGGTGATCGAGCAGATCGAGCGGGAGCAGGAGCTGAGCCTGGTTGAAGATCTGATCACGATTGCTCGAAAGAGCAATCCAACGGTCGAAAAGGCCGTACTGGGAATGAGCGCGACCCTGGATGCCGTCAACCAGGGACGTGTTTACCGTTTGATCTACCCCTGTGCGTGCAAGAGCTCGGGCTGCCAGTGCGGCGGATGCGACGTTCTGCTGGATCACGCACCGGGTGACGGGAAATGTCCCTACTGCTCCACGTCCTTGGAAGAGGTGGATGACCTCTTCTGGTACGCGTCTGAGAGGGTCCTCAACCTGGGTGGGCGGACGGAAGAAATCCGTGGGGTCGAGGCAAGGACCAAACTGGAGTCCGCCGGAATGATCGGAGCGTTTTTGCGTTAAGGCATGCTGGAACGGGCGTGGCTGCAACGCCGCCTGCACCGCGCCGGCTCGAATCTGACCTCTGGGGGCGGTTGACTGCCGCCTCCCGGATTGCACGTCGCTGTCAACCGTCAGACAGGCGGAGCCTACCTGGGCAATGGAAAGCCAATACAATAGCACTTATCCATCGTGGTTGCGACATAGGGGACAAACTCCAAAGATATCCAAACGATAGGATACCATCTCGTAGCCGTTCGCCTCGGCGATCTTTCTAGGCAGGTCGATAAAACCGGAGACATTGGGATCGATGATCCTCTTGCATCGCGTGCAGATGACATGGGGATGAGGGTCTGGCTTGCTGCCGTCGTAGCGGTTGCTCCCGTCGGGAAATCCGAGCTCGAGAACCTGACCCAAGGACTTGACCATCATGATCGTTCGGTAGACCGTTGCCTGACTGATGCCCGGGAAATCGTTGGCAAGCTTCTGGTGGATATCGTCAACGGAGGGGTGATCGGAGCTGTTGGCCAAAACCCTAAGAATCGCAAGCCGTTGGGGAGTCAATTTCTGGCCGCCCTCCTTTAGCTTGCGTATCATTTCGTCGTACCTGGCTTCGGGATCGGCCACGTCTGAGACCTCGGCGGAGGACCTTGAAAGGATGGCGGAAGCGCATGGGAATCGAACCCACCCAAGACTGCCTTCACAGCCTTGCACCGGATTTGAAGTCCGGGAGCCCCACCAGTGAGCTTGGCGCTTCCGTGTCGGCAGAACGCATTTGTACTCAAACGGGCGGGCTTTGACAAGTCGGATGTGAGACTTTTTCGCCGTGCTCTGGCGCTTGACAGATTTTGGATGGGGGTGCTAGGTTTCCGCATGGCGGCTTGATTTCTGGCTTTTCGGCCAAAGCAGTCACCTCCGGCCATCATCGACGCCATGGGTGCCCCCCCGGTTGCTTCGGGGCAAGAGCATGGCCTATAGCCTTCCTGCGTGCAACGGACCAGACCCTGAAAACGCAAACGATCGCGAGAGGCAAAGAGATATGAGCATTCCGGTTGCAAACAGCATCGAATTCCTTGATGCGCAATACCAGCGCTGGAAGGCGGCACCTGGTCAAGTCTCGGGGGAGTGGCAGGCCTTTTTCGAGGGGTTCGAGCTGGCTCTCGGAGGAGGTGAGTGCAGGCTGGAAGGAGTGTGCGACAAGAGACAGGCCCTGCTCCAGGCACGCGTCGAAGAGCTCATCGCGCGGCACCGTGAATTGGGGCATCTACTGGCTTGTTTGGATCCGCTTTCGAGCTGTGCGATCGATCATCCTCTCCTGAGTCTCGCTGCATTCGACCTGACCGAAGAAGACCTCGAACGGGTGTTCTACACTCCCCAATGCTCGCTCTGGGAAGAGGCCCCCCTTGGCGACATCGTCGCCATGCTCCGTGAGACCTACTGCCGTTCGGTGGGTGTGGAATACACTCATCTGCAGGATCCGGAGGAGCGACGTTGGCTCGAGGAGCGGATGGAGTCCGTGCGGAATCGGCCGCGCTTTGATCCTCGAATGAGACGCGGGATTCTGCGCTGCATCTGCGAGACGACGTTGTTCGACCAGTTCCTCCACAGCAGATACCTCGGACAGAAGCGTTTTTCGATCCAGGGAGCCGAAGTGGCCATTCCGATGCTCTGGGCGCTGCTCGACCGCGCAGCGGAATCGGGCGCGATGGAGGTCGTTCTAGGGATGGCCCATCGGGGTCGGCTCAACGTCCAGACCAATCTGCTCGGCAGACCGTTCCAGGAGGTGTTCTGCGAGTTCGAAGGAAGCTATGATCCGGATTCACTCGTGGGAAGCGGCGACGTGAAATATCACAAAGGCTATCTTGGAGAGATTCAAACGGAATCCGGAAAGTCGATTCGTGTGCTGCTTGCGACCAATCCCAGCCACCTCGAAGCCGTCGATCCGGTCGTCGAAGGGATAGCGCGCGGCCTGCAGGATCGCCTGGGAGATGGAGGGAGCCAGGCCGTCGTTCCGATTCTCATCCACGGCGATGCGGCGTTTGCGGGCCAGGGGGTCGTTTTTGAGACGCTTAACCTCTCGCAACTGGACGGCTACAAGACCGGCGGCACGATCCATCTTGTCATCAACAACCAGATCGGATTCACGACGCTCCCCGAGGATGCCCGCTCCACGCGCTATTCGACGGATGGGGCGAAAATGCTGATGGTGCCCATCTTTCACGTTCATGGGGAGAATCCCGAGGCGGCGGTGCACGTGATGCAGCTTGCGTGTGATTATCGATATCGCTACGGGAAGGATGTGGTCGTGGACCTTGTCTGTTACCGCCGCTACGGGCACAATGAAGGGGATGAGCCCTACTTCACTCAACCCCAAATGTACGAGCGGATCAAGAACCGACCCTCCCTGATGACTCTCTACGCCGAGATCTTGCAGCAGGCCGGGGACCTGTCGGAGGCGGAGCTTCAGGAGCTTGCCGAAGGGTATACGGAAAGGCTTGAGCAGGCGTACCGTGAGGTGCACGAGCTTGCCTGTCCGATTCCATTGGACCGGTTCTATCCGTTTTGGGAGGGGTATCACGGTTCCCATGGCAGGGATGCGGAGGAGACCGGAGTCAGTAGCGACACGTTGATCACGATCGCCGGCAAGGCGACCTCTGTTCCCGATGGAGTGAGCGTACACCCGAAGCTTGGGAAGATGCTTGCTCGGCGGTTGGACACCGTTCGGAAGGGGGAGGGGATTGACTGGGCGACCGCGGAAATGCTGGCCTTCGGAACGCTTCTGGCCGAAGGGATTCCGGTCCGGTTGAGCGGCGAAGACAGTCGACGAGGGACGTTCAGCCAGCGGCATTGCGCGCTGACCGACATGCAGACGGGGGGGCATTTTGTTCCTCTAAACCACCTTCAAGATGGACAGGCACGTCTGGACGTCTTCGACAGCCTGCTCTCGGAGAACGCCGTGCTAGGGTTCGAGTATGGCTATGCTTCGGTGCGGCCCGAGACGCTGGTTCTTTGGGAGGCCCAGTTCGGAGATTTCGTCAACAGTGCCCAGGTGATCATCGATCAGTTCATCGTCAGCGGCGAGTCCAAATGGCACCGATTGAACGGGCTGGTCCTGCTCCTGCCGCATGGCTTCGAAGGGCAGGGACCGGAGCACTCCAGCGCTCGAATCGAGCGGTTTCTCCAGTTGTGCGCCGAGGACAACATCCAGGTGTGTTACCCTTCGACGCCGGCCCAGTATTTTCATCTCCTGCGCCGTCAGGTCAAACGGTCCGTCCGAAAACCCTTGGTGGTCTTCACCCCGAAAAGCCTCCTGCGCCATCCGTTGGCTGTCTCCCGGCTCGATGCCCTGACGGAAGGGTCTTTCCAGGAAGTCCTGTGCGAGAGGATGGCGGAGAAACGAGCCGGGGTCGTTCTGCTTTGTAGCGGGAAGATTGCCTACGAGCTCATGGAAAAGCGCCAGATTTTGGAAGCTTCCGATCTTGCGATCGTTCGGCTGGAGCAGTTTTATCCGCGTCCGGATGCCCGGATGCGTGAGGTTGTGGCCCGATTTCAGGACGCTCGTGAATGGCGATGGGTGCAAGAGGAGCCGGCGAACATGGGAGGCTGGCCATTTGTGCGGTCTTGGCTGCAAGAGCTCGTGGGAAAGCCGATCCGATACGTGGGACGCCCCGAAAGCGCCAGTCCCGCGACGGGGTACGCCCGTGTGTTCAAGGAGCAACAGGCCAAGTTGCTGGCGGACGCGCTCGATTCCAATTCGTTCGGATGACCTGCCGGCTCGAGCATTGCCGATCGGGCCGACACTGGGAAGAGGTGTGTCGGCGAAGCTCGCTCGAAAACGAGCGTGAGGACGTGGTATGAAAACCGAGATCAAAGTGCCCGAAGTGGGAGAAGCCGTCAAAGAGGCCTTGCTGGTTCAATGGTACAGGCAAGACGGCGATGTGGTGAAGCGGGATGACCTCCTATTCTTGATCGAAACCGACAAGGTTACGCTGGAGGTGCCCGCTCAGGCTGCTGGGAAGCTGCACATTCTGGTGAAGGCAGGCGTTACGGTGCCGATCGGGGCGGTGGTTGGGACCCTTGATGCGGTCGATGAGTCGGATCAACAAGTAGTGGCGGCTCAGGACTCTGTCGGAAAGGCGACTGCCGAGACGGAAGCTGAGGTTGCGAGGGCTTCGCGGGATGTCGCGCCCGTCGAGGTGCCGCGAACCGCGCGCACTTCGGGCGTGGCTCCGTCGGTCGGGCAGTTGTTGGCGGAGCGAGGGCTGGATCCATCTCGGATCACGGGTACGGGCCCCGGCGGACGCATCACCAAAGGAGACGTGCTGCTTCACCTCGAGGCCATGGCCGAGGGTTCCTCCCCGGCAATGCCTCGGGAGGCCATAGGAAGAGAAGATCGGCAACCGGTGCCCCTTGCATCCGGTGAGGCGGGCGAATCGTGGAAGACCGTTTTACCCGAGCCCGTCCGCTCGCCCGGGCAGCAGGCGGTCGTCCGGAAGCCGATGAGCCGCATCCGCATGCGGATTGCTGAACGGCTCTTGGAAGCCCGTCGCAGTACGGCCATGCTGACAACCTTCAACGAAATCGACATGAGCCGCGTCATCGAGATCCGTGCGGCCTACAAGGAATCGTTTAAGAAGAAGCATGGCGTCGGGCTGGGCATGATGTCTTTTTTCATCAAAGCCGCCGTGGAGGCACTGAAAGCCTATCCGGAGGTGAATGCCTTCATCGAGGGCAACGAAGTCGTGTATCATTCCTACTACCACGTGGGGGTCGCCGTTGGTGCGGAGCGGGGCCTGGTGGTTCCCGTCATCCGGAATGCGGATAGGCTGAGCTTTGCTGAGCTCGAGCAGGCTATCGTGGATTACGTCACGAAGATCCAGGAGAACCGCCTGGAGCTTAGCGACATGGAAGATGGGACGTTTACCGTCAGCAACGGCGGGGTGTACGGGTCGCTCCTGAGCACCCCGATTCTCAATACGCCCCAGAGCGGCATTCTCGGGATGCATAAGATCGAGGACCGGCCGGTGGTCGTGAATGGACAGATCGTGGCCCGTCCCATGATGTATGTTGCTCTGAGCTACGATCATCGGATCATCGACGGTCGCGAGGCGGTCGGCTTTCTCCGGCACATCAAGGAATGCGTTGAGCAGCCCGAGCGGATATTGATCGGGATGTGAGTGCCTCTCCCCACGAAGAGCGGCGGCATCGGGTGTGGGCGTTTCCGCGGCTCATGACAGGAAGTGTTGGCAGCATGCATGCGGACGATGCAGGAAGGTGATCCATGAGTGTGCCGGAAGAATTCGATCTGGTGGTTGTCGGCGGGGGACCCGGCGGCTATGCAGCCTGCCTTCGCGCGGCTCAACTGGGCATGAGGGTCGCCTGCGTCGAAAAGGAGTCGCGCCTTGGGGGGACGTGCTTGAATGTGGGGTGCATCCCGAGCAAAGCCCTATTGGATTCCAGTGAGGCATTCCACTTTGTCCGGTCCCAGATTGGGGATCATGGCATCCAGGTGTCGGGGGTGGATCTTGACCTTCAGGCCATGATGGCCCGCAAGGAGCGGGTCGTGCGGGAGCTTACCGATGGTCTCAGGTCCCTCGTCGAAGGCAGCGGGGTAACGATCTACCAGGGAGAAGCGTCGCTGCGATCAGTGCGCGAGGTTGCCGTCCGGGTTTCGGATAACCGCGACGGGACGAGCTCCACCCTGGTGTTGACAGGCGTGTGGATTCTGCTCGCCACGGGAAGCGAGCCGACGGGCGTTCCGGGACTCCCCTTTGACGGAGAGCGTATCGTGAGCTCCACGGAGGCCCTCTCCTTTGCCGAGGCTCCCGAGCGGCTGGGAATCGTGGGGGGAGGATATATCGGGCTGGAGCTCGGCTCCGTCTGGAGTCGACTCGGGTCCCGGGTCACGGTGATTGAAATGCTCCCCATGGTGGCATCGACCCTGGATCGCCAGGTCGGAAGAGCCCTGGAGCGCGCTCTTGCCAGACAGGGACTCTCCTTTCGGCTCGGCGCGCGGGTTTTGGAGGCGGAAGTCGGCCAAGACGGCGTCTCCGTGGCCCTGGAATCCGGCGGAGAGACGTCGCGGGCGTCTTTCGATCGCCTCATGGTCGCGGTCGGGCGGAGGCCCCTCACCCGAGGGCTCGATCTCGATTCAATCGGAATCCGGGTCGATCCCAAAACGGGCCAGATTCCCGTGGACGAAAAGTACCGAACGAGCGTCCCTTCCATCTGTGCCATCGGGGATTTGATCGCCGGTCCCATGCTGGCCCACAAGGCATCGGCCGAAGGGATCGCGGCGGTCGAGTGCATGGTCGATCTGCCCGGAGAAGTCAATTATGATGCCATTCCGGCCGTTGTTTACACGTCACCCGAGGTCGGAAGCGTTGGACATACGGAGGAGCGTCTCAAGGAATTGGACGTTCCGTATCGTTCCGGCGTGTACCCGTTTTCTGGGGCGCCCCGTGCGCGCTGCTTGGGAGAAACGGAAGGCTTTGTTAAGGTTCTTGCCCATGCCCGGTCAGGACGCATCCTGGGCGTTCATGTCATTGGACCGCGCGCCTCGGAGTTGATTGCCGAAGCGACCGTTGCGGTGGAGACGGGACTGACTGCCGCCAAGCTCGCCCGGATCGTCCACGGCCATCCGACGTTTTCCGAGGCGCTGCATGAGGCGGCCTCGTCCATTGCCCTGCATGGCTGAGGGTGCACAACAAGGAGATCGCAATGCCGAATTCACGGCTCCGCGTCATCGTAACCGGGCTGGTTGGACTGTACCCGGTCGGCGGCGTGGCTTGGGACTACCTGCAATACCTCATTGGGTTCGCCCGCTTGGGCCACGACGTCTATTATCATGAAGACACGTGGAGCTGGCCGTACCATCCCATTGAAAGAACCTACACGGCCGACCCGAGCTATTCGGCCGGCTATATCCGGGACTTCATCGAAACGTATGCGCCGGATCTTCGCGATCGGTGGCACTACCTGCATTTGCACGAGACCAGCTGCGGCATGAGTCGGCGTGCTTTCGACGAGGTCGTGAAGAGCGCGGATCTTTTTCTCAACATCAGCGGGGCCTGCATGATCCCGGAGGAGCTGGCGCCCGGGTGTCAGAAGGTCTTTCTCGACACGGATCCCGGGTACAACCAGATCATGCTGAGCGAGCGGTTCGAGTGGTCCGAGAACGTTGAGCGTTGGTGCAACAGTGTGGCCGCCCACGATCAGCATTTCACGTACGCCGAGAACATTTATGGCGCGGATTGTCTGGTGCCCCGCCTGGATTTCAATTGGAAGACCACGCGCATGCCCATTGTCTGTGATCTGTGGGAGAATACCGGCAAGGGGGCAACGGTGGCTGAGGCTGCCTGGACCACCGTCATGACCTGGAATGCCTTCAAGGGGAGGCTCCTGTACAATGGGGTTGAGTATTTCAGCAAGGGTGCCGAGTTCGAGCGGATCCTCCACATCCCACGGCTGGTATCGCGACCGCTCAAAGTCGCGGTGGGAGGCGTCAGCGCGCCGCTGGATCGGCTCGCCGAAGCCGGCTGGCAGGTGGTCGACGGTCCTGAGGCGACGGTGACTCCTTCCCAATACCAGGATTTCATCTTCGAATCGCGAGGTGAAATTTCGACGGCCAAGCATGTTTACGTGGCCATGCGGACGGGCTGGTTCAGCTGCAGGACCGCTTGCTACCTGGCTGCGGCGCGGCCCGTCGTCGTGCAGGACACGGGGTTCACTTCCATCGTGCCCTGTGGTGAGGGCGTCCTGGCGTTCAGCACGGCCGAGGAGGCGATCGAGGGGATCCTTGCGGTCGAGCGGGATTACGAGAAGCACTGCGCGGCTGCCCGGAGCGTCGCCCGAGAGCATTTCGGCGCGGACCGGGTTTTGAGCCAATTTGTCGATGAGGCTTTTTCCAGCAGCTGTTGAGGGATTCGGCTCCTTTCATCATGAGAGCGCACCCCTAACCACGTCGAATTCAGACGGTCGATTATCGAGGGAGCTGTCCATGCCGCAGCCTACAATTTCCCCCCCAAAAGGCAAGGTCATCGTCTTCGGGATTCTGTTCTGGTACCCGCTCGCGGGGGTCACCTACCAGTTTCTGCATTACCTGCACGGTCTTCGGAGTCTTGGCTATGACGTCTACTACATCGAGGATTCGGGACGCTGGATTTACAATCCCACCACGTTTGAGTTCTCCCCGGATGCGAGCGGTAACGTGGCTGCGATCGGTCCAATTCTCGATCGCTATGGGTTCGGCGGCAAGTGGGCGTTTCGGGGAAGCTACCCAGGGGGACAGTGCTACGGCATGACGGAGGACCAGATCCTGAGGCTCTACCGTGAAGCCGACGCGTTCCTCAACGTGACGGCGTCTCAGGAGCTGCGAGAGGAGCACATGGTCTGCCCCCGGCGCATTTACGTCGAGTCCGACCCATTCGCCGTCCAGATTAAGGTCGCCGAAGGAGATCAAGCCACAATCGACGCCCTCGATGCGCACGACATTCATTTCAGCTTCGGGGAAAACCTCGGTCAGCCGGACTGCCAGGTCCCGGTCGAACGATACCACTGGCTGCCCACCCGACAGCCCGTGGCGCTCGAGCTCTGGGACAACCCTTTTCCACCGGACCCGGCAGCGCCTTACAGCACCATCACCACGTGGCACAACAAGGGGAAAAACATCACGTTTCGCGGTGAAACGTATTACTGGACCAAAGACCGTGAGTTTCTGAAGTATCTGGAGCTTCCTCAGCGCCGGCCGGTCGGCTTCGAGCTTGCTGTGGTCGTGGAGGAAGACGTGGACCGGCTGCTGCGCTCCCACGGGTGGAGACTGACGCACTCCCTTCCGATTTCAAGCGATGTGGACCGCTACAGGCAGTACATCCAGCGCTCACGCGGCGAGTTCACGGTCGCCAAGGACCAGGTCGTGAGGCCCAAGACGGGCTGGTTCAGTGACCGAAGCGCGAGCTACCTGGGGGCCGGGCGTCCGGTCATCACCGAAGAGACCGGATTCAGCAAATTCCTGCCTTCTGGAAGAGGACTTTTCGGATTCAGCTCCATGGACGACGTGCTTGCCGCCGTGGACGCAATCGAATCGGATTATGAGGGTCATTGCCGCGCGGCCCGAGAGATCGCGGCCGAGTATTTTGCGGCCGAGAAGGTCCTCGGCAGTCTCATGGAGAGGGCTGGGCTGTGACCAAGGGCGTGCGGGAGCTGCCGCCGGGCTGCCCACCTTCCACCCAGACCTTCAGGCTGCTTTGGCTTGACGCCGTGAAAGGCGTGTCCATGCTCTGGATTGCCGTCTTTCATTGCTTTCTGGCGAGCGATACAGGCCATTACCCCTGGCCCCTCGATCTGCGACGAATCGTCACCTTTGTTCAGGAATGCGGGGCTTCGGGCTTACCGGCTATGGCCGGCTGCACGGTCGAAGCCCTGACTGCCGCGCTCTTTCAGCGCGGGCCTCAACCGGTCGGCGTTTTCATCCTCCTGAGCGGCTTCGGGCTGACCTATGGGCTGACGAGGACCGGAGAGCCCGAGGGGGGGTGGGGGCGCTGGTACGTCAGGCGACTGGTCCGGCTTTATCCCATGTATTGGATCGCCCACGTCGTCTATCTGATCTCACCGTTCGTTCACCGACAGGATCCTCTTGACTACCGCTTTCTCCTGAGCTTCCTCGGGGATCGGGTTATCCCGGTGGACAGGATCTTCTTTTACGTCAATCCTTCCTGGTGGTTTTTCGGGCTCTTGATTGAGCTGTACCTCGTTTACCCGCTCCTTTACAAAGCCATGCGACGCTTCGGGCCGGCGAGATTCCTCGTCTTCTGCGGCCTTTTTACGGTTTTGAGCCGCTACGTGTTGTTCGGGGTGCTCGAGGCAAGCGGGAATTACGTGCAGGGCGCATTCTTTGGCGCGAGGCTTTGGGAGTTCGCTGTGGGAATGGCCGGAGCCGTGCTGTATCGCCGGCGGCCGAGTGCTGTGGAAGGAGGATTGTTTTCCCACCGCGGGCTCGTTGCGGGGGGCGTTATGTACGTTCTCGGCCTGTATGCCTATCAGCCCAACTTTCTCTATGCGTTCAGTGACGGACTGGTGGGAACCGGGCTCTTCATCATCCTCGCCCATCTGATGCGCTGGTGTCTTTGCCGCGTCCCGAGGCTGGGCTCGCTGCTCACGACGGTCGGTGTTTACTCCTACGGGATCTTCTTGCTCCATCAGCCCTATGTGATCTACGTCGGCCAGAGACTTCGTGGGGTCCGTCTCCTCTATTTCACGGGGGCCGCCGCCCTTGCGATCGCTCTCATCGCAACGGGCTCGATCTTCGTCGAGCGTTACGTGAATCGAATCACTTCCAGGCTTCTGGAACGCTTCGAGCGACGTCCTTCCCGTTCGGTTCCGACATGAGGGGATGCCGGCTGCTTCAGTCCGTCATCGAACGTTTGGCTTCCGGCCCTTTCGACTGGTAGCCTGGCAGGGAATCCTGGAGGACGACCTCCCTCAGAACCGCCGGCCCTTTAGGATGGTCTTGAATCCCATTTGATGCCCATCCCATCGTGAGCTCATGGAAGTAATTGGTCATGGCCACGTTCATGCGAAGCCTGGTTCCCGGCTTGAAGCGTTCGAGGCCGAACATCTCACTTGGGAAAAACGCTTCCAAGTGCATGTGGGGAAGAGACTTGCTCAACCGCTGGACTCGACCAGCGGTCCCCATTTCCTGAGCAGGCTTGCCGTCGACCACCTCAAACAGTCTCGGTTTCACGTCGAACCCGTCGGGGAGGGCCGGGGCCGGCTCCGGAACGAGGTAGATCGCATACTCGTGCCGGGCTCCGTTTGCTTCGAGAAAGAAGTGGAGCTGGAATGCCTCGGAAAGCGGGAATTCACCCTGATAGTCAAGGAAATCGGGGTCGAAATAGGTGTTCGAGATGCTGGCCAGGTAAAGGCCTTCCGGCGCCCAGGCCAAGTGAATGTCCCCGAAAGGCACATAAGGCTCGGGAGCCTGGAGATCCGTAACCCGCGTGGCCGCCTTATCCCAGTCCAGCAGGGTCTGGTCCGAGACGTTGATGGGCTTTCGTGTGCGGGCGATCGGAGCCGGAAGAACCTCTCCCGAGGTTGAAGCCCTGCGAAGGGATGGTCTTTGAGCGGCGGCGGTGCTGAGGCTCTGCTCATGGATTCGGTCCAGCAGGGCATTGTTCTGCTGAAATGCCGCGATGACTTCTTCATAGGGCCTGTTTGCGGTGTCGATGAGGCCCATGTTGTAGTCCTCGCCATCCTCACGACCCCCGAACGGCTCGTCGCAATACTGGAACCAGTGCGCCCCGACAACGTTGGGGAATGCCGCGAAGCTCCTGATAGCCTGGGTCAGCCCTGCCGCGCGCTCGGCCTGGGTTTGAACGGTCATGAGGTGGCCGGGCTTCGGATGCTGGTTACGGGCCGTCTCATTCTTGTTCCCGGTTCGGTTCTCCTCGGCGGCAAAGAAAAATTCCGTGATCATGACCGGTTTGCCGGTGAGCCGCCTGAGGCCTTCAAAGTAATAGGGAGCCACCCAGCCATCCTGACTGTCCACGTTGTAATTGGTGGAGACCACATCGATGCTGTCGCCAATGGCCCGCACAGCATCCTGATGATAATAGAGGGGGAGGCGGTCTCCGAGGACAAGGGCTTCCGGGTGCGCTTTCCGGAGCGTACGGTACATCAGATCGTAGTAGTGGCGTGCGCAGAGGTACGTGAACCGGTCGACCACGTGGATACCGCGGCCTCCCGGGCGGAGTTTGAGCTTGGCGCCGGCTTGCTTGAGGTCTTCGAAGGAGGAGATGTGTCCCTGAGGAGCCCAGTCAGCCAGGAAACGGTTCCAGTCGCCGGCGTATTGGTCGAATAGAACCTGCCAGAGCACCCGCTTCG
This sequence comes from uncultured Syntrophobacteraceae bacterium, assembly GCA_964538515.1. GTDB lineage: Bacteria > Desulfobacterota > Syntrophobacteria > Syntrophobacterales > Syntrophobacteraceae > CALBZH01. The sequence continues at coordinate 83,445 of CAZIEW010000003.1, forward strand.
TGTGGTTCTCCCAACCCTTGCCCAGATACCAGACAAAGAGGGCCGAATTCCACCAACCCACCTCGTTGTCGGAAAAGTATCCGACCAGCCGCTTGTCCCCTTGGAAAGGAGCGGTGAGCCGCCTGGCGGTTTCCAGTGCCGTGGCTTCCATGGCCGGGTCGAACGGGTCGAACCAGTGGAATTTGGAATTCCGACCCAGCTCGATGTCGACCATGAGGGGCAAGTCAATCAGCGGGGACGGATCCGACCAGCCGCCCCGGGTGTTGAATCCCCAGCCAGCAAGCTGCCGCCCGACGGCGCTGCGCCACGAATCCGCGGAAGAAAAGAAATTGCCCCAGTAGAAGGCCTTCTTTTGGTGGCTTCGGTCACTCTCCTTTCCGCTGTCGATGAAATTGACGCCTTTGGAATAAAAGGGGCGTCCGTCCGGAGTGAAGAGCCAGTGTATTCCGTCAATTTGAGCCACCTTCCACGACGTGGCTCGGGCAACCGTTTCGCTTGTTGCGAAGGCGACGCTCGCCAGAAAGCACAGAAATGCAAGCGCCGTAAAGAATCGTTTCATCGTGTATCCTTGTGACGGCGGTCGTCAACTGCTCGATCGTCCGAATCGAGCCGCATACTCGCTCGGGAGGGTGTTGACCTCCGTAGGTCCTAGTCTGCCGAAGTATTCATAGTGGTTCAGAAAAATCTTGAAGAAACCTCCGAGCGGCCCCGCCTGGGAGTCATGGGCCCGCAATGCCCGCTCTTTGGCTTCAAGCTCTCGGGATGTCATCGCAAAGGTTAGCCATTCGGTGTTGGAGAGGCTGTTCTCGCCGGTATGGGATCCACCGATTCCGGCACGGCCGGCCCGGTTCATCCACGCACTCTTATGGGTGGGGTAGTCCGGGTAATGGACGAGGTAGCTGAACACTTGAATGTTGTCGAAGGGGGCTTGCCCGGATTCCCTCAGCTTGCGAATGGCCTCCAGGACAAATACTCCCGTCGTGCAATGGTCGGGGTGCAGATCCCTTGGATCCGGAAGAACGATCCAATCGGGCGCAAACTCCAGGATGGCCCGGAGAATCTGGTTCTCCAATCCGGCGCCCGAATAGCTGACATAACGCCAGAAACTGCTCTTGTAGCGGGCATGATCGAACTGGGTGTGCGGCGATGTGTAGGGTTTCTGAGACGACCAGTGATCCATCCACAAATCATCGATGCCATCATCGGGAAACCCCAGAAAGATGGCATCTTCGGGCTCGAGTCCCATCTCCGCCACTGCCTGCTGGGCCTCACGCTGCCGCTGCACGCCGTAGACGATGAAGTCCTCCGAAGTGGCGGCTTTCTGGTTGTTTTGGAGCCGCACACCGTCCAGATAGCCATCGCCGTTGGTCACGAAGACCACCTTGGCCTTTCCTTCCTTCTGCACCACCCGTTGGATAAGACCGGCAGCGCCGATGGCCTCGTCGTCAGGGTGGGGCGCGAACACCATGAGGCGGATTTGTGGCGGGACGCGCAGCAGCGTCGTGCGAGGCTGCGCCTGAGCCGGCTGTGGGGCCGTCTGGCTTTTGGTGGACTGAAGAGCCAGAAGCGCACCGGGCTTGAGCGACCGGACTGGGGGAGCCGTGCTCGGGATTGAACGCTTCCCCGTTTGATCCTGGGAGCTTCCGTTCGTCTGAGCCGCGCACGGGAAGGTGGACAGGATGACACTTGCGAAGACCATGGCGGTCCATTGAAGAAAACGCTGCACAGCTGGTGATTCCCTTTGTGGTGGGTTAAGGCCAGTCTAAAAGGAGGATCGACGCCAGCATAGTCCTCCAGATCGTCGTTGCCATGAAGCAACTTCTGGGCCAAAGCAGGATGATGTGTCGGGAGTGCGTGTCGTGACGAGAGGACCGCATGGGTAGGGCGCATTATAGGTGAATCACGGTCTGCATGGAAATGAAAAATAGGCAAAGGCAACCCTCACGCCATTCCACCGGCTTGTCTCGCGTTGTTTTGCATCGGGCTCAGCCGTTTATCACGCTCTCGGCGTCCTCCTCCAAGCTGAATTGGGTGCGGTACAAGCTTGCAAACGGCCCCTTGCCCTGCACCAGTTGCTCGAAGGATCCCTGCTCCACGATTTCTCCTTCGCGCAGAACGATGATCAGGTCGGCCCGTCGGACCGTGGAGAGTCTGTGGGCGATAATGAACGTGGTGCGTCCGGCGGTCAGGCGGTTCAGGCCCTCCATGATGGACGCTTCTGTCTCCGCATCCACCGAGGAGGTGGGCTCGTCCAGAATGAGGATCGGCGCATTGCGCAAGATGGCACGGGCAATGGTGATGCGCTGCCGCTCGCCTTCGGAGAGCGTTGCGCCCTGCTCCCCTACGATCGTGTCATACTGCTCCGGCAGCCGCATGATGGAATCGTGGATCCTGGCTAGTTTCGCCGCGGTGGTGATCTCCTCCATGGATGCATCCGGCCGGCCATAGGCCACGTTTTCTCGAACGCTGATCGGGAACACCAGCGGCGGTTGAAGGACCATGCCAATCTGCTGGCGGAGGGATTTGAGCTGAAACTCGCGCACGTCAACCCCATCAATAAGGACTCGCCCCGACAAGGGGTCGTAGAAGCGGGGCAAGAGGCTCAGAAGCGTCGACTTCCCCACGCCGGTCGGCCCTACGATGGCGACCGTCTGTCCCGCCTTGACATGGAGGTCCACTCGCTTCAGCACCGGCTGTTCTGGCACATAATGGAATGAAACGCTCTCGAACAGGATGTCGCCTTTGGCGCCTGACTTGGAGAACGAGCGTGTCCCTTCGACGAGATCTCTCTCCACGTCCAGGATCTCAAAGGCTCTCTCAACTCCTACCTTCGCGCCCTGGAGCAATCCCCACGTCTGGCTGATGGTGTTGATGGGGGCATAGAGCGACGCCAGGTAGGTCGTGAAAACGATGATTTCGCCAACGGTGAGCGTCCCTGAAAGGACGTGCTTCGCACCGACCCACACGACGAGGGCTGTGCCGACGGCCATGACCACATTGATCACGCCGGAATAGAAGGTCTGCAGGGTATACAACCGCAGACTGGCGCCGAGGCTGTCTCGACTGGCGGTCATGAACTTGCGGTGCTCTTCCTCTTCTTTCGTGAAGGCCTGGATGATGCGCATGGACGACATGGCCCGCTGCACCACCGAGTACACTTCGCTTTCCTGCTGTCGAGCGTCCATGGCCGCCTTGGAAATCCTGCCGCTCATCAGAGAAATCGAGAGGAATAAGATCGGGCACACCGTGAGGGCCAGCACAGTAAGAACCCAGTCGATGCGCACCATGATCACGAACATGCCACCGAGAAGAAGCAGGGCCGTCACGATGGGAAACAGCCCATTCATGGTAAGGCTTTGAATGGCATAGGTGTCCGCCGTGACCCGGTACATCAGGTCCCCAACCTGGCGCCGGTTGTGAAAAGCCAGGGACATGCGCTGCAGGTGGCTGTAAAGGTCTCGTCGCAGGTCGTTCACCATCTTCTGACCGATCTTGATCGTCGTGAAATTGTTGAGCACGGTGAGACCGCCCAAAAACAAATAGATCATAACCAAGCCCAGACAGGTGATGAGAAGCACCGCCGCCTTGTCGAAAGCCCCTTCAAACCCCCACGGCAGGGGCTTGTCGGCGAGCACATGGTCGATGATCAGCTTGAGGGGCCAGGGCTTCAAGAGCTCGCACGCACTGATGAGAAACACTTGAGTCAGTGCGAAAATGAACGGCCACATGTACGGTCGCAAATAAGGAAAGACTCTGCGTATCATCTGTCGTCACTTTGTTCGAAGACACTGCAAGAAGAGCCTCCGGCATCGAGACAGCCGGATTCATTTAGTCTCCTGGTATCCGTGAAATCGTGGGTCTTTTAGCTCATGCCGCCTTCTGAATCAACAGAAAGGCTCCCTGAGCCCTAAGCCGTGAGCCCTGGGAGCCCGGCAAGTGGCCCGGACCAAAAGCAAAGGTCGTGCCGATGCCCCAAGCCAGCCTTCGTTGCAGCTGGATTCGGTCGTAGACTTGATGGACGGCAGGTGCTTGCATGGAAGTCTTCTCGATCAATTCGATCGGTGGGAGGATCCGGTTACGATAAGTGATCATGCCGAGGTCGGGCCCGGTCAAATTGGTAACCGCAGGGTCGCAACGAGAGCGGGGAGGAAACGTTTCGGTCCTGCCAGATTGAGGTGGGGTGAGCGACGAAGCCTCTCCCGGTCAAGGGGTGGTCCGGGTCGGCATCGATCCTGCAAAGCCCGTCCGCCCGGCGGTGACAGCGGCCTCGCCGTGCCGGGTACATACCAATTGTCAAATGAGGGAGTATGCATTAGATTAGCGTCATTTATGGTCGCGATTAAAATGTGTAGGTTTTTCGGATGCCTGCGCTATCTTCATGCGGGTTAGCCCCCCTTACCAGTTCACAGTGAAAGGAGCTCCATGCATCTTCGCAAACGATGTGCAGTAACAGGCGGTGCCGGCTTCTTGGGCTCGCACCTGTGCGAGCGTCTCCTGCAAGAAGGTTACGATGTTCTCTGCCTGGACAACTTCTATACCGGCAGCAAGCGCAACATTCTGCATCTCATGAACAATCCCTATTTCGAGCTCTATCGGCATGACATCACCTACCCTCTCTACGTGGAGGTGGACGAGATTTACAATCTGGCCTGCCCGGCTTCTCCTATTCACTATCAGAACGATCCGGTCCAGACGACCAAGGTGAACGTTCATGGGTCGATCAACATGCTGGGGCTGGCCAAGCGTCTCAAGGCCAAGATCATGCAGGCATCGACTTCGGAAGTGTACGGGGATCCCAAGGTCCACCCGCAGACGGAAGCGTATTGGGGACACGTGAATCCGATTGGAAGACGGTCCTGTTACGATGAGGGCAAACGCTGCGCGGAGACGCTCTTTTTCGATTATCACCGGCAGCATGGGCTGAAGATCAAGGTGGCGCGGATTTTTAACACCTACGGACCGCGCATGCACCCGAACGACGGCCGGGTTGTGTCCAATTTCATCGTGCAGGCCCTCAATAACGACCCCATCACCATCTACGGGGATGGCAGCCAGACGCGCTCGTTCTGCTACGTGGACGACTTGGTCGAAGGGTTCATCCGGCTCATGCGCACCCAGGATTCCTTCACCGGTCCCGTCAATCTCGGGAACCCGGGAGAGTTCACCATCGCCGAGCTCGCCGAGAAAGTTCGCCAGATGACCGGAAGCAAATCCGAGCTGATCCGAAAGCCGCTGCCTCAAGATGACCCGATCATGCGCAAACCGGATATCTCCCTGGCGCAGGAGGTTTTGAAGTGGGAGCCTAAGGTGCCTTTGGACGAAGGGCTGCGCAAGACGATCGATTATTTCGACGATCTGCTTCGCTCGGGGAACGCTGCTGACTAGACCCGCACCGAACGATTCGATGTGAGAGAGCGAAAGACCATGGCCGTCAAGGACGAACATCGCGAGATGCTTGACAATCGCCGCACGCCGTTGCAGCTCTACCAGCTCACACCCAAGACCAACTGCAAGGAGTGCGGTTTTGCCACGTGTCTGGCGTTCGCCACCCAGGTCATCGTGGGACAGGCGAGTCTCAATCAGTGCTCTTACCTCGATCCTGGCGAGCTTGAGCCCTTCCGGCAGCATCTCGCCAGGCAGCTCGAGGCCGGAATCGGAGTGAAGCGGGAGGGCTTTGAAAAAGCGCTGCAATTCCTGAGACAGGAAATCAAGAAGTGGGATTTCGAGAAGATCGCATCCAGCCTTGGGGCCGACCTTGAAGATTCCGAAACGGGTCCGGCCCTGAAGCTGTCTTATTTCGGGCATCCCGTGAGCGTGACCCGGGAGGACATTGTACCCGCTCCGCTCGACGGTGGCCCGGAACTGGACCCGTACGAAAAGATCCTGATCTACAATTACGTCATCGGAGGCGCGGCGGAGCCTTCCGGGAAGTGGGTCGGCATGGAGTCGCTGCCGAATTCGGTGTCGAAGATCAAGAGCCTGCGGAGTCACTGCGAAGGTCCCCTTGCTCAGGCGTTTGCGGGGAAGATGGATCGACTGCAAGCGGCTGTGGGGGGCTTCGGGCGTCCGATTACGATGCAGGAGGAGAAGACCGATTTTGCGGCGGAGTTTCAGGTTCTGCCGAGGCTTTCCCTTCGCGTGCTCTGGTGGGATGAAGACCCGTCAGAAGGCTTCGCGGCGCGCGTGAAGTTCTTGTTCGACTCGAAAGTGCTGGAAGTCCTGGACCTGGAGTCTCTGCTGTTCACGTGTGAGCAAGTGACGGATCGCCTGCTGGGCGCGGCGAAGCAGGAGGCGTGATTTACGGTCTCAAAACGGTTATCCGGCAAAGAATAGCGGGAATCCCCGCTTCCGTGAGGGACATCGTGAAGTTCTTTGTCCTGGTGGGAGCGGTGATAGGGCTCCTCGGGCGCGGCACGGAGCAGATGGGCTACCACTGGCAGTGGTATCGGGTTCCCCCGTATCTCCTATCGTTCGACGGGGGGACCTGGAGAATGGGAGTCCTTCTCCGGGGCCTTCTGGTCACGTTCAAAGTCTGTGGCGTGAGCTTGGTCCTGGCTTTCGTGCTAGGCATTCTGGCTGCCTTGCTTCGATTGTCCGGCTCCGTGATCGCGCGTTTCGTGGGACGTGTTTACGTCGAGACCATTCGGAGCACGCCGCTCCTCATTCAGATCCTCTTCACCTACTTTGTCCTCTCTCCCGTGTTTGGGTTTGGCCGGTTCACCGCGGCCGTGCTGGCGCTGAGCCTGTTCGAAGGGGCCTACGCCTCGGAGATGTTTCGGGCCGGGATCGTTTCCATCGACAAGGGGCAATGGGAAGCGGCCTACAGCCTAGGTTTGAAGCCCCTTCAGGTCTACAGGCACATCATTGTGCCGCAGGCGGTTCGGCGAATGCTGCCGCCCCTGACCAGCCAGGCCGTTTCGCTGGTGAAAGATTCGGCGCTCGTGAGCACCATCGCGATCTATGACCTCGCCATGGAGGCGCAGGTCATCGTTGCGGATACCTTCTTGACGTTCGAGGTGTGGTTCACCGTGGCAGCCATCTACCTGGCTTTCACCGGATCGCTTTCCCTCGTGGCGCACGCGCTTGAGCGCCGCATGGAAGTCAGCCCCTGAAAAGGACGGTTGCCGCGGGCGGTCTATGGTTTCGGACAGAGTCATGAGATGCAATGCGGAGGAGGGTAACAATGGAGCACAGACGGACCCGAGTACACGGACTGCTGATCGCACTTGTACTGGCTGCAGTGGGGATGATTGGGGAGAGTGCTCATGCGGCCGGCGTCCAGCAGCAGCTGGCCCAGGAGAGTACCCTTGAGCAGATCCTGAAGCGCGGTGTGCTCAAGGTCGGGTTTTCCACGTTCGTCCCCTGGGCCATGAGCGACAAGAAGGGGGAGTACATCGGGTTCGAGATCGAAGTGGCCAAACGGTTGGCGGAAGACATGGGGGTCAAGGTGGAATTCGTTCCGACCAAATGGTCCGGAATCATCCCCGCCTTGCTGACCGGGGAGTTCGATATCATCGTCGGGGGGATGGGGATCAAGCCAGAGCGAAACCTCAAGGTCAACTTCTCAAACCCTTACTATTACACGGGAATGTCGATGGTCGCAAACAGGGACCTGGCCAAGGGGCTCAGCTCCCTTGAGGATTTCAACCGGCCCGAGGTGACCGTCGCGGTCAGGATCGGGACGACGGCGGTCGCCGCCGCGAGAAAATATCTCCCGAAGGCTCAGCTCCGTCAGTTCGACGAGGAGGCTCAGGCGGTTCAGGAGGTCATGAACGGCAAGGCGCACGCGTTTGTGACGGAGGAGCCCCTGCCGGCGCACCAGGCTGCCCGCAATCCCGATAGGCTGTTTGTGCCAATTAAGGAGCCGTTCGCGAGAAGTGCCATCGGACTTGCCGTGCGCAAAGGGGACGTGGACACCCTGAATTTCCTGAACAACTGGATCCGGTTGATTCAGGACGAGGGGTGGCTGGCCGAGCGGAAGCATTACTGGTTTGAGACCACCGAGTGGGAGAAGCTGTTGTAGATTGAGCTCCATCAAAGGGAAAAAAAGGCTGTGTGGATCGATGGACCTTGTCCTGGCCGGTGTGCTTCTCTGGGCAGGACTCCTGGTTTGGGATCGGATCCAAGAGGGCCTTCACTACAAGTGGGATTGGGCGTCCCTGCCTCAATACGTCGTACGGGTCGACCCGGAGACAGGCCAGTGGATGGCCAACACGCTGCTCAAAGGGCTCCTGACGACGCTGCGATTGAGTCTGTGGGCTGGCCTCCTGGCAACTTTCGTGGGGACGGCTGCGGGGTTGTGCCGTGTCAGTCGGAGGTTGTTTCGGCGTCTGATCGGCATCACCTACGTGGGGCTTATTCGCAACACGCCGCCGCTTGTTCTGGTCTTTATCACCTATTTTTTTCTCAGCGATCAAATCATGCCTTTGCTGAGGCTGGATGAAGCGGTGCGCTCATTGCCTCCCGCCCTCCAGGACCTTGTGGAGTCGGTCGCCGCTCCGGCTGCTCGTGCTCCCCTTTTCTTTTCCGCCGTGCTCACGCTTGCGGTTTACGAAGGAGCATACATCGCCGAGATCGTCCGGGCCGGTATTCAGTCGGTGGAAGCGGGGCAGTGGGAAGCTTCTTCTGCGCTGGGGTTTTCGCGCCGCATGCAAATGCAATACGTGGTGCTGCCGCAGGCATTCCAGCGGATCTTGCCGCCGCTTGCGGGGCAGTTCATCTCGACGATCAAGGACTCCGCGATCCTTTCCGTTATTTCGGTCCAAGAGCTGACCTTCCGGGGCCAGGAGCTCATGGCTTCATCCTACCTGACCTTCGAGATCTGGATCACCATCACGCTCATGTATTTTGTGCTGACTTTTTCGTGCTCGTACCTGGTGGGACGACTGGAGCGTGCCATGAGGCGCAGACCGTCGTGGGTGGGACAGCGGTGAGAATGGGTAAGGGGGCTCAGCTGGGGAGGCTGCTCCTTCTGTCTGTCCATGGAGATGCTCCGAGCTGGGCTTCGTGCCGTAGCGTGACATCCGGCCTGGCAGCGCCGTCTTCTGCGGTGGCGCTGCCGTTTCTTCAGGCCGCATAAGGAGGATGCTCCGGCAGTCTTCTAGACGTTTTTGCTGGCGACCAGTTTCGCAAAATGCTCAAACGATCGGTCGTAGGTCCGCTCGGCGTCCGCCGGAAAGCAGCATGCCGGCAGTTGTCGCGCCCTCAAGTGGTACTGTAGGCACTCGCAGCAAATCCCCTTGCGTGTGCATGGGTCATAACTACAGTTGCACTTTTTGAGATTCTGCTCTTTCTTGCATTCCATTGAACGAGCCCCTTCAGTGAGCGGCGCTCTGGCCTTTGTCCCCCTTCGAGATGAGGAAGCTCATGATGAAGAGGAGAGCCACCTCCCAGACGAGCACCGCCGTCCACTTTTCAAAAAAATGCCACATGAGGCCCCCGCCGACGATGGCCGGAACGCCTGTCAAGATCAGCATGCCCATTCTCCAGGACCAGTTCATCTGTCTGCCTCCCATGGATACCATTCTTCAACGGATCACCCTTGGAGCCCAGTTCAACAAGAGCCCGATGCACCGGCGATCGCCGTTTTCCCAAAGAAATGTTTGAACTTTCTAGCACGAGCAGGATCACGTTTCAATGGTTTTGGCAGAACGAGTGGTTTCCCGGCGAGAGGGGGTATGCTATGTTCGGAGCGACTTCAAAGGGTTTGGGTTGTGTCCGAATAGGCACTGGCCAAGCGTTGTGACAAATGATTCCAAGCGGAACGCCATGAAAATTTTGGGCATTGAAAGCTCTTGCGATGAAACCGCTGCCGCGGTCGTGGAAGACGGCAGACGGGTCCTTTCGGATGTGGTGGCCAGCCAGATCGCCCTCCACAGCCCTTACGGAGGGGTTGTCCCCGAGCTCGCCTCCCGCAAGCACGTGGAGGTGATCCTGCCCGTGGTCGATCAGGCCTTGTCTGAGGCGGGCCTTGGCCGGGAAAGCGTGGATGCCATTGCCGTGACTCAAGGGCCGGGACTCATCGGCGCCCTGCTCGTGGGAATGAGCGCGGCCAAGGCCATGGCCTATGCGTGGCGCAAGCCCCTCATCGCGGTCAATCACCTGGAAGGGCACATGCAGGCTGCTTTTCTGCGGCGCGAGCCATTGGATCGCCCTTTCGCGTGCCTGGTTGTCTCCGGTGGGCATTCGGCCCTGTATCACGTGGAGCCGGATGGTCGGAGCCGCTTGCTTGGCGGTACCCGAGACGACGCCGCCGGTGAGGCGTTCGATAAGGTCGCGAAGCTCTTGGACTTGGGATACCCCGGGGGCGTTGTGATTGATCGGCTTGCTGCGCAGGGAAATAGCGCAGCGTTTCAGTTTCCAAAAGCCCTTCTGGACCGAGATTCCCTGGAGTTCAGCTTCAGCGGCATCAAAACGGCGGTGGCCAATTTCGTGCGGCGCTTTGGACCGCCTCCCAGGGTGGGGGATGCGGGTCCCTACCGTCTTGAGGACCTCGTGGCGAGCTTTCAGGAAGCCGTGGTGGATGTGCTCGTCACCAAGACCTTTCGTGCGGTGGGCCAATGCGGGGTGCGGGACGTGGCCGTCGTGGGAGGCGTGGCGGCCAACCGGCGGCTGAGGCAGCGGCTCGGAGAGGAGGCGGCCTACCACCGGGTCGAGCTGCATCTGCCCGAGCCCCGGTACTGCACGGACAACGCGGTCATGATCGCGGCCGCTGGCTATGCCGTTTATCGTCGGGCGGGTTTTTGCCACAATCCCTTGGAGCTGGATGCGGTGTCGAGATGGCTCTAATGTCTCTCACGCCCAAGCAATACTTCCAATCCATCGGCCAGCGTCCTCGAAAACGCTTCGGACAGCATTTCCTTTCGCAGCCGGGAACCGCCGAGCGAATCGTCGACGCGGCAGAGCTCGGTCTGGAAGACGAGGTCGTGGAAGTGGGGCCCGGTCTGGGAGCCTTGACGCGGTTTGTCGCTCCCAGGGTGAAGCGTCTGTACCTGGTCGAGCTCGATCGGGATCTTGCGGAATACCTCCGCCGTCAACTAGCGGATTCGGCCCCGCATGTGACCGTGTATGAGCAGGATGTGCTGTCGTTCGATTTCGCTGCCCTGCACCGAATGAGTGGGGCTCCTCTGGTCGTGGTGGGAAACCTCCCTTACAACATCAGCTCCCCCTTGGTCTTCCGCCTCTTTGAGGCGCTCGGTGCGGTGGACCGGGCAGTCTTCATGGTCCAAAAGGAAGTGGGAGACCGATTGGCCGCCGTCCCTGGCTCGAAGGATTATGGTGTCCTGTCGGTTCTGCTGGGCATCTATGCTCGCGTGACGCCGCTCTTTTCCGTCGCGCCCGGCCAGTTCTATCCTCCTCCCAAGGTCGATTCGCTGGTACTGAAAATAACCTTCCGACCTGATCCGCTCGCACCGCCCTCAGAGCTTGGCTCGATCCGATCCGTGGTAAACGCAGCCTTCCAGCAGCGACGCAAGACCGTTGCGAACGCTCTGAAGTCCCTTGTGAAAGGATCCAAGGATCGTATCGATGGGCTACTCATGGAAGTCGGGGTGGATCCCATGCGAAGGCCCGAAGCCTTGAGCCCCGAGCAATATGTGCGGATTGCGGCGGCAATCAAGACTGGCAGGGCTTAGTACCACAACGAGAGATTTGGCTCCCTCGCCCCCGTCTTGGGGGAGCGGAGACGTCCGCAGATCCTCATGGAGCCTGGACGTCTCGTTGTAGTATTAGAGGCCCCTCCCGGAATGGCTCACAAGGTCAGGCGCTCTTGCGCAGATGCTCGATGAAGGCGGCGCAAAGCGGGGAGGATTGCCGGTTCTTGCGTTGCGCCAGATAAAACGGCCGAAGGATTCGAGCTCCCTCCAAGGGGATGGCGACCAGGGTGCGCCGTTCCAAGTCTTCGGCGACCGCCTGTGAAGACAAGATGGAAACGCCGATTCCCGCCTTGATTCCCTGGCGGACGGCTTCGGTGGTTCCCATTTCCGCGACGGGCTTAAGGCGCAAAGGATCGAAACCCGCGGCCTCAAAGGCCTGGAAGGTCACAATCCGCGTTCCGGAGCCGCGCTCTCGGAGAATGAAGGGCTCGCTGGCCAGCTCCTCCAGGGGGATGGATGTCCTGGAAGCCCAAGCATGCTGGGGTGGAACGACCAAGATGAGCTCGTCCGAGAACGCTTCCTCCCAAACGATCCTGCGGTCTGCCCATTTGGCGCCGATGAGCCCCGCCTCCAACGTGCCGTCCAGGATCTTCTCGACGATCTGCCCGCTGCTCGAGATTTTGAGCGTGATCTGTATGGTCGGGTAGGCCGCCTTGAACGAGCCGATCAGTGTGGGGAGGACGTAGGTTCCGGGGATGGTGCTGGCGCCAATGTTCAAATGCCCTGAGAGCACCCCTCTGTAACGGTCGAGCGCCTGAAGCGCTTCGTTGCGCAGTTGAATCATCTGACGAGCGTATTTGTAGAGGATCTTTCCCGCCGGGGTGGGCAGGACTTCGCGGCCAAAGCGGTCGAGCAGCTTTTCCCCCGTCATTTCTTCGAGCATTCGGATGTGCTCGCTGACGGTGGGCTGGGTGAGAAACGAGGCGTCGGCGGCCTTGGTGAAGCTTTGCAGCTCGATGACCTTGCAGAAGACTTCCAGGCGGTGAATGTCCATGAAGTGGTTTCCTTGTGGAGCGTTTTCCGTGGGGGGCTGCCGGTGCGAATGGACGTGTCAGACAGCCTTTTCCTTTTCCTTCCAAAAGGTCAGCTCAAGCGCTTCCAGCTCCAGAGCCCGTTCTTCCCATTCGGCTGTGAGATCTTGGATGCGCTTCTGGCATTGCTGGTAGTCTTTGTTCAGATCCTTGATGTCCGTTCCGTCGCAATAGGTCTCCGGCGCAGCCAGCCGCGCCTTGAGCTGATCGAGCTGACTGTGCTCGGCGTCCAGCCTGGCCTCCAAGTCCTGTACGTGCTTCTGCAGGGGAGCCTTCAACCGGTAGAGCTCATTGCGCCACTCCGCCTCCAGCCGCTTCTTGTCCTGTACCTTGCGAGGGGTGCTGACCGGAGCTGCTGCCTTGGACTCCTTTTGACGGCCGTCTTCCAGGGGCAACTGCTCCTGGTCCAGGCGCTGCTTCCAAATCATCAGGTAGTCGTCGTAATTCCCGGGAAAGCGATGAATGGCGCCTTTGTCCGCGACCAGAACCGATGTGGCGATCGCATTCATGAAGTGACGATCATGGCTGATGAAGCACAAGGCGCCCGGATAGTCTTCCAGCGCCTCTTCGAGGACCGCTCGGGACGGGATGTCGAGGTGGTTGGTGGGCTCGTCGAGAAGGAGCACGTTCGGACGTTGCAAGAGGAGCTTGCAGAGCGTCAGGCGCGCTTTTTCTCCACCGCTCAGCACCGATACGCGCTTCAAGACGTCGTCGCCAGGGAAGAGAAAGGCGCCGAGGAGGCTTCTCACCTGCGTTTGAGTCAGGTCTCCGGCGACCGACGCCGCTTCGTCGAGCACCGTACAGTCGGCTCTGAGGAGCTCCCACTGGTGCTGGGCGTAATACCCCAGGACAACCTGATGCCCCAGCTGGCGCACGCCGTCGCTCACGGGCTCGATCCCTGCCAGCATCTTCAGGAGCGTGCTCTTGCCCGCGCCGTTCGGCCCCAGGAAGGCGATGCGATCTCCGCGCTCGACGACGAGGTCGATCCCCCTGTAGACCTGCTGATCTCCGTAGCTCTTGTGAACGTTTTGAAGCTCCAGGACCCGCTTCCCGCATCGAGCGGGCTCCGGGAAGCTGAAGTGGATGGATGAGGTTTCCGCCGGCGCCTCGATGCGCTCGACTTTGTCCAGGGCCTTGATTCGGCTTTGGACTTGTCTGGCCCGGTCTTTCCGATACCGGTTGCGCTCGATGAAGCGCTCGACCTGTCGCAGCCGCTCCTGCTGGTTCTTGAACGAAGCCAGGTGGATTTCCTGACGACGCGCCTTCTCGTCCAGGTAGGCATCGTAGTTGCCCGAGTATTCCTGTAGCTTGCCTTGCTCCAGCTCAAGAATGCGCGTGACGACGCGGTTGAGGAATGCCCTGTCGTGCGCGATGATGATCATGGCCGAGGGACTGCTGAGTAGATACTGCTCGAGCCACAGGAGCGTTTCCAGGTCCAGGTGGTTGGTGGGCTCGTCGAGCAGCATCAGGTCGGGCTCGGAGAGCAGGAGCCGTGCCAGCTCAACTCGCATGATCCATCCGCCGCTCAAGTCGGAAACGGGCCGATTGAATCCGCTCTCGCGAAAGCCAAGTCCGCTCAGGATCTTTGCGGCTCGGGCCTCGAGATCGTAGCCGCCGAGGTGCTCGAGGCGTTCGAGCAATCTAGCGTGCTCGATGCCGGTGGCCTCGATCGTTGCGTGGTCGGTTGACTTGTCCAAAACGGTCTGAAGCCGCTCCAGCTCCGTGCGTACCTCCTGGACCGCTTGGTCGACATCGGTCACATGGGAAAGAATGGTCCGATCACGGCTGGGGACCCATTGCTGGGGCAAGTAGCCGATCTTGACATGCTTGGCACGTGCAACGGCCCCAGAGTCCGGGTGAGACTCTTCGAGCAGCAGGTGAAACAGGGTGGTCTTTCCGGCGCCATTGGGACCGATCAGTCCGATGCGCTCGCCCGCGTTGATATGGAACGAGACTCCTTGAAAAAGGTCTTTCTTGCCGAGAGATTTACTGATGTTCTGAACGGTGAGCACTGCCGTGAGCCTCCAAGAGAACAACTCGCATCGTCCAAAGCTATTGCCAGGACGATGTCATCGAGATGCCGTTTCGCCCTCAGGTCTAGATCTCGAAGCGCCTATTGTACCGTTAGACTGCTCGGATTTCTACGGGGGACCACCGAACCTGAGAAAGAGTTGCCCGCAATCCGCAAAACGTGGTACACAGGTGCACCTGTCAGAGGGTTACCAGGCAAGCGATTCCTTCAATTTCCCGGTGTGTTGAAACGAGGCTCATTCTTGACATCTTCCAGTCCACTCCAGGCCGTAGTGTTTGATTGTGACGGTATTCTGGTCGATACGGAGCCCCTTCATTACCAGGCCTTTCAGGAGGTTCTGAAGCCTTTGGGGCTTGGGTTCGGTTACGACCGCTACCTGGATCGGTACATCGGTTTCGATGATCGGGATGCCTTCAGGGAGGCCTTTCGGGAAGGCGAGCGAGCGCTTGAGCCCGGGGCATTGGATCACTTGATGATCGAGAAGGCTGGAGCCTTGCTCCGTTTGGTGGAAAGAGGTGTTAAGAGCTTTCCTGGGGTCGTGGAGCTGGTTCGGGAGCTGCGTGCCAAGGGGATACCGCTGGCTGTGGCCTCCGGAGCCTTGAGGCATGAGGTGCTCCTTTTTGTCAATGCCCTGGGGCTGGGCGACGCGTTTCGGGTAGTGGTCGCAGCCGACGACGTGGCGCGCAGCAAGCCGGACCCGGAGACATATCGACTGGCTGTGGAGCGTCTGAGGGCTTTCGGGAGCTGCGACGATTTAACGCCGGGGTCCTGTGTGGCGATCGAGGACACGGTAACCGGAATCCAGTCTGCCCGGAGGGCCGGCCTGGTGGTCCTCGGGGTTGCCAATTCTTATCCTGCGGACGAGCTGAGGCCCCATGCCGATTGTGTTGTGGAGAGTCTGGATGAGGTCGGAGCGGACAAACTGAGTCGGTTGGTTGAAACAGCTAAACGTTGAGCCCCTCCGAGGGGAGGGCAATCCTGGAGTGATGCGAATGAAGGGGATCGTTGCTTGTCTTTGCTTCATTCTGGCCGGGATTCAGCAGGGGATCTGCTTTGCGGGAGAATCGCCGACGGTCCTCGGCGCCGAACCGCTCACCATGTCTCGGGCTGTTGAGTATGGCTTGGAGCACAACCGAGCACTTCGATCTGCAAAGCAGGATGTGATGGCCGTCGATCAACAAGTGCGGCAGGCCAGAGCCGGCTTCCTCCCCAAGTTGGATTCTCGGTACTCGTTTCGCCGCCTGGAGGATCAGCCATACGCAAAAGCGGACATCTCTGGTGGCCAATCGGTGGAATTTGCCACGGGATACAGGAACACGAATCGTTGGGAGGTGGAGCTCTCACAGCCCCTCTTTGCCGGTTTCGGGATTACCGCCCAGCACCGGAGCGCCAAAAAAGATCTGAAGATTGCCGGGTTCAAGCAAGAGCAAACCAAGCTGGATGTGATCCGGAACATCCAGCGGGCCTTTCTGCAGGTCCTCCTGGCAGAGAAGCTTCACGAGGTCACCAAGGAAAACGTGGCCAGCCTCGAGGTTCAGCGAAAGAACGCCCAGGCGAGCTTCGAGCAGGGACTGACGGCCCAGAACGACGTCCTCAAAGCTGATGTGGCCGTTGCCCAGGCCCGACAGCGCGAGAGGGCGGCCGCGAAGGACCTGTCGCTCATCCGCTCGCAGCTGAACCAGTTGCTCGATTTGGACCTGAAGCAGGCTCTGGTGCTTTCGGAGCAGGAAATCCACCTGCAAGTCCCACCGACCATGGACGAGCTCAACGCGATCGCCGAACGACAGCGTCCGGAATATCTTTCCCTCAATGAGTCCATTCTCCAGACGCAGGATGGGATCACCGGGGCGCGAAGCCGCTATTACCCCCACCTCTCGGCTTTCGCCCAATACTATCGTGACGGCAATGATTTTTTCGCCAATAACAACGACTTCACCAATTCCAACAACGCAGCGGTTGGCCTTCGCATGGATTGGAACCTGTTCGAGGGCGGCAAGACGGACGCTTCCATCAAAGAGCTTCGGTACAAGCAGAGTGCCTTGGAAGAGCTGCGCCGCGATCTCAAACAGCAAATTGCCCTGCAGGTCGAGGACGCCTACGAGCAGCTGCAGGTGGCTCGAGCGAATATCGAGACCGCCCAGGCGGCTCTCAAGCAGGCGGAAGAGAACCAGCGCATGACGACGCTCCAGTACCGCGAGCAATTGGTGATTTTTCTCGAGGTCCTGAACGCACAGGTCTTTGTGGCGCAGACCAAGGCGGATTACTACCAGGCCCTTTACGGCTACCAGCTGGCCTGGGTTGATCTCGAGCGTGCGGTGGGAGGACCCGTTTCCGGCGACATGAAGCCGTGAGGCCGGCCCCACCGGCTGTCTTCGTCCCGGTAAAACGGAGAAATGAGGCTGTATGATTCAGACTCCGATGGAGGAAATAGCGAGCAGACTTGCAACGCTGCAGGCATTGCTCGCAAAGCATGACGTGGACGCGGCTATCGTTCGGCAGAATGCGGACCTCTTCTATTTGACGGGAACGGTTCAGGATGCCCACCTCATCGTTCCGGCCTCCGGTCGGCCGGTCTTCCTTGTTCGGCGTGACGTGCGGCGCGCGCAAAGCCAATCGCCCATCCGCCCCATCCGCTCCCTGAGCAGCATTAAGGAAGTTCCTCCCGCCGTCTTCGAAGCGTGCGGCAGTGACGCGATCAAACGGATCGGGATGGAGCTCGACGTGCTGCCGACCAGCTCGTTCTTCTTTTACGACGAAAAGCTGTTTCCCAAGCAGCAAATCGTGGATGTGGGAGGCATCATCCGGCAGATCCGCATGATCAAGTCGGACTGGGAAATCTCCATGATGCGGAAAGCCGCGGCAATTTCGCGAGCGGTGGCCGATGCGGTCCCGAAGCTGCTCAGGGAGGGGATGAGCGAGCTTGAGCTGAGCGTTGAGCTGGAGCGAGTGGGGCGGCTCGCCGGTCACTTGGGGTTGATTCGCCTTCGTGCGTTCAACATGGACATGTATTTCGGGCACGTGCTTTCAGGGCCCGAGGCTGCGGTGCCGTCCTATGCCGATGCCCCCACGGGTGGGGTGGGGTTGAGCGCTGCCTTCGGGCAGGGGCCCGGTGAGCGGAAAATTCGGTCCGGTGAGATGATCAGTGTGGATACCATGATGAACTATCACGGATATCTGAATGACCAGACGCGCAACTACTGCCTTGGCGATCCCCCTGGAAAGCTGCTCGAAGCCTATGCGCTCGTCATGGAAATCCATCAGCGATTCAAGGACGCTGCGCGTCCGGGGGCGATTACCGGGGAGCTTTACGATCGGGTGATGGCCTGGGTCCGGGAGAAAGGCTGGGAAGACTATTTCATGGGATACGGGAGCGCGCGCGTGAGCTTTGTCGCGCATGGCCTTGGGATTGAAGTCGACGAATTCCCCTTCATCGCACAAGGTCAGACAGTTCCCTTGAGCGAGGGCATGACATTTGCCTTCGAGCCAAAATTCATCGTGCCCGAGCTGGGTATTGCGGGAATGGAGAACACCTACCTTGTGACGGCGGCGGGATTGGAGTCCTTGAACACGGCGAGCGAACAGCTGGTGATCGTTTAGGTCACCTGAGCACCGTGATCAGCTTGGACATCGTGCTGCTGCTTCCGTCCGGTCCGTTGACCGTCAAACGAGCCATATACCGACCGGGTGCTCCGTAGATCTGGACGGGGTTCTGGTCCGAACTGGTCTGTCCATTTCCGAATGACCAAGATCGGCTCACCACAGCCCCTGGGGATTTGTCCGTGAACCTAACGGGCTGTCCGGCTCTGACCCGAACGGGTGAGACAGTGAAGCTGGCTCTAGGCGCCACATAGGCGGTGATGAAATCGCTGTACGTTCGGACGCTGGTTGTGCCGTCAGAGGATGTGACGGTCAGCGAAACCGTAAAGCTTCCCGACTTCCTGTAAACATAGACCGGGTTTCGGCTGGTGCTCTTGCCCCCGTCTCCAAAATCCCAAGCCCACTTCGTAGGCGCTCCCCCCAAATCCGTTGTGTGATCTGCAAAGGTAACCGTGAGTGGGATCTTGCCTGAGGTGAGCGTGGCCGTAAAGTCCGCGCTGAGCAAGGGATTGTAGGTCGCCTGAAGCTGAGAGACCGCCCCACTTTGGACGGTGACGGATTGGCTTGGTGGTGTGATCCAGCCCGTTACCTGCCTGAAAAGCACCATGTATTGGCCGATCGGGACGGAAACGGGCGAACCGGGGGGATGCCACGTTGCGCCTCCGTCGGTGCTCCACCGTGCTCCTGCATCCGCGGCCTCCTGAGGGAAAATGGCCACGTCAACCGTTCCGGTCATCGCATGATAGCTCGAGGAAACCGACTGTGCGGGGCCTTGCCTGAAGGTGACGCGCTGCCGTTGTGGGGTGATCCATCCCTGGGCGTCCGAGAAACGAAGGGTGTGCTCGCCGAGAACGCTGAGGCCGGTTACCGTTTCACCACTGTTCCGCCACGTGACTCCATCCACGCTCCACTTTGCTCCCGCGCTGGCCGCCTCGGGGGGAAAGAGCGTGACGGTGAGGCTGCCCGTGGGTGAGGCGTCCGTCAGAGGCTTCAAAGCAGCGTCTCCGATGAGGACCATACCCGCCCACCATTCATGAATGAATTGCTCAGGATAGATCTGGCTCTCGACGATTCCGTTGTACCAGCGTTTGAACGCTTCACCGAAGATCTCGCCCTGAGCCAATGCTTCATAGTAGGGCCTGTCGTCCCACATCCCGCCTGTTTTGGTACTCCCCCACGCGAGCAGTCCGGCGTCGTCGGGACTGAGCGCTATCGTCCCGGCCAGGTTATTGTCGACGCTGAAATCGCTTCCTGAGCATACGTAAAGGGAAAAGAACGGTGTGTGCGGATTGACGATGCGGTAGTCCCCGGACGTCACGAAGTCGTCGTCAGGGTAGAACATGTGACCCTCGGAATATCCGTGGGAGCGGAGGAAAATGAGCTGAGGGGCCGCGGGGATTCGAGTGGTCAGGTAGTCTGCTTTGGTGGTGATCAGCGGGTCAAGCTCGGACACCACGTTGGATGCACCGAAAACCTCCGACAAGGCCTGCGCATCGTCCGAGCCCAGATACTGCCAGGGATCGTCATTGTAAACCAAGGCGGCGCGCGTTGGAACGTCGCTTCCCACGCGGTATCGGTGATTCTTGGAGAAGTAGGAGGCAAGCATGTAAGCCTGAAAGGCATCCGTCGGCAGTTCGGATACGTTGAATCCCGTGAGGTTCGCTGCTTTCAGACGGCAGACCCAGATTTCCAGGGCCTTATCCCCGCTCCAGGTGTCGTATTTCCCGTTGCCTGCCCGGATGTCGCCATCGTCAAGGGTGTCGGCCCACTGGCCGTTCAGATCCATGAAGAAGAGGTCGCAAGGAAAGTCCGTAAATTGGCGAATCGGACTACCAAGCTCGTCACGCTCGAATTCGTCGTACATTTCGAAAACAATATAGGGAATCTCTCCCACGAGCACCGCCCCAACCAGGGATTCCGGCTCACCGTGCAACTGGGCAAGACTGGCGCGGAGGCCTTCGGGAGTGCCGGAGTCGAAGACAAGCTCAACCGTGCTGTACCCCATCGCGGCCAGGTCGGCCTCATATTGGCTGAGCCCTTCGAGGATCAAGTCGTGAATGTCCTGATGGACGACGATTGCAATACGACCCGCCGGGGTCTCCGGTCCGTCGCCGAGGCGCGGGAGCCTGCTCGTGGAGGAGGGTGTGACTTTTTGAATGCGAAGGGGCTTTGTTTGAGGTTGAATCGAGTGGATGGGCCGGTTGCGATCGTCTGGGGCGGCCCACCGGGTGACCGCGGGAGCATCCCCTGCCGCCCAAATCGACTCAGCAGAAACGGCGTGCAAGAAGATAGCCAGCGTGGTCAGGATAAGTGTAAAAAAAACCGACATGCTGGACGACTTCCATGGCTTCATCGCAATTCGCTCTCTCCTCGGTGCGGGGCCCCCGACGACCGCCCTATACCAGAAGAAGTCCGGAAAAAGTGACTCGCGACCCATTTGCGGCTCGATCGTTGCGCAGGTTGGGAGGGCCGCAGGAAAAACTTCACAAAATGTTTGCGGCGGTGACCTCCCCAAGGAACGGAAGAAGCATCGAAGGACCGCTTAAAAGTTTAACAGTTTCAGCAGAATTCATACCAGAGATCTACGAGACTTTGGTTGTGCGAATAACCATTGGAAACAACATGGAAAATCGGATACGGTTCTTGCGCTGAACGACCGCTTGGCCCCCGAATCAAGGAGTACCGTCCGCGATGTGTAAAAAATATCGACAGTGCATGAATCGTCCGCTGCGGGGCGAAACGATCAGGAGATCGATGGCTCTGTAACTGATAACAGTTGGAATTATTTAAACAAAGATGGAGATGGGGGCAAAATTGAGGCAGTTGCGGGTTGACCTGAGGCAGTCAAGAAGCGTCTAAAGGCTGTAAAGAATTTCGACACCCCTTCGGTTGCTGCCGTAGCTGCAGACATCCGTGGTCGCCCCGACATGGACTTCCCTACCTGGATGCCCGGGTGAGCACGGCTCGGAAGGGGGACGGCGCAATTTTCATTGACGGGTCTTTGCCATGAAAAGTATATGAATTCTTTTGCTAACGAGAAACCTGACCATTGAGAGCACCATATCACCAAGCCGTGGGTCGCAGGGGTAGCCTTGGAGCCGTGCCTATCGGGGCTGCCTGTGCGCATGTCGCTTATGACCGGGATTCACGGTCTTAGGATTGGATTCAAGACTGAGACCGAGAGCCTGTTGCATGGGATCGAGTACAAAAGCATTGGACACGCTATTATTTAATGTCGAGAAGCCCGGTCGTTATCTGGGAGCCGAGGTCAACGCCCGTCGGAAGGACTTCGGAGCCGCTCGCGCTCGGGTGGCACTTGCTTTTCCGGATGTCTACGAAGTCGGAATGAGCCACCTGGGTCTCCGGCTTCTCTACCACCTGCTCAACGATATCGATGGGGTGGTCGCGGATCGGGTTTACGCTCCCTGGTATGATTTCGAGGAGGTGCTGAGGTCATCGGGGGAGCTTTTGCGAGCGGTGGAATCGCGTCGCCCTCTCAAGGATTTTGATTTTGTCGGTTTTAGCCTGCAATACGAGCTGAGCTACACGAACATCCTGACGATTCTGGAGCTGGGCGGCATCGCTATCAAGGCCCGGGAGAGGGGGGAGGGCGCGCCATGGGTCATGGCGGGAGGGCCGTGTGCCTATAATCCCGAGCCACTGGCGGACTTTTTGGATTTCGTGGTGCTTGGAGAGGCCGAGCAAGTCCTGCCTGAGCTGCTGGACGTGTTTTTCGAATGGCGGGCGGCACGGGGCGGGCGAAGGGAATTCCTGGAAGCGATTCGGCGTATCGCGGGTATCTATGTTCCCTCATTTTTTTCAGTGAGTTACGAGGGCGCCAACCGTCCGATTCGGTCCATTGAGCCTGTATTTTCCGATTACCGGAGCATTGAAAAACGGGTCGTCGCGGATCTCGACCGGGAGTCGCCGCCTCCCGTTCCGCCGCTCGTACCGGTTCTGGACATCGTTCACAATCGATTGAGCCTCGAGATTGCTCGGGGATGCACCCGCGGGTGTCGTTTCTGTCAGGCAGGGTTCATTTATCGGCCGGTGCGCGAGCGTCATCCAGGCGCGGTCTTTGAAAACGCCGAGAAGGCCATCGCGGCCAGTGGCTTTGAAGAGATCTCTCTCCTGTCTTTCAGCACCGGGGATTACTGTCAGCTGCAGCCGTTGCTCGCTGGGCTCATGGACCGGTTTGAGCCAGAGCGGATCGCCGTGTCGCTTCCGTCCATGCGGGTGGGGACTCTCACGCCGGAGCTCATGAAGCTGGTACGCCGGGTTCGCAAGACGGGGTTCACCCTGGCTCCCGAAGCGGGCAGCGAGCGGTTGCGGCGCGTGATCAACAAAGGAATTCTGGATCAGGATCTGCTGGACACGGCGGACAATGCGTTCCAGCTGGGCTGGCGTGTCATCAAGCTGTATTTCATGATTGGACTGCCTACGGAGAGCGACGAGGATCTGCAAGCGCTCGTCGATCTTTCCCTGGGGGTCTGGAAGCGCGCCAAGCCCTTCCGCGCATCGATTAACGTGTCGGTATCGACGTTCGTGCCCAAGCCCTTCACGCCGTTTCAATGGATGTCGCAGATCTCTCAGGATGTCATGGAAGAACGGTTGCGGAGCCTTAAGGACCGGCTTCAGCGGCCGGCGCTCAACCTGAAATGGAATCATCCCCAGCTCAGCCGCTTGGAAGCCGTGTTTGCCCGCGGCGACCGTCGACTGGGCGCTGTGCTTGAGCGTGCATGGCGCCTTGGTGCCCGGTTTGATGGCTGGACGGAACGGTTTCGCGGGGATTTGTGGGAGCAGGCCTTCAAGGATGAAGACCTGGACCCAGCCTGTTATGCCGATCGCGAGCGTCCGTTGGAGGAAGTCCTCCCATGGGACCATCTGTCCCCACGTGTGGAGAAAGCGTATTTGCAAGCGGAGCTGGAGCGTGCTTTTGTCGGCGAGTATACCCCCGATTGCCGAGGGGCGTCCTGCTCAGGCTGTGGCGCGTGCGATCACCAAACGGTTCGACCTCGCGTTCATGCGGAGACGGATTGGCGTGCGGCCCCGGACGCGGGGGGCAGGGACGTTCGGGCAGTGTCCGTGGGCAAGGAAGTCTTGTTTTGGGTCCGATACAGCAAAACGGGAAGCATGCGGTTTCTAGGTCAGTTGGATGTGGCTCAGGTGCTTGCTCGCGCCCTTAGGAGGGCCAAGATCCCCATAGCCTACAGCTCCGGATTTCACCCACATCCGAAGATCTCCTTTTTGGAAGCCCTTCCCCTCGGCTATGAAAGTCTTTGGGAGGAAGCTCACCTGGCGCTGACCGCAGACATCGAGGTTGAGGCCCTGAAGAGATCGCTCAACGCCCAGCTGCCGGAAGGGCTGGGGATTTTGGATGCGGTAAGGGTCGTCCGTCGAGCCGCACCGGCGGAAGGACGTGCTATGGTGTATCGAATCAGCGAGCTGAGCGCCGGTCGTCTCAGCGAGCTTCTCAACGTGTGGCGGCCGCGACTGGACGAGCCACTCAGGAAGAAGACCAAGAAAGGGTTTGCGGAATCTCCTTTGAGGGCGGTCCTCTTGGACCTTCGCTCTTTGGGTGACGGCCTCTTGGAAATGAGCGTTTTTGAAGAAAACAACAAGCGATTTCGACCATCTGCCATCTTGCAGCATCTATTGGGGGATTCCTTCGACTGGATGTCGGAATGCCGTATATGCAAGGTGGGAGCCCATACGATGCCGCCGGTTCATGGGCGGACCGCGGCAGCGCGGTCATGAGAAGGGAGGTTGCTCCAAATGCCTGCCGAAGTCATCATCAATAGTGATTTTTATGAAACACGGGTGGCTCTGGTCGAAAATGGCCAGGTTGCCGAGCTCTACGTCGAGCGGACTTCCGATCGTGGGATTGCTGGCAACATCTACCGCGGGCGGGTGGTTCGGGTGCTCCCCGGGATGCAGGCGGCTTTTGTGGATATAGGCCTGGAAAAGGCTGCATTCCTCTATGTCAGCGATGTTCACCGGCCCATGGAGGAGCTGGATCAGCTTTTCATGAATGCCAGCGGGGAGTCTCCTGAAAGCGAGGAAACGGGGAGTGAAGAGGAATCCGAATCCCGTCCCGAAGAGCTGGAGGAAGGAGGACCTTCGCGGTCCCTAAGCGATGTTCCGATAGAAGACCGACTGCAGGAAGGTCAGGACATTTTGGTCCAGGTCGCCAAGGAGCCCATCGGACACAAGGGCGCTCGGATCACGACGCACACCACGCTTCCCGGACGTCACCTGGTTTTCATGCCCACGATGGATCATGTGGGGGTGTCGCGCCGCATCGAAAACGAGAAAGAGAGAAAGCGGCTTCGTGAGCTGATGTGTGCCATTCGGCCCAACCAGTGCGGATTCATTGTGCGTACGGCGGCGGAGGGAGCCGAGCCGGAGAAGCTCCAGGCCGAAATGGAGTTTCTGGTCAAGCTCTGGCAAAACATCCAGCGCAAGGCCGAAAACGCCCCGGTCCCTTCCCTGGTGAACCAGGAGCTGGACATCACGCTGCGGGCTGTACGGGACCTTTTCACCAAAGAGGTTGACCGCCTGGTGATCGATTCCGAGACGGAGTACCGCCGCATCCTGAACTTCATCGAGACGTTCATGCCGTCTCTGACGCAGGCCGTCGAGCTTTACGAGGGCGAAGAGTCGATTTTCGATGCGTACGGCATCGAGATGGAAGTTCAGCGTGCCTTGAGCAAGAAGATCTGGCTCAAGTCCGGTGGCTATATCGTGATCGAGATGACGGAAGCCCTGACGGCGGTCGATGTGAACACGGGACGCTATGTGGGAAAGCGGAACCTCGAGGAGACCATTCTCAAGACCAATCTGGAGGCTGTTAAGGAGATTGCCTACCAGCTGCGGCTGCGCAATATCGGGGGCATCATCATCATCGATTTCATCGACATGGAAAAGGAGAGCAATCGGGACAAAGTCTTCAACGCACTCAAAGACGCCATGAAGAAGGACAAGAGCAAGACCAACATCCTCCGCATGTCCGAGCTCGGCCTCATCGAGATGACTCGCAAGCGCACCAAGGAGAGCATCGGACGCGTCCTGTGTGAGCCCTGTTTCTACTGCGACGGCGAGGGGCACCTGAAATCCAAACAGACGATTTGCTATGAGCTGCTCAGGGAGCTTGAGCGGGAGCGAGCCGACTACTTCGGCAAAAATGTCCTGATCACGGTCCATCCGGAAGTGGCCGCTCGGTTCTGCGATGAGGAGCGGGGCCCTCTCGAGCGGGTGGAGGAGAGGCTCCATGCGCGGATTACGGTCAAGGGAGAGCCAAGCTTCCACCTCGAGCAGTACGAGATCGTGCCCGAGGAGACGGTTGCATAGGACGCCATGCCGATGGTCCGTCGGGAGAAGACAAAGGAAGAGCGCATCATGAGCTGGGAAACCTGTAAACGGTTGTATGAAGAAGCGAGTCGGGTGATTCCCGGGGGCGTCAACAGTCCGGTGCGCTCCGGACGCGCCGTGGGGATGCATCCGCTTTTCATCAGGGAAGCGAAGGGCTGTTGGCTTACGGACGAGGACGGCAATCGCTATATCGACTACGTGGCTTCCTGGGGACCGATGATCCTGGGCCACGCCCATCCGCGCGTGGTCGAGGCGGTTTGCGCGGCCGCCCGGAAGGGGACCTCCTACGGGATTCCGACTGAGCTCGAAACACGCATGGCGTGCAAAGTGGTGGAAATGGTGCCCTCCATGGAAATGGTGCGCATGGTGAGCTCCGGGACGGAAGCCACCATGAGCGCCCTTCGGCTGGCTCGCGGTTTTACCGGACGCAGCAAGGTCATCAAATTCAACGGATGCTATCACGGACATGCGGACAGCCTGCTCGTGCAGTCAGGGTCCGGACTGGCGACCTTTGGTATTCCCGGCAGTCCGGGCGTTCCCGAGGAGATCGTCAGGAGCACGTTGTCTCTGCCCTTCAATGATCTGGATGAGGTCAGATCGGTCCTGGAGCGGGAAGGCTCGGAAGTTGCGGCGATCATCGTGGAGCCGGTTCCGGCGAACATGGGTGTTGTGCTCCCGGGTCAGGGTTATCTGGAAGGGCTGAGGAAGCTGTGCGATGCGCACGGGGTGGTTCTCATTTTCGACGAAGTGATCACGGGGTTTCGGCTTGGACCCGGGGGCGCTCAGCAGCATTACGGCGTGATGCCGGATTTGACCTGCCTGGGCAAGATCATTGGCGGCGGACTGCCGGTGGGAGCTTACGGGGGCAAGCGGGAGATCATGATGCACATGTCCCCAGCGGGCAGCGTCTATCAGGCGGGAACCCTTTCGGGGAATCCCGTTGCCATGAGCGCCGGATTGGCCACGCTTGAGCTGTTGTGCGAAGAAGGGGTCTATGAATCCCTCGACCGGATGGCGACGGTGCTTGCAGCCGGCATCGGGCAGGCGGCCTCCTCGGCGGGAGTCGAGCTTTTTCAAACCCGCGTCGGCTCAATCGGGTGCTCCTTTTTCACGAAGGAGACCGTAACCGATTACAGGTCCGCTCAGACGTCCGATACGGAATCCTACGGAGTCTTCTTTCGCGAGATGCTCCGAGAAGGTGTCTATCTGGCCCCTTCCCAGTTTGAGGCATTTTTCATAAGCACGGCACACGGTCAGGAGGAGATCGATCGAACGGTCGAGGCTGCAGGTCGTGCATTCAAGCGGGTTAAGGCGACAAGGGCCACCTGATTCCCGAAAAAAGCATTGACGGAGAAATGGGACTGTGCTAGGGATCCTGTGAACATTTACACGAAGTAGGCCATGAAAGACGAGACGCGAAAGTACATACGACAGCTGGCCGACGCCAGCTCGATCGGCTTCCAGGTGGCCTTCTCCATTTTTATCGGGTTGGGCATCGGCTGGTGGCTCGATGGAGCCATCGGGACTTTTCCCTGGCTGACGCTCATTTTTATCGGGATGGGAATTGCTGCCGGCTTTCTCAACTATTACCGCTTTATCAAGAAGCAGCAGAAGGGGGATTGAGAGGGGGGAGCCGGCGGGTGCGTGATTACCTGAGCTCAGAGGAGCTGGCGCGGCGCATTGAGATCACTGCGGTGCTGCTGGGGGCCTTTATGTCGCTTCTTGCATTGCTGACGGTGTCGTTGCGGGCGGCCCTCGGGGTGGTACAAGGCGCGGCTATCAGTATTCTGAGCTTTCAGGTGCTGAAATGGCAGCTGGCCAAGGCGTTTCAGCGCTCGAAGACCCTGCCGAAAGCGGGCGGGCTCTTTGCCAGCTACTACGTGCGGTTTTTGGCGACGCTCTTTGTCGTTTTTGTTGTGATCTACTACGACTGGGCGGACCCGTTGCCATTTCTTGTGGGTTTGTCCGTGGTCGTGATCGGGATACTGGTGATTGGGGGGCAGGAATTCTTGGTCATGCTATCAAAGAAGGGGGAAGACTAGCGTATGGAACACCCAATTCTGTTTCTCAACCTTTTGTTTGAAAAGATGGGGCTGCCGGTTGTCGGCGCGGAAGAAGCGCACTCGCTGACGGAGATGATCCTTCAGCCTCACGTCACCTACGCTTGGCTCGTCATGATCGTCCTGCTTGTGCTCGCCAAGCTTGCCGTCTCCACCCTGGAAATGGTGCCCAAGGGCGGACAGAACTTCTTCGAGTTGGCGCTCACGGGTATCGAGGATTTCATGATCGGCGTGACCGGCGAGCATGGCCGCTTTCTGTTCCCTCTCATCGCCTCCCTCGGCTTCTTCATTCTCTGCAGCAACTACCTTGGCATGATCCCGGGCTTTTTCGCTCCCACGGCCAACATCAACACGACGGCCGCGTGCGCTCTCATCGTGGTCGTGTTCACACACGTGCTCGGGGTCAAATTCCACGGCGCTGCTTACATCAAGCATTTCATGGGGCCGGTCTGGTGGTTGACGCCGCTGATCATGCCCATTGAGCTGATCGGACATGGCGCGCGCGTGCTCAGTCTCTCCATCCGTCTTTTCGGAAACGTGTTTGGTGAAGAGCTGGTTCTGGGGATTCTGTTCTTCCTGGCAGGCTTGTATCTGGCGCCGCTGCCCATGATGTTCCTGGGACTCTTTACGGGCTTCATTCAGGCCTTCATTTTCTGTCTGCTTTCCATGATGTACTTCGCGGGTGCCATGGAGCATGCCCACTAGGCGGTATCGGTTGGGGAATCGGGCCGTGTGTATATATCTGGGTTTAAAACATTCCAAATCATTCTCTCACCACAAGGAGGTAGGTTCCATGTCGAAGAAAGTTGGGTTGCTGACGACGTTGCTGGTTCTCGGACTTACGACGGTTGCCATGGCCGCTGACGCAGGCGCCGGTGACAAGGCTGAAGGCCTTCGCTTCTTTGTTTACTCGGCAGTCGCCGCAGGCTTCGCCATCGCCATCGCCGCTTTCGGTTGCGGTATCGGCCAGGGCATGGCTGTTAAGGGCGCCGTCGAAGGTATTGCCCGCAACCCCGATGCATCCGGTAAAGTTACCGTTACCATGCTGATCGGTCTCGCCATGATCGAGTCTCTGTCGATTTATGCTCTGGTTATCTCGCTGATCTTGATCTACGCGAACCCCGTTTCCAAAGCGATGCAGGCTTTCACGGGTCTGGCGAAGTAATTTCCCGAAGTCTTGGAGCAAGGGATGGGCCGGCCTGCGAGCGCGGCCTGTCCCGAGCTCTCGGTTACAGTGACTCAAGGAAAGCCAGGCCTTTTTATTTAAACAATAATGTGAATAATGTCACATAGATAACTTCGTATTAGGTGACAAGGCCCATTGTGCACAGCAGCGTTCTGACGTGTATTCGGCTTTAGACCTTTCCAAGGATGAACCATGAAGTTCGCGAAGATCCCGATGGCCACCATCAACCGCCTCTCTATCTACATGCGCACCCTTCAAGAGCTCTTGGAGGAAGAGGTTGATGTCATCTCTTCGGAGCGGCTTGCCAAGCAGTGTGGTGTGAATCCCGCTCAAATTCGGAAGGACTTGGCCTATTTCGGGGAGTTCGGCGTGCGGGGAGTGGGGTATCGCGTAAGCGATTTGGTCAACCAGATCAAGGAGATTCTCGGCCTGAACCGTCCGTGGAACCTGGCAATGATCGGCTTGGGAAATCTTGGGTCGGCATTGATCCGGCATGGAAACTTCATCAAGCATGGGTATATCTTCAGTGCTGCTTTTGACGCCGACACCCAGAAGGTCGGGAAACGCTTGCCAAACGGGCTGATCATCAATCACGTGGACGAGTTGGAGGAGATCGTCAAGGAGCGGGATGTGCACGTCGGTATCATCGCGACCCCGGCGAGCTCGGCTCAAAGCGTTGCCAATCAGCTCGTGCTCGCCGGAATCAACGGCATCCTCAATTTCGCTCCCATCCAGATTCAGGTGCCGGACTGCTGTCACGTCGAAAACGTGGACTTCACCATCAAGCTGGATGCCATTGCCTATCACTTGTCCTTCGGGACCTGATCGAAAGACCTGCCCGTACCGTCCTCCAAGAGCGCTCTCAACCATTTCCCGGTACTGGAGATCTCCACCTTGCTGATCTCCTCCGGAGTGCCTTGGGCGACGAGACGGCCTCCGTTGATCCCCCCATCCGGTCCCAAGTCGATCACATAGTCAGATGCGTTGATGACATCGAGGTTATGCTCGATCAGGATGACCGTATTGCCTTGGTCGACGAGTCGATGAAGGATTTGCAGGAGGCGGCGGATATCCTCGAAATGGAGGCCTGTGGTCGGCTCGTCCAGCACGAAGACGGTGTGACCTGAAGCCTGCTGAGACAGCTCGGCAGCCAGGCGGAGCCGCTGGGATTCCCCGCCGGAAAGCGTGGGTGCGGGCTGGCCAAGCTTAAGATATCCCAAGCCAACTTCCTGGAGAATCTCGAGCTTCTTCCGTATGGCGGCGATGTTTTCAAAATGTGCAAGGGCTTGAGAAACGGTCATCTTGAGGATCTGAGCGACAGAAGCTCCCTTGAACCGGATGGATTGCAGGGAAGGGTTGTAGCGGTCTCCCTGGCAGGACGGGCACTTCACATGGACGTCGGGCAGGAAGGCCATCTCGACTCGGAGAAAGCCTTCGCCGCGGCAGTGCTCGCAGCGCCCGCCTTTGGCATTGAAGGAAAAGCGGCTGGGTCCGTACCCACGCGCCCGCGATTCGGGCAGCTGTGCGTACAACTGCCGAATGAGGGAAAAGACGCCGGAGGCGGTTGCGGGTGTTGATCGGTGGGTCCGTCCGATTGGGGCCTGATCAACGAGAAGTACCCTAGAGACGAGATCCACGCCATCAATATGGTCATGGGGGAGGGGCGGGGCGGTCGCGCCGTGTAAATGAGCAGCAAGGGCTTTATAGAGCGTGTGGAGGGCAAGGGAGGTCTTTCCGGACCCGGACACTCCCGTGACACATATGAGGCAGCCCAGGGGGAAGCGAACCGTAACAGATCGAAGATTGTTGCCGGTGGCTTCAAAAACGGTGACGGAGCCCTTCGCAAAACTCTCCCGTCGTGCACCGGCAGGAACGCGACGCTCACCGGTCAGATACTGACCGGTGAGCGACTGCGGACAGCCGGCGATGTCTCGAGGATTTCCGGAAAAGAGCACGTTTCCACCAAGGTCGCCAGAGCCCGGCCCCATGTCTACCAGATAGTCTGCCCGCAGGATGGTCTCCCGGTCGTGCTCCACAACGACGAGGGAGTTTCCCTCATCTCGCAGCCTACGGAGAATCTCCAGGAGGCGTTGGTGATCACGGGGATGCAATCCAATGCTCGGCTCGTCCAGGACGTAGAGGATGCCCGAAAGCCCGGAGCCGATCTGCTGGACCAGACGCACTCGCTGCATTTCACCGGATGAAAGGGTCGCGGCAGCCCGGTCAAGGCTGAGATAGCCCAGCCCCAGATCCGCCATGGCCCGCAATCGGCCGGTGATCTCCGCAACGGGGCGCGCGGCAATGAGCTCCTGGGCGGGTGAGAGAGCGAGGGAATCGATCCAGCGGTTGAGCTCAGTGGCCGAGAACCGGAGGAGCTCATGGATGCCTGCGTCGGAGAGTCTGACGCGTCTCGCGGGAAGGTTGTACCGGGTGCCCTCACAGGCAGGACACGGTACGTTGCGGGTATTGTTTTGGACGAGGTGCCCGAGACCTTTGCAGTCGGGGCACATTCCGGAAGGATGATTGAAGTTGAACAGACCAACGGAGACCGCAGGCATGCTCTGGCCGCACGAAAGACAGCGCAGTTTTTCGGAGAACGCTTTTTCGATGCCGCCCACCTCGGCGACCGTGACCGCACCATCGCCTTTTCGGGCCGCCAGTTCCAAGGAGTCAGCCAACCGCTCGAGCTTATCATGCCTGAGAATGATTCGATCGATCACGACCTCAAGGCGATATTCAGAACGACGTGGCAGGGTGGGAAGAGGGTCAAGCTCGAAGAGCTTCTCTTCGAAGCGAATTCTCGCAAAGCCGTCCTTGCGAAGACCGCCGAGGAATCGTCCGATCTGGGATCCGCGCACCGGAGGCCCCGCAGGCGCCAGGATCAAGAGCCTTGCTCCATCTCGCCATGTCTCTCGGATCGCCAGCAGCATCTCCTGGATGGAGTGTGCAACTACAGGCAGCCCGCAGTCGGGGCAATGCACCGTCCCAAGTCGCGCAAAGAGCAACCGGAGCAAATCGAGGATTTCGGTGAGCGTACCGACGGTGGCACGCGGGTTTCGGGACTTGCCTTTTTGCTGGATGGCTATGGCTGGGCAAAGCCCAAGGATTTCGTCGACGTCGGGCGCGTCAACCTTTTGCATGAGCTGGCGGGCGGATGAGGAAAGGGTTTCGAGGTAGCGACGTTGGCCCTCGGCAAAGAGTGTGTCGAAGGCAAGAGAGGACTTGCCCGAACCGCTTACCCCGGTGATCACGACGAGCTGATTGCGTGGGAGCGTCAGGTCGATGCTCTTGAGATTATTCTGTCGGGCACCTCGAATGATGATCTCGTTCATGGCTGGGGAGGATTCCCGATGATTCCTCGATGGTGGGCCATCCGTGCAGCCAGCAGGATGGCAGCCGTGAGACTCCCCTCATGGGCCTTTCCAGTGCCGGCCAGCTCGTAAGCCGTGCCGTGATCAACCGACGTTCGGATGATCGGCATGCCAAGCGTGACATTCACCCCATCAAAAAAATGAACGAGCTTGAGTGGGATAAGCCCCTGATCGTGGTACATGGCCAGGACTCCGTCGAACTCCCCGTGATAGGCCCTAAAAAAAACCGTGTCGGGCGGCAGGGGACCGATGAGGGAGCATGACGAGCCTACGACACGCTCGCGGCAGAGATCCATGGCAGGCGTGATGATCCGTGCCTCTTCGTCGCCGAAGCGACCCTCTTCACCGGCATGAGGATTCAAGGCCGCAATGGCCAAACGGGGGGAATCGATCCCGAAATCACGTTTGAGACACCGTGCCGTGATTTCCATGGTCGTGGCAAGGTCCGACACGTTCAAGTGATCCCGGACGCGCGCTAAAGGGAGGTGAATCGTTGCAAGGGCCACGCGGAGCCTGGGTCCTGCCAGCATCATCACCACCGGATGCGCCCCGGTCAGCCGGCTCAAGAGCTCGGTGTGCCCTGGGAAGGGGAAGCCATGGCGATGCAGATTGGCCTTGTGGATGGGACAGGTGCAGACGGCGTGGACACGCCCGGCCAGAGCTAACGCTACGGCCGTTTCGACTGCCCGGATCGTGACTTCACAGGATGCTGAGGAAGGTGCACCCGGGATCAGGTCATCCTCGTCGAGATCTCCGACTGACAGCAGCCGGATGACCTTGGACGGATCGCTCTGCAACCCCGAGATCGAATCCGGTCCGGTTGAGACGGTCTCGATGGCGAGCTCCCGACCCACCGAGCGCATCGCATGCTCCAGGGCGGATCTGCTGCCGACAACAAGAGGGATGGACTCTCGGAGAACGTTCGGATGCTGAAGAGCTTTGACAATGATTTCGGGACCCACCCCGCACGGGTCTCCCATGGTCACGGCCACGACCGGTTTGCGGGAGACGGCGATTCCACAGTCGGGTCGCGCCGCGCTCATGGGACGGTCAGCATCCGTTCTACGGCCACAAGGGCTCTTAGCCGCGTCTCCTCATCCACCGTGACCCTTGGCTCGAGGGTTTCCAGGGACCGCAGGACATCTTCGAGGGTGATCCGCTTCATGCTGGTGCAGAACATGCGCTCGGATGCGGGGTAAAATCGCTTGGCCGGGCATGCCTTGCGCATCGGGTGGAGGATGCCCAGCTCGGTCCCGACGATGAACGCTTGGTGGGTGCTTTCCTGAACGAAACGAAGCATGCCGGAAGTGCTCTGGACCTTGTCCGCCAAGTCGAGCACTTCGGGACGGCATTCGGGATGAGCCAGGAACAGTGCTTCGGGGTGAGCCTGCTTCCGGGCCATGACGTCATCGACGGTCAAGTTGTGGTGGTAAGGACAGTAGCCGGTCCAGTACAGGATCTCCTTACCGACATGGCGAGCCGTGTACTGGGCCAAGTTCTGGTCCGGAGCCATATAAACGCACGGCGCATCTTCAAAGGACGCGACCACCCGAATCGAGTTGGCAGACGTGCAGCAGACGGTGCTTTCGGCTTTGACCGCGGCTGTCGAATTCACATAGGTCACGACGGGGACACCCGGATGCGCTTCCTTGATCCGGCGCACGTCGTCCGCCGTGATCATGTCGGCCATGGGGCAGCCGGCGTCCAGCCGAGGCAGCAGGACGGTCTTGTCTGGATTCAGAATGGCTGCGGTCTCGGCCATGAAGGAAACGCCGCAGAAGAGGATAACCGCGGCTGAAGTGGAAGCAGCCCGCCGGCTGAGCTCTAGGGAATCGCCGGTCATGTCGGCGAGGTCCTGGATCTCCGGGGGCTGGTAGTTGTGAGCCAGGATGATGGCGTTGCGTTCAGCTTTCAGTCTAGAAATCGCTTCGATAATACCCGGTTCCATGAATGTTCCTACTTCGTGCTCAGCTTGTTACGCAGTTTCTCGATTTCGTCACGGGGAATTTCTCTGCCGTTGGTGTCAAGGACCGTTGCTCCGGCTGGAATGTCGAGCTGAAACAGCTTTGAATCCAGACTCGGATGGGTCCTCTGCGTATCGAGGGCAATCCGGTTGGTGTTGCCCAGGGCGTCATGGCTCTCAATGGATGTGATCTGGTAGCTTTGAAGGTCGATGGTCAGATAGAGAAGCCGAATGTTTGGGTCCTCCTTTTTCGGCACCAATTTGAGGACAGAAGCCACTTTGGTCGACTGCTTACCATCGAGAGAGACGTCGAAATGCTTCCGGAGCTCAACCATTCCATCGAAGAAGGTCTGAGCCAGGGGCGTGGAAAAGAAGGCCTTGGAATCGAACAGAGAGATCTGGTTCTCCGCCGGTACGTACAGCCAAGCGAGGTTCTGATTGGCGACGAAGACCTGTTCTTCAGGCTTGTAATACTCCCAGTGCATCTGCCTGGGCTTCTGGTAGTAAAGCACCCCGTTGGCTTCCGAAGTGACGGTCCCGGCCGCCGCAGACGAAGTCCACTGCTTGAATGTCGCGGTGAATGCCTGCGTTTTCTGATAGTAGGCTTCGGTCTTCTTCAAGATCTCGTTCAAGTTGGGCGAGGGCTCGGCCAGAGCGGCTGCGGTCGGGGCCAACCACACGGCGCAGGCGAGCCCGATGAGCATCCATCGTGATGCTTGAGTCATCATGGTCCTATTCTGTCCAGATTGAGCGTTGATCAATGTCTGCTGCCGATGACTTCACGCGGCTTCACGCCATCGGAAGTACTGACAATCCCTTGTTGTTCCATCATTTCGATCATTCTGGCTGCTCGGTTGTATCCCACCCGCAGCCTCCTCTGCAACATGGAAATGGAAGCCTGTCGGGTTTCCCTTACGATTTGAATGGCCTCATCATACTTTTCGTCCACTTCCTCCTCGTCGGCCTCATCGGACGTTGCCGGCTCATTGAAATCCACCCGCTCGGCAAGCGGATCTTCCAGAAGCTTCTGGGAGCGCCAGAACTCGGTGATCTGCTGCACCTCGTTATCGGAGACGTATGCCCCATGAATTCGCTGAAGCTTCGCGGTCCCTGGAGGCAGAAAGAGCATGTCTCCCATCCCCAGAAGGCTTTCGGCACCCGACCCGTCCAGGATGGTCCTGGAATCGATGCGAGATGAAACCTGAAAGGAAATGCGTGTTGGAACGTTCGCTTTAATGATGCCGGTGAGAACGTCGACGGAAGGGCGCTGGGTGGCGAGGATCAAGTGCATTCCTGCGGCCCTGGCCATTTGAGCCAACCGGGTGATGGATTCTTCCACCTCGCGGGAGGCCACCATCATGAGGTCCGCGAGCTCGTCGATGATGATCACCAGGTAAGGCAGGTGCCGGTGGACGAGCTGTCTGCCATTGGAGTCCTCCCCTGCTTCGGGAGGCTCTGCGGGCTTTTCCTTCGACTTTTCCTTGGCCAGGGCGCGATTGTAACCTTCGATATTCCGGACGTTCTTCTCAGCAAGGAGGCGGTAGCGCAGCTCCATCTCCTGGACGGCCCAGCGGAGCGCCCGTGTCGCCATCTTGGCGTCTGTCACGACGGGGTGGATGAGGTGCGGGATCCCTTCATACGTGCTGAGCTCGATTCGCTTCGGGTCGATGAGCAGCAGTCGCAGATCGCTTGGCCTATTGCGATACAGCAGGCTGCTCAAGAGAGCGTTGATGCACACGCTCTTTCCGGTTCCGGTGGCGCCGGCGATCAGCAGGTGGGGCATCTTGGCCAGATTGGCGCTCACGGGTTGTCCCGTGATATCCTTGCCCAGAGCGATCGTGAGGGGTGTCTGCGCCGATGCGAAGACATCGGATTGGAGAACGTCCCGGAGGGAGACCATTTCCCGATGCTGGTTCGGGATTTCGATGCCGATGGCCGCTTTTCCGGGGATGGGCGCCACCACTCGGATGCTTGTGGCTTTGAGGGCCATGGAAAGGTCGTCCGACAGTCCGACGATTCGGCTGATCTTGATACCCGGAGCGGGGGCATACTCATACATGGTGATGACCGGTCCCGGCAGGATGCCGACCACCTTGCCCTGAACGCCGAAATCCGACAGCTTCTCCTGGAGGATGCGGGCGTCTTCTTCGAGCTTTTTCCAGTTTGGGCGGTGGTTCTGCTGCTCGTAGCTGTCCAGGAGCGAGAGCGAGGGCAGCGTGTATTCCCCGTCGGCAGGAACCGTTGGATGTGGCGGTGGAATGCCGCGGCTCTTCTTCTTCACGGGGACGTTCAGTGGAGGGAGAACCTCAACCGGTGGTGGCGCATCTGGGATAACCATCAGCGATTTTGGCTCGGATGGCGTGTCGACAGGTGAGGTCGCGTCATTTTTCCTTGCCGCGCGCCGTTCCTTCCAGCAACGCCCTATGGCCGCCGTTCGTCCCCACGCTTCCCTGCATGCTTCGAGGAGGTGGCCAGCCAGCGTGCCCAGCGTCAAGGGAGTCGCCAGCACGAGCCCGACCAGGAAAGTCCCAAGCAGGAGAATGTGGGCGCCAACCCGATGAACGATCCGCGCAAGGAAACCCGCGACGATCATTCCCACGCGCCCGCCCGTGAAGATTTCGTGTCCGAACAGGTGGACCTTGGGTTGGTGCAAGGCCCCCAGGCTGATACAGCTCACGAGGAGGAGCGCGATGCCGAGAAGCTGGCCGCGAGAGACCTTCTGGTACCCTTCGCCGGCAACAAGGAGCCAGCTCAAATAGAACCCGGTCCAGGGTACCGCATACGCCCCGAGTCCGAGGAAAAACAGGAGTCCGTAGGCGATGTTGGCTCCCACCGCTCCGATCCAGTTCTGGGTGGGGCGCTGATGGGTGGCCGCACTGAACAAGGTCAGGTCCGAAGGATGGTGGGAGAGGAGACTGAAGAAAACCAATAGGGTCAGGACGAGCAATCCCACTGCGATGATTTCGTTCTTTTTCCCGTCCACGGAAGGTCCTCGGGTGCCTTCGCACAATGGGGTACAGCACGCCAAACATCCCACACCGGGATGCTCGACAACAGTATCGTCATCCCGGCGTGCTTCTAGCCGGGATCCAGCACTACTGCAGAAAACCCTTGATTCCGGCCAAGAGCTGCCGGAATAGCGACCATAAGGTTGGCAACCTTACGGAACCGCCGTCAAATATCCACGACGATCGGGTGTATCACCGGGCGCCGGTCGAGAATCCGGCTGAAGAACCGCTTCAGCTCCCTTCGGATCTCCATCTGGAGGTCCTGACAATCCCATTCGAGCCCCCCTTCGTGGAGCCGGTCGAAGATCTCCAGGATCACACACTGTGCCCCTTCCAAGAGCTCGGGCTTCGTTTCCTCATGAATGAACCCACGGTTGAATATGTCCGGACCGCTCAGGATTTCTTTGGTTTCTTTGTCGATCACCACAGAGACCACCACCATGCCGTCTTCCGACAGGTGGCGCCGGTCTCGCAGGACCAGCCCTCCCACGTCGCCGATTCCCTTCCCGTCCACCAGGATGCGCCCGGTTTCAACGCGCTCGCCGAGGGAGACGCCATCGGGGCCAAAGCCAACCACGTCGCCGTTTTCGACGACCAGGCAGCGTTCCTCGGGCACGCCCACCAGCTGTGCCAACTGCCGGTGCTTGACCAGGTGCCGGTATTCGCCGTGCACTGGGATGAAGTACCGGGGACGCACGATGTTGATCATCGTTTTCAGCTCCTCCCGGTAAGCGTGGCCGGAAACGTGGATGTCCCGTACCTGTTCGTGAATCACCTCCGCGCCCTGCCTGTAGAGGTGGTTGATGATGTTCTGGATGGTTCTCTCATTTCCGGGGATGAACTTGGAGGAAAGCACGATGGTGTCCCCGGGTTTGACCTTAAGCTTCTTGTGGTCGTTGAATGCCATGCGGCTGAGGGCGCTCATGGGCTCACCCTGGCTGCCGGTCGTCAACAGGAGCACCTCCGAGTCTTCGATGCGGGGGAGATCCGGCAGCTGGATTTCCTCGTGGGAGGGAAAATCGATGGATCCGAGCTCGCGCGCAATGCGGACGTTTGCGACCATGGACTTGCCGTTGAGGAGAACTTTGCGACCGAAGGCCCGTGCGAGATGAATGACCTGCTGAATGCGGTGGAGGTTGCTTGCGAATACCGCAACGATGATGCGTCCGGTGCACTCCTGAAAAATCTCGTGCAGCGTGGCTCCCACGTCTCGTTCGGAAAGAGTGTAGCCTGGCCGCTCCACGTTCGTCGAGTCCGAAAAGAGAGCCAGGACGCCTTCTTCGCCATAGGCGCCAAATCGGGCCATATCGAAGCGCCGACCGTCAATGGGCGTGTGGTCGATTTTGAAATCGCCGGAGTGGATGAATGTCCCGACGGGAGTTCGGATCGCCAGCCCCACACAGTCGGGAATGCTGTGGCAGACCTGAATGGGCTCGATGGTAAACGGCCCCAAGGAGAACGTCTGCCGCGGGGCGATCTCCAGCAGGGTAGAGCGCTCGATCAGCCCGTGCTCTCGCAGCTTCTCCCGAATCAGGGCCAACGTCAGCGCGGTGGCGTAAATGGGCACCTGGAATTCCCGAAGCAGGAAAGGGATCGCACCGATATGGTCTTCGTGGCCATGGGTCACGACCAGGCCCAGAAGGCCGCTCCGTCTTTGCTGGAGGTAGCTGTAATCGGGTATCACGATGTCGATTCCCAGCATGTCGTTTTCGGGAAACATCAGACCCGCATCGATGAGGATGCTGTAAGGACCGTACTCAAACAGCATCGTATTGAGCCCGATCTCCCCGAGACCTCCCATGGGGATCAGGCGTACCATCGACTCTCCGTTAGTGCGCTCAGGCGGCATGATTGACACCTTCTACCGGACGTGAAAGGGACGAATCGGAAGAGGGCGGGTCCGGAAGCATCCCCCCTTCGCTCTCCGGGAGATGTTTGCGGATTGCATCCCTTACGGTTTTCATGAGATGGTCTCGATCTCGATTCGTCAAGCCTCTGGTGGAGATCGGATCTCCGACTGTCATACGAATCGTCCCTCGCTGAATCATCCACTCACCGCGCTTGGGAAGGATCTTGTGGGAGCCGCTGATGCTGATCGGCAGCATCGGCTGTTGCGACTTGATGGCCAGGATGAAGCCTCCCGTCTTGAACCCCTGAAGCACTCCGTCCGTGCTCCGTGTCCCCTCCGGAAAGATCACGATGGAGGTCCCGGTGCGCACCTTGGCTGCCGCGCGACTGATGCTCTCAAAAGCCTTTCTCCGATCACCCCGATCGATGGGGATGGCACCGCAGGCTTTCATGGCCGGCCCCAGCACTGGAACATGGAACAGCTCTTCCTTGGCCAGCCAACGGAATTGGACCGGGATGCACGCATAGATCGCAAAGATGTCAAACCAGCTCTGATGATTGGCTGCGAAGATATACGCTCGACCGGAGCTGATTCTGTCCAGTCCATCGATCTGCACGCGTGTGCCGGCAACCCAAAGATTCATCTTGCCCCAGAGGCTTCCGACACGATGCGGCCAGTCGTTTCGGCGGGTGAGAAGGAACACGACGATTGCGGAAATTCCGCAATAAACCGTTGAAAAAAATAGAAAAATATAGATGAATAACGAGCGCATCTTCTGCATGTGGCTCATCCCTTGTGGATCAGTCCCACCCCGTCGCCCACGAGAGCTTGCGGAGATCGCGAAGGAAGGCTCCAGGCCCTTCGAAGTGTCTCTTTCTGGATCCTTTATCATATCCCTATTAATAACAAGCGGTTGGCGCCTCAAATCTTGCGAAATGTAGCTTGTTTCCCGGAGGTCGTCAACAAAGCATTTTGGGATTCCGCCTTGCTGAGGTCTTCAGCGCTGTGCTATACGGAAACAGGTTGACGCACTGATGACGTGGCCTGGCAGAACGCAGGGGAGGGCCCGATCATCGCGCTCGTGAGGGAATCCGGGAGGTCAAGGACGGGATCGTCGTCGAACCGTTTGGGCATGAGACCACAACAAAGAAGATAGGATTGAGCCATGGCAAGAGGGGTGAACAAGGTCATTCTCGTAGGAAGGCTTGGTGCGGATCCCGAAGTGCGCTATTCCGCCAACGGCACGCCCATCGCCCGATTCAACCTGGCGACCAATGAGTCGGTGCCCACGTCTGAAGGCGGCTGGGAAGAGCGCACCGAATGGCATCGTGTTGTAGCGTTCGGAAAGACGGCCGAAAACTGCGGCAACTATCTCAGCAAAGGCCGGCTCGTGTACATCGAGGGGAAGCTCCGTACGCAGCAATGGGAAGACAACCAGGGGCAGAAGCGTTACACGACCGAAGTTGTCGCGCGAGACGTGCAATTCCTTGGAGGTCCCGATGAGCAGGGCCAATCCGCCCAAGGGTCCAGCCCCCCCCAGCGGACGCGATCACAAGCTCCGGCAGCGCCTCAGTTCGCCGAAGATCTTCCCCCCATGCCTCAAGGCCCTCCGGACGAGGATATCCCGTTCTAGCGCGGCAGCGAAGAAGGTGAGTGTTGAAAAGGCTGGTACGGAGAGCGCGGTGTCCAGCGGTCTCGCAGTGAAAGACCGGCCAGCGTGCTCGATCTGAGTCCGGTCTGTGGCTGCACATCGCTCCCACCAATGGTGTTTTCTGGCCTAGCATCCTGTGCAAAGCCCACGGAGTTTTGCCACCTGCTCTGAATTGCCGATGACGATGATCACCGATCCGGCGTCGAGGCGCTCTTCCGGTTCCGGGTTGTAGCGAAAATCCTCGGCGTCCGGGTGCTTGAGCGCCACCAGCAGAAGCCCGGTCTGGCGGCGGATGTCGATTTCCCGCAGGGTCTTCCCCGCCCATGGAGAATCCCCGTGGACGGTTGCTTCCTCCACCCGGATTGACTGGTCCCTGCCGCGCAGCATGCGGTCGAGGAAGGTGACCACATGGGGGCGGACCATCTCGCTGGCCATGCGCATGCCGCCGATGAACGCGGGGTTCACGACGTAATTGGCTCCTGCCCGGTAAAATTTGTCCGTCAGGTTGTTTTCATTGCAGCGGGCCACGATCTTGATGGTCGGGCTGATATAGCGGGCCTGAACCGTGATGAGGAGGTTGTCGCTGTCGTCTTTCAATGCCGCGATGATCCCTGCGGCACGCTCGATTCCTGCCCGTTTGAGGATCTCCTCCTCCGTGGCGTTTCCAAGCAGGTAATAAAGCTCCTCGAAATGCTTCTGGGTCCGCTGCAGATGCTCGGGGGTAGCATCGATGGCCACGCAGGGCTGCCGCGTTGTGTAAAGCTCCTGGACGATATTGAACCCCGTCTTGCCCAGCCCGCAGACGATGTAATGGTCCTTGGTGCTTTGCAGTTTC
Organism: uncultured Syntrophobacteraceae bacterium; assembly: GCA_964538515.1. GTDB lineage: Bacteria > Desulfobacterota > Syntrophobacteria > Syntrophobacterales > Syntrophobacteraceae > CALBZH01. The sequence continues at coordinate 125,053 of CAZIEW010000003.1, forward strand.
TTTTCCATGCGCCGCTCCCTCAAAATCCGCCTGAGATCCGTCTCCACGAGAAATGCCGTGATCGTCGAAACCGCATACAAGGTGACGCCCATTCCGAGCCACATGAGGACCATGGCGAAGAGGCGGGCATCGTTTCCCATCTGGTCCAGGGTCTCGCCGTATCCCACCGTGGTCAGAGTGATGCTGGTCATGTAGGCGCAGTCGAGGACGGTCCAGCGTCCCTCCCCGATAATGAGAAATCCCCCGGTCCCGAACAGGAACGTGAGGACGAGGGCCGAAAAGGGAAGCACCAGCCGCTGGAGGAGCATTCTGGCGATGGGAATGTCCACAAGGAGAATCTGCGCTGCCGGAGGAGATGTTCTGCTGTCTGACATGCCATTCAGGTCCTGAGGGGCTGGGTCACGCTGTTTTCCAGATGCCGGGAATCGGCAGACCGCATTTGCGGCAGCGGCCGTCCTGGAGCTCTTTCACATCCACCTGATAGCCCCGCCGTTCGATCAGCTTGGCTTGGCAGCGGGGGCAAATGGTGTGCTCGGCATCGTTTCCAGGAGCGTTCCCAATGTACACGTAGTGCAGCCCTTCTTCCATGGCGATTTTCCTGGCAAGCTCCAGCGTGGCCACGGGCGTTGGCGGCAGACTCTTCAGCTTGTACTGCGGATAGAAGCGGCTGAAATGAAGCGGCACGTCCGGTCCGAGCTCCTGGCGGATCCAGCGGCACATGGCTCTGAGCTGTTCGGGGTCGTCGTTCTTGCCCGGAACGATCAGCGTGACGAGCTCCGTGTGAACCTTCAAGTCCTTCAGCCGGATCAGGGTGTCGAGCACGGGCTGGAGGCTGCCGCCGGTCATTTCACGGTAATAGGCGTCCGTGAACCCCTTCAGGTCGATGCAGGCGGCGTCCAAAACGCCGCACAGGTCGCGGAGAGGCTTCTCACGGAGAAAGCCGTTGGAATGAATGACCTTGAGGAGCTTGGCTCCCCTGGCGAGGCGTCCCAGGTCCAGCATGTATTCCATGAAGATGGATGGCTCCACGTAGGTGGATGCAATGGAGCGGCATCCGCTCTTCAGTGCCAGATCGATCACTTGCTCGGGTGCCATGTCGTAATTCAGCGTCTCCTCGGGCGCCGCCTGGGAAATCTCCCAGTTCTGGCAAAACTTGCAGTGGAGGTTGCATCCCGCGGTCGCCAGGGAGAAGGACGTGGTCGTCGGGAGGACGTGGAAGAAGGGCTTCTTCTCGATGGGGTCCACATGAACGGCGCAAGGGTTCCCGTAGACGAGGGAATAATAGCGCCCGTCGACGTTTTCCCGAACGCGGCATTCACCGCGCTCCCCGGGTGCCACTTCGCACTGGCGCGGACAGAGCTCGCACCGAATGACCCGGCCGTCGAGCGGCGTGAAGTAGGGGGAGAGCTTTCGTCCGATGCGCCCTTTCTCCAATGTCTGCGCCCGGGAGCTCGTCATCATGGACGCGAGAAGAGGGGGCTGAAGGGAGCCACACAGCAATGCGCAGGACCCGCATCGTTTGATGAATTCACGGCGGCTGAGCATGACGGCCTCCTTAGTACTCCTGCTCCTGGAAGATGTCCGCGGAGAAGATGTAGATTTCCGTGGCCGGGTCTTTCCACGCGTCTCGGTCCAGGCCTGCCTTTCGGCATGTGCCTTCCAGAAATTGGGTCCGATCCCAGCCCTGCTCGGTCGCGACCTGGGGCAGGAGCAGGCCGGAGCGGCCGCCTCGCTTCATGTAAAGCCCGTGCCGCCCGATCTCGACCTCCTTCGGGTCGGATATCCGCTGCATCGGGGTCAGAGCCGATATTTCGATTTCGAGCTCTTTCACTTCCTCGGCACGCACCGACGGGAACCGTGGATCATGGAAAGCGGCAGCTTCGGCCATTTCGGCGACCGACTCGACGAGCGGCCGCACGCCGACGATATGGCCGATGCAGCCCCGCAGCTCCCCCTTCTTGTGCAGCGTGACGAAGGCGCCCCGGAGCTCCTTGAGGCGCGGGGACGTGGCCTCCGGCTTGGGAGCCGGCTTGCCCTGGCACCGGGCTTCGATGGTTTGTCGCGCGAGCTTCAGCAGGGATTCTTTTTCTTCTCTGCTGAGACCAAGGTCGATTCCAACCGATGCGGTCGACGGTTTCCCTTCCTGACCGTCGGTTGGGCCTGAAGCCAAGGCTGCAGCCATGTAACCGACTACTCGACTACGGTCCCCGGTCACATCCCCCGAGTTGGCATAATATAAGACCTTGGAACGGGTGGCACCGAGCTTTCGGGCCGCGAGCATGGCTGTGACCATGGGGCCGCCGCCGCAGGCCTCGCACTTGGATTGTGCCAAGGCGTCCAGGAGGCTGTTTGGGTCGAATGCGTTTACCTGGTCCAAAACGACCTGGTCGAGCTTCTTTGCGTCGTCGTAGGCGTGAAAATGGGAGAGGTCCGAGCTGGCCACGATCAGGACCGACTTGCCGGCACACACAGACGCCAGCGCGTCGGCAAGGGCTTCACACGTTGCGCGGTCCTGATCGCCCATGAGCAGTGGCACCAGTTTGGCTCTGGGCAGAAGAACCTGGAGGAAGGGGAGCTGGATCTCGATGGCATGCTCGTGGGTGTGGGCGTCCGGCACGAACCGGATCCGTTTGTCCTTCTTTTTTAACGCGGTCATGAGATCCCGATCGATCTCCATGACCCCCAGGGGCGTTCGAAATCCTCCCCGATCGTAGACGGCAACTCCCGAGAAGGGGATCCGGTGGCTGGGCGCGACGACGACGACGGTGTCGAACGGGCGGCCGTCAATCTGTTTGTACGCGTAGGCAGCCACCTGGCCCGAATAGCCATAGCCGGCATGGGGCGCGATGAGCGCAACGACTCTTTCGGAAGCGGCCGCACTCGCGGCAGGCACGCCGGCGAGAAAAGACATCACTTGCCGGCGCAGCTCGCCGGCCGATCCAGGATACCAAGTGCCTGCGATGGCAGGCTCCCGGAGCTCTTGCTCAGCCGCCGTCTTAGCGTCTGCTGCGGAGATCGTGCCAGTGAGAGTACTCACAACGGCGACCAGCATGAGAAAGACCCGGACTTGCTTCTCTCTCAGTGCACGGCCACACGAGAGCGTGCTCATGAAGCGGGGTAAACCCCAAGAAACGTCATCCCGGCAATTGTCGGGCCGGAATCCACGCCAATCACGGCACTGCCTGGATCCCGGCTGAAAGCCTGCCGGGATGACGTTCAGCTTGATGATGGATGCCCTACTGTGTGGCGGTGTAGTCAGCCTTTCGGTCCGGTTCATCATGGTCTCCCCCAGAAATGAGGTGCTGTGAGCATGCCGGCCATTCGGTCCCGAATCGTCTCAATCGTCGGCGGGTGGGGCTCATACGGCAGCTCGGGACGCTCCGGAACGGCCAGAGCCAGTGATGCTTCGAACGGAGTGGATTTCAGCTTTGCATTGTAGGCGATCACCATCAGGGTTTCGAGGTTCACCACGTCCATCACGTTGTAGGCGAGAAGGGTTTCGAGCGCCTTCTCGTTTCGATTGCGCCTGAACTCATCCCAAAGCCAGACGGCGAAGAGCCCGTCGACGCCGTCCAGGTCATGCCGGTGTATGCCGAGCTGCCGCTCGCATCCCTTCAGTCCACCGCGGTATCCTAGGCTTTTCAGAATGTAGCGCAGATCGATGTGCGTGTGGTCCATGGGGATTCCACGATCTCTGCGGATGAAGGGCACATCGAAGGTCTTCCCGTTGTAGGTGACGATGACCTTGTAGGCCAGGATGTCGTCTTCGAACTGTTTGAGGTTTTGTCCGTGGACGTAGCAGCGGATCGACCGTCCGTCATACAGGGCGATGGTGGTGATGTGGTCCGCATCGCTTCCCATGCCGGTGGTTTCGATGTCCAGGTAGGCGATGGAAGATCGGAAGTCCGGGAAGAGCCGCCAGGCTTGATGCGCAGGCAACAGATCGTCGAAGTAGCGCAGGTCGCCGCTGGCAAGGGACGCCTCGGACTGATTCAGATGATACTGCAGCGTCCTGAGTCGCCCCGGTTTGAGCGATGCTGCGGCGGGACTCCCGTTTAGAACGTCGTCCCAAGAAAGCACGCCGGTATCCCATAGAATCTGCTCGGTGTGCGGTCCAATGCCGGGGACGTGGCAGAATGTGTGTCGAATCATGGGCTTGGCTTCCTCATGTCGGCGGGTGAATTCATCCTCCAGACGGTGCTCGAGAATGATATAGTGGGCAGACCGTTGGGACAATAGTTTCCAGCACGGGGCAGTCCGTTGAGGCGGTCGGATCGTGCGCTGAATCCAGTCAAGACAGGAGAGCAGCCTATGCAGTTTTCGGAAGCTAAAATCGGTCGCGTATTTGTCATGAGGCTGGAGGACGGAGAAAGGTTGCCCCAGGTGATTGAGTCCTTCGCCCAAGAGCACCGTGTAGAAAGTGGGATGGTCATCATGCTTGGAGGGGTGGCTGACGGAAGCCGGATGGTCGTTGGCCCCGAGCGGGAATCCGGTCGAGGCGTCATTCCGTTGGTGCACATCCTGACGGGGATCCAGGAAATCCTTGCTGTCGGGACCCTGTTTCCCGACGAGTCCGGCAATCCGATGCTTCATATGCACGGCGCGACGGGGCGAGAGGGCGGTGCCGCGGTTGGCTGCACGCGAGCGGGAATGCAAGTCTGGCTGGTGGGGGAGGTGATCCTCCTGGAAATCATTGGAAGCGGCGGCGTGCGCAGGAAAGATCCCCAGACTGGGTTTCAGCTCCTCCAGTTTTGACGGGATCGCTTTCGGCCATCTCTCAGTCCGGTGGTGTCACGACACTCTGGATCAAATCCTCGGGCTCCAAAAGAGGTGCTTGAGGAGGAAAGGAAGCCACCCCCGCGGGGGCAACCGCTCCTCCAGCAAGCACCACGGCATCAAGGCTCATGCCCCTCGCCCGCCCGATCTCAGCAAGGCAAAAATCCTCGGGACGATTGCCAATGCTTCAAATACGCCATGGCGTCGAGAGCGGCTTGAACCGGGTAGTTCTCGTAGGTGTAAAGCTCGACGGTGACGAAGCCGTCGAAGCCGGTTTCCACGATCGTATCCAGGATCTTCGGGATGGGCATGGCGCCGACCCCGAGGGCGAGATGATGGTGCTCTCGGCTGCGGCCGATGTCTTCGAGGTGATAATGCGGCGCGTAGTGGCTGAGGCTTCGCACCAGGCTCGGTACGTCCTCCCCCACGCAATAGAAATGGCCGATGTCGAAGTTGAGGCCGAACACGCCGGGATCCAGCGTGCGGAAGAGCTCCAGGAACTGAGTGCTGTTTTCGATCAAAAGGCCCGGCTCCGGCTCGATCAGGATTCGGACGGCTTTCCGGCGGGCCCGTTCCTCGACTTGCATCAATCCTTCCCGGAAGATCCGGAGCCCTTCTTCCGGGGTGAAATCGTGGAGGGGCCCTCCAGGCTCCGTCGAGATCGTTTTTGCCCCAAGCTGGGCTGCCAGATCAATGCAGCGCAGCGTGTAGTCTACGCGCTTATACCGGAGGGCGGGATCCGGCTCGATCCAGGACGGATGATAGGTATCGCCGTCCGCATGGTGCATGAAGGCGTTGATATTGGAAATCTCCAGGCTGGAATCGTCCAGCTGTCGGCGAATGGCCGTGACGTCCCGTTCCGAAAGATGAGCGGGGAAAGCGTGGGGCACGTCGGCCATGATCTCGATTCCCTGGTAGCCGCAGGCTTTGAGGGCTTGGATGGTTTCAACCAGCGTGTATTTCCGAAAGGCATTGGCACTGAATGCAAACTTCATCTGGAACAATGACTCCTTTCAATTCCTACGCAACAAATCGGCGCAAGTAATCCAGTGACTGCCTGGCGGCAGCTTCCGGCTTATGGGGGTAGGTGTAGAGCTCGACGGAAACGAAGCCGTCGTAACCGTGTGCATGGAGCGTCCTGAAAAGGAGTCCGAAGTCCATGTCCCCTTCCCCCGGCACCAGGTGATAGTGCTTCCTTCCTCTGATGTCTTCCATGTGAACGTGAAAGACCTTGCCTGCCAGGGTCTTCATGACCTTGGCCGGGTCTTCCCCCAGAACATGGCTGTGCCCGAGATCCAGGTTCGCCCCCAGCGAAGGCGATCCCACTGAGTCAAGGAGAGCTGCGAGCTCGTCCCCGTTTTCAACCAGCAGGCCGGGCTCGTATTCAATTCCCACCCGCACCGCTTGGCGCTCGGCGTGGTCGAGGACCCGAAGCAGGGACTCTCTCAGCAGTTCGAGAGACCGATCCGGAGCGATTCCTGGGACCATTCGACCCGAGGTCACGCTGATGGACGGTGAGCCGAGCTCACGGGCCAAGTCGATGCTGCGCGTGGTGTAGTCGATCCGCCACCCTCTGAGATCGTCGTCCGGGTGGGCGAGAGAGGGCTCGAAAAGCGGCTCCCAAAAATCGCGCCCGTAATAGCCGACAGCCGTGTTGGCATTCACATTGGCAACCCGGACGGGAAGTTGGTCGATCAGCTTCTTCAAACGGTCGATGTCAGCGACGCTCTGGCTGAACAGATAGCAGTGGGGGGCGTCGGCGAGGATTTCCACGCCGTCATAACCGATGGCGGCAATGCGCTCAACGGCGTAGAAGACGGAATGGCGGGTGAACGCGTTGGTGCTGAACGAAAGGTTCATGTCCGAGCCTGCTCCACGTAACGCTGTAGCATAGCGAATTGCTCGTGGAGTCGGTGCTCGCTGACGCCCAGAGGGGCTTTGAAAAAGGAGGCCAGGTGCGGCATAAGCCCGGACTCGCCTCTTCGACCGGCGAGGTCGGCCAAGCGAGCCAAATCCAGGACCAGGGGAGCGGCCAGAATGGAATCGAACCCTTGCCAGACGAACTGGAGCGACATCTTGCTGCCCAGGAATCCCCGGAAATGAATGAAATCCCAAGCGGTCTTCTGGTCGTCCAGAGACGGGACGAATTCGATGTGAACCTTGGAGTGGGGCGCGTATCCCAGGATGTTGGCCAGCACTCCGTCCTTGGTGTTGATTTTGGCCGCTTTGTTTGCGGGGTTGTCCAGTATGCGGCCGTCCAGGTTCCCGAGCAAATTGAACCCTTCCCAGCTCATCACCTCGAGGTTGCGGCAAAGGAACATGGGGGCCAGCGTGGCCTTGACCAGGGTTTCACCCGTCTTGCCGTCGTTTCCCATGACGGGGACGGAGCGCTCCTCGGCGCGCTTTACCAGAGCCGGCGTCAGAGCAGCGTTAGACGGCGTGAAGTTGATGTAGGGGCAACCTTCTTCGACTGCGGCCCAGGCATACAGGGCGCTGGCACGGACCAGATCCGACCGGTTTTCTCGGAGGCAGGCCTCGAACGCCGCAGGGTCGGTGTGCTCGGGGCCCAAGCCAATCGTCGGCTCGGTTGAGGCCAGGTTGACGACAACGATGGTATCGAGGGCCTTGGCGGTCCGGAAATCGCGCAGGTCGGATCGGAGCCTTTCGATGACTTGCTGAGGGGATGACGGGCAGGAGCATTCCGGCGATGCCAGTCCCTCGATGGCTTCGCCGCAGTTCAGAACTGTGCCCGGGCGTATGGATCGTTCAGATTCTTCGATTTCGCTTCGGACACCCTCGAGGAGATCCCGGTCGAATACCCGCGTTTCCCGAGCAATGGCGCAGGCGGTATCGAAAATCCGCCCGCTGCGGACATCCCATCCTCCAAACTCCATGGCTTCGAGTGGAGCGAGCTGGAGGCAGTCAAAGATGGGAAGAGCAGTGACCATTCCGGTCGTCCCGGCTAGGCCCTTTCGCATCATTGCGGACCCCACCAGAACGGTGGTGGCGATGGATCCTCGCGCGCCGATCAGCCATACGCCTGTTTTGCGGTCTTTCATGAATCTTCCTTGAGCGCATTCTCAGAAAATGAGCCAGAACGATCCGCGGGCAGTCGGCCCGAAAACCGGTCTTTTATCCCTGATTCGCGCTCAGAATTCAAGCGTCGTCGCCATCCTCCCGCCCGTACTTCTTGAGCTTGAGCTTCAGTGTCCGCCGCGTAATGCCAAGCCGCCTGGCTGCTTCGCTCTTGTTTCCGTCGCATTCCTCGAGCACTTGCAGGATGGTCTGCTTCTCGATTTCCGCAAGGCTCGCATCTCCTTCCCGCTCAGCAGCATCCCTTCGGTCGACCCTCTCGGGACCGCCGCAAGCGACCGCCAGGCTCACCCTCTGCAAGGTTGGCGGAAGCTCCTTTTCCCCGATGTACTCTCCGCGCAGGAGAATGACGGACCGCTCGATGACGTTTTCGAGCTCGCGGATGTTCCCCGGCCAAGAGTACTTGAGCAGCAGGTCCATGGCTTGAGGCGTGATGCCCTTGACCGGCTTCCGGTTCTTTTCGGAGTAGACCTTCAGAAAGTGCTGGGTGAGCGGCGGAATGTCCTCAATGCGCTCGCGAAGGGGCGGGACTTCGATCGTGACGACGTTCAGGCGGTAATAGAGATCCTCTCGAAAAGCGCCGTCGGTCACCATCTTCGTGAGCTCCCGATTGGTTGCCGCAAGAACCCGAACGTCCACGGGCAGGGCAACGTCGCTCCCCACACGCTGGATGTCCCCTTCCTGGAGCACTCGAAGCAGCTTGGCTTGGGCGCTGGTCGGGAGATCACCGATCTCATCCAGAAAAATCGTTCCCCCGTCCGCCATGGAAAAACGACCGCGGCGCTGACGGTCCGCCCCGGTGAAGGCGCCCTTTTCGTGCCCGAACAGCTCGGATTCCACGAGGGATTCCGGAATGGCCGCGCAATTGACTTCCACAAGGGGCTTCTTCGCCCGGCCGCTGTGGGCGTGAACGGCCCGCGCGATCAATCCCTTCCCCGTCCCGCTCTCTCCGGTGATGAGCACCGTAGCCTCCGTCGGGGCAACGAGCCCGATCATCTCGATGAGTCGCTTCATGGTCGCGCTCGATCCAATGATCTCGGGAACCTGGAACTGGGCCAATTGCCTGCGCAGCCGTTCGTTTTCCTCTCGAAGCCGGGTGTGCTCGAGCGCTCGCTCGAGGGTCAGCTTCAGGGCGTCGAAATCGATCGGCTTGGTCAGGTAATCGAACGCGCCGGATTTGACGGCGTCGACGGCCGTCGCAACCGAGGAATAGGCCGTCATGATGACGATGGGAATCGCGGGGTTGTAACCCGCAATCGCTTTGGTGGCTTCGATCCCGTCCATGTTGGGCATGCGCATGTCCATGAGGATGAGATCGACTGGCTTGGTCCGAATGGCATCCAGAGCCGCCTGCCCGTCCGAAGCCTCGTTCACGCGATATCCCCATTCATCGAGCAGGGTCGCCAGCATCAGCCGATGGGCGGCATCATCGTCGACAACAAGTATCTTTGGACTCGAGCGTGGACCCACTGTGTCTATCCCTTGCTGATCATCGCCGCTGCATACCTTGCCTTCGTGCTGATGAGGGTCGGATTCGTGGCGATCGATCGGGTCGAATGAATGGCTCAGACGCATCAGGTGGAGCATCGCACGCAGTATAGACCTCGGTGCAAGGAGGATCAATGCCGAGAAGACGCCGACAGGAGGGGGCTTGAAAGTCGAGAGCGAAGTTGCTTCTGCGACTGGAAGGATGGCTCCGTAATGCTCATGCCGCACGAGCCGAGAAAACGATCAAAGCTTCTGTAGCAATGTGGACCGCTCTTCCTCTCGGTGCCACGGGAAAAGCCTTGCTTGTCCTAAGGGTGCTCGGGAGCCAGAAGCGACTTGAGCTCCATGTCCGGCACGCAAAACCGGTCTCCCGGCAACCAGATCCCTCACGCCGGGTGTTGACATCCGTCCCGCATGTCAACGAAATTTCCCCCATTATGAATGAAAGCGATTGAAACGGCGGTCATTTTCGTGCAGAACTTCGCCGACACCTGCTACTCGGAATGGTGAGATAGGAATAAAATGACTGCTGTCGACGAAGTGAAGATAATGCCGTCTGGCACTTGGCCAATCACGAAACCGGAACCGTCCTTCTGGACGATGAGCCGGTGCCGGGAGGTGTTGACCTTTCAAGGAATGTAAGGAGATGCACGACGATGAAAACTCTGCTCCTGAATCCACCCTCCTTCGAAAAATTCGACGGAGGCGCGGGGGCGCGGTGGCCGGCACGCCGCGAGATCGCATCCTATTGGTATCCCGTCTGGCTGGCCTATCCCGCCGGATTGATCAAAGAAAGCCGTCTGGTGGATGCTCCCCCGCATGGCATCGGTCCCGAGGAGACCATCCGGATTGCTCGTGATTATGAATTCCTGGTCCTTTTCACGAGCAAGCCGGGCTTTGCAAACGATGTCTCCCTTGCGGAACGGATTAAGGATGTCAACCCGTCCATCAAGATCGCTTTCGTGGGCCCCCCTGTTTCAATCGAGCCCGAAAAGGCCTTGATGGCCTCGGATGCCATTGATTTTGTCGCGAGAAAGGAATTCGACTACACGGTGGCCGAGTTCGCATGGGGCAAGGATCTCAAGGACATTCAGGGTGTCAGTTACCGGCAAGCGGGCGGGGTCATCCACAATCCGGACCGACCGCCGCTGGAGGACCTCGACTCCCTTCCTTTCATCACCGAGATCTACAGGCGCGACCTGGACCCGACCAAATACAACATCCCCTTCCTCAAACACCCCTACATTTCCTTCTACACGTCGCGCGGCTGTCCGGCACGCTGTATCTACTGCCTGTGGCCCCAGACATTCACAGGGCATCCCTGGCGTGTGCGCAGCAATGAGAACGTGGTTGCGGAAGTGAAGCGTACCCTGGAGATTTTCCCGGAAGTGAAGGAGATTTTTTTCGACGACGACACCTGGGCATGGGGCAAGACCCGCGTGATCGAACTGTGCAAGCACTTGAAGCCGCTAAAGTTCACCTGGTCCTGCAACAGCCGCGTGCATGCCGACTTTGAGATGCTCAAGGCCATGAAGGAAGCCGGATGCCGCCTTCTCGTGGTCGGATTCGAATCCGGGTCTCAAGACGTTCTGAACAACATGAAAAAGGGAATCACCATCGAGCAGTCCTTGACCTTCATGAAGAACTGCCGAGAGCTTGGGCTGACAGTGCACGGCGACTTCATGATCGGACTTCCGGGCGAGACGCGTGAAACCATCCTGCAGACTATTGAGCTCGCTGAAAGACTTGACCCCGAGACGATCCAGGTCTCCCTGGCCCACCCCTATCCAGGCACGGAATTCTACCGGTATCTGGAAGCCAACGGCTACCTGACCGAAGACGATATGTCCGATGAGCTCGGCCATCAGCTCCCCAATTATGAATACCCATGGCTGAGCCGGCAGGAGATCGTGGACGCTGTCGAATATTTCTATGGCCGTTACTATTTCCGCCCGAAGGTCATTTACAGGATCGTCCGCAAGGCCATCTTCGATCGCGACGAGCGTGCCAGGCTCTACGAAGAGGCTCGGGACTACCTGACACTGCGCGCGCGCAGGAGGAGGTTCACGGGCAATGTATTCGAGAAGGCCCGCTGATCCGCGCCTCAGTCCGGCCGTCGTTGCCTCAGTTTCCGACCACGGCCCGGCTCCCGATTTCCGCAATCAGGTCATACCGGCCGGTGGATTGAAGCTCTGGCAGGATGGGATCTGTCTTGTCGGCCACAAGCACGACGCGTTTGGCTGATTTCCAGAGGGTCGCAAGCGCTCCGGTGTCGAGGAATCGCTCGGGAGGCTCGCGACGGTTGGGAGGCGCGTGATCGTACCTGGAATCTTTGAGCACATAGACCATGCGCCCTGAATAATAGGGGAGTCCGCCGATCCACATGTACTCGTGGGGCTCCCGGCTGACAATGATACCGGACGGTCCCGCGTGCTGCGCGGCAAGCTCCGCAGTGGGTCGGAGCGACATGAAAGGCTCCATCACGCCAAAACCCCAGTGGACCATGATGAACAGGGGAATCGTCATCGCTCCGATCAAAGCGAAGGCTCTTCCATATCGCGTTTTCTTCATGCAGCGTACGGCGCCCACGCTGATCAGGGAGATCCAGGCCAGGGTGGCAAAGGTGGGCCACCAAATGCGGTTGAGTGTCGCGGATTGCTCCGAGTCCCCGACCCAGCCCGAGCCAGGCCAGGTGGCTGCCACGGCGTCGAAGATGAGACCACTTGCCGGACCGAGCAGGAGGTACGACCCTACTGCGGCTATGCCCGCCAAAGTCGCCATGGACCCGATCGAGATGACGGCGTTGCCCGGAGTGGGAATCGTCCCTCGTCTATCCAGGAGATGGCTCCAAAACCGCCCGATCAGGAGGGACGCTGCGGGAACAGCCGGGAGTGCGTAGTATTCGAGCCTCGACTTGGAAGTGGAAAAGAGTCCGACGACAAGCCCGACCCACAGAAGCGGCAGCAGTTCGGGCGCCTGTCTCCACCCCTTCGCGAACGCCCGCTTCGCACTCTGCCACAGCGCTGATGGAACGAGCGCGGCCCACGGAAACGTCCACATCAAGGTCAGGGCAAGAAACACGGGGAGAGAGACGAACTCGTCGGCTGGAAATCGTTGGCCCGTGTAGCGTTGGAAGTGCTCCCGTATGAAAAAGTAGTTGAAGAATTCAGGATTGGCCTGACAGACCGCCCAATACCACGGAACCGCCACGGCTGTCGTTAACCCGGCCCAAAGGATCAGGCGAGGCGTAAAAAGGGATCGCAGGCGTCGGCTCAGGATCGCGTGAATTCCCACAATGACTGCGGGCAGACCAAGCCCGAGGAGTCCTTTGATCAGGGAAGCGAAGCCGGCGGCGGCGAACATCACCCAGGGCCATGGAGACCGCAGCCGGTTGTTGTCTTGGACGAACCCCTTGACGTAGGAGAGAATGGCAAGGGATATCCAGAAGCTCAGCGACGGGTCTGGCAGGATCATTCGGCCGAAAATGAACGGGCCGAGGCTTGTCGCCTGAACAAGGGCTGCCAGCCACCCCGCCCTAAGACCGAAAAGGGCGGTCCCCATGGCCCCGACGACGGGAATCGTGCCCCAGGCGGCAAGGGCCGGGAACAGACGTGCGGAAAGCTCGGACTCGCCGAGCACGGTCTGGGCGATGGCGATGAGCCAGTAAAGCAGGGGCGGCTTATCGAAATGGCGGGCGCCGTTGAGGTGCGGCGTGATCCAGTCGGCCCCGTTTCGCATCTCCCGGGCGATTTCGGCATACATTCCCTCGCTGTGGTCCAAGCCCGGCGTCCAAAGGCCCAATAAGAACACGGGCAGGGCCGCCAGGGAAACCCACATGACCGGGCATCGCTCCCAGAGTGCCAACAATTTGTCGGTCAAGGCCGCATCACACCCGTTGTTCGACTTGAGGAGCGCGTTCGGCCATCCATATTGGCTGAAGTTGCAAAAGCGCATCGTTGAGGTTCGCCCTTCGGTTGCAGAATCAAAAGAGCGGCTTGAAGCGGCGATGATGGCCTCCATCGCGACCGCAAGCCGCTCCTGTAGGCATGCAGCAATCCATTCCCGACCTGACCACTACAGGCATCCGTTCTTATGTGGTTTAGCAAAGCTCGTTCCAGGTCATTGCGCTGTTGTTTCGTTCCAGTCCCCACGGAGCTCGATTTCCACCGGAATTCCTAACATCAGCCTTCCGCTCTGGCAAGCGAGAACCTTCGGATCCCCTTAAATGGAGCGTTGGGCGGCTCCTTTCTCCGTCGCTGCCCTCGTGCGCGCCGAGCCATGCTCCTGCGAATCGTGCCTATTCCAGTGGCGCTTTGACCTTGCGGAATCCCATCTTGCGCCAGAAGCCGCCGATGCCGAAACACTGCCAGCCCCAGCGCAGCCAGCTCAGCACGGCAAGGGCAAGCCAGAGCGCCCACAGCAGCATGAGGATCCGATAGGCCATGAGAGGCAGTGAGAAGACCCATGGCTGGGGCAGCAGAGCGCCGATTCGGTCCTGGGTCCAGTGAAGCACGAAATCCGTCGAATTGTTCCCGGCGATCTGCATGACCGGGATGCCCAGGAGTCCTTTCTTCACGGCCGAGTACAGGCCTGTCAGAGCTTCGAAGGTCCATGCGACGAGGAGGAGCTGGGCTGCGTTGTACACCAGCCATCCGGATGGAAAGCTGATTCGGCTGCGTGCTCCCAAAGCAAGCAGCCACCCCACGATGAGGATGGCGGACCAGACGTCGGCCTGGGTCAAGCCGAGACCAAGCAGCAGCCAGTGATGGGTCTTGAGCGGGGTCCAGGTGACCCTTCCGAGTGCCACGGCCGCCAGCACCACGACGACCACGAAGCTCCAGAACAGGACCGCCGGACCGAGCCGAGGCCCCCCTGTCCACAGGGTCCATCGATTAGGGGGGATGTTGAAGGTGACGGTTGCGTTGACGGCCTTCTCGACCCCGCCCAGTGTGACTTCGGGAGCCGTCAGGACCGTGCCCATGGCACCGGGCTGACGCCATTCCAGCACCACCGATTGGGCTCCCGGCTGCAGGGGAACGACCACCTGGTGATCGTCTTGACGGATGGGCTGACTCTTCCCGTTGATCAGAGCAACCTCAAGCTCTGCGTTGGGTGGAAGACCAACGGGCTGCTGGCCGCCCTGGCTGCTCCGGATGCTCAACGATAGACGCGCTTTCTGGAACCGCTCTCCCGGGGTCAGTTCGAGGTCGACCTGGTCGATGGTGGTGAGCTGCCCCGGAATGCCTTCGGGGCGTGAGACGGTAATGGAGACCTTCTCGCCGGGCCAGGGCTTCCATGTCGGCTTCCAAAGCCCCATGCGATCCTGGTGATGGATGACCGGGATGCCGGAAAGCTCGCAATGCCAGATGGGGCTTGCATCCAGGATCCAGGTTTCCGTCCATGCCACGTCGCCGCTGGAGACCGCTTCAAGCTGGATGGAATGGGCGGGCTGCAGGACGCCGGTCCACCTGATCTCGTCGGCGCCCGCCCCCAGGCTGATGCGGGCCAGCCCGTTCTCGACGCGGATGGTTCCCGTGGTGACCGATTCACCGGGGACCAATGGGATGGCGGCGGTCACGGGAATGCCGATCGGGGTTACCCTTCTCACTGTTGTCGCAACCTGCCAGGTGATCCCAAGGGAGAGCACGCGCTCGACGTGAAGGAACGGGGGCAGCTGGACGCTCTGCTCATCCTCCTTCCGTGACGCATCCTTCTGTTTTCGGGTGAACTGGATGCTTGCGTCCGGACGGCCGTTGGGCTGAATGCCCTGAACCTCCCAATCCGGGCTTTCAATGCGAACGTGGTGCGGCCGAAGCGGCAGCGGAATCTGAAAGGATCCGCCCTGGGCCGCTCTCCCGACCAAGGTGACACGGTGTACCCCCTTGGGGGCCATGATCCAAAGCTGGCCGTCCTGGGAGCGCGACAGACCCTCCGCATGCCGGTCGTCCAAGAGGACCTTTTCGGGGAGCCACGATTTGGCGCCGCCGGGGAGAGGCACGGCCGTGTCCGTGGCCGCACTCAAGTCGAGCAAGGCGGTGACGCCGTTTCCGGCGATCTTGATCTCCATGCGGGCGAAGTCGGCGCACTGAGGGAGGCAGGGGGGCGGCTCGAGAGCCCGCTTCTGGAGCTCGCTTAAAAGCTCCTGCGGTGGGTAGTCCGTGCACCCGGTCTCAGCCGATGCGCGTCCCGCAAGCAGAGCCAGCACGAGGACGGCCATCGCTGCAGCGCCCCACGGCCTTCCAGCTTTCCATTGACGCAGGTCCAGCATGAGCAGGATGAGGAGGGCGATGAGAATCACCCGCACGAAGGCAAGGATGAGGTTGACCGCCGGGGACAGGAGGTGGAGCGTGACGGTCTGATCCCGGGTCACCGGACCGTTCCAGGTCAGAGGAATGGCACGCCAGGACCAGGATGGCAGTCCCGGGCCCGTCTGGATGAGTGCCTTGGGATCTTGCACCATTGCTTGATCAGGAGTGGAAGCCGCTTCCTTGCGGTATTCCGGCAGCGCGGAGGTCACCGCCAGACTCTTTCGAGCCTTTTTCGAGGGTGCGGCTTCCCGCTCGACTGGAGCCGGAGCCGGCGGGGGCGGGGGTGGAGCATGGAGCGTCGGCCCGAATTGATCCATCACCGCACCAAGGTGGAACCCCGGCTGATCATAGTGCGGCTCCAACTGGGGATAGATCCCCCACCGGACCTGTTGCACCATGAAGGGGACGGAGAGAGCGATGAGGAGCACCGTCGCGAGGATCCGATAAAACCCGACGAAGCGGCGCATCCAGCCCTCCGGGAGGATTCTGAGCAGCGCTACGGGGGCCAAAACGTGGAGCCAGACCAGACGAGGCGCATCGATCTCGTGATAGCTGAGTCCGAGAGCCGTGAGGGCCAGGATGCCCATGGGCCATCCCCACAGCTTTGCCGTGGCGAGCGCGATGATGAGAACCAGGAAGAGATCCAGCAAGGACCAGCGCTCGAGCCAGGTCCCCGGCACCAGGTCCACGCCGCTCGCGGTCAGCAGTCGCCAGCCGGGCGGCAGATTGAGCGTACCGCTCAGCGACTGGAAGTCATGATCCCACCCTACGGCGGGAATCGCGCTTCCGGGTCGTTCGAGGCGGGATTCCGCGTTGAGGTGCAGTTCACCGCGTCGCACCTCAACGCCGGCTTTCTTCTCGGCGCCCTGACTCGTGATAAGCTGGTCGATGCCGTCGATCGAAACCCGGCCCAGGGCGCCCGGACGATTCATGGCAAGGGCCCATTGGCGGCTCATGGTGCCGTCGATCTGGTCTCGTATGGTGAACCCTCCTCCATCGAAGTCCAGCCACCAGGTGCGTCTGAGCTGGAGTTGATCGGGTGCGGGCTCGGGGTCCCCCCGCCGCAGCTCCTTGATGGTCAAGATGCCGTTTTGTGGGGCCAAAAATGTCGGGAGCTGCTCCCAGTCGCGTGGGGCATCCGTCTGCTTCGGATCCGTGCCCGGAAGACCTTCGAGCTGCACCATCCGAAGGTCACTCTGGTGGCGGAAGGCCCAGGTTTCTTCGCCGTAGGGAGCCAGGGCGGGGCCGAGCTGGCTCATTTGCCCGACGAACCGGGAAATCAGGGTGACCTCGAATCGACCGGGGCGTCCCTGGAGCACAATGTCGCCGGCCGACCCGACTCGGGCCGGCAGCGTACTTTGGATGCTCATGGGGATCGAGCCATCGAGCAGAGGCCGGTCGAGCTTGATTTCACGGGCTTGTCCCGAAATGCTGAGTCGGAAGAGATTGGTGACTTGCATGGGGATGGTGTCGTCGAACAGACGGAAGACCTTGACATCCATGCGGTCTTCCTGGCTGCTGGCGGCCGTCCGTTTTCGAAGCCAGAGTCGGCCTTTTTCGTCGAACATGGGGGAATCGACAACGGTCCCGTCGATGGTCAGGGAAACCAGGCCGCTCGCAGCCGGAATCACGAGGGTTTCCGGCATCTCCTGCCACTCGAACAGGCCTTCGATCGTGTGACTGCCAGGATCCAGGAAGACCGCGGGCCCATCGGAGCGGTTCACTACCGGCGCCGCTCGGGCATCCACCTTCACTTGCTTGGGCCAGGCACCCGCTTCGGACGGAAGCGTGACCCAGTCTTTTGCGAACGTGAGCCATTCCTGGGAAAAGTGGCCGCCGGACTTGTCGAGCGTGAGCACGAGCCGGGAGGGCCACTTGCAGTGAAGCGCGTCCCCCTTGTTGAAGGCCGGGGGACAAAGCTTGTCCTCTTTGCCGTGCAAAGCCCAGGGCTTCCAAATTTCGAGCTGGGGCGGGATCGTGTCCGTATCCACGGTGGCGCACCATCCGGCATTTGCCAACGAAAGGAAAATCCACAGAAATGCGGGCGCGATCGAGATGAGTCTCAACCCTCTCATGAGCTTCCCCTCCGGTAAAATGGAAGAACGAGTGCGGTGGACGATGCATCGGATTTCGAGCCGTACCCACCGGACGGGCTACCGCAGCGGTATGGCAGCGATTCCCGAAACGCACGTCCAGGATGATATGGTGTATACCGTCTTTGGGGAGGGAACACCAGCGCCACGGATCGGCTTTCCCGTATCTCGGATCAGCCGGGGATGCCTTGGCTTTTCACGCCGCGGATTGAGAACCGAAAAAGAAGTCCGGAAACGGCCTCCCAGGGGCGTGACTCTTGTTGCGCGGGATTGTGTTGTCGCTTAGTATTATAAAAGTGAAGGGGAAAGCCGGCGTAAGGGTTTTTTTTAGCGGCGGTCCACGGGCAATGCTCGCCTTGGAACCGCACGGCGACCGTGTGTTTGTGTCGAATCGGTCCCATTTGAATCCACTCAACGAGGAGGGATAGCCATGACGTTCGACGAAATCAAAGCGGCGGTAATGGGCTTGAGCGAGGCCGATCAGAAACGATTCATCACGGAAGTCATTCCGATGCTCTGGCCAAAGGCCTGTACGGATGACGCCTGCCTTCTCAAAGTGCGCGAGCTGGTGGATGAGGATACCGTGAAGCAGTACCGAGAACAGCACATGGACAACATCTGATGCTGCGTCCCCGATGGGTCGGCCGGAAGTCGAGCCATCACGGCTGAGACGAAGCGCCCGTCGAATCGCATCGCCCGGCCGAGTCCTTCCAAGGACACAGCAACGCTTTGGACGCCATTGCTGCTTCCCTCGACTTCACAATGAATGGGGTCGAGGGGGGTGCGGCCGATGCCGCCTCGACCGGCGCTCCTCCATCAATGCCCGGCCTTGGTGATGCTGGAGACCACGTTCAGGTGCAGCCCGTTCGGGGTTCTGACGATGTCGTGGTCCAGGACCATGCGGTCGTTGCCGTCAAAGAGCGCCTTTTTTCGCGCTAGCATCAGGGAGAGCACGTGCTCCAGAGAGGCCCGTCCTGCTTCATCGTCCGACCGTGTTGATGCTCGAAGCTTCTCGAAGCCCTCTGTCCGTTCCGCTTCCGGGAGCAGAGATAAGTTCCAGGCCAGGATGGCCAGTTTAACGGCCTTTTCCTCGGCTTCAAAACCTCGGGCGACGTCGAGCAGCGGTTGCGCGAAGTCTAGAATCACATCCGACATCTTCACCGGGTTGTTCAGGTCGACCTTCAGATCGACACCCAGCTTATCCCGTTCTTCCTGGACCCGCTGAAGCAGCTTCTCTTTGCTTTCCAAAATGTTCTCGTTGACACGCTCCTGCTCCCGCCGGGCTCTGATGCGCCGCTTTTCGCTCTTTGATTTAGGCTTGGCCATGATTGTCAACGCCTCGTGCTCTGGGGGATCATCGCGATCTCTTCGGCTTCCGAGCTGTCCTCGTAGATCGACTCGCGGATGATGCGCTCGGCGACTTCATCGAGGTGAGTCTGCAGCTCCATGTCGATCTCGAGAAATTCGGGCCACAGCGTCTTGTCGACAAAGCCCTTGGAAACCCTTGCCATGACGGTGTTGTACCGCTGTCGGTGGTAGCGGTACGGTTTGATGTCGTAGCGTCGCAGCAGCGCGACGAAGAGCTTTCGGGACCAGCTATTGTTCAGCGTGAACTTGTACTCGATGGCTGGGTCGGCTTGTTCCTGCTCACGAATCCTCGACTTGATCCGTTCTCGGGCACTGTCCGCGGCGGCGCGCTCGCCTTCGGTTGTCGCTCCCGCGTGAAGGGCTTCGATCAACCTCAGTTTTTCAAGCAAGCTCCGGATATCGATCATGGGCTCACCTCGACTTGTGAATCCCCTGCCGAGCGGTTGCGGCGGTCGAGGAGTTGGAGGAGGGCATACAGGGTTTCCATGTGCGGCACCGGGATGCCAACCCGTCTAGCGGCGCGCACCGCGTTTCCAAGGATTGCCTCGACCTCCATCGGGCGCTTGGCCTCGAAGTCGAGCAGCATGCTGGTCTTGTAAGGGGCTATGACCTTCGTGCTTTCGATGTTTTGGTCGATGATCGCAAGGGGAAGCGCACAGCCGACGGCTGCCGCCGTGTCGCAGACCTCCTTCATGACGAGCGGTATGAGGTGCGAGGTTTCCTCGTGAGCGAGCATCGTCTGTGTATCCGCGCCGCCGGCAAGGACCGAGATGGGGTTGAAGGGGGCGTTCCAGACGAGCTTTTGCCAGCAGGCGGTGACGATGTCTTCGGTCACGACACACGGGATGCCGACGGATTCGAACAGCTTACCAAGGGTCGCAGCTCTTGAGGAGAGGCCCGCAGGGTATCGACCGATCGTCAGCTTTCCATAGTCGTAATGCCGCACGGTGCCGGGGCCCGTGCGGCTCACGGCGATGAAGGCGAGGCTTCTCAAGATTTCGTTGGCTGGAAAGGCCTGCACGAGGGGAGCTTCGATCTCGATGCCATTTTGAATGAGCAGGATGCAGGTGCTCGTTCCGACAGCCGGACGGATGAGATCCTCCGTGAGCTGCTCGGGCAAAACCTTGGTGGCAACGAGGATGAAGTCCGGAGATCCGGGGTACTCTCCCGCTTCGCGCAGGACATGCTCAGGGATGAAATGGAAATCCCCTTGAGGGCTGTGGATGGTAATCCCTCGTTCTCTGACCACATGATAATCCGAGCGGGCGACAACCGAGACGCGTGCGCCGGCTCGGGCCAGGTTGCCTCCGTAAAAGCTTCCGATCGCGCCCGCCCCCATGACGAGAACGGTCGGTCTTGATGTCTGATGGTTCGTCTGGTGCATGGATTCTTCCTCCTTTCTGCTGGCGCTCGCGTATCTTCTCGATGTTCTTTCACCGTGTCAACCGTGACTTTGTTGTCCTGTGAATCCTCCTTAGCAGGATTCGGATTTTGTGGTATGGAAGAGCCTGCCGTATCGCCCGAATCTTCTGAGCCATGTTTTGTGGCCACCGGTTACGGGATGGCCTGCCTTTCGGTTCCTTCCGGTTTAATCTTCTCCTCTAGAAAGGAGTGCGGTTTCATGCCGAGGACGTTCATGCCGGCATCGGCTTCGCGGGAATCCTTGGAGAGTGCCCAGCTGCAGGGGCTGAAGTGGACGGTGGCTCACGCATACCAGGGCTCCCCCTTCTATCGCGGTCGGTTCGAGGAGGCGGGAGTCTCGCCCGATCAGATCCAAACCCTGGATGACTTGCGGCGTCTCCCCTTCACGACCGCCCACGATCTTCAAGCCGGCTATCCTTTCCCCCTTCAGTCCGTCCCGTTCGAGAAGATCGTTCGGATTCATGCCTCTTCCGGGACGACCGGCAAGCGCAAGGTGCTGTCCTATACTCAAAAGGACCTGGACGACTGGGCGGACATGTTTGCCCGATGCTATGAGCTGGCGCAGCTCAGCCGGGAGGATCGGGTCCAGATCGCCGTGGGCTACGGCCTGTGGACGGCCGGGGTCGGCTTCCAGCTCGGGTGCGAGCGTTTCGGGGCTCTTGCCATTCCCGTGGGTCCCGCCAATACCGAAATCCATTGCCAAATGCTCGTGGACATGCAGAGCACGGTTTTCTGCGCGACGGCCTCCATGGCGCTTCTCATCGCGGAGGAAATCGACAATCGGGGGCTGCGCAAGGACATCGCGCTCAAGAAGTTCATCTTCGGTGCGGAGCGCCACAGCGAGCGCATGCGCCAGCGCATCCAGGAGATCACGGGCGTGACGGAAATGTACGACATCCCGGGGCTGACGGAGCTCTACGGGCCGGGAATGGGCCTGGAATGCTCGGCTCACCAGGGGATCCACTACTGGGCCGACTATTACATCCTCGAAATTCTGGACCCCGAGACCCTGGACCCCGTGGTTCCCGGTGAAATCGGGGAGATGGTGGTGACCACCCTGCGCAAGGAGGCGGCCCCGCTCATTCGTTACCGGACGCGGGACCTGACGCGGCTGATCCCCGAGCCCTGCGCCTGTGGCAATCCGCTTCCGCGGCATGACCATCTCCTGGGCCGCTCGGATGACATGTTCATCTTTAGAGCCGTCAACATTTATCCGGGCCAAATCGACCATGTTCTGTCCCAGATCGCCCGCGTGGGAAGCGAGTACCAGGTTCACCTGTTTCGGCGCGAGGACGGGCGCGACGTGATGCTGATCAAAGTCGAGCGCACGGATGATGATTCGCCGGACGCCGACCGGCAGCTCGCCGATCTGGTGGCTTCCGAGATCCGCAAGCAGATCCTGGTGCGAGCCCAGGTGGAGGTCGTCGATTATGGATCGCTGCCGCGCACCGAGCGGAAGAGCAAACGAGTGTTTGATCACAGGACCATTGAGGTTTAATCGAAAAAGGAGGCATCATGAGGGGGAGAGGATCAAGGCGTGCGAGAGGATTGCTGTGCGGCTTGGCGGTGATGGGGCTGCTGTTCGGGGCTGTGGGGATCGGGTCCGCCCAGGAGCCCATCAAGATCGGCGCTTTCTTTGCGCTGTCGGGACCTGCGGCTCCCATTGGTACTCCGACCAAGCTGGTGGCCCAGATGGTCGTGGACAAGATCAACAAGGAGGGAGGTATCGACAAGCGCCCGCTCGAGCTGGTGCTCGGCGATACGGAAAGTGATCCCACCAAGGCCCTGATGGAGGCCAAGCGGCTCGTGGAGAAAGAGAAGGTCGTGGGGGTCATCGGGCCGACCCGCACCGACGAGGGCATGGCGGTCAAGCCCTTCTTCGAGGACACGGCGCATCTGCCCATCGTGATGACCATCGGAGGCGATCCGGTCATCGCCGGCGGCAAATTCGGACCATTCAAATGGACCTTCAAAACGCCCCAGCGGACTTCGGTTGCGGTCAAGAAGGTGTACGAGTACCTGAAGAAAGAAAAGCTGACCAAGGTCGCGATGCTGACGGCGACCGACGGATTCGGCAAAGACGGCGCCGCATGGCTCGAGCAGCTCGCTCCCGAGTTCGGG
>CAZIEW010000004.1:0-106473 GCA_964538515.1 uncultured Syntrophobacteraceae bacterium
CCGTCAGCAAGGCCAATCCATTCGCCGTTCTTTTCGCGTGTGGGGCATGCAGCCACTAAACTAGGACCTCGCTCAACCGATCATGGTATTTATTGTTTACTTGGGAGCCGGCAACGGTCCCGGCACGGCCTGCGCTCCCCGATCATGGCAGGTTGCCGCGATCACGAGCAGAACTGGGGGCCGCCTTTTGGGGGACCTCTCCCCAGGCGGCGTCCTTTCAAATGTTTAGATTCGTCAGGAGGGTTCAACGTGCTTGAGATTCGGGGTGCGGTTGCAGTGATCACCGGCGGGGCCAGAGGCATCGGACGAGCGCTGGCCGAGTATTGGGTGCTGCGGGGCGGCAAGGTCTTGTTGGCCGATGTGATGGCGGACGACCTGAGGAACGCTGAAATAGACCTCAAAGCAAAAGGGGGTGAAGTCGCAACATTGGTCTGCAATGTGACCCGAGAGGAGGACTGTGCCACCCTCGCCGACACCGCCATCGAACGGTTTGGGGCCATCAACCTGGTTGCGCCTTTTGCTGGGATCATTCGGGATGCGATGATGGTTTCACCGGACAAGACTTCGGGCAAGGTCACAAAGAAGATGAGCCTCAATGATTTTCAGATGGTGATCGACATCAATCTGACAGGGGTTTTTCTCACGGTACGCGAGTGTTTGGAGCGAATGATCAACGGAGGCTCTCGGGGACTGATTTGTCTCATTTCGTCGACGGGCGCGCTCGGAACCGCCGGGCAAATCAATTACGCCTCGACCAAAGCAGCGATGTCGGTCATGCCGAAGGTCATCACGGCGGAGCTTTTCCGTCGTGGCCTATCCAGGGCCATTCGGTGCGTTGCGATCGCTCCGGGTTACGTGGGCACGCCGATGGTCAAGGAAATGAATCAGGCAGCTCTAAGTCGAATCCTCGCCGACGTGCCCATCGGCCGACTCATCGAGCCTGAAGAAGTGGCTTCCTTCGTGGGGGAGCTTTTCAGAAACGAAGCCATTGCCGGGGACATCTTCTTCATCCACGGTGGGTTACGGCTTGGATCGAAGGGGTGATGCGAATTTCCACGTCGGTATCCCTTCGGTGTCTGCTAAGATGCGGCATGGATTTGTCGGGAATCCTCATGAGGGGTCATCGAGCTTTGTTGATAATGGCCTGGATTTGACTTAAGATGCAGCGAGTTGAATCCTTTTGAGGGATACGTTCAAGGGGCAAAGGATGCCATGTTATCTGCCGGC
Organism: uncultured Syntrophobacteraceae bacterium; assembly: GCA_964538515.1. GTDB lineage: Bacteria > Desulfobacterota > Syntrophobacteria > Syntrophobacterales > Syntrophobacteraceae > CALBZH01. The sequence continues at coordinate 1,228 of CAZIEW010000004.1, forward strand.
TCTCTTGCCCTGATGATGATCTGCAGCGGGGAGGACGCTGCTTCAGGAGATTCGGATGACCGTCATCGACCACCTGATCGAAAAGACGTGCATGAACATGATCCAAACCATCCTGTTTTGTTTGGAAAACGCCACCAAGGGGACCATCTACCGCATCGGCCCCCCACCGACTCTTCAGGCGGTACGGATCACTTCAGGCATTCGGATTCCTGGAACGGACGAAATCAAATGGGGACTTCCGACCTCCTCCGACTACAATGGTCCCGGCAAGAGCTGGGAGCAGTACAAGGACCGTCCCGACCACGTTCTCGAGGCCATGGGATGGTGTGTGGAAAGGCAGGCCAGCTGGACGGCGGACAACCCGTTCGAAGACGTGCGTAGTGTGGCCAAACAGCTTCGTGGAGAAATCGAGGACTGCCATCACATGGAGCCCGTGCTGGTCCGGAAGGCGGACATTTTCGGGGACAACGCCAACGGGATCGAATATCCTCTCGACTGGCGCGGCAACCCCATCTGGCAGGATACCGACTACATCGTGGCCGCGGTGATCAAGATTCACTTTCTGCCGGGCACGCTGGTCCGGGAGGACCGGTCCACGCGGATCATTCGAGAGCTTTCACGAAGCCTCGGCACCGAGCTGCTGACCTTGCATGTTCGAGAGAGCTTGTATCGTGCCCAGAAGGACTTTGCCAGACAGAGGCTCCACAGCTGCGAAATCCTGGCTCACGAGCTGCGAAACACCCTCATGCGCTTCGGATTCATCTTTTCCGCCGTCAATGCGCAGGTCGGCGTCATCCGCGAGGAATGGGAAGAGCAGCTCAGGATCTCTTTTCCCGAGCTCGAGTGGAAGCAGCCCATCCTGGAAAAGCTGAACGCGATCCTGAAAGCAAGTGAGACGCAATTGACGTCGACTGCAGAATCGGCGAACACGCTCAAGGCGTTGCTTTCGGATCAGGACGAGCTCGCAACCTACTCCCTTTTGCCGAACCAAGCGGATCAGTGGCTCCGAAACAAGATCCGCCCAAAGTGGGACCGGCTGCTTGCCGCTTCGGAGGAGCTCGCGGCCAGGCGGCAGGAGATTGACGCTCATTTGGAGGCGCTTGCCAAGGCGCTTCAGCTTGGGGCGGACAAAGAGCTGGCCGCGGGGCTGAGTCACCTGGCGCCGGAGCTTCGAGAGAAGTGGCCGGAGATCGCCTACATGCATTTCACCCCCGACAAGACCGAAATGGTCGGCGACATCATCAAGTTTCTTACCCATCCCGCCCTTCCCCTCCCCCACAAGCAACAGTTTGCGAAGGTCTTCCGGTCATTCAAGGCTTTGGTCGAAATTCTCCCGGAAGTCGAAGAAAGAGCTAACAAAATCATTCTCTCTCTTCGCTACGGGGGGCCTTCGGATGCCCAGACCGCCCAGCTGCTCGAGCGGCTTGGCGGTGCATCGAGTGGGCAGACGGAGCCCGGGACGACCCAGCAAGTCCAGACTTTGGCAGACTGATACGGTACCAGCGCATTCCCTCCAACTGCCATTCTCGATTCTCTCGGGCCAATGATATTACGAGTGCTCCCTTGGAGAGTGCGCCTTTCATGTTCCCCAGGATCGGATATGCTCCAACCGAGGAAGAAGATCAGCCATCGTTTCTTCTTAGCCATCCTTGCCATCGTGGTCATTCCGATCGGGGTCATGGGCTATGAAAGTTTTATCCTGGCGAAGAGAACCCTCATCAGGCTTGCTTTCCATCACATGGCCACCGTATCCGAGAGCAAGGTCAATCACCTGAGCTCTTGGCTCCAAGAACGGCTGGGTGACATTGGCGTCCTGGCTCGCCTGCCGATCATTCGGGACGTCTGCCGGCAGTTTCGGGAGCGGGTGGAGGATCCGTCCGAAATTGCCGTGGATCTCCTGAAAGACACCCTTGAGATCATTGAAGGCACCTCTCCCTCTTATGAAAATCTTTACATCCTCCTCCCGGGTGGGACCATCCTCTCATCCACGCATCCCGAGCGTGTTCACACCCAGGGACCTCACGCGCGCGAGGTGATCGAAAGGGCACGTTCGAGCCAGACGCCGGTTCTCGGTCCCGTCTATCAATACCCCGAAAAGCGAGGGTGGCACGTTCAGCTGGCATCAGCCATCCGCGATCAGGATGAAACGCTCCTCGCCACCATTGTCGCCACGGTCGACCTCTCGAAGACCATCGACCCCATCATGGTGGATCGAATCGGGCTTGGGGAGACTGGGGAGACCTACCTCGTGAGCAAAGACCGCCGGATCATTTCCGAATCCCGCTTTCTGGACTGGACGGAGATGGCCGACCGAACCTTCGAAACCCGGGGGATACAGGCAGCGGTGGATGGGGAAACGGGAACGGCCGTCTACGAGAGCTACACGGGACGTGAAGTGCTGGGCTCTTATGCCTGGCTGCCGAGCTATGAATGGGGCATTCTCGCGGAGATCGAAACGGAAGAAATCATGGGGCCCCTTGCGTGGATCAAGGGGATTGGTATCGCAACGTCAGTCCTCGTGGGTCTTGTTTGCCTCCTGATGGCCTTTCTGGTGAGTCGGCGAGTCTCAATGCCCATCGTCCAGGTTGCGGATGCCGCCAAGAGGATCTCGGAAGGCGATCTTGGGCAACGGATCCCCTTTTCCAGCAAAGACGAGATCGGGACCTTGGCCGAGAGCTTCAACGTGATGACGCGGCAGCTCACGCAATCGATGAGCGCGCTGCGGCAAAAGGAGAATTCCCTTCAGAAGGCCTATGATGAGCTCATCACGGCCCAGGAGCAGCTGCTGCGATCCGAGCGGATGGCTGCGATCGGTGAGCTGGTTGCCTCCATCGCCCATGAAATGCGGAGTCCCCTCTCCTCGATCCGGCTCAATCTGCAGATCATCGGACGGGAACTGGATAAAGAGAGTGTTCTCCATGAGCACTATGAGATCGCATTCGATCAAGTGATGCAAATGGAGCGGATGTTCTCGGATCTCCTAAACTACAGCAAGCCCCTGGAAATTCAGAAAAAGGACGTTTCAGTCGCCGAAATCATCGAGAAGTCGTTGAAAGAGATCGAGGGCGAGCTCTCCGCAAAGCACATGCAGGTCGAGCGGGACATCGCCGCTGACTTGCCGCCCATCATTGGCGATCCGGACAAGATCCAGCAGGTGCTTATCAACGTTTTGAAGAACGCCTTGGAAGGCTCGCCCGCCGATCATCCGATCCGGATATCGGCTGTCACACAGGAAGAGGAGTCGGGCACCTCCGTGAACATCACGGTCATCGATCGCGGAGAAGGCATCTCGGCGCGGAACCTCCGGGTGGTTTTTCAGCCCTTCTTCACGACCAAGAAGAAGGGAACGGGTCTCGGGCTTCCCATCGTGAAAAAGATCATGGACGCTCACCGCGCCAATATTGCCATTGAGAGCGAGGAGGGCTCCGGAACCTGTGTGCGGCTTCGTTTTCCTTCCATAAAAGGTATGAGATGAAACAGATCATGATCGTCGATGACGACCCGTCCCTAACGCGGACCCTCGAGCTCTATTTCCGTGGCAAAGGATATGAGGTGGTTGTGTTCCGGACGGGACGCGAGGCCTTTGAGCATTGGCGAGTCCAAGAGCCGGACCTGATCCTGCTCGACGTTCAGCTTCCGGACATCGACGGCCCGGACATCTTGGAAAAAGCCAAACGGGAGGAGCTGGTCGGCGAGGTGGTGATGATCACGGCCTTTCACGACACGGAGGCAACGCTCAAAGCAATTCGGCTCGGGGCCGCCGATTATCTGTACAAGCCCATCGATCTCGACGCCCTCGATCTCCTGCTGGAAAAAATCCTCCTTCAAAAGGCCGAGCGCGAGCGACTCGCGAGATTGAGCCATGTGGTTTCGGCGTCGTTCAAGCCCGATCAAATCATTGGCCGTAGCAAGGCTATGCTCGAGGTGATCAAGGCGATTGCCCAGGTCGCCCAGACACCGGCCAGCGTACTGATCGAGGGAGAGACGGGAACGGGCAAAGAACTGGTCGCGCAGACGATTCATCAGGAGTCCGCACCCGAGGAGCCCTTTGTTGCCATCAACTGTGCCGCCATCGTGGAGAATCTCCTGGAAAGCGAGCTCTTCGGACATGAGCGCGGAGCCTTCACCGGAGCGACGCAGCGAAAGATCGGCAAGCTGGAGGTCGCCGGCAGAGGAACGGTGTTCTTGGACGAAATCGGGGAGTTTCCTATCGAGCTCCAGGCCAAGCTCCTCCGCGCCCTCCAGGAGCGGGAGATCCAGCGAGTGGGCGGCCTCACGACCCTTCCCCTGCGCGCCCGCATCATTGCGGCGACCAATCGAGACCTCGAAGCCATGGTGGAAGAAGGCTCTTTCAGGGAAGATCTTTATTTCCGGCTCAAGGTATTTGTGATCCGCATTCCGCCGCTGCGAGAGCGTCCAGACGATATCGTACCCCTCACGGAATATTTTCTTCATCTCCTGAACCTGGAAATGGCGAAGAAAGTGACCCGCGTCCCCATGGCCCATCTCGAAGCCTTGAAGGCTTATGACTGGCCGGGTAACGTGCGCGAGCTTCAGAATGTCCTTCGCCGCGGCATGATTCTCTCCAAAGGGGAAATCCTCGAGCTCAACGACGAATGGATCAGGAGGAAGCAACCGGTTCGAGCAGAAGCATCCGAGAGCCCCTCACCATCCGCTCGGGACGAAGCCCTGCAGAGCCTTGCGGCAGTCGAGAAAGCGCACATCCTGAGAGTCCTCAAATACACGCGTGGAAACTATGGGGAAGCCTGCAGGATCCTCGGCATCAGCCGACCCACCCTGCGCAGAAAGATAAGCGACTTTCAACTGCTGGTTGATTCGAGTGACTGATGCGAGCCCTGTCGGAAGTGTTCACCGATTGAAAGAAATGAGCCATCGCATTGAACAGTTTGTTCAATCATTGAAGGAGAGGAGGAGGGACTGCTCCGGGAGAAGGAGGCTTCCGCGATACCGGAGCAGTCCCCTTGCGGAGGAAAGGGCATGATGGAGAGAGCCTCGGCGCCCCCCGCGGGGGACGCGGAACGCCAAAGCCCTTCGCCCTGTGACAAACTGAACCTCGCAACAATAATGCCATCTCTGTACGGGGGCATCCCCCAGAACAGCCTGTCGTCATTTGGCATGCGCGTTGCCTCTTGATTAGGGGCAAGGGACAGCGATCTCGAAAAACTGCCCTGCATCCTCGGCTCGGATGACGGTCTTCCGATGGCTTGTTCGGATGCGGAGTGATTTGCCGATGGAGAATTGGGATGAGAGACAGCATTAGCGTTGCAAGCCATTTGTCATTGAATGAAGTGCAGATGCGGATGCAGAGAGGCGGAGCCTTCTTCCGGGTATTGAAGTGGCTCGTCGTTTACAATGCGATCGTCGATCCGAGACCCATTGTCGAGATCGCCAGGCATACGGGGTTATCCGAAGGAACCGTCCGCCGGGTTCTGGCCGAGTACAACACGCGCGGTCCTGAATCGTTCGAATCTCGACCGAAGACCATTGCTCCGGCGGAGAAGTCTGCTGAGACCCACGCGGAGGCCTGCGCCTGATAGGTAAAAGGCGAACTGCCGCAAGCCCTCGATGGGGCAAGCCCACACCATACGGCTCAACCAAGGGGAGCCACCGAATTTTCCCATGAAAGGACCTTTAAGCATGCACACCAAGTTTCGTCTGGCTATCGTATTGTCAACGCTGCTGCTCTTTGCTGCGACTGTCTTTCTTGAATCGAGCGCTTGGGCCAGAGCGGGAGGCGGACGTTCGATGGGGAGCCGCGGTAGCAGAAGCTTCTCCTCTCCTCAAATGCCGTCCAGCCCGTCGCCTGGCGTAAGCTCTCCCGGCAGAAATCCACTGCCGGGAGCCGCCGCCCAGCCTTCGGGAGGTTTCTTCAGTCGGAGTCCCTTTCTACAGGGTTTGGCTGGCGGCCTCGCCGGAGGCATGATCGGGAGCCTTCTATTCGGCGGTATGGGTCATGCCGCATCGGGTGGACCCACAGGAGGGGGCATTGGATTTCTTGACGTCGCGATCATCGCGCTGCTCCTCTACCTGGCCTACCGATTTTTCATGGGGCGTCGCCTGCGACACGATACGGCGGCAGGTTACTCCGTCGACAGAAGTGCCGTCTTTCAAGGTGGGGACATTCCCTCTCAAGAATGGGGGCAACAGCAGCGGTTGGGTCAGCCTCAAGACCATGCGTTCGAAGACAGCGGTCTCCGACGCGGTCTGGATCACATCAAACAGTACGATCCTTCGTTCCACGAGGATGGCTTCAAGGAGACGGCCCAGGATCTTTTCTTCCGCATCCAGGCGGGTTGGACGAACCGAAGCATCGAAGGGATCGAGAGCATCCTCACACCCGAGATGGTGGACTTCTTCAACGGCGAATTTGCGTCCATGAAACAGAAGGGCATTGTCAACCACCTGGAAAACATCGCCATTCGCAAGGTGGAACTGGCCGAGGTCTGGCAGGAAGCGGGCAAGGACTACATCACCATCCTCTTCACCGCGAATCTCCTCGATTACACCGTGGATGCGACGACTCGCGACGTGGTGGACGGGAGCAAGATCGTCCCGGTGAAGTTTCAGGAATTCTGGACATTCTGCCGCGAGGTCGGAACTTCAAGGTGGCAGCTGTCCGCCATTAGCCAACTGGAATCCTGAACCCGCCCGCAGCGGAGGAGCCATGTGGCCCTTCAGCGTGCCTCCTCCCGAGGAGGATCAAGCGACTCCTGGACAGGGAGTCGTGCAAGCTTGCTCCCGATCCAGCGTAATCGAGTGAACCTCATCAGAAGGCCCCTTTCCACGGGGCCTTTGTCTTTGTGATCCCGCTGTTTCCATCGCCCCGCCACCTCCCCATCCGAGTGCGACGAAGTCCTACACTCTCCTGACAGCGGGATTGTTTGACTCTTGAAGCGTATCGGACTTACCTTGAAAGTAACGCATGAAAGTGAAGGACTTCAGCAAGGGAAAAGGACGATGCCGGTTGAGCAGGCCTCTCTCATCTCTATCCTGATCAGCATGATCGTTCTCTTCATCTGGGATCGCGTGCGTCATGATTTCGTTTCGGTGGCAGCTCTGCTTGCCTCGGTGCCGGCCGGCCTGTACCTGCCAGAGAGGCCTTTGCGGCATTCGGGCACCCGGCGGTCGTCACGATCGCGGGCGTACTCATCCTGAGCAGCGTCATGCAGTCTTCCGGGGTCGCAGATTCCCTGATGCGCGTTGTCATGCCGAGCAACGCCGGGCCGCGGCTGACCATTGGTGTGCTCGTCGGCCTTTCCGCCGCCATGTCCGCTTTCATGAACAATGTGGGTGCGCCGGCTCTTCTCATGCCGGTAGCAATCCAGCTCTCCAATCGAAAGAGCCTGCCGTTCGGTTTGGCGATTACTGGCGCCTGGGGCTGCCGCTCGAAATGATCGTCATCGTGGTCGGCGTCCCTATGATCCTGCTGTTCTGGCCGATGTGATTTTTTCGCCTCCCAAGCACGCCAGCAAGGCGGGAAGCACAAGGAGCGCACTCAGCAGAACGCAGATGCTTCCGGCCCATGACACGAACCCAAGGCTGAAAATGCCCCTGTGGTGACTGATCATCAACGCGCCGAAGCCCACGGTCGTTGTCAAAGCAGCCAGGATCACTCCTTTCGCCGTGCTGAGCGGGAGGTGACCCGGTATCATACGCCCTTCCTTCCAGCGACTCAGGATGATCACTGCATACTCGACGCCCGCGCCGACCACCAGCGGCATGAAGATGCTGTTGGCTAGGTTGAACTGAATGTTCGCGAGCCCCATGATGCCTACGGTGAGCAACGTCCCGAGTGCCAGAGGGACAAAGGCAAGCAGGGTCAGCCGAAGATCTCGAAAGGTGATCAACAGCAGCGCAAAAATGGCGATGACGGCGTAGATGGATGCTTTGATGCAGGCGCTTCGGAACGCGGAAGCAAAAACATAGAGGGATACGGGGTCTCCGACCACCTCGGGGTCGACGCTCTGAATCTCGCGCACAAAACGCGTCAAGGCATGCGCCTCCCAAACGGACTCCCGGGGGAAGATGCGCAAGAGAAATGTTCCGTCTTGGTAAAACCAGTCCTTGAGAACCGTCGGGAGATCCTCCACACGCATGGGGGAGGCCCCAATGCCTTTTCTCAGCGTGTCCCATTTGTCTTTTAAATCTTCATGGAAGCGCACTCGGTAGGCCAGGAGCCGATCCATGGCCTCAGGAGAGCTTTGAAGTGCGGCAATCACGTCCGAGCTGAGCGCGCGAACGCGAGCCATCTGTTCCACGAGAGACTTTTCCGCTCCCCATTTTCCCGCTTCTTCGTCCTGAAACTTGAAGCGCATCCGCTCGAGCAAGCCGATGAGCTCGGAACGATCCGACGGTTTGGTTTCCACAACAAGCGAGCTAATCGTAGGAATCGCGGGCGCAAGGGTGCGAAGCAGGGCAATCTTCTCTTCCTGGTCTTCCGGGAGAAGCGAAAAAGCGGATTCAACGGACGCCACCGAAGGCAACGCCCTAAATGCTGTGGCCTTTGCCTGAAGCTCTTCGGGGGATTTGGCCAGGGAGCTTGCAAAGAGAGCGGATCGATCGGAATTCTCGATCAGCGTCTTCTCCCACACGACGGACTCGGCGTCCGCTGTCTGAAGTCGAAGCGGGTTCAGGTCAAAATACACCTGACTCGCGCTCAAAACGCATAGAACAGCCGCGACTCCAGATCCCCAAAGCACTGCGCGGGCCGAGCCGACGTTGAGTCGAATGAAATCCCTTGGCTCTCGGTCGACCTTGTCAAGGACGCGCGCTCGCGCCCGGCCGCCAAAAAGAAGCGTCAGCGCCGGCAGCACCGAAAAGTCCGAAAGTAGATTCAAGAGGATTCCCACGCCCGTGATGAGTCCCAGCTCCATGAGCCCCTTGAAGCCCGTGAGGATAAACGGGAGAAAGGCGAATGTCGTGCCGAGGGTGGCCAGGATAATCCCCGGACCCGATCGCTCGCAGACCCTCTGGATCACCGTGTCCATGCCGTTTGGGCCCGAACGCTCCTCCTCTTCGAGTCTTGAAAACCAGTGAATGGCCGAATCGATCCCAAGCCCGCACAACAACGGAGCAAACACAACCGAGAGCATGTTCAGGTGGCCGACCAGAAGGGTCGCGCTTCCAAAGGACCAGCAGAGACCAACGCAAAGGGAGACACTCTGGAGCAGAGGGCGGCGAAAACTTCGTCTGAAAACGATCAGCAGCAACAGTACACCGAGGATTGACAGCCATGTGGCAGTCTCCATGTCCGCCATAACGGTGCTCATTTCATCGTTATTGAGAGCCTCCTGACCGGTCACACCCGCTTTCACGTCGGGATAGGCGGCCTTGAGCTCCTGAATATGCTTCCTGAGCGCCTCCAGGGCATCCAGGGTTACCAGAACGCCGTCGTCGGATTTCTTGGGCGTAACGAATGCGATCAGGTAGCGCTTGTGACTCTCCCAAAAGTACCCTTCCAGGTCCACGTCCCAGGAAACACCCGTGAGCAAGCTCGTCCAGGGGGATTTGAATTCGGGTGCTCCCTTGAGATAGCTCGACATTCCGTCCAGCGTATCGATCAAAAAGCCCAGGTCGAAGGGCTCTTCACTGCCCCTCTTCGATTCGTCTTCATCCAGAAAGCTCGTGAACAGCTCATCGACCATCCGGGTGGACATCTGCCGATTCAATATCTTCAGAAAGCTCAGCAGCTCCGGCTCTTCAGCAAGCTTCTCAATCAGCGTGGAATGGGATTCGATTTTGTCTTTGAGAGCAACGAGACCCTGCTTGTCGAGATAGAGCAGCTGCCAGGCCTTGAAGGGCTCCGGATCGACCCGGTAGAAGATGTTCTGAAAATGCTGTTGGTCCTTCTCGACACGCGACGCGAGGTCGCTTACGAAGGCGATCGCGCGGTGCGGCGTCGTGGCCTCGACGACGACGTGGAGGCTCCTCTTGTGCTTTGCGTTGAACACATCGAGACGGTCGCTCCAGGCGATGAACGGATGGTTATCCGAAATGAGCTCGAGCTGATCTGTGATCATTTCAAGCTTGGACGCTGTGAAGACCACCGAAGCAAGGGCAATCGCAAACGCAATGCCGAGAACCAGGCGAGGGAAACGAAGCACCCAACTGATCCAGATTTGTAACAAACGCGATAGAAAGCTCATTGTTGAATCGAAGCTCCTCGGTCGAGCAATGATGCCAGTACTCTGTCGGCTTTGTTCTGCAGGGTACACCCGCCTTTGATTCCCTCCTCGAGGGGGTTGCGGGGTGTTGTCTTGGCCGGCGCAACTGCTTTCACGGATCACTAGGGTCGTTATAACAAGCTCAGCGCTGTTGCGGCATGCCGTGTCTTGCAATTCGACAGCCAGATTGGTCTGGTCGAGGCAGCACGCTCTCGCAATACGCAGGGATCAAGATCGCACGGAATCGGTTTTGCTTTCGCAAGGGCTCTTTCAGGGCACTCCCCTCTTTCCCCCTTGAACCGGCGGAGACGCCTCGCCAGGTAAATGACGGGGCACGCCGGCGCGCAAGATACCACTGTGATCGAACCGAATCCAGAAACATCACCAAGGAGCATAATCTCTCGCCGGATGGAGGCAAACCAGGCACGGAACAACATGACTTGACACCGATTCCAATCAGGCTGTACTTTTTCCGTCAAATTCATAACAGAGAACCGACGGAAACCCGATGGAGAAGTCCATGCTTCTTGCCGTGCTGGCAGGATTCGCGGTTGGGCCCCTGGCTCCGGTCATCGTCAGGGTCGGGCGCGCCCGGGCCGGTTGGCTCATCGCCCTTGTCCCCCTGATCCTGTTCGTCCACTTTACCCATTTCCTCCCTGCGATCGCGAGGGGCCAAGCCATCCTCTCCAAATACGGATGGCTCTCGGACCTCGGCGTGGATCTCTCGTTCTGCCTGGATGGACTGAGTCTCCTTTTTGCGCTGCTCATCACAGGGGTCGGAGCCATCGTCTGCATTTACTCGGGAGGGTATCTGGGCGGACACCGGGACCTCGGGAAATTCTACGGCTGCCTCCTCGCCTTCATGGCCTCGATGCTCGGCCTGGTCCTTTCGGACAATGTGATCGGAATCTTCGTATTCTGGGAGCTCACCAGCGTCACGTCCTATCTTCTCATCGGGTTCGATCACCACCGTGAGGCCGCACGTCGGGCAGCATTGCAGGCTCTTCTGGTGACCGGCCTCGGAGGACTCGCTCTCCTCGCTGCGTTCCTCCTGATGCATCGGGTAACCGGGACCTTTGAAATCTCCTCCATGCTGGAAAAGGCACCTCTCTTGGTCGAATCTCCTCTCTACGCGGCGATCCTCCTGGGTACGCTCATCGGAGCCGGAGCCAAGTCCGCGCAGTTTCCTTTCCACTTCTGGCTGCCGAACGCCATGGAAGCCCCGACTCCGGTGAGCACCTATCTCCACGCGGCGACGATGGTCAAGGCCGGCGTTTATCTGCTGTCGCGATTGACGCCCCTCTTGGGGGGAACAGAGCTTTGGAGAGACCTGCTGATACCCTTTGGAGTGGGGACGATGCTAACCGGAGCGTCTTTGTCTTTCTTTCATACGGATCTTAAGCGCATCCTCGCCTACACGACCATCGGAGCCTTGGGAGTGTGCGTTTTTCTTCTCGGCATCGGGACGCCGATCTCCCTCTGTGCCGCACTGACCTTTTTATCGGCCCACGCCCTGTATAAAGGAGGCCTGTTCCTCACCGCCGGAATCATTGAGCACGAAACGGGGACTCGTCGCGTCGACGATTTGGGAAGACTCGCCGGATCGATGCCGGTCACCTGCACAACGGCTCTCCTGGTCGCCTTGTCCAGTGCCGGTGCGCCGCTCTTTCTCGGTTTTTGGGGCAAGGAGCTCCTGTACGAGGCAACGCTTGAATCCCCCTTTCCCGGACTACTCACTGCAGCGGCAGTCTTTGTGAGCATTCTCTTCGTGGCGATGGGCGGCGTTGTCGGCATACGGCCCTTCTTCAGAAGCTCGGCCACGCTCCCTCAATCACCTCACGACCCGTCCTTTGACCTTTGGATCGGCCCGTTGATCCTGGGAGCCCTCGGCCTCCTCCTTGGACTGTTCCCGTCTTGGCTCAACAGCGCGCTCCTTGCCCCAGCCGCCTCGGCCGCCATGGGGAAAGCCGTTGCCGTGCAGCCGTTCCAGTGGCACGGTATTGATTTGAAGCTTTCCTTGAGCCTGATCGGGTTTCTTGCGGGGATTGTCGCGTTCTGGAAATGGGATACGCTCAGAGGGGCTCTCTGCGGGCTGAAGCCGCTCGGAGAATACGGTCCCGCCGCACTGTACGAGGTCCTTGTCAAGGCGATGGAGGCGTGGGCTCGTGCTCAAACGCGGTTTCTTCAGAGCGGACGTCTGCACGTGTATCTCTTGACGGTCATCATCTCGGCTACGGGATTGCTCGTCTGGGCGTTGATGAAGGACGGGCTCAGTCTCGCGGATCTCCGGTTTCAGCGTTGGACCAACACTCGCGCATACGAGGCGATCATTGTCCTCATGCTCCTCGTGGCGACCTTCATGGTGGCAACGGCGTCTTCGCGCCTGGTGGCCATCGTGTCCCTGGGTGTCGTCGGCTACGGTGTTGCCCTGATTTTTCTCTTCTTCAGTGCCCCCGATCTTGCCATGACTCAGTTTGCCATCGAGACACTCTCGGTGGTCCTGCTCGTGCTTGTCTTGTCAAGCTCCCCCGATATCGAGCCTTTTCCAGCGGGAGGAGCCGGTTGCGGGATGCCACGTCGGCCTTGGCTGCGGGGTCGATCATGACACTGCTGGTTCTGGTCGTGACCGGCATCGATCGGTTTTCCCGGCTTGCGCCGTTTTTTGCCGACTACAGTCTTCTGTATGCCAAAGGACGCAACGTGGTGAACGTGATTCTGGTTGACTTCAGAGGCCTTGACACACTCGGGGAGATCACCGTGCTCTCAGCGGCCGCCCTTGGCGTCTTCTCCCTGGTGCGGCTCGGCTCCCGTGACAAAGACAGTGCCCAAGGAAAGGGTTGATTTCCCTCACCGGAGAGCCATCCGGAAGATAGGCGGCCAACAGGAGCGACACCATGCTCTCTCTCATCCTCAGCACTGCCACCCGATACCTTTTGCCCATGCTGCTTCTGCTGTCCGTTCATCTGCTTCTGAGGGGACACAACGAGCCCGGAGGAGGATTCGTTGGCGGGCTGGTAGCCACATCGGCCTACGCGCTTGCAATGATCGCGTTTGGGGTGGACAGGGCGCGGCGGGCGCTGCATGTCGATCCACGATGGCTCATTGGGATCGGGCTTCTCACGGCGATCGGCAGTGCCATGGCTTCCATGATTCCAGGGCGCCCGTTCATGACGGGGCTCTGGCTGAAGTCTGATATTCCCGTCATTGGAAAAGTGGGCACACCGTTTTTTTTCGATGTGGGGGTGTATCTCGTGGTCGTCGGAATGGCGCTCATGATCTTGTTTTCCGTGGCGGAGGATTGAGCATGGAGGTCGGGCTTGCAGTCGCGGTGGGAGGGCTTTACGCGGCAGGACTCTACTTGATGCTACGACGCAGCATCGTAAAGCTGATTCTCGGGCTGTCGCTCTTGGGACATGCAGCGAATCTTCTGATATTCACGATGGGGCGCCTGGTTCGGGAGCGTCCTCCCGTGATGCATAAATGGGATCTGCGCTTGCTGGGTGGCGTCGCGGACCCCATCCCCGAAGCCCTCATCCTCACGGCCATTGTCATCGGCTTTGGTATTCAGGCGTTTGCCATCGTGCTTATCCGTCGCACTTACGAGACGACGGGTGCCGAAGATTTGAGTGTCCTCCAGTCGACCGACGTGACGGGTTGAGCGCCGATGAGCCATGCGCTGCCTTTTCCCATTGTCATCCCTTTATTCACAGCAGTGATGGCAATCCTGTTCTGGAGCCGTCCGGTCGTGCAGCGAGCCATTGGCCTGACGGGTGCCTTGGCACTCTTGTGTACGTCGTGTGCGATTTTCATCTCCGTTTATGACCATGGGATTTTGTCGATCCAAATCGGGGATTGGCCTGCTCCTTATGGAATCACGCTGGTGGCCGACTTGCTGAGCTCTGTCCTGTTGGTCGTCACGGGGCTCGTGGTAGGCGTTGTCTCGGTGGTCTCTCTCACGGAAATCGACGAAGGCAGGGAGGCGTTCGGTTATCACCCCCTCCTGCACATCCTTACCATGGGCGTTTGTGGCTCGTTTCTTACGGGAGATATCTTCAATCTCTATGTTTGGTTCGAGGTGATGCTCATTGCCTCCTTCGTTCTCATGGGATTGGGAAACGAAAAAGCTCAGCTCGAGGGTACGATCAAATACGTCACGCTCAACCTCATCGCCTCTGCCCTCTTCCTGGCCGCGGTCGGCGTGCTTTACGGGACGTTCGGCACCCTGAACATGGCGGACCTCGCGCTACAGCTGAGATCGAACAGGCAGTCGCCGATGGTAACCACGCTTGCGACCCTTTTCCTGCTGGCCTTCGGGATCAAGGCAGCGATCTTTCCCCTCTTTTTCTGGCTTCCCGCTTCCTACCACACTCCCCCCGTCCCGGTTTCGGCCGTCTTCGCGGGGCTGCTGACCAAGGTCGGCATCTATGCTCTGATCCGCTTTTTCACCCTGCTGTTCATCCGGGAGGGCGATGGTCTCCACGGACTCATTCTTCTTCTGTCGGTTGTGACGATGATGGTCGGGATTCTCGGCGCGCTCCCTCAGAGAGACTTCCGAAGAATCGCGTCGTTCAACCTCATCGCCCACATCGGGACCATCCTGGCGGGGTTGGGCCTTTTCACACCTCTGGCGCTCGTTGGAACAGTGTTTTACCTCGTCCACGACATGCTCGCGAAGACGGCGCTCTTCCTCTTCGCCGGCATCCTCCAACGAATGGACGGCCATGCGGACATCGCGCGGCTTGGGGGATGGCACCGCAACCGGCCGGGGCTGTCCTGGCTCTTCTTCTTGTTGGCCTTGGCAGTCTCGGGCATCCCGCCCTTTTCCGGGTTTTGGGGAAAGCTCATTTTGATTCAGGCGGGACTTTCGAAGGAGCAATACTGGGTCGCTGCAGCAATTCTGTTCACGGGACTTCTCACCCTTTATTCTATGATGAAGATCTGGGCCGAAGTGTTTTGGAAAGACGAGCCGAACGATCCGCGCCACCCGGCTCCGCCGCACCAGATGCCCATAGGCCTTCCTCGGGGGCTTTTACTGCCCGTCGCCGGGCTCGTCTTCATGACGGTCGGCATCGGGATTTGGCCGCTTCCCTTGTACCGTGCAGCGGAGCGGACTGCCCACCAGCTCTGCAACCCCGATCAATACATAAGGGCGATCCTTGGAGGTGAGCCATGAGCCGGCTTTTGCTCAACATCATGCTTGCACTGATTTGGATGCTGATCACCGGGCAATTTGGGCCGCTCACCTTTCTGGGAGGGTTCATCATCGGCTACTTGATCCTTTGGCTGCTCCGAGGAGCGATGGGAGATGAGTCCAGCTACTACCTCAAAGTCCGGCAGACGCTCGAGTTTCTGCTGTTCTTCATGAAGGAGCTGTTCCTAGCCAATCTGCGCGTGGCCTACGATGTGCTCACCGCCAGGCATCACATGCATCCCGGGGTCGTTGCCATTCCTCTCGACGTGGAATCGGACCTGGAAATCACTCTGCTCGCCAACCTCATCACCCTGACCCCTGGGACCCTCAGTCTGGACGTCTCGCACGACCGCAAAGTCCTTTACGTGCACGGCATGTACATTGACAATGTGCAGTCGTTCCGACAGAGCATCAAGGACGGCTTCGAGCGTCGCCTGATGGAGCTCCTCCGATGAAGACTTTGTGTGCGCTCTCACTCTCCGCCGGGGAATTCGCTCTTGCCGTCACGGTCTTCGTGGCGTTTGCGAGGCTGATCAGAGGCCCCAGTTTACCCGACCGAGTGGTCGCACTGGACGTCATGGGCACGGTGGCCATCGGAGTGATCGCCTTGTACGCGTTGGAATCGGGGGAGGTGGTCTTCCTTGATGTCGCACTGATCGTAGCCCTTGTGGCGTTTCTCGGAACCGTGGCCTTCGCATTCTATGTGGAGCGCCGCCAAATCAAGTCGAGGAGCTCGGACTGATGCAGGACCTGCTGTGCGCATTGTGCGTGGTCATTGGAGCGTCGTTCATTGCCATCGCGGGAATCGGGATTCTGCGCATGCCTGATTTATTCATGAGAATGTCGTGTACCACCAAAGTGACGACGCTGGGAACGGGCTTCATCATGTTGGCCGTAGCCGTTAAGTTCCCGCAGATTGAAGTCATGTCCCGCACCCTGGCTATCACGGTGTTCACGTTTCTGACGGCTCCCGTTGCGGCCCACGTGATCGCGCGGGCCGCCTACGTTTCCGGGGTCCGGCTGTGGGAGGGAACGACAGTGGATCAGCTCTGTAACCGCTACGACCGCTGCACCTGCACCCTTGAAAGCTGCCCCATCACGGATGAGCCTCAAGCGGAAGGCCCGACTGCAGCGGAAGGCCCAAAGGACGAGGCACCGATCGCCCAACCCGTCGAGGCAGCGGACCCAAAGGAGGTGATCGAGTGATTGTGCTGGACGACGTCGAACGAGCAGCTTCGAGACTCGCGGGCAGGATTTTGCACACGCCGCTCATTTTTTCGCCGAGCTTCAGCAAGATGAGCGGTGCCGAGGTGTACCTGAAGCTCGAAAATCTCCAAGAAACCGGCTCGTTCAAACTGCGCGGGGCGACGAACAAGATCCAGGCCTTGCTCCCGCACCTTCATGGGGCCGGCGTCGTCGCCGCATCGGCGGGAAACCACGCTCAGGGGGTGGCCTTGGCCGCCAGGCGCGCGGGTCTCCCGGCGACCATCGTCATGCCGGAATGGGCTTCCATCACCAAGCAGCAGGCCACAGCCGGTTATGGGGGACGTGTCGTGCTCGAAGGATTGAGCATCGGAGACTGCATTCAGAAGGCACAAAGGTTGGCTGCTGAGGGCATGCACTTCATCCACCCCTACGACGACCCGGAGATCATCGCCGGACAAGGAACCATCGGCCTCGAGATCTTTGAGGATCTGCCGGATGCCGAAATGGTCGTGGTGCCCATCGGTGGCGGAGGACTCATCGCCGGCGTGGCTTTGGCTATCAAGGCGTTGCGGCCGCAGACCGAAATCGTCGGCGTCCAGGCGGCTGGTTGCCCGTCCGCCATCCGTGCGCTCGAGCTCGGACACACCGTGCGAGTAGAAGGCGACCGCTCCCTGGCGGACGGGATTACCGTGAAGCAGCTCGGGGAAGCACCCTTCGCCATCATTCGTCAGCTCGTGGATCATATCGCTCTGGTGGAAGAGGATGAAATTGCGACGGCGATTCTGATGCTGCTCGAGCGCAAGCGCATCTTGGCCGAGGGGGCTGGGGCGGTTGCCATGGCGGCCCTCATGCACCGACTCCGTGACCATGCGGCGGGCAAGAAAGTGGTCCTGCTCGTGAGCGGAGGGAACGTCGACAGCCCGTTGCTGGATCGCGTCATCTGTCAAGGACTCTTCCGGACGGGCCGCTATATGAGATTCGGCGTCACCCTGCCCGATAGTCCTGGGAGCCTCCACCGGATGCTCGGGACCATTGCGGCATTGAAGGCGAACGTCCTGCACATTCACCACGACCGCAGCGGTGGGCACTTGCCGATTCACCTCACGCGCGTGATGCTGGAGGTGGAAACGCGTGGTCACGATCATATCCAAGAGGTGCTGGATGCCCTCAACAAAGCGGGCTATGAGGCTCAGCCGCAGTGACGGCTCGGCCCGCGGATGACCGAACAGTTCCTTCGCCTGGCCGAGCTGTCCCCCTGATTTGGAGAAAAGTCAGATGCGCATTGAGCTGCCTTCAGGATTGGTGATTCAGTGCTCACCCGTTTTCCCTTGGGAAAGGCGGGCCTGTGATCTCAAGATCGACTGCTCGAGCGTGTTTCATCCTCGCCATGTTACGTCGAGGCTGTGCCTCGAGCTCCTGGACGCCGCTCTTCCGACTTCGGCTTGTCGCCTTTTTCTGGATGTGGGATGCGGATCGGGAATTCTGGCTCTGGCCGCACTGCGACTCGGCGCCTCGACGGCGGTCGGTGTCGATATCGACCCGAGAGCCATCCGCGTTTCGCGGAGCAATGCGATGAGAAACAAGCTGAGCGAGCGCGCTCACTGGATCGCTGGGCCTTCGTCAGCGATTCGAGGCCGGTTCGACTGCGTGGCGGCGAACCTGCCGTATACCATCCTTCAGCGACTGCTCCCAGAATTGGCGTCCGGGGTGCAGGCGAGCGGCAGCATGGTGGTCTCGGGATTTCAAGACGTTCAAGCGCATTCGATCCGGATTCTGCTTATCGAGAATGGCTTTGTGATTGACCGAACGACTCGGGGCGATTTCTCATTTCCCGAACTTCCACCGGCATTTAGCCACACTTGGGTCGCGATGATGGGTCGCAAGATCCTCAATATCCCAACACGATCGTGAGATCATCGCGAAAATCGCTTCTATCGCCCCGCCTGGTGTGCTACATTGCAGATCTGCAATAAAAATCGATATAGGATTTGGGGTGTACGGTCGTTTGGAGGGATTGTCGAACCGGATATGTATCGGCGGGGTCGACAAGTGTCGCAACTGAGAAAACATCACAAAATCAAACGAGGAGGCGTAGCATGAAAAGATTGGTTGGTCTGGCGGTGTTCGGTATGTTCTTTGCGGTATCCGTTGCTGGTTGCGCTTGTAATCAGAAGAAGGTAGAGCCTGAGCCTGCTCCCCCTGTGCAGACAATGGAAAAGGCTCCCGCTCCTCAGCCACTGCCACCCGCAAAGCCCGCTCCTGTCAAGAAGGGCCGCAACTAGGTCATCCCCTGGCCCTGCCTCGCCGATGCTTGCAGCGTGAGGCAGGGCTTCTTACGATTTTGGCAGACGCGAGGAACGTGGCATTTCGCCATCTGCCATCATCGGCTCCAAGAGAAAGAAAGGATCGAGCGGTGTCTTTCCGCGGCATCGCGATGCACAGTAGACGCAGCAACGTAGGCTCGCTCGCGGCGGTGATAACGAAAGGCATGTGTCTCTGCCTGCTGCTCGTGGGCTGCGCCTCCCGTCAAGCTGCCGTGACGGATAACGCAATTCAGCCGCCTAGCCCAATCCCGTCCCCTTCCGCGCAAGAAGCAGCGTTGGCGATCGCACCTCCTCTGGCCCCACCCTCCCCCTGGGCCCCTCATCCCAAACGGGCCAACTTCGAACGGGAGCCTAAGTCCAAGAATGCCAATCGGTTGGCGGACTGGGTCGTCGATTCGGGAGACAATCATGGGATGCCCTTTCTGATTGTCGACAAGACCGACGGCAAGGTTTTCCTGTTTTATGCCGATGGCCGGCTCCGTGGTGCAGCTCCGGCCTTGCTGGGACTGGCGCGGGGTGATGACTCGGTGCCTGGAATTGGTGACCGGGAGTTGTCGGCCATTCGTCCCGAGGAGCGTACGACCCCGGCGGGCCGCTTCATAGCCTCGCTTGGTCGCGATTACAACGGCAAGGAGATCCTCTGGGTGGATTACGGGCTTGCCCTCTCTCTGCATCGGGTGATCACGACGAACCCCGTGGAGCGACGTCTCGAGCGCCTGAACAGTCCAACGCCGAATGACAACCGGATTTCCTTTGGCTGCATCAACGTTCCGGAGAAGTTTTACGATCACGTCGTGAGGCCGGCTTTCACCGAAACCTATGGTGTCGTCTACATTCTGCCGGAAACCCGCTCGAACAGGGATGTCTTCGCGTCTTATTATGACGTCGATGACGCTGCGGAAGAGACGCTCCTGGGGACGAAGCCAAAAGACCAAGGGGTGAGCGTCATCGATTTGATTCAGAGCCTCAATCCAGGGCATGAGTCCGCAGGCTATCCTCTGCCGAGCCCGCTGCTCTAAAACGGCGGGGCAGAAGCTCCTCACCCGGCCCAGAATCAATCCTGTTCTGGCTGCCGGACACCAAGCATCCCCAATGAGATCCCAGGCGTCCCCATCCAACAGCTGGCATTGCGCCCCCATGAGCGGCCACTTCCGCGGTGCCGCCCTAAGGTGACGGTAAGGGTGAAGCCGAGAGGTCGGGAGGTGCGGTCAGCCTGATCTCGAAAAGCTTGGGCCATAGCTTGCCCGTGACGAAAACCCGATCGGCCTCGGGGTCGTATGCGATGCCGTTCAGGGCATCCGCTCCTCTCACAGGTCCCAAGGCCCTGCGGAGCCCACTCAGATCGATCCAACCGAGAACGGCCCCTGTTTGCAGCGAAATCCGCGCGATCACATCCTTGCCGAGAATATTGGCGAGGATCACCCCTCGAGCCAGCTCAAGCTCGTTGAGCTGCGTCACCGGCGTGGTGCCGCAGCGCACCAGGGCCCTTCCCGTTTCCTCAAAGCTGACCGGGTCAAGATAAATCAGCGATGCGCTCCCGTCCGTCATGATCAGGGAATTTCCGTCATGGGTCAGGCCCCAGCCTTCCGTCTGATACCGGAACTGCCTGACTGGAGCAAAGGTATTCAGATCATACACATACCCGATTTTCGACTGCCATGTGAGCTGGACGAGCCGTCCTTCCCAAAGCGTCAGACCTTCCCCGAATACGGCAGGCGAAAGCGGGCTCGACTGGAGTACCTTGCCCGACTCGATCTCGACCTTCCGGAGGGATGATCTCCCGTAAAGCCCAGTGCTTTCGTAGAGAAAGCCCCGATGATACAGGAGCCCCTGTGTGAATGCTCCCGGATCATGAGGGTACACGTGGACGATCTCGAAGGACTCTAGGGGAAGGTCTTTGCACTCCCCTGGCACATCCAGCTCGTGGGCTGAAACGGGGGAAGAGAGCCCGATTGGGTGGCTTTCAGGGGCTGCCGACGCTCCAGAGGCCGCCAGCAGCACAATGAGCAGGCAACGGCAAACAATCAACACACGGGTGCTCTCCCGACGCTATGGTAACAGAAGCCAGCTTCGATCATCGTCGCGGGAGTGTAAACGTTGCGCAAGTCGATAAACAACGGGGTCTTGAGCAAGCTCTTCAGCCGTTGGAGATCCAGAGCACGGTATTCATTCCACTCGGTGAGCAGCACCAGTGCATCCGCTCCCTGACATGCCTCGTAGGGATTGGAGCAGTAGGTCGCGTCGGGGATCAGCTTGGCGGTTTCCTCCATGGCCTGCGGGTCGTGGGCTCGAAGCACCGCTCCATGCTCGAGAAGCGTCGCCATGATGGTGAGGGCCGGCGCATCCCGGATGTCGTCGGTTTCGGGCTTGAAGGCCAGTCCCAGGATGGCGACGGTCTTTCCGGCTTCGTTCCCGCCCAGGGCCTGGCGGATCTTGCGGACCATGCGGGCCTTCTGGGCAGCATTCACCTCCACAACGGCCTCGACGATCCGGCAGGCCACTCCATGCTCCTGAGCGATGCGAAGGAGAGCCTGGGTGTCCTTTGGAAAACAGGAGCCGCCGTAACCTGGCCCTGCGTGCAGGAACTTGCGGCCGATGCGGCCGTCCAAGCCGATCCCCTTGGCCACATCCTGAACGTTAGCTCCGACTTCCTCGCACAGATTGGAGATCTCATTGATGAAGCTGATTTTTGTGGCCAGGAATGCGTTGGCGGCGTACTTGATAAGCTCCGCCGTCTCGATGGTGGTGATCACAAAAGGAGTCTCGATGAGATAAAGGGGACGATAGATGGCTTTCAAAACCTCTTCGGCCCGTTTGGAATCGACGCCCAGAACCACGCGGTCGGGGCGCATGAAGTCGTTGATGGCCGCGCCCTCCCTCAAAAACTCGGGGTTGCTGGAAACGTCGAAGGATGCCGATGGGTTTACTTCCTGAATGATACGTGCCACCTGCCTGGCGGTCCCCACGGGGACCGTGCTTTTGTCCACAATAACGGTATAGTCGTTAAGATGCGATGCAATCTGGCGCGCCGCCTCGTAAACGTAGCTCAAGTTCGCATAGCCGTCCCCGCGGCGGGAAGCAGGCGTCCCCACGGCGATGAACACCACTTCCGATTCCGAAACCCCAGGGCTGTAGCTCGTTGTGAATACCAGCCGGTCGGCCTGAAGGTTCTTGTGCACGAGCACGTCCAAACCGGGCTCATAAATGGGAATCTCCCTGCGCTGCAACCGTGCGATTTTTGCCTCGTCCACATCGATGCAGGTTACTTCGTGACCGAATTCAGCAAGACACGCCCCGGTAACCAGCCCTACGTACCCCGTTCCAATGATTGAAATCTTCATCAGTTGTATGCCTCTTGGATGATGGGAGCAATGAATCGAAAATTTGTGTGGAATCTACCAGCTGAGCACGCGCCGCACAAGCGTCTTTGACCGCCGCCTCCCTCACGCGTCACGATTCAGCCAACGTCTCAACAGGTCAAGAAAATCCTTCGGGATCACAGTAGGCTGTCCCGAGAATCGGACACACACCATATTCACGGTCGCCTTGAAGCACAGCTCGATCTCTCCCCCGGCCCCAAACCGGCGGATCTCCTGCTCGAACGCAAGACTCCTGCTTTTCCACCAGCTCACCGCCGAGTGGACTTCGATCTCATCATCGTATCGAAGGGATTTCCTGTAGTTGCATTTCAGCTCCACTATGGTGAGATGGAGGCTCTGGTCCATGAACCGCTTATAGGGGTAGCCCACGTTTCGGAGATAGAGCTCCCGGCCGAGCTCCAGCAGATGAAAGTAATTGCCGTGGTAGACTGCTTGTCCCAAATCGACCTCGTAAAGGGGGACCCGCAAGGGGGTCTTGTGCCAAACGAGGGGACAATCGGTTGAACCGTGCGTCATAGCGTGTGGCTTCCTTTGTCATGAGCATACTGCTTGGCTTTTCCAAGTCGATGCATTAATAGTACAACATCATTCGGTGATCAAAACAGAAATACAATGAGGACAGCCAGTTGGGTACATTTTCATGGTCTCGGCGTCGACGGGGGAAACGCAAGCCCTCAACCCTTTCTGAGGGCGATTCACCACCGCTTTCGGCGGACAGCCCCCCCCTCCCCCCTTACCACTTTCGCATCCATCGGATGGTCCGCCAGGCGCTCGATCGAATCAAGGTTCCCGAACCGCGGCCTTTCGTTGCGGATCCCTTTCAGGTGGAGGCTCTCGAAGCGCTTGAGCATACGGACGTCCTGGTCACCGCCCCCACCGGGTCGGGCAAGACCTATATCGCCGTGCAGGCCATCGTAAAGACCTTCCGTGAAGGGGGCCGATGCTGGTATGCCTCACCGCTCAAGGCGCTTTCCAATGCCAAATACGACGAATTTGGAGAAATATTCGGATTCGACACTGTTGGGATCCTGACTGGCGACCGCAAAGAGAATTCCCAAGCCCCGATTATCGTGGGCACGACAGAGATCCTCAGAAATCAGCTCTACGACACCATGCACCAAGGCATCGACCTCCCGGTTGACCTCGTCATTCTCGACGAGGCCCATTATCTGGGCGATAATGACCGGGGCGTGGTTTGGGAGGAAGTGCTCATTTACCTCCCGGCACGCGTGAAGCTCCTGCTGCTTTCCGCAACGATCCGCAATGGTCAGGAGCTTTGCGACTGGCTGAAATGGATGCGGAATATGCCGTGCTCATGGGTGACCAGCTTTGAACGGCCGGTGCCGCTCTTCCCGCTGTATCTGTTTCCGGAGGGCGAGCTGAGCCCGCTGAGTGGGCGGCGTGGTTTGCTGCCGCGCATTCGACAGGTCGACCCCAAGTCGTTTTCCAAGGCGGACTTCATCCCCGTACGACGGGTGCTTGATGCCCTTCGCCAGGCCAACTTGCTCCCCGCCATCTTCTTTCTCAAGTCGAGGGCCGACTGCGAAAAAGCGATTCATCTTTGCGGGGCTTCCCTCTCCAGGGACGGCGCCAAGCCCCACGAGGAATTCCATGCGCGCCTCGACGAAATCCTGACAGCATACCCTTTTCTCGCTCACCATCAGCATCTGCCCATTTTGCGGCGTTCCAGGGTGGGAGCCCATCATGGAGGGCAGCTTCCGCATTGGAAGATTCTGCTGGAACGATTGATGCAAGAGGGCTATCTCGAGGCCATCTTTTCAACCTCGACGGTGGCGGCCGGCGTCAATTTTCCTGCGAGAACAGTCGTGATTCCCCAAAGTGATCGATTCAACGGGCGAGAGTTCGTCGATCTTTCGGCAACCGATCTGCTGCAAATGACCGGACGCGCCGGAAGGCGTGGGATGGACGAGATCGGGTTCGTCCTGGTGCTTCCGGGGGCCCACCAGGACCCCCTCCTGATTCACAATCTGCTACGCTCTCCTCCGGACCCTATCGTAAGCCAAATCCGCATCAACCACTCCATGGTGCTGAACCTGCTGCTGTCCCATGCTCCGGACGAGATCCGCTCGCTTTTCGCCGCTTCACTTGCCACTTACCAGAACTTGAGCAATGAGGCGGAAATGACCCGGGAATTTCAGCGGTTGCAGCGTGAGGCCGCCGCTTGGGCTCCTGAAATGGCCTGCAGCAGCATGGAGCGTCTGGCTCAGGTTCGACCCCGCTACGGACTCCTCAAGGAAAACATCCGCAAGGCCAGGAAGCTGCTCAAACGGCAAACGGGCTTTCATGCTTTTCAAGATCTGCTGACTCCCGGGCGGGTCTTCAGAAGCAAACGCGGCACGCCCTATGTCGTAGTGTCTGAGCCGGAGATGGAATTCAAGGCGGTTCGCGCGGTGCGCCTTGCCCTCCCGCTTTGTTTCCGCAAAGGTCGAATCAAGCCGTTTCGAGTAAGCTTTAAACGGATCCGAGCGTTTGGAGAAAAGCTTGACGAGCTTCCCCCGCCGAAGGACCGAGACCGATGGCTCGGACTCGCGCTCTCGATGACCGACGAGACAGCGGGAGAGATACCGCATAGCCTTTCAGAAGGGGTTTCGCCTGCTGCTGAGATCCCTTTGGATGGCATCAGCTCCACCGTTCAGGCTATAGGGGCGGGCTCGACCGCTAAAATCGAGCTCCCTCTGCCGCAGGAAGCCACCAGCCAGGACTTGGCGGATCTTCTGGCCCAGCTGGGCTCGCTCCCCTGCAATCGGTGCGCTCTTTTTGCTCCCTGCCAGAAAGGGACCGCGCACCCATTCGCCTCGTTTTTGCTGAACTATTTTGAGCAGGCCGGCCGGGTTCGTACGATCCAGGAGCAGTTGTGGCTGGAGTTCGAGCGCTACTACCGTTTCCTGCAGGAAGAAGGTTACGTGGATCCCCACGGTCATCTGACCGACGACGGGCTGTGGGCGTCCAAGCTGAGACTTGACCAGCCCCTGCTCATTTCGGAATGCATTCGCAGAGATGTTTTCCCGACGGATGACCCGCCCCTGCTTGCGGCGCTGATAGCGCCTTTCGTGATGGATCGGGATCGCCCAGGCGATGCCCAGCTTTCGACCCTGATCTGGAAGAACCAGGATGTTGCTCAGCCGTTCTTTGCCATGCTTCGAAGCCTGCAGCGGCTTCGGGAGCACCTGCAGACCGCGGGCTTCCACACTCCCCCCATGCCGTTCTGGACCGTGGTGACCGTCTATCACTGGGCTCAGGGTGTCACGTGGGAAGACTTGCGCTCTGTCTCCGGCATGGACGAAGGCGACTTGGCGATGGTGATTTTGCGCTCGGCGGATCATTTGCGACAAATCGAATCCTTGCAGGAAACGCACCCACAGCTGGCGGTTTCCGCTCGGCGGGCTATCGACCTCATTCTCCGAGAACCGGTAGCGGTATAGGTGATGAGAAGGCATGGCACGAATTGCTGTCATCTCTGATATTCATGGGAATCTCGAGGCGCTCGAGGCGGTATTGCTTGCCATCCAGAAGAGCGAGGTCGATCACCTGGTTCATCTCGGTGACCTCGTCGGCTACAACGCAAATCCGAGGGAGTGTGTGGTGCTTCTTCGGGAGCATCAGGCCATCTGCGTCCTCGGGAACCACGACATGGCCCTGCTCGAGCCACGATTCGCCGAGAACTTCAACGTCATGGCGTTCCAGGCCCTGCATTACTCGATCAGCCAGCTGACTCCCCTGGAAAAGCGTTATCTTCAGGGACTTGCACGCAGCGAAGTCCTGTGGGACCGATACCTCATCTGCCATGGGACTCCCGAAAGCCTGGAATCTTATATCCAAAACGTGTTCCAGGCGAAGCGCACCTTCAACCTGTTGCGCAAGCACTACAGTGGTGTACGCGTCTGCTTCTTCGGTCACACCCACGTTCAAACGGCGTGGATCAGCGATCCGCGCGGAAAGGTCTTTGCGCTGGAGCATGCCAACGGGGAGCTCCACCTTGAATCCGACCACCGTTACCTGGTGAATCCCGGAAGTGTCGGGCAGCCGAGACAGCGCGACAATCGCGCGCATTACCTGCTTTTCGATTCCGAGCGCGAAGTCGTTTCGTTTCGCGCGGTGCCTTATGACATCAAGACCGCCCAAGATAAGATTCTCAAGGCAAAGCTGCCAAAATACCTGGCAATGCGTCTAAACGACGGGATTTAGCAGGAGGGAGATGATGTTCGGAAGCAAAGAGGGAACGCTCAAGGACGGCTCGAAGGTGATCATCAGGCCCATGGTCAGAACCGATGAAGAGGCGCTTTTCCGTTTCTTCCAGTCCCTTCCGGACGAGCTGGTCCTCTTTATCCGACACAATGTGAAGAATCGCGACGTGATCCGGGAATGGGCCGAGAAGCTCAACTACGATCGCGTTCTGCCCCTCATCGCGCTCGCTGGAGAGGAAATCATCGGAGACGCAACGCTTCATCGCGTCGCACACGGATGGAAGCGTCACATCGGGCGCGTGCGCGTCGTCATCTCACCACAGTACCACCGGTTCGGCCTGGCAACTCTCATGCTCAACGAGCTGGTGACGCTGGGTCATGAGCTGGGTTTGGAAAAACTGTGGGCTGAGATTCCGCTCGACTCGGTGGGAGCCATCCGCGCTTGTCGAAATGCGGGCTTTGCATCGAAAGCGGTGATAGAAGGCATGGTCAAAAACGCGCGCGGCGAAAATCAGGATGTGCTCATCATGGTCTGCGACATTCCGACGTTCTTTGACCGGCGTTGGGCGGAGCAGAATCCTTAAAGAGGACCTCGACTGGCGCACTCACGTCGTCGTCAGCCACGTTCCATTCCCAAAGCCCGGGCACTGCCGCAGGAGGTCCTCCCTCAGGTCCGTTGCCGTTCGGTATCGTTGCGTCCAATCCTTTTGCAGGCACCGCAAAATGAGGACCTCCAATGGTTCGGACAGCTGGGGCTCCAGGTTGCGAGGAGGCTCTGGGGGGGCTTCCAGGATGAGGTCCATGAGCTGTTTCTCGTTGTCGTCGTAAAATGGCAAGCACCCCGTCGCAAGCGCGTACAGGATGATTCCTGAAGCCCACACGTCGCTGGCCAGCCGGCTGTTCCCCATGATTTGCTCCGGCGCCATGTACGGACGCGATCCGATGATCGTGTTGCTGATGCTGCGCCGGGTGAGATCCTTGCCTGTGCCGAAATCCAGGAGCTTGAGTGTCCCTTGGTGCGTGATGATGATGTTCTCCGGTTTCACGTCGCGGTGCATGATGTTCCGCGCGTGAGCATAGGACAGGACTTCCAGAAGCTCCAGAAACGCCCTTTCTTTCATCGCGGGCTCCATCCCCTTGTTGAGCAAGTCCTGAAGCGTGGAGCCTTCCACATATTCCTGAATCAGGATGACCTTAGACTCCTCTTTCACCACTTCCATGAGGTGGACGGCGTTGGGATGGCTTGCCAACCGCTTCAGAATCGCCGCCTCGCGCAGGAACTTCGTGTTCATCTTTGGGCTGTGGGGGATCTTCGCCACCGCGATCCGATCGGCGGCATGGTCCCGAACCAACCACACTTCACTGTAGCTGCCAAACCCAAGACGGCGCAATTTCTCCCACTTGCCAGCCAGGATGGGCTGCTCCAGTTTGAGGGAGTCACTCTTACCCCGGATCGCTGCAGCAAAACGCTCTAATCCGTGCTTGACCCATCCGGTCACGCCATCGATGATCTGAACCAGCCAAGTCCGCGGATCCCCCTCTCGGGCGGCATCCTCGAGGGTGCTTTGCCCCCACTCCAGCAGCACCAGGAGGCGTGGCGGAAACGCGTTGGGGTCCAGCGGCAAGATCCAGTACTCATTGGCCCCAGCGCGGAGGTAGTGCCGGACCTGTCCGGCTTGCTCAGGCGGCAAGAGCACAAGGATCGGCGATGGATGCTTCATTGCCTTGCGAAGACGCCTGACATCCTGATCGGCCCGCTTCCTCTCCACTCCTACCTGCAGCACGACAAGCAAAAGACCTGGGGCCACGACCATCGGCATGCCTTCTTCGAGGCTGGGTGCTGCGCTGATCCCGATCTGAAAATCGCATTCGGAAATGAGTCTCTGGATTGTCTCGGCCTCTGTCTCTTGCACACCGACGAGAACAATTCGATACTCCGTCAGAGGAGCCATGATGGGATCCGTGATGAGGTGGGGTGTGACCGAAAAGCCACAAAAAAGGGCGGAGCACCTCTGCTCCGCCCCTGGGTCTCACTAGCGCTCCGTCAACCTTGTCTCGTAAAGGACCCCCCTTTGATTCCCCCTCGAGGGGGGTTGGGGGGTGTTGGCTTGTCCGGCACAACTTCTTTGACCGAGTTACTAGTGTGGCATCATTCCTGCCTTACGGCCCCCTACTTGGCGGCCTGCATGGCCTGCGCGCCCTCGCCTGCGGCCATCGGACGCTTCGTGAGCTTACACACGATAACCGCGGCGACCAGGATCAGGCCTGAAAGATAGAACGCATAATCCAGGCTTCCCGTGGCATCCTTGATGAACCCAGCGGCCTGAGGCACGAAGAAGGCGATGCCCCAACCGATGAACACCAAGCCATAGTTGAATCCAAGGTTCTTGGGGCCGAAGAAGTCGGCCGTGAAGGCGGGCAGCAGCGAAAGACCGCCACCATACTGCCAGTAAGCGATACCCACGGCCAAGAAGAGCAGGAGAACGCTGCCGCTCTTCATAATGGCGGGCATAAGAAACAGACAGACCGCTGAAATGGCGCAGTTGAGCAAATATGCGTTGGTTCGGCCGATCTTGTCCGAGTAAAGTCCGGTACCGATACGTCCCGCAGCGTTCACAAAGCCACCGTATGAAGCCAGGAGCCAAGCATTCGCCGCGAAGAAGGCGATGCCCGCCGCCGTCTTGCTGAGCATGGGCGCTGCGTTGCCGATGATCAGCAAACCCGATTGCGACGTGCCAATGAACATGAAAACCAAAGCATAGAACTGGACCGTTTTCACCATGTCCCCGGCCACCCAGTCGACAGCGGTCAGGCTGGTCTGAACTGGTGCACCGGCTGTGGCCTTTAGAGCCGAAGGAGGTGGCGGGGGAACATATCCGGGCTCCGGCCATGCCAGCAACTGTCCGGCGATGATGACCACGATGGCAAACAGGATGCCCAAACCGATGAAGCTTCCTGAAATGCCGTAGCTGCCAATCAGATATTTGGCCAACGGCGCGATATAGATAGCCGCGCCTCCGTACCCGCCAACCACAAGGCCCACGATGAGACCGCGTTTGTGCGGTCCGAACCACTTCACCGCAGCGGGGGTCGGCGCAGCGTAGCCGATGCCCATGCCCATACCACCCAGGATGCCAAAGCCGATCACGAGGCCGGTGTAGCTTTTCATCAAGCCGGAAATGATACAGCCCGCGGCCAGCAGCAAACCGCCAAGCGTGGCGCCGACTTTCGGTCCGTACTTGTCCTGAATACGACCGCCGGGAATCATGAACAAGGCGAAAACAAAACCGCAGATGGCGTACGCCCAGGTGGCCTGCGCGTCATTCAGATAGACCCAGCCTTCGTTGATACCCGTCATCGCGGATCCGGCAGGGTGGTCCTTTGAATAAAGGAGAGCCGCCTTCCACACGCTCCAGGCGTAGAGGATACCCAAACACAAGTTCACCGCCGTGCCCGCAAAAGTCACGACCCACGCCTTAGTTGGAACCTTTTCAGGTGCTGCCATCTTTGTCTCCTTATGACTGTCTGTGTCGATCCGTATGAGATCAAAAAATGCAGAAAAAAAACGAAATGACTTGGCTCCCAGCCTGTACTCGCCGTGTATGGTTGCTCACACACCGCGAGCAGATGAGTGCTTTTGAAACCGCGTTAAAGCACCATGTCGAGAATGAGAGATGAGACGCCGCGTCGGAGAATGAACTGGTCGACAGGAAAAGAGCAGGAAATTCAGCAGCAGAACCAGACCCTACGCACCCACCACCTATCCAATGATCCGGTCGTGTGGGTGCTTCGCAATTCCAGATGCCGATTTGTTTGGAGGAATGATGAAAAACTGCAACCGACACTCCTTACATGAGGAGCGCTGGACTCTGAGGCGTTCCCCTCCTTTCTGGCCGATTCGGTCGGCCTCGTTTGCGGTATCCGTTTCCCGTTAAACGACTTGCTTCACAACCCTGTGCACTTTCGCAGATGTTATGACATGCGCTCCGGAACCCTGTCAAGGGGAATTGTTATTGATTCTATATTGTTATGAAATGCACAAGGACGAACGGCGTCTCTGCCTCGTTTCGCTTCATGTGAGAAAAAGCTCAATATGAGAAGCGGCCATGCACCGGTGTAAGCCAGATAAAGAACGGCACAGAGCATTCCTTCAACAATCCTCATACGACAGCGTTCACAAACTTTTTACCTATCCATTTGTTCATACGGCTTGAGATGCACGTGCTCGATTTCAGGCTTGAGGAAGAAGCGGCTCTCTTTCACCTTCTTTTCAAGGAAGCTGGTCGTGAAGACGGCCTTGTTTGCAGCTTCGAAACTGCTCAAGCTCTTCACCGCGGGCAGACTGACAAGAGCGTCGATACACAGCGCGTGGACAATCTCCATCTCCGCGTTGAGGGCGATGAGGTCCACCGGACGGTCTGCAATTCTCGGCGGAAGGTAGTCCGCGACAACCTTGAAGCCGGCTTCGGTGAGCCGGCCATAGAGATGGCACTGAAGCGTACGACGGACGGTGTGATCATTGCGATAGGGCTTGGGGATTCGCCGCCAGGCCTCTTCCATCGTGTCTTTCCACCGGTGCAGCTGTTCCGTGAATTGTTCGTCCATGGGGCCTCCATGCTATCGAGTAAGCGCCTGTGATACCAGCCTTGCAGCCAGCTTCGATGCCGCTTCCTTTAATGAATGATCCTCCATCTGTCAAAACCAAATTACGTTTGATGCCAGGGGAGGCTTGCGCTTGATTCGGCCCTGTGGTAGTTGCTCATCGAGCGCAGAGCCAGGCGAGTACGTCCGTTGGAGCCAGGTTCCAGCGGCGTTGAACCGTTGCCGTTGTCACAAAGAGATCTTTCATGAAGGTATGGTCCACCGAACTGCCTGAAGTCATAATCGTTGAGCCCGATGTCTATCGGGACCCCCGCGGATACTTGCTCGAGACCTATCAGGGCAAACGCTATCCCGAGCTTGGAATCCGTGCGTCCTTTGTTCAGGACAATCTTTCCTGCTCCAGTCGCGGGATATTAAGGGGGTTGCACTACCAACTGGGACGGCCGCAAGGCAAGCTTGTGACCGTCATGCAGGGCAGGATTTTCGACGTTGCCGTGGACATTCGCATGGGCTCATCGACCTTCGGGCGTTGGGTGGGCATTGAGCTTTCTTCGGACGATCATCGGCAAATCTACGTTCCGGAAGGGTTCGCCCATGGCTTCTGCGTCCTGAGTGAAACAGCGGTCGTCCTGTACAAGTGCACGGACTATTATGCTCCCCGTGAAGAGCGCGGGATTCTGTGGAATTGTCCAACCCTTGGAATTCCCTGGCCTGTCAGGGAGCCGGTCCTGTCAACGAAAGATGCCGCGCTGCCCACCCTGAAGGCCGCGAGCGAGGCAGACCTTCCTCGTTTTGTCTCCCGCGTCTGACATCACGCATCACACAGGATCCTGAGCGATCCGGGAGGGGAAGGTCATGGCCCTCACGCTGAGCACCCGCATGGACTGTGTCGACCAGTCCGACATCCGGCGCATGACCCTTGAGTGCGCACGCATCGGTGGCATCAACCTGGCCCAGGGCGTCTGTGATACCGAGGTGCCCGCCGTGATTCGGCGCGCGGCTCAAGAAGCCATTGATTCCGGATACAACACGTATACACGCTACGATGGACTCGAAGAGCTGCGCAAAGCCATCGCCGCCAAGCAGGAGCGTTTTACCGGCCTGGCCTTCGATCCTGACGCCGAGGTCATCGTCAGCGCGGGAGCCACGGGAGCATTCTACAGTGCTTGCCTGGCTCTTCTGAGCCCCGGCGACGAATGCATCCTCTTTGAGCCCTATTATGGCTACCATGTGAGCACCCTGAAGGCCATTCAGGCAGTCCCTGTCTTCGTGAGGACATCGCCACCGGACTGGTCCTTTTCCCGGGACGATCTCGATCGGGCGTGCACCCCGCGGACAAAGGCCGTCATGGTGAACACACCGTCGAATCCTTCCGGCAAGGTGTTCCGCCGCGAGGAACTGGAAATGCTCGGCCGCTTCGCGGAGGAGCACGACCTCCTTGTGTTTTCGGATGAAATCTATGAGCATTTTGTCTTCGATGGCTTACGCCATACTTCCCCGGCGACGATCCCCGGCCTGAGGGAACGTAGCATCCTGATTTCGGGAGTCTCCAAGACCTTCAGCGTCACGGGCTGGCGCATCGGCTACTGCCTCTGCAGTGCCAAGTGGGCGGAAGCCATCGGCTACTTCAACGATCTCGTCTATGTGTGTGCTCCCGCTCCTCTCCAAATGGGTGTGGCCGCAGGATTGCTCGGCCTGATGGACGACTATTACACGGGTCTCCGAAAGGACTTCAGTGCCAAGCGCGAGAAGATCTGCTCCGCTCTGCAGGTGGCGGGGCTCAAGCCCCACATCCCCGAGGGCGCATACTACGTCCTTGCCGACTTGTCGAGACTCACGGGCCGCAGCAGCAGGGAAAGGGCCATGGACCTGCTTCGACGCACGGGAATAGCCTGTGTTCCCGGTGCAGCGTTCTACGGGGACGATACCGGCGAGCTCTTTGGACGGTTCTCTTTCGCAAAACGGGAGGATGTGCTTGATGAGGCCTGTGAGAGGATCAGGCGTTTGAGTCTGTAGGCATCCTCTCCTCACCCGTTGGACCCCGCATGAAAGAAAGGCCTGCCCTGATCGGGGTAGGCCTTTTTGGTGATCGCGCCTTATACGAAGTAACATGCCAGCACGATGCAGATAGTCGGTCCCGTCGGGCACATCCCGGCGGGACCGACAGCACGGGGAGCCGAGCGTCGTTCGGACGGGTTACTGAACCACTTGATTCGGGTCCTGCTGTCCGCGCTTCTTCTGCTGTTGTTGCTGTTGTCGCAGCTGTTGCTGTTGTTGAAGCTGTTGCTGCCGCTGCTGCTGTTGCTGCTGCATCTGCTGTTGACGTTGCTGCATCTGCTGTTGACGTTGCTGCTCGGCTTGCTGCTGCCTCAGCTGCTGTTGTTGTTGCCGTTGCTGCTCCATCTGTTGTTGTCGCTGCTGTTGCTGTTGCTGTTTCTGCTGTTCCATTTGCTGCTGGCGCTGCTGCATTTGCTGTTGTCGTTGCTGCTCGGCTTGCTGCTGCCTCTGCTGTTGTTGCTGCTGTTGTTGCTGCCGTTGCTGCTCCATCTGTTGTTGTCGCTGCTGTTGCTGTTGCTGTTGCTGTTGCTGTTTCTGCTGTTCCATTTGCTGCTGGCGCTGCTGCATTTGCTGTTGTCGCTGCTGCTCGGCTTGCTGCTGCCTCTGCAGTTGTTGCTGCCGTTGCTGCTCCATCTGTTGGCGACGGCTTTCATCTTGTTGTTGCCGTTGCTGCATCTGCTGTTGTCGTTGCTGCTCGGCTTGCTGCCGACTCTGTTCTTGTTGCTGCTGTCGCTGCTGCTCGATTTGCTGCCGGCGTTGCTGCTGCTCTTGCCGTTGCTGGTCCATCTGTTGGCGACGCGATTGACCTGGATCCTGCTGCTGTTGATTCTGTTGGGGGCCGCGAAGATCTTGTTGCCGCTGTCTCTGATCTTGCATTTGTTGCCTCTGGTCGAGCAGCTGTTGCCGTCTTTGATCTCTCAGGTTATCCGACGATCCGCCGGTCTGCCCGTCGGAGCCCGGCCGGACGGGCCGTAATCCGTTTCGGTCACTGCCCGCGGCGGAGCCTGCCGGGGTGGTGTCTGGCTGCGCATCCTGACCGAACCGAGGCGGACGTATGCGGCTACGATCTCCAAGTCCCTGTGAGCCCTGCTGAGCGGTCCCCTGGTCCTCTCCGGCGCGCCCGGGCCGGACAGGTCTCAGACCTCTGCCACCGGGTTCGCTTTGACTGGCTCCTTCCGTGCCGCCAACCTGCTGCTCACTGCCCGATCGTGGAGATCGGATGCGGCTCCGGTCCCCAAGTCCCTGGGCTCCCTGGTCCGTTGCGCCCTGGTCCCCTTGAAGGCCCGGTCGCACCGGACGTATTCCCGGCCGAACCGTCTGGCCTCCCTGGGCTTGGTCGGCCGTGCCTTGATCCGAACCGATTCGGTCTCTCCCAAAGCCCGGTCGAACGGGGCGCAGGGTGCCTCGATCGGTCTGGCCCGGGGATCCTTGGTCTGGGCCGCCCGGGACGGCTTCCCGTCCATCTCGCCTCAAGTCCGGACGAACAGGCCTCAAGCCGGTGCGTCCCGTTTCGCCCTGCCCTGCTCTTCCCTGCTGTCCCTGTTGGAGATCCTGTCTGGGTCCGTGAAGCCCCGGAGCAGCCAAACCCTCTCTCGTGGGGCTAGAAGCTCCCTGCGTGCCTATATCCATGCCGCGTGGTGCCCGGCCTTGACGACTTTCCCGACCCGGGAGGATCCTATCCGAGACGGGCACGGCCTGCCGGCCTCGCTGCCTGACTTCCCGCTGGGGAAGCTGCATGTCAGTGATCGGCCTCCTGACATCATTGCGGTCCACGAGGCGGTTGCTTACTCGGGGAGCGCTCACACGCCGTGAAGGGTCAAGCGTCCCAGCTCGGAATCCCGATAGATTTCGGCTGATATCGGCGGCGCCGATGGTGCGTGTCTCGCGCGCCAGCCCCTGGTTCCGCTC
The DNA here is from genome assembly GCA_964538515.1 of uncultured Syntrophobacteraceae bacterium. Classification (GTDB taxonomy): domain Bacteria; phylum Desulfobacterota; class Syntrophobacteria; order Syntrophobacterales; family Syntrophobacteraceae; genus CALBZH01. The sequence continues at coordinate 36,286 of CAZIEW010000004.1, forward strand.
GATGCGCCTGACAATGGACTCGTGCGGAGCTCTTTGGACATTCACATTGGTGAAGTTGTAGCGATTCCTATTGACGTTAAAATTATTAATAACCGTGTTGTTGACGACGGCTGCGCCGCGATAATTGTTGATGATCGTCGTGTTGTTGATGTTTGTAATGCGCACGTTGTTGTAATTGTTCACATTGTAAAAGTTATTCTGATTGACCACGACGGCATGATGGTAGTTGTGATAGCTGGCAATGTTGACGGCAACGCTGGCGACGCTGCTCACCACAACCGATAAGCCTCCCCAAAAATGGTTCGTGTAATAGGGCTCCGAAGGAGTGAGGGGAATCCAGCCGACTTCCTGTTGGGAGTGGATCCAGGCGACACGACCCGGATACCAGTCACAGTCGCAGTCGTCGTCATAGGTTTCGTAGCGTCTCTCCACGTGAACCACAGACCGTCGCACGGGTGGTGCCCAGTACCAGCATCCGCAGCTCTCCACGCGCACCCAGCTGCCGTAGTGGTGCGTGGTGTAGCCGAAAGGCTCATCCGGAATCCAGCAGTTGTCGCCGTAATAGACGGACCATCGGCCATCCGTGTACGGAGCCCACGAAGAGCTCACCCGGGTGGGACGCCACATCCGGCGCCTTTCTCCCTGATAGTCCACCTCTTCCCATTTCCCGTTCTCCTCAAAGACATCCGCCTCGTACTGAAGGGACGACGGCAGATACTCGTAGGAGTCTCCCTTGACTTCAATGCGCTTCTGCCAAGCCTGATCGCGCCCCTGGTTCCAATCATCCCAGTCGGCGTCCACCAGTCCGTCGCCCTGTGCGGTTTCCTTTTCATCGGCCAGGATCGAGGACCCGCCGGCGACAACCTCATAACGAGTCCCGTCCGCCTGGTGAAGAAAATCAACGGTTCCCTCGATGGAGAGGACCTCAACCGACGTGTCACCCACATACACGTCGAAAGCGGTCCCACCGTAGGCCACGACATCGCCAAAGGGCGTGGTCACCTTGATGACGGCGGAGTCTCCCTTGTTGTAGAAGCGAGCCATACCGGAAGCGACATCGACCTCGGTGATATCCGGTTTGAGTGACAACATCTGGATTTGCGTGCTGCCGCCAATTCGGATCCAGGTGTTGTTGGGCATGATGAATTCAGCATGGGACTGCTGATCGGAGTAAAGGGCATCGTCCAAGCCGAAAGGCGCGTCTTTGACAATCGCCACCCAGTCTTGCTCCTCGTACACATAACGGAGCAATTGCCCTTCCACGAACGAAATTCGGCCAATCATGACCCGCTCTTTCTGCTCCTCTCCCCACGCCGCGGAGCCGAGCGCCGTCAGGGCTCCAACCATACATGTGAATGCAATGACGCTGATCTTAAACGCTTTACGCATACACTCTCCTCAGATCACCAACACCGTTTGACTCAGAAGCATGCCATCCCACCCCATTGTGATGCTGCTTTTCCCATCCCCAACCGGTCCCTGGAATCCAACTTCCCAAGAGTTGCTCCAAAGCTACCCCGGCCGGAAGATCCTCAACCAGATATGTTGTCCCTGCATTTGTGAGCTTCAGCACGTGAGGGTTGCAAAAACAGTGCTCGGCCGGGCCCCCACAGCTCCACCCTGGCCGCTGAAGCGGCCTTCCAATCAGTCTTCTTGTCATTTCAATCGATTACAGATACAAAAGATTTGGCTTTGCAGTCATCGTGCAAGCGCCGTCGTCGAGACGGGGAAACCGATAATTGCACATGAGCCGACATGATGGCTACACTTTTTGATACCGCCCTTGAACGTGTTGATCGAGCACGGTGCTCGAGCTGATTCAACCGCGGAGAAAGTTTCTGGCGACGATGGCCACGGTTCTCCTTGTAGAAGACGATGAAGCGCTGCGCCTCACGCAAAGCCTCTACCTCAGGCAGGAGGGCTTCGAGGTGTGGATCGCAGCAGACCGGACGGCTGCTCTGCAGACCCTCGAGTCGAGGCGGATCGACCTGGTCGTAACAGATTTGCGGCTGGGGCATGATAGCGGTCTTGACATCATAAGGGACACGCGACAGCTGCAACCGAGCGCTGAGGTCCTCGTCATCACTGGCTACGGGTCGGTCGACTCGGCCGTTCAGGCCATGAGGGACGGCGCCTATGATTACCTTACCAAGCCCGTGGATCCCGAGCACCTGGTGCGAGTGCTGCTCAAAGCCCTGGAACGTCAGGGGCTTCGACGACAAGTCACGACGCTGCAAGATCAAATCGCCAAAGAGACGGGGCTCAACGAGATCGTTGCGGTGAGCTCTGCCATGAAGGAAGTGATTGCGAAGATTGAGAACGTTGCGCGGAGCGACGCGACGGTTCTGATCGAGGGCGAAAGCGGGACGGGCAAGGAGTTGATGGCGAGGCTCATCCACGCGAGGGGCGATCGCGCAGGAGGCCCTTTTCTTGGAATCAACTGCGGAGCAATGCCGGAGTCCCTCTTGGAAAGCGAGCTTTTCGGTCATGCGCGAGGGGCGTTCACAGGGGCACATAAAGATCACAAAGGGCTGTTCGAGGCTGCGGACGGAGGTACGCTTTTTCTCGACGAGATTGCCGAAATTTCGCCGAGCTTTCAAGTGAAGCTGCTTCGGGCTCTGCAGGAGCGTGCGATCCGTCGTGTTGGCGGCACCCGGGAGATTCCGGTAAATGTGCGCGTGATTGCCGCAAGCAACCAGAACTTGAGCCAATTGGTTCGTGAAGGGCGCTTCCGCCAGGACCTTTTTTTTCGCGTTAAAGTGATTCCCATCTTCCTCCCACCCCTTCGGAGTCGGACGGAAGACATCCTTCCCCTGGCCGACCATTTCCTGCACCGGCTCAGCGATCGCATGGGCCGTCGCAAACCGCAGCTTTCCGCTTCCGCTCAGCGCAAGCTCCTGGCACACGGATGGCCGGGAAATGTCCGGGAGCTCGAAAACACACTGGAGCGCGCCCTCATTTTCAACAAGACGTCCGCCATCGACGAGTGGGATCTGGTTGTGGAATCCTCTCTTCCAACAGCCGCCGCCCTGGACGATTCGAGCGATTCCTGGAGCATTTCCCTTGCAGACGCTGAAAAGCAGCACATCCTCATGGTTTTGGAGCACTGCCGAAACAACAAGGTGAAGGCAGCGGCGATTCTGAAGATCGGCTACAATACTCTTTGGCGCAAACTGAAGCGATATGGACACATTCCCTGAAGGCTTGCGAGACCATGGCTGTTAAATCGACAGGTAGGGACCGGATGCGGGAGCGCCTCGCCGTTGCCGAGCGAGATCGGCTGCGGGCGATTCTGAACAGCATGGAAGACGGCATGTACATCGTTGGGCGAGACTACCGCATCGCTTTCATGAATCGTGCGCTCCAGAGCGAGCTGGGCAATGGTGAAGGAGAGCTGTGCCACGTGTTTTTCGGACACGAGGAATCCCTTTGCGAGGACTGCCAGCACGGCATGGGCTCATTCGGCCCCGACGTGAAGCGTGAATGGCGCTCGCCGGTCACCGGCAAGACTTATGAGCTCGCTGTTTGCCCGATTCATGAGCCCGACGGTTCCATATCGCGCCTGCACATGCTGCGAGACATCACGGTGCGAAAGCAATTGGAAGTGGAGCTTCACCAGCACTCGCAACAGCTTGAGGCCAAGATTGCGGAGCAAGCCGAGCGCCTTCGGAGAGGGGAGCGTCTGGCTCTCCTGGGCGAGATTTCCGCGGGGATCGCCCACGAGATCCGCACCCCGCTTGGGGCCATCGTCACCGGCATCAAGCTGCTGGAGAAAGGTTGCCAGGAGCCGGATTCGCAAAAGCTAATCTTTGAGCTGCTGACCCGCGAGACGCGGCGACTCGAAAAGAAGGTCTCCGAATTCCTGGAATATGCGAGGCCTCGCCTGCCTCAGCGTTCTGCGACGTCCCTTTCAAGGCTCTTCCATGAAATACGCTCCGTCCTCACGACGGACAGGACACTGCTCGGGTCGGTCGCTCTTGAAATCCTTGTGGACCCGGGGCTCACGGAATGGTCCCTCGATGGAGACCAAATCAAGGAAGCCGTGCTGAATCTTTGCGTGAACGCCCTGCAGTCGCTTCAAGGCGAAGGCCACCTGTGGCTTGAAGCGCGAGCAAACGGAGATCGACTGGATATCGCCGTGCGGGATGACGGGCCGGGCATCGGCCGTGAGGTTATCCCGAACGTATTTCGCCCCTTTTTTAGTCTCAGATCAGGAGGAACCGGTCTGGGACTGGCAATCTGCAAAGAGATCGTGGACGCCCACGGCGGCCGCATTTCGGTCTCGAGCATCCCCGGCCGCATGACGACCTTTCGCATCACGCTTCCTTCACACCCCATCTAGATCCAGTGGTCTGAGTGTTTATGTTTTAGCCAAATCCACCGCGATTCCAGCCCGGGCTGCTTTTTTTGGGAGATGAACCCCTCAGGTCAGCTCGATGGAGGGCCGATAGATAAACAGGGCCTTCTTTCGAGCATGAGAAAGCACCCAAGGAGCCGCTTGGCGGCCCTTCGGGCAGACGGGACGGGAAGTCGAAGCAAGTCCGACTGACACACGATGAACAAGAATGAGTGGGGCCTGCCGCGGAGGAAGACGGGAGAGGAAGGCCTGGCGCGCAGGAGGCTCCAGGAGGGGGTGGATTATGAATGCTTTGATCAAGAGCACCTTAGGAGTATGGGTTGTCATGGCTCTGGCTTGGGGATGCGCATCGCCGCAGCCGCCTGCGGAGCCTGTCTTCGGGAGTGTTGTTCGGATGGCGGAGCCACCGCTGCCGCCGGTCGCCAGGCGGCCTCCCGTCGTTTCCCAAAAGGGGACAGCGAACAACCTCGGATGGACCGAGCGCGTCGTCACCCCTGAAGAGCTGGATCGTCTGGGAACCGAGGATCCAGATCTTAGCCCGAGCGTAGGGAAGCAACTGCTCGCCAGGCTGAATGTGATCGCCCCCTACTATATCGCCGATGCCGTCCGCGAGGGCCAGCCGCTCAAAGTTCCCAACGATTTCTCAGCGTTCAAGCAGTGGACACCGCTCCCGCGCACCCTGCCTCAAGCGGCTTCCATTCCGAAGCTCATTGTGATCATCAAAGACTTGCCGTTTGTGGGGTGGTACCAGGACGGCCGTCTGGTGGGTGATACCTACGCCTGCATCGGAAAGATGAATTCGTGGACACGACCCGGAGTCTATCGAGTGCTGGAAAAGGACATCGACCACATTTCGAGAAGTTACACCAACGCCTATGGCCTTCCGGCGCCCATGCCATGGGCACTGCGCATTTACGGGCATGTGTGGATTCACGCGGGGGACATCACCCAAGGATACTGCTCCCATGGGTGTATCAATCTCCCGGTCCCCATCGCGCCGAAGCTCTTTGAATGGGCATCCATCCAGACTCCCGTGGTGATCGCTGAATCCTTGAACGAGCTTAAGACCGTCCTCGACAGAAACCGGGCCCGCTGTACCCTTTATGCCCAGGAGTGCGGTCATGACCAGAAGGACATGGACTGAGAGACCCTTGGTCCGTCTCAACGGGGGATCATTCGGGTGATCCCCCGTTGGGGAGTGCGGCTGGCTTTCAGTGCATCCCGTTTGTTCTGCTCAGCAGAATCTCGAGCCTGGCTCTCCAGGTCCCTCGTAGGAAGAACTGCGCTGTGCGATCCGATATCCTTATCGTCCGCAATCCTTGAGTCACTCAATCACCCTTGACTCTCATTCCTCAATTCAATAGAATCGACCTGACTTTACTACCGAGGGTTCTATTCACTAACCAAGAGGTCGCTATGGCCCGGGAGAAGCGCATGAGTAAGAGGTTCGTGGTCTGGAAGAGAGCTGCAGCAGTGTTCGCCGTAGCTGTGCTGGCCCCTTTGACTTTACCGGCAATCAGTTCGGCCGTTATCAACGACGCCCAGCAAGTCGTTTTCGATCTTCTGAGGCTCAGTATCGGCAAGTGCCCGAATGTTAACGTCATAAAGGGAACTCCGGAAAACAAGGGTGATCTTACTACGGTTACGGTCATTGCCGGTCCGCGGAAGGCTCCGTTGCTGAAGGCGCTTATGAGAACCACGATGCGCAAGTGCGAGCCCGATGAACCCTGCAAGGCCTTTCCCGACATCGACACGGACACGATAACCATCGTTGTGAGAGACGCAGCTGGCAACGATCCTGGCCCTTTCGAAATCCAGGGGAAGGACTGGGTCAGCAGGATGCAGTTCGTGAGGCAGGAGATCAACTATACGTTCAATAAGAATGCGGCTTTTGCCCGTGCAATGGTTTATACGAATGAAGCTGCAGCGCCCTCTCATGCAGTCGGCATCTATCTTCTCTTTAATACGCGAGTGACTCAGATAACGACCAATGACCCGACTGAATACGCATTGCGGTCCACTTTTCTCGCCCAGGAGAATTTCCGGCTTTTCCTGTTGGACGAAATAGCTGACAACGACCCCCAATATGACCCCTATCCGATTTTCCTGAGTACCGGTCGACAGTAGTTGTAGAGATACCGGGGATGCTTTTCTCCCTTGGCCGTCTGGAAGGACCTGCGCTCGAGCAAGCCAAGCGCAGGTCCTTCTTTTTGTGGCGATGCCGGGAGTCATTTATCCCGATGTCGTTTATACCGGTTGACTTTAAGAAAGAAGTCAGATATTACAAGCGCCACATGACGCGGGGTGGAGCAGCCAGGTAGCTCGTCGGGCTCATAACCCGAAGGTCAGAGGTTCAAATCCTCTCCCCGCTACCAGACAATTCAAGGGGGTTAGCCAGGATCGGCTGACCCCCTTTTCGTTCTATGCTGCACGATGACCTCCGCGTGGGACGGACCTGCGGGCGCCCTTTCGGTATAAGCACCCCTGCCTTGCTTCGAATCCGATACGAGCGTGTCTCGACGCCAGAGTCTTTGTTCGAGGGTGGGGTTTTGGCGGAGTCTACAGGGATCGAATCCGCAGATCGGGCATTCGGAGTCGATACAAGGCTCGGCATGGATCAACGCGTCTGCAATGCCAGGAAGCTCCTTCTGCAACAATTCTCTCAAGTCCATGACCTCCTGGTGTGCTTCTTCCAGGCTGAGGTCCCGAGGCAGAATGAGATGGAAGTCCACATAAGATTGGTTGCCGGATCTCCACGCGCGGAGCTTGTGGATGTCGATCCATCGCGGCCGCCGATACTTCGCGATCAATGTGGCAATCTCTTCGAGCAGCTCAGGATCCGAGGCGTCCATCAGCCCCGCATAAGATTGGCGGATCAGCGCGGAGCCCGTGGCAAGAATGCTCATTGCCATGATGCAGGCAAGGACACCGTCCATCCAGAAGAGCCCCGTCTTAAGGACCAGAAGCAGCCCTCCCAGCACACCGATTGAGCTGTAGACATCGGTCAAGACGTGCTTCCCGTCTGCGATCAGCACAAGCGAGCGGGTTCTCTTGCCGACTCGAATCAACGCAAGCGCCAGGCCGGCATTCATACAGCTGGTGACCACCAGCAGGAGCAAACCGCTCCCAAGGTCCACGAGATCGTGCGGCGAGACAAGCTGTTTCCAGCCCTGGTGAAGGATGCCGGCGGCCGCAAGGACAATGAGAGCACCCTCAAAGCCGGCCGAAAAGTACTCGATTTTACCGTGGCCATAGGGATGGCTGGGGTCCGGAGGCTTGGCCGCAATCAGGACGCTCATGAGAGCGAAAGCACTGGCGACCACATTGATAATGGATTCAAGGGCGTCGGAGAGAATCGCGGCAGATCGTGTGATGTGATAGGTGTAAAACTTTAGACCCATGATGAGAATGCCCGTGACGAGCGACGCACTGATCGCGAGCACGCGATAACGGGCCTCGATTTTGGACAAGCGATTCACGTCTCCTCCAATGAATGAAGGTCCATGCCGTTTGATCTCTGACAGCGGTAGTGCGAAACTCTACCAGCTCGCTTCTTGCCTTCACAAGCGGAAATCATGGTCGACCTCGGTTTCTTCCGAGCGCCAACAAAGGGTTTTTAGATTCGGCTTCAAGTCGGTATAATACAGGTGTATGTTCGCGACTGTCAGCGACCCCATGTCCAAAGGCAGAATATGCGACCGACTTCCGCGACGAGCACCGGTGGTCTGACCCTCTGAACCCATTAGGGTGCGGGCTTTGCGGTCTGTTCTCGAACATCACATGATGAAGCGAGTGCCTTCATGCTCCAATCGATCGAGTTCCTGAAGAGCCTCATTCCCCGCCGTCGAAAACCCGTAGAGAAAGACCTTACGGACCTATTTCGCCAGAAGTACGAGCATTTCAAGCAGCTCCTGGACTCCAATGCGGAAATGTCCAAGATCATTACGGACATCGAGGAGAAGCTGCGAGGACACCAGGTATTCGGGATGGCCTACGTTCGATCGCAATCGGCCCGTGCGGTCTTTTATGCGCTGCGAATGGTGCAGAGCCTGAATGCTCTTTCTTCAAATCGCTATCTGGGGCTTCTTGAGACGGTCGAGAAGCTGAATAGGAGCATCAAGGAGGAGCTCGACCGGAGGAAAGAGAGCGAAGTCAAGGACTGGATCCTTCCCTACGAGCGCATCACCAAGGAGATGGTCGACGTTGTCGGAGGAAAGAATGCGAACCTGGGCGAGGCTCGAAACCGCGTCTCCCTCCCGATTCCCGAAGGGTTTGCCATCACCACCAACGCTTACGACTATTTCCTGCGGGCGAACGAGCTCAGTGACGAGATCAATCGCAAGAAGATGGAGCTCCTTGCCGAGTCTCCCGAGAGTGTCACATCGGTCAGCGAGGAGATTCAACGATTGATCATCACGGCTCCGGTTCCCGAAGATCTGGGTCGGGCCATCCTTGAGGCCTACGATGCGATGATGGCGCGCATCCGTGAGCGGCGTGGCGATGGAGTCTCGGGTCATGTCTCCCTCCGCAGCAGTGCCATCGGCGAGGACAGCGAGCTGTCCTTCGCGGGTCAATACCTTTCGATGTTGAACGTGCCCCGAGATCGTCTTGTTCAGACTTATAAGTTCATCATCGCTAGCCTGTTTACCCCGCGTGCCATCTCCTATCGCCTCAACAAAGGGATCCGAGACGAGGACATCGCCATGAGCGTTGCCTGCCTGGAGATGGTGGATTCAGTCGCCAGCGGCGTGATGTACTCTCGGCATCCGTTCGACGCAGCGAAGGACCATATTCTCATCAATGCGGTGTGGGGCCTGGGGCCGTATGCTGTCGACGGCGTTGTCACGCCTGACAGCTTTTCGGTAAGCCGGGGCGACCATCCGGCCATTGTGGAAACCCGTGTTTCCTGCAAGCATGCGCGACTCGTGAGCAACCCTGAGGGAGGATTGATCGAATCAGCCGTGTCGGATGCCGAGCGAGATGCACCGTGCCTCTCCGAGGCTCAGGTGCTCGAGCTTGCCCATTGGGCCACCAAATTGGAGGCTCATTACGCGACGCCGCAGGACACCGAATGGGCGCTTGATCCTGCGGGCAATCTTCTGCTGCTTCAAACCCGACCGTTGAAGCTCGAGTGCGTCGAGGAGCCTGAGCAGGTCGCTTGCGTGGTCGATACCTCCCGCTACCCGATTCTCATTGACAATGCGGCCGTGGCCTCCCCCGGTATCGGGGCCGGCCCTGCCTACCAGGTCCACACGGATGACGACTTGGCGGCTTTTCCCGAGGGTGCCGTGCTCATTGCCAAGCACTCGTCGCCGAAGTTCGTCGTGGTGATGCAGAAAGCCCAGGCCATTATTGCGGATTCCGGAAGCGTGACCGGCCACATGGCGTCCCTTTCCCGGGAGTTTGGCGTGCCTACCCTTCTTGACGCTCGCGAAGCCACCAAGACCATTCCCAACGGCAAGGAGATCACGGTCGATGCCCTTTCAGGCAAGATCTACGAAGGCAGGGTCCCCGAGCTCATCTCCATGCAGGTCGCCCGGCACTCGGACATGGAGGGAACGCCCGTTTTCGAAACCCTGAAGCGGATCGCCACAGTCATCGTCCCCCTGCGTCTTTTTGATCCCAAGTCCCCCGAATTCTCGCCGGAGAACTGCCGGTCACTCCATGATGTGATGCGGTTCGTGCATGAAGCATCCTACGCCGAGATGTTTCAGATCAGCGACGTCGTCTCGGAAGGCGAAGGCCATGCGATGAAGCTCGACGCACCGCTCCCGATCGACTTGCGGGTGATCGACCTGGGAGGCGGCATCGCGCACGCCCGACCGGACGCCCGTAAGGTCAAGGAAAAGCAGCTCGCTTCCGTACCCTTCCGAGCCCTCCTCAGGGGGATGCTCCATGAAGAGCTCCGCTACATGAAGCCTCGTCCCGTCGAACTGAGAGGGTTTCTCTCCGTGATGGGGGAGCAGATGTTTACCAATGTCCATGGCGCCGAACGCTTCGGGGATCGAAGCTATGCCATCATCTCGGACAAGTACATGAACTTCAGCTCGCGCGTCGGTTATCATTACGGGATTCTGGATGCCTACTGCGGCCTGACCATGAACAAGAACTACATTACCTTCTCGTTCAAGGGCGGCGCCGCGGACGACGTTCGGCGCAACCGGCGGGCGCGCGCCATCGCGCTCATCCTCAAGGAATTGGGCTTCACCGTGGATGTCATGGGGGATCGAGTCGATGCAAGGTTCCAGAAGTACGAAGCGCCGGTTATCGAGGAGAAGCTCGATTATCTGGGAAGACTGTTGCTCTTCACCCGCCAGATGGACATGCTCATGCACAGCGAGGCGTCGGTCCCTGCCATTGCCAAGGCGTTCATGGAAGCAGACTATCAGCTCGAGCGGTTCCTGGCCCGAAAGCCCGAGACGGAGCCAGGGGCCGAGACCGCCAATTCGGCATGACGGCCTGAATCCGTTTCTTGCCTTCTACCCCGCCATGATCCCGGGGGCGTCCGGCTTCAAGACAAGACTCCCGGGCCTGACGTCGCAATCGAGGTCGACCTCCCCGGTCGCATCCTCTTCAAGTACCTCTTTCACCCGGACCGTTCCGATGATCTCACCGCTCTTGCCCATGATCCGCAGCGTATCGCCGGCCGTGATGCCGTGATCACGCCCGAGCCCAAAGGCGACCTCAAAGCAGCTATCCGTCTTTGCAACGCGATAGATCTCGGCCCGTCCCTCCGCAGCCAACAGAGCATCCCGCCTTCCCGTCAGGGCGTAGACGGTCCCGAAGGCCACGGCCGTGAGCACGAAGAACCCTCCGGAAACCACCCAGGGGCTCACGCCCAGATTCCTGCCGATGAGGGACTTGGAGCTCCGGCGAAGATCCTCTGGCGACGCATGCACCTGGACGACGAACGTGGCGAGTGGCCGTTCGTCAGGCTTGCCCTTGAGCTCGACGAAGACCGGGTACTTCCCGGGAGGAATGGCGGGGTCGAGCTGGACCTGTCCGCGCCACATGTTCCCACCCATCCAAAAGCCCGCGTGGATGGCCTCGAAAACGATGCGGACATCGGGTGAGTCTGAAACGTACAGGATCTCCTGAAGCTCCTTGACCTCCATCGGGAGGTTGCCGTTGACACTGGCCGATTCGCCGGGCAATAGGTCCAGCTGGTTGACGGGCTGGCGAAACTGCGAGACAAGCCCATCAAGCGCCGCCAAAACGAAGAGCGCGCAGCACAGGGCACCGAATCGCCCGACCCACCTCTGCCACCATGTTACCCCAGCCAGCATCATTCGGCCGGCTCCGGCTCAGGCTCCGCCGAGCGCAAACGCTTGAAGACAATGCGGGCAGCGATGAGTGTCGGCACGATCATCATCACGAAGGTCTTGAAGAAGACTGGAGTGAAATTGGCCTGATCCTTATCGGCCACATACATGCTGACGCACAGCTCGGCGATCATGAGAACGTCCATGATCCCGATGACGACCTTCTGTCGAAAATTCATGTTCTGTCCAGTCCCTTGCCGATCTGCGACCGCTCAGCAGACGGCTGCAGAGTAAAGTGCTCGAATTGCCACGCGTCATCCCGGCAGGTTCCAAGTAATCAGCCACACGAGTAGATGACTGTGCTCAACGCGAACGTTATCCCGAAAATTTTTCAGCCGGGATCCAGGGCTTTCCTGGAGCAGTGCTGATTCCGGCTTATAGCATGGCGCAATGACGTTCGCCGGAGCCTCTATTCACCTTCTGCGGGGTTTGACTCGCTAGGCGATACGATCTTGTGTGGACCTGAGCTTACCGCCTCGACGAAAGAATCGCCAGGCCGGTCCCCCAACCTGGCGATTCTTTCATAGTCCAATTCGGGCCCTGGAGGAACCGCTTATTTCTTGTAGATATCCGTCTTGCTGATGTTCATGAAGCGCAGGGCCTTGCCTTCCTCCCGATAGTAGACCCGGACTTCGTCCCCCGCGTCCCAGGTGCTGACCGGCAGGCTGAAATACTCCTCGGGCAGGGAGAAGGTGACAAAGATCTTCTGGCGGCTGGAGTAGATCGAGATGGTCTTCTTGTCCTTGTCCACCACCGGGAATTTCTTCGCTTTCCCTTCGGCCTTGTCGAAGACCAGGGGATCGTCTTTCGCCACATTGTCCCGTTGCTCGATCAGTGTGTAGTCCAGGGTCTTGAGATCCTGGGTCGTCGGATCGAAGATCGTGATTTTTCTTGCCTTTGTATCCAGGTTCATCCGACCGCCCGCCTTGGGCTCCGGTCCCATTTCATGGGGATCCGTCGGGTACGTGTAGACGTGGGGCGGCAGGTGCGTGTAATCGGGATTCCCCGGGTCCGCCCGGAAGTCACGGATGATGGTGCATTGCTTTTTGGCCGAATCCGCCATGATGACTCGACCCTGGTCGACCTTGCCGTAGTTTCCGCAGCCCACCAGCAGGAGCGGGAGAATCATGAGCACCGTCCAAACCCAGCTATTTCCTTTTCGCATGGTCCTTACTCCCTTATGGATTGCGTCGTTCGAGCGCGCGTGAGTCCTTAGACGATTGAGTTTTCACCCGGCCTGCCTCGCAAGGGCGGCCTTCTTCGCGGCCACTTCCTGCTTGGCCCCCTGGACCATCTTGACGAAGATGTAGATGGACATCGCAGCCACGAGGCTCAAGATGAGAGCGGTCGACGTGTTGTCACAGAGCGTCTTGATGGAGGGTACGTACGCGGGGACAATCTTCAGGGCGACGGAAATGCCACAGCCGATGACCGCACAGCCGAAGACGATGCGAATGCCATAACCCTTGATGTACTTGGTGGCAACCGTGCCCACCTGTGCGCCAACCGATGCGCCGATCAGCATGATGATGGCGGCGACGAGCTCGGTGCGGCCTTTGTAGGTGTAGGTCGCCGCGCCGTAGAGGCCGGAGATCATGACTTCAAAGAGGTCGGTGCCAACCGCCACGTGGGTCGGGCAGCCAAGGATGTAAATGAGGGAGGGCATGCGGATGAGACCGCCGCCGATACCGAGAATACCCGCCAGCCAGCCCGTCGCGAAGCTCACCAGGATGGGAAGCCATGCGGAGCAGTAGATGCCTGCAGCGTGAAGATGGACCATCGGGGGGATCTTGATCTTGTGGAAGGTCTTGTGCCACTCGACGCCCGTCGCCAGCTTGTCCACTTCCTTGCCGGCCGCAAGGGCTTCCCGCTCCTTGCGCTTCTTAACGGCCACATCGTGAAACACCATCCAGGCGATCAGGGTAAGAAGGATGAGATACATGATCCGGACGACCTTTTCGACGCTCCCCAACCGCTCGAGCCACATGATCATCTGGGCGCCCACTTCGAAGCCCACGACCGTACCCACAAGCATGATCATGCCCAGCTTGTAGTCCACGTTGCCGAACTTGCCGTGCCGCATGGTAGAGATGAGCGACTTGCCCGCCATGTGGGCGATGTCCGTCCCGATGGCAAATGCCATGGGGAATCCAAGAATGTTCAGACCGGGGGTCACCATCCAGGCGCCGCCCATGCCGAAGAAGCCGCCGATGATGCCAACACCGATACCGAGGATGATAAGACCGGGCCAGAAGATCTTAACGCCGGCAATGGGCATGAGGATATAGAGCCATTCCATGGAAAACCTCCATATTCGATTAGATGAGTACAGTCCTATTCAATGAGTGAGCAAGGCATTCAACGACTCAGTGCTCCGCAAGCTCTCGCGACTTCAGGTCGATTCCGATGTGTGTCATGATCAGGTCGGCCAGCACCCCGAATACAACTCCAATCAGAGGGATCAACACAACCGTGAGGATGGTGAATTCCACATAGCTGTTGTTGTAGAGATCGCCCCACCATTTCATGATGCCTTGCAGCTTGCGGGTATCGGCAACAATGACCATCGGCGCAACAGCACCGCCGCCGGCCGCCAAGACCATCTGCGGCAGCATCGCCAGGAAAGCCCCAAATCCAATCGCTTTCTTCCAGATTTTACGCATGGTCCCTATCCTCCGTTCCAGTCTCAACCACATCGCAACCATTCCACACCGAGTATCCACAACGTCCGAAAAGGTTTTTCCCTCTGCTTCGACAGCCCCCCTTACCGAATCACGGTGACGCTGCACGGTGCGTTCGCAACCACCTTGGCAGCCGTGCTGCCCATGAGCGCCCGCTTGAACCCGGTCACGCCCGTGCTTCCCAGCAGGATCTGGTCGAACTTCCCCTCTTCCGCTTTCCGAATGATGTTGTTGGCGGGAACAACCCCAGCTTCCAGAACACGCTGAATGCGGATTCCTTTCGCATCGAAAACGGCCTTGGCTTTGTCCAGAGCGGCGACCGCCTGCGCCTCCAGCTTGTCCTGGATGTTAAGAGGCATCTCGTCGATGTCCTTGGCGTACAAGGCCACCGCCATCAGCGTGATCTGAGCCCCCTCTTTCTCTGCCAGCTCCACCGCCCGTTGCACGGCCTTCATGGAATGCTCCGACCCGTCCGTCGCCACCAGCACATTCATAGCCATCGTTTGCCTCCTTCCAATCGTATGAGATCTTATGCTTTGCTCTATCTGGTGCGAGTCCCCTCCTCCTCACCACGCTTCCTGATTGAGCAAGGGGTATGCCATGGGCGAGCGCGTGCGGTTCATAGCCATAGAGCTAGATGGAATATGGATTGTGAGGGATTGGAAGGCAAAAATGCGTGAGGAAAGGATGGGGAAAGGTGAAACTATCAGGTGACAGGTGTGTCGCCTGCTGGAGGACAGGTCTCATGAGGCGGTGACGCTCGGCGAGAGGGAGAGCTCGTCGATCTTCTTGCGGAGGGATTCGACCTTGATGGGCTTCAGGATGTGCCCCCAGGCACCGAGCGCCATGGCTCTCCGCACCTGCTCCTTTTGATGCAGATACGCATCGACGATCACGATGGTCTCGGGAGCGATACGCTTGATGCGCTTGAGAAGGCTGAAGTCTGTCGCCATGGCTCTTCCGAGGTCTAAGAGGACCATGCCGAACCGGATGTCCTTGATCAAGTCGATGGTTTCCTCTTCGGTCGCGGCCTGATAACACTTGCAGTCCCGACGCGCCTCAAGCGCACGGGCGATGAGCTCACCCACATCGCGATCCGGATCAAATATGAGAATGTTCTTTCGAAACGTCTCGCTCATCACCAACCCGATCCATTGAGGCTCCCGTTGACAGTGGTTTCGCCCGCCCGTTCTTGCTCCCTTGGTGCACGAGCGCTACGGCGGGACGGATAACCTTACGAGCAATGCCTGAGAGACAACTGTTCAAGGAGCATGCCACTCCAACTCAATGCCGCACTAGCCGTTCAGTCAGCCGCTGGATGGAGGCGTCTGGGCAGAAGGATCAGGCGACCCCGGGGCTGGAGATGCGTCGATCTCAGCGTGCTTCACGGGACCCTGCCCCGCGAAGAAAGGCAGCCGAATCGTGAACGTCGTCCCTGCCTGCCCCGGAGCTTCGTCCTCCGTTCGGCTTTCGCACTCGATCGTACCGCCGTAGTTGGAAATGATACCGTAGCTCACAGACAGGCCAAGTCCCGTTCCATCCCCGACTTTCTTCGTGGTGAAGAACGGGTCGAAGATCTTCTGAAGAAACTCTCGCTTGATACCGCAGCCGGTGTCCGAGACGATCACCTCGGCCCACCCGACCTTCTTGCTTTCCTTGGTGATCACCGTCAGCATGCCTTTTCCTTCCATGGCGTGAATGGCATTGCTCACCAGGTTCAGGATGACCTGCTGAATGCCCCGGGAGTCCCCTCTCACCAGGGGCAGGTCCTGGTAAAGGGACGTGTTGAGCTGGATGTTGTTCATGGAAAGCGTGTGCTTGACCACCGAGAGGATCGATTCCACGTTCGCATTCAGGTCGGAGCATTCCTCCGCTTCCTCGCTGATCCGGGCAAAGCTCAACAGCCGCTCCACGATGCTCTTGCAGTGGAGTCCGTGCCGTTCAATGATCTTGAGATCATTGTGCTCCATGGTCCCGAGCTCGGTCCGCTCGAGCAGGAGCTCGCAAAAGCCGAGCATAATCCCGAGTGGGTTGTTGATCTCGTGGGCCACGCCGGCGGCCAAGGTTCCGAGGGATGCCAGCTTTTCCGTGTTGATCAGCTGCTTCTCGAGGCTCTTGCGATCGGTAATGTCCCTGGCTATTCCCAGGATACGTCCCTCCTCGCCATCGTCCTCTTTCACAGGGATGTATTGGATGTTGAACCAGAAGTCCTCGTCCTGCACCCGGAACAGGGCCTCGGTGCGCTCGCCTTTTTTCGAGTCAAGCGCGCTTCGGATGAGGGTGAGCTGCTGGTCTGCCTGATCCCGTGGCAGGAACCGGTATAGGCTATGTCCGACCAGATCTTCCGGGCTTACCCCAAAGAAGTTTGACATGTGTCGGTTTGCCGTTCGAAGGACGCCGTCCCGGTCCAGGGTAAAGATGAGATCTTCCGCGCATTCGACCAGGGAGCGGTACTTGGCTTCCGATCGTGCCAACTCGTCCAGGTAGCGCCGCACGTCCTCGGTCTTCTCGGAGACCTCGTGCTCGAGAATCGTGCTCCAGCGCAGCTCGTAAAGCAGCACCACGATGGCACCAAACAGGATGAGCAGCACAAAGGACCCCTGCAACAGAACCTGCTTCTGGTACACGGTGCTGATGATTCCCTCGATTTCATGCAGGGGGGCGACGACGGCGACCGACCACACGTAGTCCATGAACGGGCCCTGGATACGCACGGGAGCATACGCGATGAGCTTTTCCATGGGCTCGACCACATCGCGATGCCAGCCGGAGGAATACGTCCCGATTCCTTCGCGCCCTCGCAGCATCTCATTGCGTTGGATCTCATTGATCTGGGCAAAGGAGATCCCCGGGTTGCGGTTTGACCTGGCCTCGAAGGCATTCTCCCCGACAAAGGCGCTTTCAGGGTGATAGAGAAAGCTCCCCGACGAGTCGATGACCCATCCATACCCCGTTTTCCCCGAACGAATCGAAGGCATGATGTCCTGCAGCAATCGACTGACGTCCAGGGTGAACCTCAGGTAGCCCGCGAATCGGTAACTCGGCCTCGGGTGCGCATGGTCCGTGCTGTCCTCGAAGGTGGGCGTGATCAGGTCCATGACGAGCTGCTTGCGATCCTTGCTCGGATCTCGAGCTCGAACCACGGTCCCCATGGTTTTTCCCCTATTCCCCACGTCCGCCGCCCAGGACAGATAGGCCCCCGCCTCGTGCTGCACCACACCGAAAAGCTTCATGCCGATTCCCTGATCATTGGCGACGAGCAGCGTGTTCCCGTCCCGGTCGACGCGTCTGATTTCGAGGACCTTGTCACGGTTGAGGAGCGGCAAGGTGGAGAGCAGCAGGACCTCGTATGCGTCGGGTGCGCAGTATTGAATGGCTGGAAGCGAGTTCAGGAGGATGAGGTCCGAGATCGCGTTCTGAATCGTGGATTCGATGCGATGTGCGGTGGCCTTGGCCAGAACGAGCTGCTGCTCGTTGAACTGGTCCCTGATGACCCCTTTCATGTAACGCACGGTGGAGGCTCCAAGGTAGGAGGCACCGGTAACGAGGACAAGGGTGAGAGCGCCAAGTCCTTTGAGGAGTTTGTGAAGCTTGATCCGTTCTTTGGGTTGCATGCGAGCCGCCTCGAGTGCCACGATGGAAGGGTTTGTCGGGGTGAAACTTTCAGGTGACAATCCTATTGACGAACACGGCCTGACAGACTGAAAATAGCATCAACCGCAAGGCCTTGGTGCGCGAGCCAAACCGCAAACGTGCTCATTACCCAAAGAGGGACCGACATGGCGGTCAAGATCCTGGTCATTGACGACGAAAAGGACATGCTCCTTCTCCTGCAGCGGATTTTGAGCGATAGAGCCTCGTGCGAGGTCACCCTGAGCGACGACCCCACTCGAGTGCATGATCTGCTAAGGGACTCGACGTTCGACGTGGTCTTTACCGATCTCAAAATGCCCGGCATGAATGGCATTCAGGTTCTGGAAGCGGTCAAGGAGAAAGACCCGACCATCGCCGTTATCCTCATGACCGCCTACGGAACGATCGAGTCCGCTATCGAGGCCACCCGAAAGGGAGCGACCGATTATATCACCAAGCCCTTTCGCAAAGAAAGAATCCTGCACGTCCTTGAAAAGGCCCTGCAGTGGCAGGACCTGCAGCGAGAGAACACTTATCTGCGTGAGAAGCTCGAAGGACGGTCGCTCTTTCCAAACTTGATCGGAAACAGCTCGGCCATGCGTCTGCTCCAGGACCAGATTGATCGCGTTGCCAAGACAACGGCCACCGTCCTCATCACGGGCGAGAGCGGCACCGGCAAGGAGCTGGTCGCTCGTGCCATCCACTCGCACAGTCTGCGCAAGGACAGGCCCTTCGTCCCAATCAACTGCAGCACCATCCCCGAAACCATGATCGAGACCGAGCTGTTCGGGCACCTTAAAGGCTCGTTCACGGGCGCACTACGCGATAAGAAGGGCCTCGTTGAAGAAGCCAGTCAGGGGACCCTTTTCCTCGATGAGATCGGGGATCTTAGCCTCACGTTGCAGGTCAAGCTTCTTAGACTGATTCAAGAAGGCGAATACAAGGTCATTGGCTCGAACACGCTTCGCAAGGTGGATATCCGCCTCATCGCGGCAACCCATCAGCCCCTTGTTGAAAAGATCAAGAAGGGTGAGTTCCGGGAGGATCTTTACTACCGTCTGAACGTGATCAACATCCACCTCCCGCCGCTTCGAGAGCGCAGAACAGACATTCCGTTGCTCTGCCGGCACTTTCTGCAAAAATACGCCGTTCTCCACGCGAAAAAAGTGAACGGCTTTTCCGCGCGAGCCATGGATTACCTGATGAAGGGGGATTGGCCCGGAAACGTTCGAGAGATCGAAAACACCGTCGAAAGGGGGGTGATCATGGCCATGGGCGACGTGGTCGATCTACCGGATGTCCTTGGACTGAAGCAGTCTACGGAGACAGGGTCGAGCGGCTTGGTCGGTCCGACCATTGCGGCGGACGAAATCTTCACCATGCCCTTCAAAGAAGCCAAAGACAAGTTGATGGAGGAATTCCAAACCCAATATATCAGTAAGATCCTTGCCAAACACTCGGGCAATGTCTCCCAAGCCGCCAGGGAATCTGGACTCAAACGGCAGTACCTGCACCGGCTGATGCGAGACACACAAGTCGATTCCAAGAGCTTCAAGAAGACCGACAGTACGGATTGAGGCCCCGCGTGGCAGACAGCCATCGGACGACCGCGCATGAATCGGTCTTGCGGTGAGGCCCAAGCGAGAGCTCTTCACAAGCCGAATTCCGCAGACGTGCAGGTCACCGTCCACCCTCCGCCGCCTGGCCCTCCACCCGCTTTCGCCGCTCCTCTCTTGCCTTTTTTCGCTCGAAGGCAGCGTCGATCTTGTCCATCAGATCCTCGATGGGGCAAGGCTTCAGAAGGTACTCGTAGCCGCCGAGGCGCATGATTTCCACGGCCACATCCACCGACGCATGGCCCGTGAGCATGATCACCTCGAGCTGCGGATCGCGCTTCTTGATCTCCGCCAGCGCCTGTACACCATCCATCTCGGGCATCTTGACGTCCAGCAGGATGACGTCGTAACTCGCATCCGTGAGCTCTTCGAGCGCCTCCCTCGCACTCCCGAGTGCCTTTACATCCAGGCCCTTGACCTTGAGTAGCTTTGAAAGGGTCATCCGGAATCGCTCTTCGTCGTCGACGATGAGGACCCGCGGCTTCAGCTCCGACATCGCGTCTGCCTCCTTACTTTTTTGCGCCCGGGAGCCGGATCGTGAACCTGGTGCCCCGCCCGACCTCGCTTTCGACGGCAATGGTGCCACCAAGTCGCGAGATGATCCCGTGGCAGATGGAGAGTCCCAGCCCTGTACCTTTGCCCGGCGGCTTCGTGGTGAAAAAAGGATCGAAAATCTTGTTCAGGTCCTCCTCGGGGATCCCGCTGCCCGTATCCGTGATCACAATGTCGGCGGACCCGTCTTCGGATTCCTTGGTCGTTACGGTGATGGTACCATCCTTCTGGATGGCATAGGTTGCATTGTTCAGAATGTTCAAAACGACCTGACGCACAAGAGGGCCGTCCGTGCGCACAGGGGGAACCGTGTGACCGTAGTGCCTTTCGATTGCAATGCCGTGCTGTTTGGCTTCCCGCTCCACCAATCGAACCATGTCTTCAATGAGCTTGTTGAGGTCCACCGCTTGAATCAGCGGCTCTTTCTTGCGGGCGAAATCCAGCAGCTTATGGGTGATGTCGCGACAGCGCTCCACCTGCCGCGTGATCTCCTGAACGGAATCCTGCATGTCCGCAATCGTCAGACCACTTCCTGCTTCGATTTCCTTGGCCACGTGACGGATCCATTCGACCTCCTGCCCGATAATGGCCAGCGGGTTATTGATCTCATGGGCTATCCCCGAAGAGAGCTCTCCGATGGAGGCGAGCTTCTGGGATTGGATCAGCTGGGCATCCAGAACGCACTTCTGATCCATGGCCTTCCGAATTTCCGCTTGGAGCGAGCGGACGGAAAGAATCGATACGGCCCCCGCCAGAAAGCACAGAAGGGAAAAGACTGGGTGAGCCACGGGGATAAGGCTCACCGCCGCAAGCATCATAAGCCCTGGGGGGAGATAATGCAGAACGGTCTTCAGCTCAAAAGGGCGATTCCCCAGCATGCGAACAACTTCCGCTCGTGCGCGTAACGATATGGACTCAAACAATGATCTTCGATTCCCGGATCTTTTCCTCGTGCAGGCTTTTCCGTTCGTAGGCCTGCTGGACCTTTTCCAACAGCTCCTCGAATTCGGCCGGCTTCATGACGTAGTCGAAAGCCCCCAGCTGCATCCCCTGCATCCCCGATTCAACCGATGCATGGCCCGTGAGCAGGATGACTTCCATGAGAGGCCGCTTCTTTTTGATCTCCTTCAACGTTTCGATACCGTCCATTCCGGGCATGCGGACATCCAGGATGACGACGTCAAAGTGCTCCTGCTCCAGAAGAGCAAGCGCTTCCCGACCGCTGCTCACGCCATCCGCCCGGATCTTACGCCGCTTGAACCGCTTCACGATCGTCTCGAGAAAATCGAGCTCATCATCCACCACCAGAACTCTGAAGTCCTCCATGAACCGAGCCTCGCTGAGTCGTGTTAACGCGTGCACCGCCGTCGGACAAGACGCTTGTCAGCTCTTGACCGGCAAATAGATCGTGAAGACCGTGCCCTGACCGATCTCACTGGCGACCATGATCCTCCCGCCCAGCTTCTCCATGATGCTGTAGCTGATGGAGAGCCCCAGGCCCGTTCCCGTTCCCACATCCTTCGTGGTGAAGAAGGGATCGAAGATCTTCGCGAGAATCTCGTTCGGCATCCCCGGGCCATTGTCGCTGATTTTGACCGCAATCGCATTGTCTTTGGAAATATATTCCGTCTTGACCTGAATGGAGCCGTCACGCTTGAGCGCATCGATGGCATTGTTCAGGATGTTCAAGAACACCTGCTGCAACTGGGCGGAATCGCTCAGTGTCTGAGGCAGCCCACTTTCAAAGCTCGTTTCGATGGTGATGTTGCGATAGTGGGCTTCGTTACGCAGGAAATCAATGGTCTCGTCCAGGACCTTGTTCACATCCACCTTCTCCTGGACCGGCTCCATGCGACGCGCAAAGCCAAGCAGCCGATGCGTGACCTTCTTGGCCCGATCCACGTGATAATCGATCTTGCGGATGGATTCCTCGAATTCCTGGAAGTTCTCGCTGCCGCTGATATCTTCTTCGCTGAGCAGGTCCCGGAGCCAGCCAACCTTCTCCTTGATGACCGCCAAAGGATTGTTCACTTCATGCGCGATCCCAGCCGCAAGCTTGCCGAGGGCCGCCATCTTGCTCGACTGAATCAGACTGGAGTCGAGCTGCGCCTTTTCGCGATCCGTCTTGATGAGCTGCGCGATCATCTGACGGGTGACAAACACCGACCCCACCACAATGAGCAGAATTCCGCCCACGCCAAGTCCAAGAACCAGAAGCCGCGCCTGATGGAGCGGAATCATCTCCTCGCGGGGGTCTTCCTTGACCACAAGCATCCACTCTTTGTTCTTCAGCCAAGTGCTCGCAAAGAGCGACCCGTCTCCATTGGTCAGTTTCCGAGCGCTCTGGATGCCCGCAAATCGTGATGAAATCGGAACGGAAGACTTGCCAAGCAGCTCACCACCAAATCGCGGTTGCGTTTGGAAGATCCCGTCCTTGTTAATCACGAACGCGTCTCCCTTCTGGCCCACTTGCGCCGCCTTGACCATCCCATCAAAGATCTCCGTGTCGATCGTGGCGCGCAAAATCCACATCTTGTTTTCTTCGCGACGCAAGATGGCAATGATGAAATGCGGGAATTTCCTGAACCCCGTGAACACGTCGCTCACGTAAACACCCCGCAGCATCACCTCGTGAAACCATGCCTCATTGCTGTAATTGAGCCCCTGAAGTTGGTAAGGGCCGACATAGGCCACGTGGTTGCCCTCGCGGTCGATGATGCCGATGTCGACAAACGACTTGGAGCGGGATTGGATCAGCGTGAAGACATTCCCCAGTGTCTTTTCGTCCCCGAGTTGAGCGAGGGAATGAGTGTAAGCCAACGTGTTGAGCTGCGAGATGCGCTCTTCGAGGAAGAGGTCGATGGCGTTGCGGCGATTTTCCACCAGCGTGGCCAAACGCTCAAGGATCTTCGCCGTGAAGGAAACCGTGAAGAGGTGGTACATGCTAAAGCCCAGCGCAAGGAGTGGAACCAGGGAAAAAGAGAGCGTTGTCGCAACGATCTTCCAGAAGAGCCTTCTGTATCCTTTGTCTTCCATTCGTTTCATCCCGTCAGCAGCAGCATCTGTCGCAAGCGTTCACCGGTCGGCCCAATCCCAGCGCCGACCTGAAGGGTCCGGGTGACTCATGGAACAATCGTTGCCTCTTCCTGAAGACTGAGCGAAAGAGCTAGGAGGAGGATGAAGGATTGTAAAAAAGGTCTGGCGGGCAGTCAAAGGAATTCATGTGCAACTGTGCACAATATCCGACGGGCTTTCTTGCTCAACCGGACAGTCGTCTTGGAGATACCCGTTTTTCAGGCCGAGCTCCTCAAGGACCTGAACCGCACGCTCATACTCATCTCGAGTGACCTTTCGGTTCAATGGGGCAAGGTGAAGCGCCTTGTGCGCGGGAAAGTACTGGCTCATCAGGCTCACCCACACCGAGGGTCCAAGGCTTCGAGCCAAGAACGTCAGGCAATTGCGCGTGCCCGAGAGATCCTCGGGGAGGATCAGGTGCCGCACGATCATGCCGCGCCGACCGACGCAGTCCGCTCCGAGCTTCAACGGCCCAACCTGCCGCCACATTTCGAGCAGCGCCTTCCGGTTCACCGAAACGTAATCGCTTCTACCCGAGAGTCGCTTCGCGGTGCGAGCATCGGCGTATTTGATGTCCGGCAGATAGATGTCCACCACACCTTCAAGGAGACGCAGCGTTTCCACCGTCTCATACCCGCTGGTGTTGTGCACGACCGGTAGGCGCAGTCCCTCGGGAACAGCGAGCAGCAGGGCTCGCACAAAGGCGGCAGCCTGGTGTGTCCCGGTCACCAGATTGATGTTCTTGGCCCCGCGCTTCTGGAGCTTGAGAAGGTTTTCCGCAAATTCCTCGTCGCTCAGGACACGCCCCACCCCCATTTGGCTGATGGGATAGTTCTGGCAAAACACACAACGCATCGTGCAGCCGGAAAAGAACACCGTGCCTGAGCCGGTTTCGCCCGACAAGGGCGGCTCCTCCCACGGGTGGATGAAGAAGGAGGCGATCTTCGCCCGCGCGTCCACGCCGCACCGTCCAACGGCTCCCGAAATCCTGTCCACCCCACAGCGGCAGGGACACAACGTGCAGTGTCGGAGAACCTCTTCAAGCCGGCGCGAGCGCTCGGCAAGCTCACCCGACTCAAAAAGGGCAACGTACCCTGGAGCCGGCTTCTTCACGCTCAATCGTGCCGTTCGGCCCACCGCTCACCGTCCCAGATTCCCATCACGCGTCCCGATTCGGCCACATCGTAGCCCCCCATGGCCTCCACCATCTTTCTGAATGAATCCGAAACAACGATCTTGAGGAGAAGCTGGATTTTGGGGTCATCCCAGCTGGATTCCGGAAAAACCAAATCGTATCGTTCCTCGGCGACAGGAATGAAGTCGAGCCCAAGTGCCTTGGCGGACGCATAAATGGCCATGCCGGCATCAGCCCTTCCGCTCAGCACGCTGACGGCGACGGCCATGTGCGTGAATTCTTCCTGCTCATACCCTCGGATTGCCTCACGACGGATTCCCCGCCGCTCAATCTCGTAGTCAAAGAGAATCCGCGTGCCCGAGCCCCCTTGCCGGTTGACGAAGGCAACATCAGAGCGGGTGAGATCTTCGATGTCAAGGATGTGCTTGGGATTGCCCCGCTGCAAGAGAAAACCCTGCTGACGCTTGGCAAGCTGAAGCAGACGGACCGGCGTTCCCGGCAGATACCGCTCGATGTAGGCAAAATTGTAGCCTCCGGTCCCCGGTTCGAGCAGGTGAGATCCAGCCAGGTGCGTTTGCCCTCTGCGCACGGCCATGAGTCCTCCCAGACTGCCCACATTGCTCGACGAGAGATGGATGCGGCTGTCGTGTCGCTTCAATTCGTTGGCAAGCACGTCGATCGTGTTGTCATGACTCCCGATCATGATGAGCGTGTGATCCAAATCCTCCGCCGGTCTGAGAAGCCGGATGCGGACCGGCTGGCCGACGTCGATCCCTTCAAGAGCTTGAGGCACCTGCAGGATTCCGTCGGCACGCGTGAGGGACGTGATGACCCCCGCGCCCCGCTGGAGCGGCATGGCGATCAGCTTTCCCTGGACGCGTCCCAGGATGACCCGGAGAAATTCTTCGAGGCCCAGCTTCGAGGGCATCTTCCGCCCGAGGGTGGCTTCCACCTCGGTGAGCGCAGGCGCGGGAATCCCCTGCAAACGGTACAGCAGTGGCCGCACGAATTGCTCGAACGCCATGATGGCCGACACCGGGTAACCGGGAATCCCAACGACCGGCCTCCCTCCCGCCAGACCCAGCACGGTTGGCTTGCCCGGCATCATCGCAACCCCATGCACCAGGACCTCACCCTGCTCTTCAATGATCGACGAGGTGTAATCCTCGGACCCGGCCGATGACCCGGCATTGACCAGAATCACGTCCACGTCCGAAGCAACCGCTTCGGTGAGCATTCCCCGCAGGGTTTCAAGGTCATCGAGCACCGGATCCTGCAAATGGGGCTCTCCCCCGCACTCCGCCACCATTCCCGCCAGCACGGCACCGTTGAACTCGATGATCTGTCCCGGGGAAGCGGTTGCGGCTCGCTTCGCCGGAACCAGCTCCGTTCCCGTCGGCTGGATCCACACCTTCGGCCGACGCACAACGGCAATCTCGGTCACCCCGGCCGCGAGGAGCGCACCAATATCGGCAGGGCGCAAGACGTGCTGTTGCGGAAGTAAAAGCTCACCCGCGACAATGTCCTCGCCAACCTTTCTAACGTGCTGCCAGGGAAAAGCCGCGGACCGGATTTCGATCACGCCTTCGGAGACTGGCTCGACTTGCTCGATCATGATGACAGCATCGGTGTCGGGAGGAATCGCGTCGCCGGTGTCCACGGCGAATGCATCAAGGCCGACCCGCAGCCGGAGAGGCTCCGAATCACTAGCCCCGAAGGTGCGCTTTGCGCTGACCGCGTAGCCATCCATCGCTGCCCCATGGTAATGGGGCACGGACTGGCATGCGATGATCGGTCGTGCCGTTACACGCCGCAGCGCCTCCACCGTGGGAATCGTCTCCTCCTGCCGGCTCGGCTCAGCCGTACGCTCCGTCCAGAGGCGGCGGGCCTCCTCCAGCGTCTTCATCTTCAGATAAATGTTTCGCTTCGGCTTCTCACCCATTTACGGAGCCCTCCCTGAGCGTTTTTATCCTTCCCAGCCATTCTTCGCCGTTCACCCCCGACCAGCTCGCAACGCGATCGGTGTTGTCGACGCCGCGGTAATGCACGCGCAGTCGCCTCGAGCTCAGACGCGGGCCGGTCGCGCTCCCTTTGGTCTCCACTGCGGTAATTCGCTCGAGAGGGATGCGCAGGTCGACCGGGCGCTGAGTGAGTCTGAAGTAAAGGCCGTCTTCAGTCAGCACCAAGACCCCCAAGCCGCGCCATTGACCGTCCCACTCCCTCCGCAGACCGCGTAACCGCGCTTTTGTGGCGAATAGCAGGATGGGGATTCCATGCAGCTGAGACCGTATCTCATACAAGGCAGCCCTTTCCGCGCTCCGCCGAAGCGCACGGATCAGGAAGAGTACCGGCACAACGACTGCGACACCACACCCCCCCACCAAGAGGATTCCGGTCCAGAAATCAGCGTTATCCATCGGCATGCATCATGTTGTGCTCTCTACGGGTGAATGAAACCTCGCCGCACGTTGAATCCTTTGACTCAGACCCATGTGCAGTCGGATTCCCTTTTATCCTAACCGTCGTTATCTGTGAACCCTTCAGAGAAAGGAAGGGCCCTTGGAGCTGACTGCGGGCCCAAGCGGAAGCATTGTTCTTGGCTCCGATGACGCAAGAGACGGCGGCTGGCTCCTATCCCTTCAATGACGTAATACCTCGAATAACCCAAAGCTTAATCGTCTGCCGCGTGACTTCTCAATAGCCGTGGGCAAACGTGAGTGATGTGGCCGAGTTCTCCCAAACTGTCTTTCGTGTAGCCCTCAAAGCCGGAGCCGTGGCTCATTCAGCCGTTTCGTCTTGACAACACCATGATTCGATGGTTTCCTGTGGCACCGTCCAAGCCGCCACTGATGGAGGAGCGGCATCAGGCGATCGCGCACCTGAATGAGGAATGCGTTTGAAAGAGAAAACCTGCAAAGACAGAATGAGGGTGGTTTTGGGCCTCGCACTGGCCCTCTTTGTTCTTCTCGTAACCTCCTCGGTTCCCCTTTGCCATACCTGTCATCACCACAGGCCCGTCCTCCCCGGCACCGGCATTTCGCCGGAAACCACCCTCCCTGCCTATCCTTCGGTCGATTCCGAGGTTGAAGCGGACCGGCCGTGTCTGGCATGCATGTTCCTCAATGCCATCAATGCGAGTCAAATATCACTCTTCATCCTTGTCTTTGCGGTAGGACGAATCCTCGGCCTTCGGGGCCGCTCGCGTGAGGAGGGGATCATTGCGCATTTTGTCGCCTTTGCTCTCCAAACGCGGGGCCCACCCTACCAATCCTGTGTGTAACGAATCCTCGGCTCGGCAGTTCGGGGCAGAAGATTGCCGGTGCCTTACCACACGATATTCTCACGATTTCTTTACAAGCAAGCTTTGATCAGGTCTCAGACAGGCTCCGTCTGTTACAAAGAAAAGGAGATACTGCCTATGATTAATCGTTCATACCTTTATTGGTCGGTTCTCGGATGTGCTCTGGCTGTCGCTGCGGGATGCAGCACGGCGACTTCCCAAAAATCGGCATCTGTGGATCGCCCTGCTCGCTCCATGGCAGGGTCCGTGCCGGCACAGGAGGGTGGTGCGGGCAATTCGAAGTCCGAGCTGAGTCTCCCTGAGCAGCCGGCAATTGAGGCGTGGGTTCGGACCTTTTCAGGCCGAAACCACAAATCGTTCCAAACCCAGCTCGATCGCTCGACCCAGTATGTGAAGCCCGCCCAGGATATTTTCGTCGGTCGCGGCCTGCCGAAAGACCTCGTGTACGTTGCTCTGGTGGAGAGCGGATTCACCCCCAAGGCCCGGTCAAAGGCGAAGGCCGTGGGCATGTACCAGTTTATCCCGGACACAGGAAGACGGTTTGGACTTGAGCAAAATCAGTGGATCGATGAACGATGTCACCCATTGAAAGCCGCTCGAGCCGCCGCAGACTATCTTTCCGCTCTCTATGACCAATTCGGCTCGTGGCCATTGGCCCTCGCCGCTTACAACTGCGGAGAGAGGGCTGTTCAATCCACGCTCGATCGGAGCGGCCTCAAGACCTTCTGGGAGCTGGCCGACAACGGCTATCTGCCTTCTGAAACCCGTGATTATGTTCCAAAAGTTCTCGCCACGATCAAAATCGTGCGGAGTCCGCAACGCTATGGATTCTACTTGGGTCCGACACGGCATGTTGCGAAGCAGCCGACCGTTTCGGTTCCCGGCGGCGTCAAGCTATCCTGGGTGGGCAAGCAGATTGGCGTTTCCGAAGATGTCCTTCAAAGCTGCAATCCTGAGCTCTGTAAACCGGTAACGCCGCCCGGATGTACCTCATACAATCTGTGCCTTCCCGAGGGAACCGGGGAGGGTGTGCTCGCGTCCCTTGTCGAGCGTGCCGAGGAGGAGCAACGGGAGGCGTTCGCGAGGACTTCTTCTTCGTCTCCATCGAGTGGTGGCTCTTCCCACGGCGGCCAGCGTGCTGACTCCCATCCGGGCGTTGCCCGGGCGGGCAGCGCTGTCAAGGAGCGAACTGCTTTGAACGTCAGAAGCTCATCGCATTCCTCCAAGACAGCACGCACAACCAAGGTCGCCGCCGGCAATGCCGGCGCAATGGCGCGTGGCTCCAGCACCAAGGAAGCCAAGGAAACGAGAGAGGCAAAAGGCAAGTCCACTCCGCGCCAGGTTGCCTTGAATAAAGCTGCTGGTGCCAAACCGAAGAGCTCTGATGCCGCGCAGGCTGTAAAACGGCAGTCCGCCCCCACGGCTTCCGTGGAAGGAAAGGCGCGCATCGCCGCAAAGGCACCCGCAATTCAAAACGGCCCAAGCCCGAGTCAGAAGGCTGCGTCTTCATCGCGTATCGTTGTGGCTTCCAACGATCAGGACAAGCTCACTTCAAAGAAAGCCCAGAAGAAGAAAGAGAAGCCTTGAGCGATGGGGGGCACGCGAGCGTTCCATTGACCAAGTCGCAAAGCGCTTTGCCTGCGGATAGGCTTTGCCCTGCAGCCTGAGCCGAGCCATATTCTTTTCACAGGATCCTGGAAGAGCCCTGGCGCACTTTCTATGCCGTTAACCAAGGCTTTTCCAGATCCCGTGGACCGGGCCAAGCTGAAAATTACCCCCCTGATTCAGCCATAACTGCCGATCTTCGCCAAACTTACCTGGGCCTCTGGTACAGAGGTGGCAGAAGTGCTGCAGCGGCACGAGATCGACGCTCGATGCCAGATTCCGGATGCTCGATGAAACGAGCGTGCAGCCGAAGGGATCTTGATCCCGCACCTGGCATCACGTCCGAATGATTGATGCGTCCCGCAATGCCGTACTATGTCTCCCTGAGATCACTGATCTCCCGGTGATAGGCCTCCATGAGATCCTCCAGTCGAAGGATTCCGAGCAGGCCGCTTTCCATGTCGATGATCGGGATCTGCCCATACCCTGTCCGCAAGAACACAACCAACGCGTCGTAGAGGTTATCCCCCATCTCGACCGACACGGGAGGAGAAACGAGCTCGTCCAGCACAAGCAAATCTGCGATGTCTTCTTCAAAAATCACTTCTCTGAGGTCGCGCACCGCGAGAATCCCGCGTAAACGGTAGTCCTCGTCCACAACCGGGAAGAACGATTCCGGGGTCAACGTGAACAGCTTTTTGAATTGCCCGAAGGACATGTCTGCGGGCAGGACCGCAACCGACGCATCCTTCCGGTAGACGTCTCTAACCCTCATGGTTTCCAGTACATTGACGATCGTGTCCGATCGGTGGGCTGGAGAGTGGAATTTGTTCAGAACCTGCTTCTCATACAGACTCCAACGCTGAGAGAGGAGAATGGCTATAACGGATGCAAACATCAGCGGAACGACGAGTCCATACCCGCCCGTCATCTCACACACCATGAGGAGTGCACCGATCGGTGCCTTGGCAACACCGGCGAAAAAAGCGCCCATCCCCACCAATGCAAAAGCACCTGGCTGACTCACGATGGAGGGAAACCACTGGTGGCTCAGTTGTCCCACGGCTCCTCCGAGCATCGCACCGATGAAAAGCGAGGGGCCAAAGACTCCTCCACTCCCGCCGGACGAGATCGTGAAGGATGTCGCCAAGATCTTCACCGCAGCAATCGTGAACAGGAGTGGGACGGAAAGCTCTCCTCTCAAGGATTGTTGGATGGTGCCATAGCCGCCGCTCAAAACCTGTGGTGTCCAAAGGCCGACGATTCCGACCATGAGGCCGCCAAGGGCCGGGATGAGCATCTTCTTGGAAGGGATCTTTCGAAAGAAGGCGTCTCGCAGCCCGTAAAACACCCTGACATAGACGTAGCCGAATGGAACGCAGATCAGAGCAAGGATGCCGTAAAAGACCAATTCCAGCGGATTCCGGAATCGAACCGGGGCAGTCTCGAAGATAGGCTCATGCCCAAAAATCCCTGTAAAGATGGCGTACCCCGTCACGGACGCGATGATGCACAGGATGATCCCCTCCGCCTCGAAGTCCTCACGGTACAATACTTCAACCGCAGTCAAAGCACCTCCCAAAGGCGCTCGGAAGATCGCTCCCAAGCCGGCGGCACATCCGGCGAGAAGCATCAAGCGTCTCTCTCGGGCGCTTAAGCCAAGGGCGCGTCCGACCCAAGAGCCGATTCCGGCTCCTATCTGCGCAATGGGCCCCTCTCGGCCGGCGCTTCCCCCGGTTGCCAGGGTGATGACCGAAGCAATGCCTTTGATGAACGGCACCCGGGTCCTGATATACCCGCCCTTGTTGTGAAAGGCATCAATGAAGGCATCGGTTCCATGCCCTTCGGCTTCCGGCGCCCAGGTGTACACGATGAATCCCGAGAGCAATCCGCCGATGGCCGGCAGGAGGCAGAGAACCCACTGACGAAATGGCGTATCGGCCACCAAGTCGACCAGATGCTCGCCTGCCGGCTTGACCGTCTGGTAGCCGGCAAGAACCTCCATGCAGAAGAACGTGGTCCATTCCAAAAGATAGAACACCGCACTGGCCATCAGACCGCTCAGAATGCCTATTGTCACGCTCAGCATGGTCCAACGGACGGTGCGTCGATTCTTGAGACGGGCCAGCAGCGCCAATCCCTCGGTTCGTGTGGGAAACCGTATCAAAGCATCTTCTCCTTCTCCCGCAATGCAGCCTGATCGCTCGGAGCTTCATGGATCGTCCAAGCCCCGAATACCCGTTACACCGAATTAGTCAAATAGAATCTTCAAAATTCGGCCGTCACAGTTGCTCTCTGTCTGGTCACTCCAGGAAGATGTCCGCAACTCATCATTGACTCGTATCCGATATAGACATATCCTAGCGGCATCGTTGAAGGATCTAGAATTAAGCGGTGTATTGGCATTCTCATCTTTGGGCTGACCGGTTCTTGACAATAGGCGCTCATCAGCGGGTAGATTGTGCAAAAGCAGGAGGAAGAATGAGTTACAACAACCCGAAAGGATCGGTTTGGGGTAAGTGGGATCTGCTTGTTCACACCCCCTGCTCCATTGTTCAGAATTACGGTGGCAACAATGACATGAGCTGGAACGCATTTATTGCTGATCTCGAGAAGCTTCCTCCTGAGCTCAAGGTGATTGGTGTTAACGACCATTTGTTTTTCGACGGATACGAAAGGCTTCTCAAAGTTAAACGAGAACAGGGGCGACTCAAGAACCTCGATCTGATCCTTCCTGTCGTTGAGCTCAGGCTCGACCCGTTTGCCGGAGTCCTTCAGAAGGATAAATATGGTAGGTACCTGAATTCCGATTGGAATCGAATCAATCTCCACATTATATTCGACCAGCTCGAGCCGGAGACTCTTCGACAGCAGTTCTTGGCCGCACTCGGGGAGTGTTACAACCTTATTCCGGATTCCAAGGAATTTTCCGAGAGATGGCAGACGCCGATTGCTCGCGACAGCGTCAGCAAGCTCGGTCAGGCAATCGTGGATGCCGCGCCCAAAGACAAGCCGGGCACCTATTTTAGCTTGGTCCAGGAAGGGTTCAACCACCTCTGTGTCTCGCTCGATTCGCTCCAGGGTGCGATGAAAACGCATGATTTGAGCGGCCGCTACCTATTGGCCGTCGGCAAGGCACAGTGGGAAGCCATGAACTGGGAGGACCCTTCGATTGATGACAAGCGTCTTGTCCTCAACCGAATGGATCTCGTCCTCACTTCCGCCAGGAATCCAGAGGCGTATCACGTTACGCGAAAGAAGCTGCGTGAGCTGAATGTCACGGATCGTCTGCTCGATTGCTCGGGCGCACAGGCCTTAAGCACCTCGAAGCACAGCGAGGACCGACTGGGCAGCTGTTTCACCTGGATTAAGGCCGATCCCACGTTTGCCGGTCTGCAGCAAGCTCTGAGGGAGATCGATCAACGGGTCTTCATCGGCGATCGGCCACCGAAGCTGTTGATCGTGGCACGCAATAAGACCAAGTACGCGGACTCGATCACGATCAGGAAGAGGGCCGAATCGTCTCTGCGGGACCCGTGGTTCGATGTTCACCTGCCGTTGAACCATGACCTGGTTGCCATCATCGGGAACAAAGGGAGCGGCAAGAGCGCCCTTGCCGACACGATCGCCCTTGCCGGTGATACGGGAAATTACGACGGTTTTTCATTCCTCAATGAACGGCGATTCCGCGATCCCAAGGCCAAGCTCGCGGCTCACTTTTTGGGCTCCCTCCAGTGGCATGACGGCACCGAGTCTCTCCGGCCGCTCGACGAAAACCCTCAAGCGTCGAGCGTGGAACGGGTCAAGTACCTGCCACAGAGTTACTTGGAAACCCTCTGCAACGAGCTTGCTGACGGCGGATCCTCCAGATTCGAAAACGAGCTGCGCAAGATCATCTATACCCATGTACCGGAAGAAGAGTGCATGGGGTTTTTGTCGCTCGACGAGCTCCTTCGCTTCAAGGTCTCCGAGCTCGAAGCGGAGCGAAAGCGGCTGACGGAACAGCTGTCGAAGATCAATGGGGAAGTCGTTGCCCTTGAGCGCAAATTGTCCCCGAGCTACCGGCAATCTCTCGAGCAGAATCTTGAAATCAAGCGCAGGGAGCTGGTCGCCTTGGAAAGCGCCATGCCTGCCCCGGTGGAGAACCCGCACGAGTCCGATTCTTCAAAGGAGCACTCAGCGACGGCAAACGCCCGACTCGCTGAGCTCGAAAATGAGCTGGCGGCCGTGCGCGACGACGAGCAAGCCGTGCGGCAGAAGAAAGCCGAGGCTGTCAAGGGTGCTGCCCACGTCAAACGCATCTCGCAGGCTATCGGGAATTACCAGAAGCGTCACGAGGAGTTCATTCAGGAGCTGGAGTCCTTGTTTTCGGTCCTGGGCATCCATGGAGAAGCCCACGGCATCGTCACGATGGAAGTGGATACCGCCGCCATCGATGAGCTCGAGGATTTCTTCCGGAAGGCATCTGAGGAGCAGGACGCGCTGCTCAGCGCGGAGGATCCGGGGAGTCTGAAGGGGCGTCGCAGGGCAGCCGAGGCCGAGATCAATGCGATCACGAACGCCATGGGAGAGCAGCAACGACTCTACTTGCTCTACAAGGAGCAGCTCGCGGCATGGGAGCTGGCGATATCGGAGCTGCGGGGGGACAAAGACAAGAGCGGGACGATCGCGTGGCTTGAGACGGAAATCCAGGCCTTGGATGCCTTGCATGCGAGGCGTGCGGAGCTGCGGGCATGCCGCCTCGACATTCTCAAGAGGCTGTATGAGCAGCTCGGGAAGATCGTGGACGAATATCGCAAGCTCTATGAGCCCGTTCAGACTTTCGTGCAGTCGGCGGAGCAGGTGGAGGTTCCACTGCCCCTCGACTTTGATGTCCGCATCGCGGAAGAAAATTTTCAGGCGACCTTCCTCTCCTTCATCAACGCGCAGGCACACGGGAGCTTTGCGGGCGTGGAGGAAGGCAGCCGGATCGTTCGCACGGCCCTCCAGGAAACAGATTTCAGGGACATGGAGGGTGTCATTTCATTCGTCGAGAAGATAGACGACCTTCTGCACTTCGACCGACGATCCGAGGCATCCAGCGATCTTGAGCTTTCTGTGCAGGATCAGTTGAAGCCCGGGACCAGCGTGGAGGACCTCTATGACTACCTGTATGGGCTCGGATACCTGTCGCCCAAGTATTCCCTGACGTACGACAATCAGGAGATCAGTCTGCTCTCACCGGGGGAGCGGGGCTTGCTGCTGCTCGTCTTTTACTTGCTCGTCGACAAGGACGACATTCCCCTCGTCATCGACCAGCCGGAAGAAAACCTCGATAACCAGACGATTTACCGGGTGCTGGTCACATGCATCAAAATGGCGAAGCAACGGCGTCAGGTGATCATGGTCACTCACAATCCGAACCTCGCTGTGGTATGCGATGCCGAGCAAATCATCTGCGCCGCATGCGACAAGGTCAGAAAGCATTTCACCTATGTGAGTGGTGCCATCGAATCCTCTGAAATCAAAGCACGGGTCGTGGACATCTTGGAAGGGACTGCGCCGGCGTTTGTGAATAGGAAGCGGAAATACGGCTATTGATGCGGTTCTGCCCGCAACGGGCTCCACTAATTTTGGATGAGGAACCGTTTCAGAACGGCTTGATGCCCGTCTGAAACGGCCCTGTGCCGGTAGCTGGCGTATGGGCTCCCCAGGACACAACTTCGGGATCAACCCAGGCAGGAATTGACAAAATCCCAGTTGACCAGCTTGTCGACGAACGTGGTGAGATAGTCCGGTCTCCGGTTCTGATAGTCCAGGTAGTAAGCATGCTCCCAGACGTCCACCACAAGCAGCGGCTTCAAGCCGTCGGTGAGCGGATTAGCGGCATTGGGCGTCTTGGTAACCTGAAGCTTCGCTCCATTCAGGACCAGCCAGGCCCAGCCGCTGCCAAACTGCGTCACTCCTGCGTTCTTGAGCTCCTCGACAAACTTCTCAAAGCTCCCGAAATCAGCATTGATCTTCGATGCAATGGCTCCCGTGGGAGCCCCGCCTCCATTGGGCTTCATGCATTTCCAGTAGAAGGAATGGTTCCAAACCTGAGCCGCATTGTTGAAAATGCCCACCTTGGCGGGGTCCCCGGCACTCTTTTTGATGATGGTTTCCAAATCCTGGTTTTCGAGGTCTGTGCCGGCAAGAAGTTTGTTGGCATTGTCCACGTAAGCCTTGTGGTGCTTTCCGTGGTGGAATTCCAGGGTCTTCTCACTGATGTGGGGGGCCAGAGCATTCTGGGGGTAAGGCAAATCCGGAAGCGCAATAGCCATGTTCGTTCCTCCTGTGAAAAGCTGTTTCCTTGTCAATGGTCACCCTGCGCCTAACTCGCCGTTTGTCACTGCTACGGAGCTTGAGCAGATCTATCCGGCCAAGCTTTCCCGCACGGCTTTTCCGACCTTCCGGCCAAGCTCCACGCAACCATCGAGGTGCTCGGGACGCGGCGCGAACTGGACTCTTACCCCGGGGTCGACGATGTTCATTTTCATTTCCTGGAGGACCTCGCTGATGTGCTTCACGGCCTCGCCACTCCAACCGTAGGACCCAAAAGCAGCTCCGATCCGGTTTGCGGGTCGAAGTCCCTTCATGTAGCAGAGGATGTCCGCGACCCCAGGCATCATCCCATTGTTCAGGGTTGCAGAGCCGATCAGGACGGCCTTGGCATCGAGCACTTCCGTCATGATGTCGCTCCGGTGGTTGATCTTGAGATTGAACATCTTCACGGGAACGCCTTCCTGAATCAGGCCGTCGGCGACGGACTGGGCCATGGCCTCGGTGCTGTGCCACATGGTGTCATAGATGATGATCGCTTTATTCTTGCACGCCTGTCGGCTCCAAACGTCATAAGATTCGATGATCTTGCCTGGATTGCTGCGCCAGATGAGCCCATGGTCTGGGGCGATCATATCGATCTTGAGGCCAAGCTGCTGTACGGTTCCGATCAGCTTCTGCACGAGCGGTGAAAAGGGAAGCAGGATGTTGGCGTAGTACTTGGCCGCGTGGCGCAGCAACTCGGGGAGGTCGACCTCGTCGTCAAACCGCTCGCAGGTCGCCCAATGCTGCCCGAACCCATCACTTGCGATCAAGAGCTGATCCTCGGGAATGTAAGACAGCATGCTGTCCGGCCAGTGCAGCATGCGCACTTCGATGAACTGAACCGACTTTTTGCCGAGGCTCAGGGTCTGGCCCGTCCCGACGACCTCGTAGGGCCAGTCCTCCCGGTGGAAATGATCCAGCAGGGCCTTCTTCCCCATGGAGGAGCAGAAGACTTTTTCGGGCTGAATGGTATCGATGATTTCAGGAAGTGCCCCCGAATGATCCATTTCAACGTGGTTGACCACGATGTAGTCGATCTTTTTCGGGTTCACGAGCTTGCGAATATTTTGCATGAGGTCCTTGGTGAAGGGCTTTTTCACCGTGTCGAAAAGCGTGATCTTCTCGTCCATGACGAGAAACGCGTTGTAGCTGGTGCCCTTGGGTGTGGAATAGCCGTGAAAGTCCCGTATGTTCCAATCCACGGCGCCGACCCAGTGGACGTCTTTTTTGATCTCAACTGGCTGCATCAGTAACTCCCCAAATCCGCTTGGATGGATGATGACTGGCAAGCGCTGGAGCGCGCTCTTGCGACACGTCTACCAGTTTTCGCAGAGGATTTCGTAATGATCGCGCGGATGGTCGCATGCCGGGCAGACTTCGGGAGCCTCATTGCCTTCGTGCAGATACCCACAATTGATGCATCGCCAGACAACCTTTGTGTCGCGCTTGAACACCGTGCCGTTCTTGACGTTGGCGGCGAGCCCCAAATAGCGCTTCTCATGCTGCTTTTCGGCCACAGCGATCGCTCGAAAGACCTCGGCGATGTCTTTGAAGCCTTCCCCATCCGCCACCTTGGCGAACTCCGGATACATCTCGGAATATTCGTAATGCTCGCCTGCCGCCGATTCCTTCAGGTTGTCGAGGGTCCCGCCGATCACACCCGCGGGGAAGGAAGCCGTGATGCTCACCTCTCCACCCTCCAGAAACTTGAAGAGCCTCTTGGCGTGCTCCTTTTCCTGGTTAGCGGTTTCTTCAAAGATAGCCGCAATTTGCACATATCCTTCTTTCTTCGCCTTGCTGGCGAAGTAGGTGTACCGATTTCTTGCCTGGGATTCGCCGGCAAAAGCGGTGAGCAGGTTGATCTCCGTCTTCGTCCCTTTGAGACTTGGCATGCAGTCCTCCTTTTCGTTGCTGGTATCAAATGATTGGGAGCCGATTCGTTTTGCGGCTTGTTTTGCGGTGACAGACCGGTGCCAGGCCGGTAAACTCCGTCCGCATTCTGTGATGTGTATCATCATGTGCATCGATCGGGGTTCCGTCAAGCTCAAAACCCCTTTTATTGCGAATGATTTGCAACGGTCGGGGAAATGACACGCATCCGCCGGCACGGTGCAGGTCCGCTAAAGGCTTGGAACGCGCAGAAGAGCTGGTGAGCGCACCGTCATCTGCTTTCGAAGGCTCGTGAATGGAATCGACGCTTGCAAACCATGCCGGACGCAACATTCCCGTGATCCTCCTGGCAGGTCCCACCGGCGTGGGGAAAACCGCCCTCGCCATCAAGCTCGCTCAACGGCTGGGCACCGAGATCATCAATGCTGATTCCCTGCAGGTTTACCGCCATATGGATATTGGCACCGCCAAGCCAACCCCTGATGAGCAGCGCGCGGCACGGCACCATCTTTTGGACGTGGTTTTCCCGGACGAGCCCTTCGATGCCGCCCGTTATGCCGCGCTCGCCCGTCCCATCGTCCACGAGATGCAGCAATCGGGACGTCCCCCGCTGGTCGTGGGGGGAACGGGCCTCTATATAAAAACGCTGACCAAGGGCATTTGCCCCGGGCCTCCTTCAGATCCCGTGGTTCGCAGAGGGCTGCTGGAGGAGATCGAGACGGTGGGAACGGCTGGGCTCCACCGGAAGCTCATGGAGGTCGACCCGCCCATGGCGGCGCGACTGCACCCCAACGACAAGCAGCGCATTCTGCGGGCGCTTGAGGTTTTCCTCGCTTCAGGGCGGAGACTTTCGCAATGGCAGGAGGAGCACGGCTTTCGCGAGGAGGTCTACCCAACGATCAAGCTGTTCCTCGTTCGTCCCAGGGAAGAGCTTTACGATCGGATCAACCGGCGAGTGGACGCCATGATGGAACAGGGATTTCTAGATGAGGTGCAGCGGCTGCTGGACATGGGGTACGGCCCCGAGCTCAAGCCGATGCAGTCCCTGGGGTATAAGCAGCTGGCGAGACACGTGATCGAGGGCACCGTGCTGGCGGATGCCATCGACGAGATCAAGCGCGAAAGCAGGCGATATGCGAAGCGCCAGCTGACCTGGTTTCGGAGTGACCCGGAGCTCCATTGGCTGGATCCGTCCCGGGAAGCCGACGCCATCGCCTGGGTGGGATCTCGCCTGGCTCAGCTCACTCGATAGACTCCTCTGTGCCCGTTATTTTCAAACAGTCGAGCACCGATGAATAATCCAGGGCCCTTACCCATCCCGCAATCTTCGCGCTTCTGGCCGGCGTATCCTCGGCGGTAAGCGCAAGCAGAGCGACCACAACCCGTTCCCGCACGGACTCGGGAACATGGGGGCCGGCAGCGAGCGGCCATTCGGGATAGAGACGAGTGGAATGCACGTAGGGAAACGAATCGCGGACCTGAGCAATGATTCTAAAATCCTCCTTTTTCGCCTTGCCTTCCTCAACCATCTTTTCCAAAACGCCCGTGCGCACCGCTCCCCCATCCACGGCTCCATTGAGCACAGCATACACGACATTTTCGTGTGCATTCCCCATGCGCAGTGATTTGAAGTCCTTATCAGGGTCGATGCCGTCTTCCATGAAAAGTCGTTGAGTCATGAGCCAGCCCTCCAACGAGGATTTCTTTACGCCCATGAAGTTCTTCCCTTTGAAATCTCTCAGGCTTAAGATCGGACTGTCCCTCTTCACCAGGATGACCGCTCCGAATTGCTCCAGGGACTGGTCCTTGTTGCTCCTTGACAGCGTCGCAATAGCCTGCACCTGGTAGACTCTGTTGAGCTGCGCGTAAACCCCCGTGCTGCTCAGCACAAAATCCACCCGCTCATCCTTGATCGACTCCCGAAGCTGATCGGCCTCCAGAGGAATGATTTTGAACGTCTCTCCGACCTTGTCGGTCAGGTAGTCGGCCGTGGCATTCCATTCCTGTGTCACCCGCTGAGCATCCAGGTTTGAAAGAACTCCGATCTTGTATTCCTCCGCAAACGAAGCCGCAGCAGTGAGCCACAACACGCCAACCACCATTCCCCAGAACAGCCTCTTGCTCATGATGATCTCCTAGGAAAGTCGGTTCCGGTAGTCTTCGTAGCCGAACGTTCGGATGATCCGCACATCGCCATCCGCCCTCCGGACGGCGATGGAGGGAAGTCGGACGCCGTTGAACGTGTTGTTCTTGACCATCGTGTAGTGGGCCATATCCAAGAAGACGAGTCTCGATCCGGGCCGAAGGGGCTCCGGAAACGAGTAATCGCCGATCACATCGCCGGCCAGGCAAGTCATACCGCCCAAGCGATAGGTATGCGCATGTTCCCCCGGCTCGCCTGCTCTCGCGATGCCGGGTCGGTAGGGCATCTCGAGAACGTCCGGCATGTGCGCGGCGGCGGA
Source organism: uncultured Syntrophobacteraceae bacterium (assembly GCA_964538515.1). Classification (GTDB taxonomy): domain Bacteria; phylum Desulfobacterota; class Syntrophobacteria; order Syntrophobacterales; family Syntrophobacteraceae; genus CALBZH01. The sequence goes on from CAZIEW010000004.1 coordinate 76,260, forward strand.
GGTATCCAGGATGGCGATCTCCATCCCGTTTTCGACGATGTCCAGGACACTGGCTACCAGCACGCCGGTGTTGAGCGCGATGGCTTCCCCTGGCTCGAGGTAGACTTCGACCGGGTGTCGCTCCTTGAATTCCGCGATAAGGCGGCAAAGGAGATCCACATCGTAGTCGGGACGCGTGATGTGATGTCCGCCCCCGAAGTTGACCCACTCCATGCTTTCGAGATACCTGCCGAATTTTCGCTCGAAGGCATCGAGCGTCCGCTGCAGGGAGTCGGCGTTGAGCTCGCAAAGGGTGTGAAAATGGAGACCGGATATTCCGTCGAGCAGGTCATCGCGGAAGTTGGCGAGGGTCACTCCTAGGCGCGAGTGTGGTCCGCAAGGGTCGTAAATGGGGATCTTTACCTCGGAATGCTCCGGGTTGACCCGGATGCCGCAACGGACCGGCCTGCCCACCGCTTTCACCCGGTCCCGAAACCGCTCCCACTGGGAAAAGGAATTGAAAACAAGGTGATCGCTGTACCGACAAAGCTCGTCGAATTCGGAATCACGGAAAGCCGGAGCGAAAAGATGGACCTCCTTGCCGAACTCCTCGAAGCCCAACCGCGCCTCATCCAAGGAGCTCGCAGCGACGCCGTGCAGGGTGCGCCGGATCATCGGAAAGAGGCTGAACATGGCGAAGCCCTTCAAGGCCATGAGAATGCGGCAGCCAGTGCGCTGCTGAACAGAGTCCAGGACCTGAAGGTTCTTTTCCAGGGCTGATTCATCAACTACATAGCACGGAGTGGGAACAGAGGCGAGATCCATGCGGCCTCCACCATGGCTCGTCATGGAAGGTGCCATCACAGGAAGGTCTCCGTCCAGGGAAGGCCGTGGATCATCAGCTTCTGCATGAACGGGTCGGGATCAAATTCCTCCACGTTGAAAACCCCAGTCCCGCGCCACGCGCCGGTCAGCATCATCATGGCCCCGATCATGGCCGGAACGCCGGTCGTGTAGGAAACGGCCTGGGCTTTGACTTCCCGGTAACAGGCGGCGTGGTCGCACACGTTGTAAACGTAGTACTTGCGTGCTTTCCCGTCTTTGACTCCTTCGATCATACAACCGATGTTGGTCTTCCCGCTATAGTTCTCGCCCAAAGTGGACGGCTCCGGCAGCAGGGCCTTGAGGAACTGAAGCGGGATGACCTCCCGCCCCTCGTAAAGCACCGGATCGATCCGCGTCATGCCCACGTTTTGCAGCACGCGCAAATGCGTGAGGTATTCCTGGCCAAAGGTCATCCAGAAGCGCATGCGCTTCACGCCGGGGATGTTCTTGGCCAGGGACTCCAGCTCCTCGTGGTACATGAGGTACATTTCCCGTGGGCCGATTTCAGGGAAATCGAAGGTCTGGTGCACGGACAAGGGATCGGTCTCGATCCACTCGCCGTTTTCGTAGTATTTGCCGCGGGCGGTCACCTCCCGGATGTTGATCTCCGGGTTGAAGTTGGTGGCAAACGGGTGGCCGTGACTCCCCGCATTGCAGTCCATGATGTCGATCGTGTGGATTTCGTCGAAATGATGCTTGAGCGCATAGGCGCAGAAGATATTGGTGACGCCGGGGTCGAAGCCGCACCCGAGGAGCGCCATGAGACCGTGATCCTTGAACCGGTCCTGGTAGTCCCACTGCCACTTGTAGCAAAACTTGGCCTCATCCCGGGGCTCGTAGTTGGCCGTATCGAGGTAGTCCACACCGGTTGCCAGGCACGCGTCCATGATCGTAAGGTCCTGGTAAGGCAAGGCGACGTTGATGAGAAGATCGGGCGAGGTCCGCTTGATCAGCTCGATCACCTGTCCCGTGTCATCCGCGTCGACCTGAGCCGTTTTGATGGGTCTCGGGAGCTGACGCTTGATCGCGTCGCATTTTTCCAGGGTCCGACTCGCAAGGACTATTTCCGAAAACACTTCGGGCACCTGGCAACACTTGTGGGTGACCACGCCCCCCACCCCACCGGCTCCAATGATCAAAACCTTACTCAAATCGCGTCTCCTTCGCTGTGACAATCGGGTAAACGTGACAGATACCTTGAAAGTTGACAGCCAATCAGCCAGGGCAGCTGATTGCGCGCCGGGCCCCCAGCCACCGCCGGGAGCCGGAAACGCCCCCGGGATTCCCTCCGCCTGCCGGAATTGCGCGTGATTATAGAAAGGACGCCCCGTCGAGTCAATGAACCGTAGAGATTACCCTGTCTTGCTTGATTTTTCCTCATTTTTTCTGGATAAAAGTGGGAAGCTTAGGAAGCACATCCCCCTATCAAGGCAGCGAGGTGGCTTTACACGCATGAGCATGAACGAATACCTGCAGTTCAAACGGGGAATTCAGCAGCGGATCGAAACCCTCGATGGCCTCATCGGCCAATTGGAAAGCCATGAGGCGATCGAGAAGGACCTCACCTCCCGATGGCGTGATCAGCTGAATCTTGTTGAAGCCGCCCTGCAGGACAATGTGGTGCGCGTCGCTGTGGTCGGCTCCGTCAAATCCGGCAAAAGCACCCTCATCAACACGCTTCTCGGCAGGGACCTTCTCAAGCGAGGGGCCGGCATCACAACCGCATTCATTACGCGCATCCGCACCGACGGCGAGATTGGAGGCTGGGTCGAGCTCAAGCCCTGGGCGCAGATTCTCGAAGAGCTCAACACCACGGTTCGCTCCCTTCCCATTGTTGCGGAAGCCTTGGGTCTCCCGGATGGGACGTCCGACCAGGAGGCTGCTTGCTTCGATCTGCGCCGCAAGGAGGACCGAGATCGGCTCCACGCCATGCTTCTCCGTGTACAGACCGAGTGGCAGCACGTGAAGGGCAGGCTTCACCCGGACTTCCTTGTGCTCAACGGCTACCTGGAGGGTTTTAAGGGGCTCAGCGCTCACATGGGTGATTCCGTGAACCGGGTCTTGTTCGACGCGCGCACCATCGATCAGCACCAGCGCTACGTGAGCAGCGAGAGCCAGGCGGTCTTCGTTCGGGACTTGGAGATCCATCACCCCATCGACTGGCTGGGGGAGCGCGTGGAGATCGCCGACTGCCAGGGCAGCGATTCGCCCAACCCCCTTCACTTGGCCCACATCCAGCAGTTTTTGCTTCGCAGCCATTTCCTCCTCTACGTCATTCACAGCCGCACCGGACTTCGAGAAGCCGACTTCAAGCTTCTCGATTTCATCAAGACACTCCGGATGGACTCGCAGACCTTCTTCGTGCTCAACGTCGATCTTGACGCCCACCCTGATGCCGAGGACGTCGAGCGTCTCAAGGAGCGGGTTGGCGAAGAGCTCGGGTGGGTGGTACCAAATCCCCGGATTTTTTCGTTTTCAGGGCTGTATCACCTTCTTGACCGGCTCGGTGATGCGATGCCTTCCCACGAAGCCAGGCGCAATGCGCTCTGGAGGTTGAACCCGTCCGTCCTGGAATCAAGCCGTACTGAATTCGCTTCGTTCCAAGACGAGGTGGCATCGCGCATTGGGGCTCAGCGCGCACGTGTCCTCATGGGAACGGGGCTCAACCGCCTGACCGTTGTCGCGGGGGGCATGCTGGACTCGGTGCGCGCCCAGCAGCACTTCCTCGACCGCGATGCGGGGTTGCGCAGCCAGGCGGCGGCTGTCCTGCGAAACAAGCACCGGGTCTTTCTGGATACACTCAACACCCTGCGCCATGCCATCTTCGGCCTCAGGGATTCCCTACGCCGGGAAACGGAAACCCTCGCCAGGGAGATGTTCGACCCGGCACAGTCCGGCATCATTCGCGAAACCCTGGACCTGATCGCGCATTTCGACATCCAGTCCCGCTTCGAGCAGGACCTTTCCACTCCGAGGCAGGTCTTCGGAGCGCTTCACCGATTCTATCTCGAGCTCCGTCATTCCCTCTCCCGGTTTCTCGTAGAGCGCGTCAACCTGAAGCTGGTGGCCTTCGCCACGCAGCAGGAGGACTTTCTTTCCGAGAGGCTCCGGAAAGCATCGCGGGCCTTCTGGTCCTTGTTTTCAAGCGCTCTCGACGACTATCGACGGGAGATGGCGACCTTCGAGATCCCCGTGCATGCGGATGGTTGTGATGAGCCCTTCGAGCTCTCGCTGGGCGGCGACCGATCGATTCCAACCTTCGACGCCTTTCTGGACCAGCAGGCGATCAGCCGAGGACTCTTGCTGCTGAAGTTCGGCCTGGGGCGATTCACCCGGTTTCTTGCCGACTTGAAGTCTCGACTCGGCGGCCCGGACGCATTCTTGAGCCGCAGCATCCAAGGGCGCCACACGGTCGAAGAGGCCGTCAGCGTCGTGAAGGCGGAAGCCAAGACGGAGATGCTGCGGGCCTTCGCTTCCTACGAAGACGCTTTCATCAACGAGTACATGTTCGGGCTGGTGGATCGGGCGACCCGTGGCTTGCTCGATGCCTTCACCATGCGACTGGAGATGGCACGGCTCGATTTCGCCGAATTGCTGAAACATGGCGAAGTCGAAGGGGGCCGGAGGCAGGAGCGGTTGCGACTTCTGGGGCTTGCTGCGGAAACCGCTGAATCGATGATCGGGGAGCTTGCCGAGCTGCGATGCGCCGTCAATCTGGAATGGGTGCCGCCACAGGAGACAGCCAGTCTGGAGGGAGCGTCGCCGTGAACGTGATGTGGCGGCGGGTCTTGGGGTGGTTGAGTGCCAGTCGATAGGCGTGCAGGTAAAGTCGTGGTGCAGCCGGCCCGCCGTAAAGGCGGTCGCCCACTACGGGATGACCGGCCGCCGCCAAGTGCAGTCGGATCTGGTGCGTCCGGCCCGTGAGCGGTCGCGCGAGCACCAAGGCGCGGGCATCCTCTGCACGGAGCAGTTCAAAAACGGTCTCCGCCTGCTTTCCTTGGCCGCGTGGACAGAATACATAGCGCCCTCCGCTGCGGCCAATGTCTTCCCGCGACACCCATCGACTCCGCGCGGGGCAGCCCTCCACCCAGGCCACGTATTCCTTCGCGACTTCCTTCCGCTCGAAGGCCGCCCCCAGGCTACGGTTGGCGGAACGGTCCAGGGCAAAGATCATGACCCCGCTGGTGTCCCTATCCAGGCGATGGTGCAAGGCCACATACGGATCACGGAGGCCTTCTCCGGCAAGATAACGGTACACGGCGGCATAGAGGTTGTTGTACCCGTCGGAGGGGGTCTGCTGGCTGGGGACGGAGACCTCCTTGTTGTAGGCGAAGAGCTCCCGGTCGCGGTAGAGGATGTTTTCGGGACGGATTTCATAAAAACGCCTGGTGCCCCCCCTTGGCCAGGAGACCAGGAGAACGTCTCCAGGGGCAAGGGTGCGAGACGGCCGCCTCTCCTGCTTCCCGTTCACCTGGACGGAGCCGAAATCGATTAGATCCTCCGCCTGTTCGGAGGGCATGAGCAGTTCCCGCGCAACTTCGTCACCCAGCCGACTGGCGACTGATGCCGACGGGACACACCACTGGTGCGCTTCAGGGCCATGCGACCGAGGGAATCCGCCTCCCCCACTCCTCCCGTGATGCATAACGGCTCACAGATCCTCATCTGCTGCAGACACGCCGCCCGAAGCGGATTTCCCCGCGGATTCCTCCTCCATGGCCTCTTCGATCATGGCATCCACGTCTTCGCCCTCGAAATCGTCCCCCATCTCCTGGGTCATGGTCTTCATCCACCGTGCCATACTCTTGGGGTCGTTCTCATCGAGGCCCCCGAGGCGCGAGGGGTCGGCCAACCGCTCGAGCCGCGTTTCTTCGGACAGACGCACGCGGACACGGGACATCATGCGATTCAACTGGTCTCCGCCGCAGTGCTGGCAGGTGGGTGCGATTTCCTCGGACACTCGAAACGTGATGATTTCGCTCTTCTTGCCACATGTCTGGCATCGAAATTCATAGATGGGCATCAGAGACTCCTTGGGATGAACTGGTCTTCATGGAATGGGCATCCAGCAACCACTCGCGATGGGCCTTGTAGGCATCCACAAGATAAGGCGGAAGCGAAAAGGCCGCAGCCGCGATTTCCGGCGAAAGGTAGCTCAGAGGAAGATTCGCCTCGCGCGCTCGCCTCACCATCCGGTCCAGAGACCATCCGGGGTCCACTGTCACCAGGATGTCCGCATCCGGCCGGTGGAAGCTCGGCAGACCATACGTGTAGGGATACACGCGATCGAAGACGCTTCGCAGGGTGCTCACCATCCGGGCATGGAGGGCGCAATCCTGCGGGCTGATTCCCTCCCCCTGCAGAGCGAGGCTGCCCTTCGGGGCAAGACGATTTTTCAGAATTGCGTAAAATTCTTGTGTGAACAGCAGGAGCGCAGGGCTTCCCGGGTCCGGGTCGCTCAGATCGACCAGGATGCAGTCGAAGCACTCGTCCGACGTCGCAACAAAGGCGCGTGCGTCCCGGATGACGATCGTAACCCTTGGATCGTCGAAGCTTCCCCGATGCCAGGCCCCCAGGTGCTCCCGACAGGCGTCCAGAAGCTCGCCGTCGATGTCGACCATTACGACCCGCTCCACCGAAGGATGTCGAAGCACCTCCCGAATCGTGGCGCCTTCGGCTCCCCCGATGACCAGGACCGATTGCGGGCGCTCGTGGCTGAACATCGCCGGATGCACCAGCATCTCGTGGTAAATGAACTCGTCCCGCTCACAGGACTGAACGACCCCGTCCAGCATGAGCATCCGGCCATGCAACAGGGTGTCGACGATGAGGATATCCTGGAAACGGGAGCGCCCGCCGAAAACAAGTCGCTCGCAGGCGTAGGAAATCTCCTCGACCCCTCCGCCAATCCGCTCGCGGACGAAAAACTTTCCCATGGTCGGCCGAATCAAGGTTTGTGCCTTACCTCGCCATCGGGGAGGTCCAGCATGCCGCGCTGCACCTCCATCACGCTCAAATGATGGGCCTGGAATGCTTGCTTGAGAAACCGCAACGAACCGTCCGAATCGATTTGGTCCCCGCACGTGAAGATGTCCAGGGCGCAGTATCCGTATTCAGGCCAGGTGTGGATCGTGAAGTGAGACTCGGCGATCACGACGACTCCGCTCACTCCATGGGGGGAGAAACGGTGAAACACTGGCTTGACGATGGTAGCGTTCGAGAGCCTGACCGCTTCGATCAAGATCTCCTCCACCTGTACCAGGTCATTAGTCCGCTCGAAGGAGCACCCATACAGCTCAACGATCAGGTGTTTTCCTAGTGCTTTCATCTCTGATTCCGCATCCTCACGTCATACATGGTCCTTACGAAGGAGGTTAAAAATTAAAAAGCCTCCGCTTCATGGGGGGAGGAATAGGTGCTTCCCCGAACCGTCCACAAATGGAGGAAAATCAAAAGCTTCCCTAATATACATGAAAATGATTCCATGAAAAGTGAAAAATCCCCCGCTTTTGTCCTTCGATCCCAAGATGCACACTTGGCTTGGCCGCCAAAAATGCTAAACTGTCCCCAACACGCCGATCGACCCGCTGCCGCAGGGTGCTCCCAGATCCGTTTCCTGCTTACGCACAGGAGTCAACTTTCCGACGTCGTTTCTCGATGCTTGAGCAGACCCGGGAAGCAAGGGTGTCGGCGGCGGGCGGGTGCCGATGAGCCGCCAGCACCTGGTGCGGCACATCGGGTGAGTTTACGCAGCGCGAAGGGGTGCACCGGATGCACCAACCAAAGAGCATGGCACGATTTCTGTATCACCCGGTCCCGAGCCACGCGCGCAGACCATGGGGCAGTCCTCGCAACGGGGAGCATGGCGATCGGCGAGGGATCTTTCTGACAGTTGATTAGCAATAAGGCCAACGGTACCGTTGAAGGTATGTGTGACAAGAGGAGGAGAGAACGCAATGTCCAAGAGGCAGCTGTCTGTGATTGTTGGAATCTTCGCGATGGCACTCCTGCTGTTCAGTTCCCCAGGATTTCCGGGAGCTTCGGTTTCCCCGTTGAGCATCATCAAGACGGGGACGGACCGAGCGCTGCAGATTTTGAAGGAGCCCCACACTCCCGGAAGCCAAGTTCGCAGAAACGAGATCATGAAGATCGTCGACGACTATTTCAACTACGGAGAGATGGCACGTCGGGCGCTCGGACGTCCATGGAAAGAGCAGTCGCCCGAAAAACAGCGGGAATTCGTCACGCTGTTCCGCCAGCTCCTGTTCAATACGTATATGGATAAAGTCGAGAATTACACGGGCGGCAATGAAAAGGTTGTTTACGATGGCGAGCAGATCGAGGGCAATTACGCACTCGTGAAGACGCGCATCACCGGGTACAACAACAAAGACATCCAGGTGGACTACAAACTCTATTCGGACGCCGGCCAATGGCAAGTCTATGACGTCGTCGTCGAGGGCATCAGCTTCATCAACAACTATCGTCAGCAATTCACCTCCATTTTGACGAACGAGCCTTTCGACAACCTGCTCGTCCGCATGAAACAGAAATCGGCCCTTTAGCGGGTCGACCCCTGTCCGATACCTCCTAGCGACCGTTGGCACCGAGCCCGAAAAGGATTGCTGCCGACGGTCAGGTTGGGATCCTTCCTCCCTGCTTTGCTCCCGACACTCGATCACGATACGAGCTCCGACGTTATGCTTCTGATTCAGGAACACCTCGATGTGTCCGAAACTGGAAGTGATAGACCAGGGCGTACCCTGACGAAATCCCAAACTGGGTCTCGGAGACGGCCCCGTGTGGCGTTGGAGTGGAACACTCATGAGCACCGAGCATGACGGGCATCGAAAACGACTGAGAGAGCGCTTTGAGCAAAGCGGTCTCGATGCATTCCATGACCACGAAGTCCTGGAGCTGCTCCTCACCTATGCCATCCCGAGGCGGGACGTCAAACCCCTTGCCAAAGCGCTGCTCAGCGAATTTGGCGGGCTTTCGGCCGTCTTGGACGCTCCGCTGGCGAGTCTCAAGCAGGTGAACGGTGTCGGAGACCATGCCGCCTCGCTTCTCACCCTGACTCCCAAGCTTCTGGAGCGTTACCAGCAGGACCGCTGGCAGAAGCGCCGGGCGTTTCATTCGACTCAGGAAGTCGTGACCTATCTTCGTCCGGATTTGGCGTCCGAACTGAACGAGGTCTTCTGTATCCTGGCCCTGAACAGCCAGAACGGTCTCCTGGCCATGGAGCGGATCCAGCGGGGAACCGTCAACAAGACGGTGGTCTTTCCCCGGCTTGTGGTGGAGGCAGCCCTGAAGCACCGTGCGACCGCCGTCATCCTCGCTCACAATCACCCCAGCGGGGACCCCAAACCGTCGGCGGCCGACCGCCAGCTCACGACTCGACTCAAGAAGACTCTCCACGACCTTGACATCACCGTTCATGACCATATTATCATCGCCGGAACCGCGTATTATTCCTTCGCGGAAAACGGAGAGCTCACATGAAATCGTCCGTCATGGACGCAGTTGTGATACACACGCCCGCCGTACGAGGGGAATGGAACGCTCTCGGCATCGAGCAGGTTGTCCGCCCAGTCCCACGTAAAGGCGAGGCCTTGATCCAGGTCGAAGCGTGCTCGGTCAACCGGGCCGACCTCCTTCAGCGCAGAGGGTTGTATCCGCCTCCGCCCGGAGCTTCGGAGATTCCGGGGCTCGACTTTGCGGGATATGTTGTGGAGATAGCGGACGGCGTCGAAGGGTTGCGGGTCGGGAACCGTGTGCTGGGCATCACTGCCGGCGGAGGGTACGGACGTTACGTGGCGGTCCCTGCGTCCCATCTGGTGCCCATTCCTAGCCGGTTGAGCTTTATCGAAGGTGCTGCGGTCGCGGAAGTGTTCTTCACGGCCTACGTGAATCTCTTCCCTGAAGCGGGGCTTCAGGCTGGGGAGCGGGTGCTGGCTCACGGAGGCGGGAGCGGAGTCGGAACCGCCGCCATCCAGCTTGCGAGAGCTGCGGGAGCGGAGGTCATCGTCACCGTGGGAACGGTTGAGAAGGCGGAGCGCTGTCTGCAGCTCGGAGCCGACCACGCCATCGTCTACAAAGACGAAGACTTTGCTGGCAGGGTTCTCGACCTGACCTCAGGGAAGGGCATCGAGCTCATCCTTGACTGGATCGGGGCTCCCTACCTGGAAAAGCACCTGCGCATCCTGAAAACGGGCGGCCGACTGGTTATGATCGGACTCATGGGCGGATCGAAAGCCGAGATTGCCCTCGATGTTCTGGTCACCAAGCGTCTGCGTCTCGTCGGCTCCGTTCTGCGCAGTCGGTCCGACGCGGAAAAGGCCGTGATCACCGACCAGTTCAAGGAGCATGTCCTGCCCCTTCTTGCTTCGGGGACCGTTAAGCCCGTGATCGATCGGGTCTTTCCCGTGAGCAAGGTGGAGCCGGCCCATGAGCGCATGCGGGCCGGCGAGCATTTCGGAAAAATCGTCCTGACCTGGGACCAATGAGGAACAAGCTTGAGCTTACCCTGCATCCTGATCGAGCACGTTGACTTTGTCCGATCCAAACGCAAGATCCTCCACGACATTAGCTGGACCGTTCCGGAAAGCGAGCACTGGGTCGTGCTCGGACCCAACGGATCCGGAAAGACGACCCTGCTGCAACTGCTGGCGGGCTACCTCTGGCCGACGGACGGACGGATCACCGTCCTGGGCGAGCGATTCGGCCAAGTCGATTTGCGCGAGCTTCGGAAGCGCATCGGGTGGGTCGGCTCCTTCCTCCAGGTGCAGATTCCACCCGCCCAACGCCCCCTCGACCTCATTGTGAGCGGCAAGTTCGCCTCTGTGGGCATTTTTCAAACGCCGCTCCCGGAGGATTACGCCAATGCACGCTCTCTGGCTGAAAAGCTGCGCTGTGACCACATCTTGGAGCAGCCGTACAGCGTGCTCTCCCAGGGCGAAAAACAGCGGCTCCTGATCGCCCGAGCAATGATCCATCGCCCGAGGCTGCTGATCCTGGACGAGCCCTGTGCGGGACTGGACCTGGTCGCCCGCGAGCAGCTCCTGGAGAGCCTCGAAACGCTTGGGCGCACCCCAGGGGGGCCGACCATGGTGCTGGTGACCCACCACCTCGAAGAAATCACGCCGATCTTTTCACACGTGCTGATGCTGAAGGAAGGCCGGTGTGTGGGTCAGGGTCCCAAGGAGAGCCTGTTGAACGATCGAAGCCTGAGCGACGTTTTCGGCATGGCTCTGCATGTAGAACGGACGGGCGACCGCTACTGGGGACTGGCATCCCCGGGCACGGTCAGGGAGCGCAGCGCGTAGCGCTCTTGCACGAACCGAAGCGCATCCGGCGTATCGACTCCCACCACCTCGTCAGCATCGGAAACGACGAGGCCGATGGGGAGTCCATCCGTGCTCATCATTTCAATGAGGTCCGTCAGGAAGTATTCCTCGAGGGTCACCCACGTTTCGCCCCGCTGTTTGCGGACCTTGTGGGGCCGGGATGCCAATCGGTCCAGGTAACGCAGGAGGGCGTCTCTTCGCGCGGCATAGACACCGGCATTGCAGAACCGCAGGAGCTCCCGCTGCTCCGCGGGCCACTCGCTCCAGTACTTCCACTCGACGATTCGCAGAGCACGCTCACCCTGCATTTCGATCATGCCGTACTGGGCTTTGTCCTCGGGCTCAAATCCAAGCAGCACCATCTCGCAGTCACCGAGCTTCCCGATGAGCTTCTCGTAAGTGGAAGGAAGAATGAGCGGGACGTCACCCATCGTGATGATCCAGCGTTTCGACGGGTCCTTCTGGATGAAATCGCGCGAAACGAGCAAGGCGCCGCCGGTTCCGTTGGTCTCGGGCTGGTAGATGTAATGCACCCCCAAATGACTGGTGGCCCGTTTCACGTCCTCGGCGCAATGGCTCACCACAAGGCCCTTGGGACCGGGCGGCAGGTTGTCGAGCACCTCCAACAGAATCGGCCGCGAGCCATCATACAGGGAACCCTCGGCAACAAGCGGGAGCAGCGTCTTGTTTCCCGAAAACCCCACCATGCGGCTGCCCTTGCCCGCCGCGAGCACAATACTCGCTGTAACCATTCCAACGCGATCGTTCATGGAGCAAGCTCCCAGTCATCATCCCCGCGAAAGTCCATTGCATACGTCATCCGCCTTCGCCGGAATACCGTCCACTCTGATTTCGAGCCCTCCCTGCTGGGAGTCCTGCCCTCGGCCATCTGCACATCCCCGCCATACAAGCCACGACCGAAGCGGCGTGCAGCACCGATGTGTGCCCTATTCCGGTCGCTCATCCGGGGTCACCTCCCCTCCTCCGCTCCCAGTCGGCGGGACAGGAGCATCCTGCCCGGGCTTCGCCTGTTCATGCACCGCTCTCACCTTCTCCCGATAGTGTCCCACCGCCTGCTGGTGCTCCGCGATCGTCGCCGAGAACTGGTGCGTCCCGTCCATGTTGCTCACGAAATAAAGGAAGTTGGAGGCCTCGGGGTACAGCGCGGCCTCGAGCGACTTCCGGCCGGGGTTGCAGATCGGGCCGATTGGCAGGCCTTTGATCAGGTAGGTGTTATAAGGGCTTTGCCGCTTCAAGTGACCGCTCGAGACGGGTCCCGAAAAACCGGGCAGATCGTAGACCGACGTCGGGTCGCTCTGGAGCGGCATGTTCTTCTTGAGACGATTGTAGAAGACAGACGCAATACGTGCTCGCTCACCGTCGACGACCGCTTCCTTTTCGACGATGGATGCCAGCGTGACCACATCCTGGACCCGCAGGCCAAGCTCCCCTGATCGCTTGACCCAGCTTTCGGGAAACTGCTGCCGGAACTGCTGCACCATGGCGCGCAGGATAGCTTGAGGATCTTGCGTTTTCGGCAGTTGATAGGTCTCTGGGAAGAGGTAGCCCTCCAGGCTGGGACCGGAAATGCCGAGGGATTGCATCAGCTGGGGGTCCTGCGCCAGCCGCACGATGTCCTGGGCCGAGGCGAGCCCCTGCTCTTCCACGATCTTGGCGACATCCCACAGGGTGGAGCCTTCGGGAATGGTGAGTCGATGGAGCAGCACTTTCCCCTGGACCAGCTTTTCCAGAATTTGGTCGGGTGTTGCAGGGGCTGCGAAGCCGTATTCGCCGGCGCGCAATCGGCGCGACGCCTTCCGATAGCGGCACAGCAAATAGAACTTCTGCGCGTCGGAGACAAGGTGTTTTTCCTGAAGGAGCTGGGCGACGGACATCGCACCCATGCGAGGAGGGATGTCGACGACGATCCACGCGCGCTCGCTTCCTCCCGGCAGTCTCAGGAAGAGCCAGCCATGGAGCAAGAGGTATCCGATCAGCAGGGCTGCCGCCAAAAGAAGAGCGCACGCTCCCGCCGTGAGCTTTTTCATAAGACTCCGAGACCCGGGATTACTTAAAGAAGCGCTTCAAAACGGACTTGCGCTCCGCCGCGGGCTTTTGCTGACTGTCCAGATCACGTTTCTCGGCCGCCTCCGAGGACGATGCCTCGCCTTTGGCCTCCGGGGTCTCTTCGACCTCGGCAAACCGCCCTTCTCCGAGGTACCGAAAGACCGGACCCTGCGGTGTGAGGGCCATATTGTCTCCCGAGGTCAGCGGACTCTGCATGCCAATGGGCTCCCCATTGATCCGCACCAGGCTGCGCCCCGTCAAGTCCTTCACCCAGTATTGCTCGCCCACCGAGAAGATCTGGGCGTGCATGTCGAGAATTGCCGGATGATTCATGGCAAACTGGCAGTTGGGGTGCTTCCCGATGGTCACGGGAAGCTGCTTATACGAGCGCAGAGTCGGCCCGTACTGGAGCACCAACGGCATCACGGTGGTCTCCACGGAGACCGGTGCCTGCGAAACAGGACGGGGCTCGGGCTTCGGGGGCGGAGGGGCGACGGGAGCTTCACGAGCTTCACGAATCTCACGGCGCTTCGGCTGCTCCACGGGGGGAGTGGCAGGAGAAGGCTCCGTGGCAGCCGCCGCCGGTGCTCGGTCCGATACCTCGGCAACGTCCTCCGTCATCTGCGTGAGGAAGCTCACCTTGGGGCCCCCCTCTGCGAAGGTCAGCACATCGCCACTCTTCAGGTAGCCTTCCGTAATCCGTTTGCCGTTCACGTAGGTGCCATTGTGGCTCATATCCTTGATTTTGTAGCGATTCCCATCGCGCACGATTTCTGCATGCTTTCGGGAGAGGATCACGAGATCCGCTGGGAATCGCACCTGACATGAAGCCTGTCTGCCGATCCCGATCACTTCGTCGGTGAATTCCTGGATCTGGCCCTTCATGGGACCATGGAGATGAACGATCTGAACCACGATTACAGGAGCTCGCTTCATGCTATCTACCCAAGGAGATGAATGCCCGCGCCCCATTACGAGGCGCTTCAGGGAAAAATGGGATAAACTCGGCCTTGCCGCCGAAGGTATTGCGCGAATGGCTAAACGACTTTATTATAGCCACTCTCAAGGAATGCCTGCAAACACTGTTTTCGAGCGGACCACTGAAAGCGGAGCTTCTCCAGGCGAAGGGGACTCCGCCCTCTGGCCGATGGATCAGTCCTTCCCCATTCGGGATGACCACATGTACCGAGTTGTATCGTTTGGCAAGACAGACACAGGGTTACGACGATCGAACAATGAAGATGCCTTCTATGTGGATCAGCAGCTCGGCGTGTGCGCTTTGGCGGACGGCATGGGCGGAGCGGCCGCGGGTGAGCTGGCGAGCCAGCTTTTCGCGGATACCGCCCGCGAGGTTTTTTCCGTCCACACGGCGGATTCGGAGGAGCAGCAGCTGGATCTTCTGCAGCGCACCTACGAGATGGCGAACGAGCGCATTCTCGACCACGTGAGGGAGAACCCGGGACATGCCGGCATGGGGTGCACGGCGGAGCTGGTCCGGTTCTACGATCAGAAGTTCGTGCTCGGGCACGTGGGGGACAGTCGAACCTATCTTTTTCGCAACGGAGAATTCAAACAGCTGACGCGCGATCATTCTTTGGTTCAGGACCAGTTGGATCTCGGGCTGATCACCGCGGAGGAAGCCAGAAAGCACCGCTTGCGCAACGTGATTTTGCGGGCAGTTGGAACGAAGGAAGCCCTTGCGGTCGACTTTGTACGTGGGCGACTCTTGCCTGGCGACATCTTTCTTCTTTGCTCCGACGGGCTGACGGACATGCTCGAAGACGACGTGATCCGTGAAGTTCTCGGGGTCGCCTTGACCATCGGGCAGAAAGTGGACCAGCTGATCGAAATGGCCAAGTCTGCCGGGGGCAGCGACAACATCACCGTCATTCTCAGCAAGGTCATCCAACGACAATGAAACCCGACCGATGGTGCTTCACGCTCCTGCTCCTGGTGATTGTCAGTGGGGCGCTCCATGCGGAAGGATTTCGTCCCCAGCGGTTGATTCCTCTTCCATCGGCGGAATGCCAGCGTCTGCTGGAGCGTCGGTTTCGTGATTCAGGCTATGAAGTCTCGGATTATCCGTTGGAATCGAGCCAGGTTCGCCTGATTGCCATTCGGGGTGCGGAGCGGTGGCAGATCACCTTTCAGCCCCATTCGGTCTTCGCGACGGAAATTGACGCACAGTGCCTGCGAAACGGCATCAGCGATGAAAGTCGGCTGGCCGAGCTGTGGAGCTTCCTCGATCAACGGGCCGCTGAGCCGTTGGCCATGGCCCACGAGCAGACGGTCCCGGTTCCCGGCAGCGTCGCTTCTGTGGCTCGATCCGTGGTCTGCATCGACGCGCATCGCGACGGGCGATCTGTTCAGTTGTCCGGTTTTTTTATCGACCCCGACGGTCGGATCCTCACCACCGCCCACGACCTGAAACCGTCCCAATCCGTCAGCGTGAGACTTGCGGGAGGGGAGACGATTTCAGGCCAGGTGATTCGAATTGCACCCCAGATGGATCTGGCCCTGATCCGCACGGGCACAAGAGCCCCCGACTTTATCGGCCCGGCCGGGGGCCGGTTGCGCATCGCGCAGGGTGAGCCGGTCTGCACCCTTGGCTGTCCCCAGAATTCACCGGGCACGTTTCACGAAGGCGTTGTCACGGGGCCCCCGAGAATCGCGGACGACCAGCCCTTGTGGCAGGTCCACTTGAGAACGCTCCCCGGCAGCAGCGGGAGCCCGGCATTCGATGCGGATGGCAACCTTATCGGACTGATCAAAGGGAGATACCGTGGCACGGAGACGGTCGGATTTCTGATTCCCATCTCTACCGTGATTGAATTCTTGAAAAAATAGGCGCTCATGCAATACGGAAGATACCGCATCGTCAAGGAGCTGGGCAAAGGCTCCATGGGAGTGGTGTATAAGGCCCACGACCCGCAGATCGACCGGCCGGTTGCGTTGAAGGTCCTGCGCCCCGACCGCGTCACATCGGAAACCTTCCGCCATCGATTCCTCAAAGAAGCGCGGGCGGTCGGCCGCCTGTCACACCCGAACATCGTGGTGGTCTACGATATCGGGGAAGATCATGGAACAGTCTATATTTCCATGGAGTTCCTCGAGGGGAAGCCGCTGAGCGATCTTGTTCAGCAGGAGCGGTTCGCCGAGGCCGAGGCCGTCGAGGTCGGCATTCAGGTGGCCGAGGCTCTGGATTACGCCCATCGCAAAGGCATTGTCCACCGAGATATCAAGCCGAGCAACATCATCATTCAACCCGACGGGCAGGTCAAAATCACCGATTTTGGCATTGCGCATATCGACGATCCGGAAGCGACACAACAAACCCAGGCGGGCGAAATCCTCGGAACGCCGGCTTATATGTCGCCCGAGCAGGTGCTCGGCCAGCAGGTCGATGGCCGGTCGGATCTCTTTTCGCTCGGTGTCATCCTTTATGAGCTCAGTGTTGGCCATCGTCCCTTTCGCGGCGAAACCCTCGCCACGATTTTCCGATCGATCACAAATGAAAATCCCGTGGAGCCGGCTCGAGAGAACCCCTCGGTGAGCACGGCCTTGTCTCAGACAATCATGAAGTGTCTGGAGAAGACGCCCGACAGTCGATACCCGTCCGGGAAGGAGCTTACGGAAGCGCTCAAGAACTGCCGTCAGCGTCTGGGTGGCGATCGGAGTGGAACCCCGGTCCAGCCTGACCGTCCCAAGCCGGGAGCATCCCCATTGGTCTGGATCGCTTGCACGGTCTTGCTCCTCGTCGGCGGCACCGCCGGCTATTACGTGGTCAAACAGTCCCTTCAGTCCCAATCTGGACAGGCTGTCGGCACCAAAGACACCTCCACGACCTCAGGCGGCGTGCGACCGCTCACCCCACCCCGGAAGAACAATGGCGGCCCCACGACCGATTCAGCCGGCGACAAGCCATCATCGTCGGATGTGTCCCAATCAGCCGATGTCACCAAGTCCGCCAATGACAGAACCCCTTCGGCCGGCACGGTTCGGTCCGCAACGACCGAGAGCCTGAAAGGACCGCTCGGCACCCTCCGGCTGGAGAGCAAGCCCTCCGGGGCGCAAGTCCTGGTGGACGGCGACGTCAAGGGCCTAACACCCCTCGAGATCAAGCTCCCCCCTGGCTCCCATGAGGTAAGGCTCAGTATGGAAAATCATGGCGACTGGGAAGCTCAGGTTCGGATCACCGAGAACAAGCTCACGTCCATTCCCGTCGAGCTCGTCCGAGTGCCGTAAGATCGGGCGCCGGTCGTCTCGGGGCCTTGTATTGCTCAGACAACCCGAAAGGAGGGCACAATGACAAGGATTCGCAGACTCCATGGTGTCTTGGGGCTGTCCCTAATGCTCCTGGCCGTTTTTGCCTCACCATGGGCACACGCCAGACCAAGCAATGGGCAGACCGCTCCCGGCTTTGCCCTGAAAGACCTTAAAGGGCAGACTCACGACCTTGCCTCCCTCAAAACCTCTCCAATGACGGTTCTCTACTTTTTCGACGCCGAATCAAAGCCCAGCCAGGAAGGCCTCCTGAGCCTGGCTCAGGTGGCGGGTCGCTTCAAGGACTCTGGACTCACGATTTGGGCGGTAACGCTTTCCCCCAAGGACAAAGCGGAGGAATTCGGCAAGGTTTCGGGGCATTCCGTGCCGGTTCTCCTGGATAACGGCAACGTGAGCAATCTCTACGATGCTCAGGCCGTCCTCCCGACGGTGTGCATCATCGGACCGGACCTCAAAGTGCTGGATTTCGTCCAGGGGGGAGGAAAGTCCACGGAGATCATTCTGGTCCGCGTGGCGGAAAGAGAGCTCCAGCGCAAGGAAACCCGCATTGCCATGGCCATCGGCGAAGAGGTGGCAAAGAGGGATCCCGATAACCTCGATGCCAAGACTGTCGAAGGCCATGCCGCCCTTCGGACGGGCTTGGTGGATAAGGCCATCCAGATCTTCCAGGATTTGACCAAGCGAGGCGGTCAGGGGGAAGTCCTGGGCAAAGAGGGGCTGGCGGCCGCTTACGCTCGAAAGGGGGATGGCGACAAGGCGATGAAGCTCGCCTCCGAGGTCGAGCAGAAAGCACCGGACAGAAAATACCCCAACGTGATCAAAGGCGACGTGCTGGCCGCCCAGAACAAGACGGGCGAAGCCCAGGCCGAATACGAAAAGGCCGTGAGCAAGAAAGAGGCGGCACCCTACCATCAGGCCAAAGCGCCGAATCAGTTGGGACGGCTTTATGCCAGGAACGGCGACAATGAAACCGCCCGAAAGCTGTTTGATGAAGCTGTCGCCATCGACCCCTTCTACATCGAAGGGACGACCAACAAGGGCCTCACTTACGAGCGTCAAGGCAAATGGGACAAGGCGCTCGAGAGTTATCGTCAGACGCTCTCCCTCGAGAAGTCGGATGTCTACGCGACCGCCCTCGCACGAAACGCTCAGCAGATGGTGGACGCGCAAAAGGACGCCAAGCAGAAGGAGCGGATCGACCGGCTTGTGAAGGAGCTGGCCGAGCGGTACCGGTCTCAGAAGGGAGCTGGCGTCAAGGAAGGCGACTCCTGGACTTCTCGTCCCATGGTGCTCACTTTTCTCGACATGGAGGAAAAAGGCGGCCTTCCGGAACGGGACGGACTGGCATCAGTCCTTGCCCTTCAGCTCTCGGACCTGCTCAATGGCTCCAATCGAGTCAAGGTGGTTGAGCGCGTCATGCTGGAGCGTCTCATTGACGAGCTCAACCTGGGCTCGTCTCAGCTCGCAGACCAGACGACCGCTTTGAGGCTGGGACGGGTTCTCGCCGCAAAGCTCATCGGCACGGGCTCCCTCATTCACATGCCGGGCAGCACCCTTCTCAGCATGCGACTGATCGACACGGAAACCACAACCGTGCCCCTGGTGGTGAACCGTGACGTGGGCTCTCAGGGCTCACTCGAGCCGGACCTGAGCCAGCTGTACCACGAAATCCTGAAGACGATTGTCGCCAAATACCCCCTTCGCGGCTATGTCGCCAAGATTCAGGGCGATCGAATCGTCCTGAACATCGGCGCGAAGCAAGGCGTGGTGCTCGGGACCAGGTTCGACGTGCTTCAGGAAGGCGAATCCGTGGAATACAAAGGCAAGAAGCTGCAGTCATCCGCCAAGGCGGTCGGCGGACTCGAAGTGGTCCAAGTCGAGCCGGACCTCTGTTACGCGACGCTTTTGACCAAAGACCGAGCCGTCAAGGTGGACGACAAGGTCCAGGAAAAGTTGCAGACCCCGTAAGGAGGTGCTGACGATGACACCAAAACGAATGGCTTTCAAGTTGGCTGCTGCGTGTGCTCTCCTTTTGAGCTTCTCCTGCGCAGCACCGCAACAGCCCTCCACGGGCGTTGCCCAGCGGGAGCCCGTCCCCGCGGCCCCGCAGCCGCCGCCTCCCACGGTTGCACAGCCGGAGATCCCCCTTGTCCCACCGGGGGAGCCGACAACGGGCGTTACCCAGCCGGAGCGTATCCCCACGGCCATGAAGAAGCCCCCGACGCCCGTTCCGCCAAAGGAGGCTCCGCCCCCTGAGAAAGTCCCGCCAAAGCCGCCCAAAGTGTCGACCGTCGCCGTCTGGGATTTCGACTCTCTGAGCGTCGGGACCTCCGCCACTCCCCAGCTCGGGGAGGTGTTGGCCTCACGCGTGACCGATGCCCTCTCCAGGAAAGGGAAGGTTACCGTTGTCGAGCGGCAGCGCCTTCTTTTGGCTCTCGAAGAGCTGAACGTGGGGTCCAGCGCGCTCGTCGACGAGTCTACCCGCCTCAGATTGGGCAAGATGGTCGGTGCCAAGATGATGATCTTCGGAGGCTATCTGGTCAGCGGCGACAAGATGCGTCTCGATGTTCGGTTGGTGAACGTGGAAACCGGTGCTCTCATCAAGGCCACGGAGCGTACGGTTCCGGCCGCCAACATCCCCCAGTGGCTCGAAGCCGCTGAGAGCGCGGCCAATGAGCTTCTGTGAGCCCCCTGGCTCCCCATAAGAAACAGGGGAAGAAGATGAGTCAGCCCGCAGCAGCGGAGCCCATCGTGCTGAGCTCCCGATTTCGAGAAGCCTTGTGGCTTGCGGCCTTCCTGCATGCGGACCAGTGGCGCAAAGGGACCGACATCCCGTACGTCGCCCACTTGCTGGCCGTGTCATCGCTGGTCCTCGAGCATGGGGGAAGCGAGGACGCGGCCATTGCGGGGCTGCTGCACGATTCGGTCGAAGACCAGGGCGGAGAGGCCGTCCTCGAGCAAATCGCGAGTCGGTTCGGCCCTTCGGTGGCAGCCATTGTCGAGGCGTGCTCCGATTCCACGGAAACTCCCAAACCGCCGTGGAAAGCACGCAAGGAGGGCTATATCGCTCATCTGGCCGGTGTCACCAGGGAGACGCTCCTGGTTTCCCTGGCCGACAAGCTGCACAATGCCCGATCCATCCTCGCGGATTACCAGCAGATCGGCGATAGGCTCTGGGAGCGATTCCAGGGAGGCAAAGACGGCACGTTGTGGTATTACAACGCTTTGGTCGCCGCGTTCGAGGAACGTGCCGAGCACGTGAGGCTCGTTGAGGAATTGAGGCGGGTGGTGACGGAGCTGCGAAAACTGGCGGAGGTCTAAGGCATGGGGCAACAAAAACGTGTCCCCAGCCGCCATAAGGTCGTTTTGGAAGCGCCGGCTTCCTCGGCGGCGCCCTGAAGGGATGGATCAGGCGACGCCGAGGAAGCCGGCGTCGCTACCGCCATGATTGACAGGATCCCTAGTTGTGCCTGCGGCGCAGAGGGTGGAAGCCGCAGCTGCATTACAAAATGGCGTCCGCAAAGAGTCGAGCCAAGTCCAGACCAAGGAAGTCCCTCGGCGAGCCCTACCGTCCGGATTGGCCTTGCTCCAGTTTCTGGATCTTGGCCCACGTGTCGCGTAGGGTCACGATGCGGTTAAACACGAGCTTGTCATCCGTACTGTCCGGGTCAACGCAGAAGTAGCCCAGCCGCTCGAACTGACATCGATACCCCGGTGCCATCCCGGTAAGACTTGGCTCAACCTGGCAGGAGGGCAGCACTTCCAGGGAGGCCGGATTCAAGAAGTCCTTGAAGGTCTCCCCTTCCTCCGTATCTCCCGGGTTTTCTTTGGTGAACAAGCGATCGTAGAGACGCACTTCCGCGCCTACGGCATGGGCGGCAGAGACCCAGTGGAGGGTGGCCTTCACCTGCCTTCCATCAGGGGCTCCACCTCCCCGCGTTTCCGGATCGTAGGTGCACCGAAGCTCGACGACCTCACCCGTCTTTTCGTCCTTCACCACGCCGGTGCACTTCACGAAGTACGCATACCGCAAACGCACCTCCCGACCGGGGGCAAGCCGATAGAACTTCTTGGGCGGGTCTTCCATGAAGTCGTCCCGTTCGATGTACAAAACCCGGGAAAAGGGCACCTGCCGCGTCCCCGCACTTGGGTCCTCGGGGTTGTTGACGGCTTCCATCAGCTCCACCTGATCTTCGGGATAATTCTCAATCACTACTCTCAGCGGCTTCAAAACCGCCATCACGCGGGGAGCCCCCTTGTTCAGATCCTCCCGGACACAGTACTCCAGGAGAGCCAGATCAACGAGACTCTCCCGTTTGCCGACGCCGATTCGCTCGCAAAAGTTGCGAATGGCCGCAGGCGTGTAGCCGCGGCGGCGAATCCCGGCCAGGGTGGGCATCCGGGGATCGTCCCAGCCCCGGACGTGCCTTTCTTGAACGAGCTGGAGCAGCTTGCGCTTGCTCATCACGGTGTAGCTCAAGTTGAGGCGGGCGAATTCGATCTGCTGCGGATGGTAAAGCTTGAGCTCATCGAGGAACCAGTCGTAAAGGGGCCGGTGATCTTCATATTCCATGGTGCAGATGGAATGGGTGATCCCTTCGATGGAGTCGCAAAGCCCGTGCGCCCAGTCGTACATGGGATAGATGCACCAATCGGTCCCCGTGCGATGATGCGGCGCATGCTTGATGCGGTACATGACCGGATCCCGCATGTTCAGGTTCGGGGAGGCCATGTCGATCTTGGCACGCAGCACGTGCTCGCCTTCCTGGAACTCACCCGCTCGCATCCGCTGGAACAGATCCAAATTTTCCTCCACCGTGCGACTCCGATACGGGCTGTCCTTGCCGGGCTCGGTGAGGGTCCCGCGGTACGCGCGGATCTCGTCGGCGCTGAGACTGCAGACGTAAGCCTTCCCGGCTCGAATGAGATCCAGCGCCCATTGATAGATTTGCTCAAAGTAGTCCGAGGCGTAATAGAGTCTGTCTTCCCAATCGAAGCCGAGCCAATGCACATCCTCCTGGATGGACTCGACGTATTCGATGTCCTCCTTGCTCGGGTTCGTATCGTCGAAGCGAAAATTGCAATGGCCATTGAATTCCGATGCGAGGCCAAAGTTCAGGCAGATGGACTTGGCATGACCGATATGGAGGTAGCCGTTCGGCTCGGGGGGAAACCGCGTCATCACGCGGCCGTCGAACTTGCCGGTTTTCAGGTCTTCCTGAATGATGCTCCGAATGAAATTGGGAGGAGGTGTAAAATCGATGCCCATTTTTGCTCCCTTTTTGTCTCTTCTCAATTGTGATCTTCGGGGGAGCGCCTATTGGTCTCGCCCGTTGCCAGATTGAATGCAGTAACTCCCGAGCACGAGAACACCCTGGAGGCGCTTTCGAAAAGCTGAGCGTACATTACATGCGCAGGGCTCACTTCGTCAACTGACCCATGCGCTCTCTTCCAAAACCACCGGGACAATGATATGAGGTTCCCACCTGAACTGCACGGTTCCCACCGATCACTCCGGGGCTGCTGTCGGACAAGCGAACGGAAATGGATAAACAGGATGGATTTGGCATGATTCAAAGAAGGCAATGGCGTGGAAGCACGCTGACGACCTTGCTGGTTCTTGCGACCATCCTGCTCCTGGGGTCCTTCCGAGGATCCGCCCAGGAGGGTCCTCCCAAGACCGTGCAGTTCAAGGGTCGAAGCCCGACGTCGGAAGAATGCGGCACGTGCCATGTGACCCTCTACCGGGAATACGCCATGGGATTCGGCTCCAACGTCAAGTACAGGGACCCAGCCGGAAAAGCAGGCCCGGAGAGGATCCTGGATGTACCCGCCAACGTGTCGACGACGGGTACCGGACACTCCCTGGCGGCCCTCGACCCTTATCCGGTCCATGCCCTTGAAGCGAGAACGAGCAACGGGGCGTGCAGGACGTGCCATTTTCCCCGCACGTTCTCCATCCCGGAGATGGATCAGGTGAGCATGGGTAGGCCGGACCCCCGGCCGCCCGAAGAGGAGTTCGGCGGCGTAAGGTGCATCAGCTGCCATCTCACACCCGATGGGGCGATACGGACCCCACACAAGGTCCAGGCGCCCCACGAAACGGTTCAAGACGAGCGCATTCATACATCGGTGATGTGCGCCTACTGCCATAGTCTCGGCTCGTACACGCCGGGAAGCCAGACCCAGACCTTCCTCGAATGGCGCGAGGATTTCTTCAAGGCCGGCTTGGGCAAGCTGCATTGTCAGGATTGTCACATGCCCCGGACGCTCAGGAAGACGGCAGAAACGTTCGACGTTCCGATCCGCTCCGTGGCGCGTCACCTCTGGACGGGCGGCCATTCCAGCCAGCGGGTCATGAACGCGGCGACAGCGGTCATCGTTCAACCCGTAGCAGGGGAGTCACGGTTCGAATTTCATGTCATGAACGTTGGGGCGGGACATTCGATCCCTTCCGGCTCCAACCGACGGGCACTTTATCTCATCGTGGAGATCGAGGACCAGCAGGAGCGCATCGTGGCATCCCGCGAATGGCTGTTTGCGCCCTGGTACGGCAATCGACCGGATGACCGCGCTTTCGTCGAGGAGGACCGCCTTCGGCCTGATTCCATGGCGGCAACCCAGGCCGACTTGCAGGGGCCCCACGAGGCGATCCTGCGCGCCGGAGAGAACCGAGCCCTACCTTGGAGTCCATCGCTCAAGCCAGGCTCCTACACGGTGAAGGCGCGGTTGATCTATGACTTGAACCGTTACAATGACTGGACCCTCTCGCAAGATCAGACGGAAACCGTCACCGCATCGCTTGGCTGCCAAGTCACAGGGCAGTGAAGCAGACGCTCTGGTTGTTTCACACCAATCAAAGGAGGATCGAGCCATGCAACTGACCACCATATCCATCGAAAAGCCCGAAGCCGTGAATTTCATCTTGGGCCAAACGCATTTCATCAAGTCCGTCGAAGACATCCACGAGGCGCTGGTGTCGGCGGTTCCCTCCATCAAGTTCGGCCTAGCTTTCTGCGAAGCATCAGGAAAATGTCTTATCAGGACGTCTGGAACGGACCAGGAGATGGTGCGCCTCGCGGCCAGGAACGCAGAGGCCATCGGTGCAGGCCACAGCTTCATCGTGTTTCTCGGAGAAGGGTTTTTTCCCGTGAATGTGCTGAATGGCCTGAAACAGGTCCCTGAGGTCTGCCGGATCTTCTGCGCTACGGCCAACCCGACGGTGGTGGTTCTTGCCCAAACGGATCAAGGCCGTGGGATCCTTGGCGTCGTAGACGGTTTTTCTCCCAAGGGAATCGAGGGCGAGGAGGACGTCAAGTGGCGGAAGGACATCTTGAGGCAGTTTGGGTACAAGCTGTGATGTAAGCAAGTCCGCCTGGACCCTTGCAGACTTGGAATCCATCGCTGGGGGCCCGTCAGCCTTGTCTTGCTTGCGGCTTCCCTGCCGGTGTAATCCGGACCACCTTGTTTGGAAGTCATACGCTCCAAGCTTTGTCCATCGTGCTGAGCCCCCGACCGCATGCGCAATCCTCTTGTATGCTTCAGAACCGTTGAATATATTGCTCTCTAATCCGCTTAGGTCTCTTGACACCGGGTGATAGCATGTACCAGGAGTATTTTCAGCTTGCAGAAGCGCCATTTTCTATCGCGCCGGATCCGCGGTATCTCTACCTTAGCGACCAGCATCGGGAGGCGTTGGCCCACCTGCTCTACGGCGTGAAAGGAGACGGGGGCTTTGTGCTGCTCACTGGAGAAGTGGGAACGGGGAAGACAACCATCTGCCGAGGACTCGTCGAGCAGCTGCCCAGTGAGTGTGATGTGGCTCTGATCTTCAATCCCCGGCTTACGGTGGTTGAGCTCCTTTCTACGATCTGTGACGAATTCGGCGTGCGTTACCCAAAGGACAACCGAAGCATCAAGGTCTTCGTGGATCTGTTGAACGCCCACTTGCTCGAAGCCCACGCCCGGGGTCGAAAATCCGTGCTGATCATTGACGAAGCGCAGAATCTCACTGCCTCCGTCTTGGAGCAAATGCGGCTCCTCACCAACCTGGAAACCAATCAAAGAAAGCTCCTGCAGATCATCCTCCTGGGGCAGCCTGAGCTCAGGGACATGCTGGATCGCCCCGAACTGCGTCAGCTCGCTCAACGGATCGTCGCTCGTTATCATCTCGGTCCCCTCAAAAAAGAAGATACCGAGGCTTATGTTCAGCATCGCCTGGCGGTTGCCGGCGCACGTCAGCAGATCTTCACTCCATCATCGATGAAGACGCTCTATCGGCTGACCGGAGGAATCCCGAGGCTCATCAACACCGTCTCGGACCGGGCCCTTCTGGGTGCGTATGCGGAAGGGAGAACTGCCGTAACGCCAAGAATCATTGAGACCTCTGCCCGTGAGGTTATCGGTGAGCGGAAGCGCGGTCTCCGTTGGATGACCAGCCCTGTCCTCCTTTCGGCAACGGCGGTCACCGTCGGGGGTCTGGTCGTCATGGGAAAGCTTCTGACCGTGGTCCCAACGAAAGGGCCGCCCGCCGAGCAGGCGACGGTTTCGACGGCGAGTGCGGATCTCGTCTCACCGAGGTCCGTGCGCAAGCCTGTCCCTGGTCAGCCCAATGGAGCCTTCTCGGGTCAGGTGCAGGAGACTCGACAACGCAGCAGCTCCGAGCGGGCGGTCGCGGAGACCTCAAAAGCGTCCACTTTGGCATGGACGTCCGGAAAACCTGTTGCACAAAGCGAATTCTTGGCCTTTCAGGCCCTCTTCGACCTTTGGGGTGCCCCGCAGCCGTCGAGTGAGGACGGCCGCTTTTGCCAGCACGCTGAAGCTTGCGGTTTGCAGTGCTTGAGCGGGCGAGCAGCTCTCCAAGACCTCCTGCGTCTCAATCATCCCGCGGTGTTACGCCTTCAAGACCCTGACGGGCAGACGTATTTTGCCACCCTCACGGCAGCTCAGGATCAGACTGCCAATGTTGTGGTTGGCGGTGATCCAAGGAGTGTTCCCCTTTCTGAGCTGGAGCACTATTGGAAAGGTGATTTCATCCTCTTCTGGCGGCCGCCGCCTCATTATTCGGGTGCCATCCAGATGGGAGACCGGGGACCGGCCGTCGATTGGCTCAGGGCAAACCTGGCGAAGGCTGAAGGACGGCCCGAGGCTCCGGCGGAGGACAACAAGGCTTTCGATCAGTCTTTCCAGGAATCGGTGAAGCGCTTTCAGGCCGCAAACGGGCTCAAATCCGATGGAATCGTGGGGCCCCAGACCATCATCCGGCTCAATGCCGGCATTCATTCGGAAGATCCCCATCTGGCCAAAGCCAGAAAGGACGGTTGACGGTGTCCTACATTCTGGATGCGTTACGGAAGTCGGAGCAGGAGCGGCAACGGGGCACCTCCCCGGGATTGGATACCATCCATGTCCCCGTGCGGTGCGACCCTGAACGGAAGCGCGTGTGGCCGTGGATTCTGGCTAGTGTCTTGGCACTCAACGTTGCGGGGATCCTTGGCTGGTGGCTAGGGCCATGGCAGGCCAAGCGGGAGCGAATCCCCGACACCTCGGTTTCCTCGGCGACCGGTCCCTCAAATCTGACGGGTCAGCCTTCTGCGGCCATGGAAGGCGGGCCCAAGGCAGGGCCAACGACGCAGGGCTCCTCGAGGATGCAGCCTTCACTGTCAGGGGGATCCACGGGCAAGACCGCATCACGAGCGACGGAGTCTGTGGTTGTCCAAGAGTCCCTCACCCCACCCACCATTCAAGCCAGCAAAGGGCCTGAGCGCCCCTTGGCCTCAGCACCGAGACAGATCGCCGCTCCGCCTGGGGGTCCACCGGGACGAGTCGGCCAGACCAAGGTGCCCGAGCCCTCGAAGCCCGAACGATCAGCGACGGCGGGAGGGGCGAGCACTCAACCGATGCCGCCGGTGAAGAGCAGCGAGCCCATGAAGGCTGACGATCCCAAGCGCAGCGCGACAAAGCCGTCTCCTCCCGCGCCGCCCACCGGACAGGCGCCACCCCGAGCTCCCATGACTCCAACTCAAGGAGGAGCCGCAGAGATGGGGCTCATCGAAGATCTGAAGCCCCTGATCTCGGAAACGCGACCGGCCCGCAAGGAACCGGAGTACAGCCAAGTTCCCGCGTCCGTGAAGAATGACATTCCGAAGCTTTCGCTCTCTTTCCTGGTTTATTCGGAAAACCCCGCAGAACGAAGGGTAACGATCAACGGCAAGGTGCTCAGAGAAGGCGATGAAATCTCAGAAGGCCTGAAGCTCGAGAAAATTACCCACGAAGGTGCGGTGTTTAATTACAGAGGCTATCATTTTCACAAAGGGGTCTTCTGACGAAAATCCCTTCCATTGGCCGCCTTCCGGGCGATCTCAGCGGAGACCGATGCGCGCATTCATTCTGAGCCCACACCCCGCATCCATTGCGCTGGGGCTTCTCTTATCGCCCGAAGCATGGACACGGCTGGGAAACGGAATCGGGCAGAGTGGGGCTCTTTTCCCTTGGCTGATTGCCATGTCCGCTCTCATATACCTTGCCAATGGGTGGGTCTACGACCGGTTGCAGCATTTTATCCACCCCACAATGGTTGAATCTCACCCTCTTGGCATCCTCTTGGGGCTTGAGGGCTCTCACCTGTTCCCGATGGTCACACGGCTACCCGCCTTCGTTTGCCTCGGTACGGGAGTTCTTGCCACCGCAGGATTTGTCTTCAACGAAGTATTCGTCTACTGGTTCCCGAATTTCGCCTTCGCCTTCTTGCTGCTGGGTTTGCTGCTCATGGTCAGCCTCATCTCGCCACGCGCTGCCCTCATGCTGCAGACCTTGTGTGTCGGCGTTGCCCTCGCAGGCGTCGTCGCCTTGTCCATCGCGGGGTGTTTTCTCTGGAGCACCGCCCCGGCTCCTGAAGCGGCGTGCCCTGCAGCCTTGGCGATTCGGCCGGCTTTGGCCTGCCTCGTGTTGTTCATGGGATTCGAGCTCTCCGTTTATGGCCCACAGACGCCGGCCGGACATCACCCAGCATCCCGCTTCGTGGTCGCGGCGGCCGCGGTTCTGTTCCTGACATGGTCTGTTGTGTCGGTCCATCTTGTGCCGTTGGAGAATCTCGCGGAGAGCTCAGTGCCCCATATGGTGACCGCGCGAGCCATTCTTGGGGAGCCCGGCCGGATCATCATGGGAATCGTCGTGCTGGCCGGCTGCTGCGGGGTGGTCAACGGGGCATTCCTTGCTTTGTACGGCCTCGCAGGGGGACTGCTTCATCCGGGCGAGGCCGGCCCTCCTTCCCGGCAATGGCTCACGCCCGGGCGGATCGCGATCTTGATCCTCGCTGCGGCAATCGCCACGGCCCTCGCCTCAGGGCTTGCAGGAGAGTCGGAGCTTGAAGTCTGGCTGCGAGGGTCCACCCTGCTCTGGCTCCTGGGTTACGCTGTCTTCCATCTGTCTTTGTGGCTCCTGACGCTCCGCAATCCATCAACCGCAGAGGCGGACACGAAAGCTATCAGCAACCGAGCCCGCATCCATGGCGCTTTTCTCCTTCTTTTCTCGGGCACGGTGGCCGCCTCCGCATGGACGGACCCCGAAAGAGCCGGTCTTCTCTCCTTCATGCTGGTCGCGTCTTTCCTGACGTGCATTATATTACTCCCATGGCGCAGGGTCGTTAACGGGCGCCGGAGAGGCGATTGAGTGGGGGAGTGTGGGAAGATCTCTCCTCCTCGACACTGCGATGCTGACTGAGAAACACGACAGGAGGAGTGGCATGATTACCCGGCGATTTGCATGGATGGTGCTGTTGATGCTGGGGTTGGTGAGTCTGGGATGGACGGCGGTATCGGAATCCGCTCCCAAGGACGTCCCCAGAATCAGCAAGGAGGAGCTCAAGCCTGAACTGGGCTCCAAGGATATTGTTCTGCTCGACGTCCGGGCAGGCAAGGATTGGAGCTCCAGCGAGCTGAAGATCAAGGGAGCCGTTCGGGAAGATCCGAAGGACTTTGAGGCTTGGGCTTCCAAGTACCCCACGGAGAAAAAGATCGTTCTTTACTGCGCCTGACCGAACGAAGGAACGAGTGCCAGTTTGGCACAAAAACTGATCGATAAAGGCTACATCAACGTCTTCGCCCTGAAAGGCGGATGGCACGAGTGGCAGAGGGCCCAATTCCCGACCGAAGCGAAGTGAGGCATCCTATTCCGTAGAGGGGGCCGGCGATCGTTGCGGTACGTTCGGCCTCCTTGTCCTCACGTCTTTGTGTAACCAAACCGAGCAACAATACGACCGACGGACAATCGATCGCATGGACCGACATCATGTTCTCTATTGGGGATGCATCGCGTTTCTGCTTTCCGCCTCGCTCTTCTATGGGGTAAGTGTCGAGAAGCAAAGAAAGGCTTTCCACTCATCGGAAGGCAAGATCGAAACGGGAAGTGTGGTCCGGCTTGTGCGGGTGATTGACGGGGACACGATTCAGGTGGCCCAAGAAGGTCAGGAGCCTGCGACAGTGCGCATTCTCGGCATCAAAGCGTTCAACGCGAAAATTGAAAAGGATCTCGAATCACCGTTCGGCCACGCGGCTGTGGATACGCTGGAGCGGATCACCAAGGACCGTGCGATTCGGGTCCTGCTCAACTCGACCCCCAAGGACCGTTATGGTCGGTACCTTGCCACGTTGTAT